>NZ_FOTI01000050.1 GCF_900114545.1 Halanaerobium salsuginis
CCGGCATTAACTGCAGCTATGGTAGATAGATTGACCCACAAATCATATGTAATTAATATGAATGGTAATTCTTACCGAATGAAAGAAACTGAAGAGTGGCTGGGTCAATAAAATTAATATTATTTTTTGCTTACCCGGGTCAATTTTCAATTAATAAAAGGGTCAAATTTCACTTGACAAAAACAAACAGCATTTTTAGTTTTTGGTTTCTCATCATTTTACACCATTTTCTGAAATTCTTTATTGATTTTCTAAGTTTCTTTCTGGAGGTTCTCCTTTTTATTATATCTTTTCCTCTAAGAGATGTGCTCCGACTAAACTCAAATCCCAAAAATTCAAACCTTTTACTACCCTGCTTTTTAAATCTTGAAAAGAGAATTATATTGCTCTTTTCCAGAGAAAGTTTAAGTCTAAATTTATTCAGTCTTTTCTGCATCTTACTATAAAAATATTCAGCATCTTTTCGATATCTGAATGCTGTTATATAGTCATCTGCATACCTTAGAAAATAGGTATCACCTTCTGTTATTTCTTTTTTCTCTGTATTTATCTATTTTGACTTCAGAGTACTATGAGTTAATCCGAAGTCCTGCCAGCTTCTGGTTGTCCTTCTTGTTTGGTTGGATTTACCTACCAGTTTGATTACTGGAACTGCAGGAGCCCTCCCAGGTTCCTAATACTTCTTTCTTTTCATGCCAGGTGCTCTGACCCCGACAGACCCTCATGAGTCTCACCATTACAACTCATTTGTACTGACTTCCATGACGTTAAACATGTTGTCATCTGCTCTTTAGTCGGTGCTACCAACTTCCAGTTAACGGGGCTGAATATGCTTCAGGAGTACGGTACTCCTTCTGGCCTAAAAAGTTCTCTGTGTACACTTCATCTGATAGTTGCCTATTTCGATGCAACACTCGATACAGTCTGCTGGTTAGGCTTTAACTGATAGAGACTTGATAGATTAATATCTACATTACGAATATGCTTTTCCTAATGACAGCGAGGTAGCAATAGTTGACCTTCTGTCAGACTTTTATTTATATCATTACCATCTGATTTTTGCGGTGTGATATTATTTTATCTCACTCTACTAGAAGTATTAAACTTCCTGGCGTTCTAACGTATCCTAGTTTACGAATTTTCTGAACCTAAGCCAGACCTGGCTTAGGTTCAGAAATTTGGGTGCAGCGTAGCGGAACCGTAAATATATTGTTAGACGACGTTATTTTGCTTTCATATTATACCAGCTTCTTTAGCTTTATAAATAAATTCTTCTAATTCATTTATATACTTTTGGGATAATTCAATAATATCTTCATCACCTGTCCAATCTTTAAAAATATATTCAACTTTCGCATCATCCTTATCTTTTTTAGAACTAATATCACTAGGTTTTTTCTTCTTTTTGTTAAAACTTTCCTTTTCTTCTATGACATTACCGTTTTCATCATATTTTACCCATTTAATACTTTCAATTGATGCACTAACAGAAATCGTGTCACTTACAGTAATACCAGTGATATGATTTATAGGTCTTTCATGTATATTTACATTTCTTTTATCTTTAAAAAATGATAATATTGGATTATCACTAACCAATTCTTCATAAACATTTAGCATATTAATTCCTTTTGCTTTTTTATATGAATACTGCAAAATTGATCTAGATGATGAGAGAAAAGCACTTAAATTATAACTAAATTGCTCACTATTATGTTGCTTTAAACTTTCAACCATTCCTTTATAAAAATATTTTGCTTCTGATAATTTCCTTTCTTCTTTCATTTATTTATCACCTCATTTTCACTCATTAAAAATAATGTCACATAACGTCCCTGGGATTTGCGCTCGTGACTGTTTCCATAGGAACTGGCGTAAAGCTTGCTTTTTCATATCCGTTATTGGTTAACCTGCAAGCTTTATGACAGAAGGCATGACGCCAATCCCATGTTCGTATAATAGATAAATAAATTCTATAATTATTTTCTTTCTATTTAGATTTCAGTAATTTATACTGGAAGAAATATACCAGGGTGAAGACCGTATGCCATGTTGGGACATCTTGATCTCGTCGCATAAACTGGTCTCGCCCTCCAATCGTCTTTTATCTCTTTTAGCTGGTTGGGTCTTTAAACCCGTATCACCTCACGAACCTGGGGAAAGTCGAATTGAGGGTCCTGGTCAATCTTTGGAGGTGTTTTAATGAATCAACCTGTTTTAAGTATCGACGTTTCAAAATCATATAGTTATGCTAAACCTTTTGTAGCTTATCAAAAACCCTATTCTAAACCTTTCTCCTTTAAACATACTTATGCTAACGCTAGTGATGTCATTAACCTTCTTCTTGCTTTAGAAGTTAAAACAGGCGTCAAACCATTGATAGTCATGGAAGCTACCGGTAATTTTTCTAAACCAATCAAGTCATTTTTTTCTGAAAGTGGTTATCATGTAATTGAATTAAACCCTATTCTCACTCATAAACAGAAAAAGAATTCTATTAGAAAAGTTAAAACTGACCCTCTTGATACCAATCGCATTGCTGAAGTCTTTTATTTAAATAAGTTTACAGCTAAAAGGATATTCCTGAATATTGTAATGAGATTCGTGTTTTAACTAGAAATTATGAAAGCATTAATGAAACTTTCAGAGAACTTCAACTTAAATTTTGCAGGTTTAGATCCTTCAGTATATGAGTCTGGTAAATTCAGATCAACCCATAATAGTATATCTAAACGTAGTTCAACACATCTACGTAAAGCACTATATCAAGCTGCATCTGCTGGAATTAGAAAAACAAACGAAGTTCCAAATAATCCTATTTTATATAATTACTATAGCAAGAAAGTTAATGAGGGAAAAGCAAAAAAAGTTGCTATTATTGCTGCAGCACATAAGTTATTAAGAATTATTTATGGAGTATGGAAAAATGATGAATCCTTTAGAATAAACTAGTCTGTTTAGCTGCTTTAAAGATTTTAAAACTTACTTTACAGTAGGTTTATTTTGTCATGCCTAATTTTAGCTCTAATAATTATTTTTTAAATTTACTTGACTTTAATTAGCTGGTTTATATGATAGAGCTGGTTTTATTTTTTGATAAAATTTAGAAATTTTAATAAATAAAAAAAAGGGGTTTACTGCCCCTTTTCAAGTATTCTTTTATATGCACTTATATAAACAACTTGATCTTCTCTTTTACCAACAGACCAAACCATTATTTCTTCCTCGTTCAATATTTGATAAACAACTCTATATTTTTTTCGATAAAAGTAGATTTTTAAACAACCAGATAAATCAATTCCACTTTTATTTCCAAGTGGTTTTCCCAATTCAGGTGATTTTTTTATTTTATTTAATGTACTTTTAAGTCTGGGTTTAACACTTCCATCTAAATTATCAATATCATTTTTAACTTCAGGATGAAATTTAAGTTTCATCAACTTAAGCCCCCTAAAAACTATTCTTTATCTAATAAGTCCATTATTTCTTTTTCACTTACTGCATCTTTAAGATCAAAGTTTTCTTTTCTTTTAGCGATAATCTCTTCAATATGGGCATCTTCTAATTGTTCTTCCAAAAATTCGATTTTTTCCAGTAACATTTCATATTCTTCAATATCCATCATAATACCTTCTATATCATTATTTCTGGTAATAAATAGCGGGGACTCTTTTGTTTTATCTAACATTTTACTAAAGTTACGAACAATTTCAGAAGATGAGACCATATGATCTCTATCAATTCTTAAAGTAACCATTATCTGCACCTCCATAAATTTAAAATATTTCATAAATATTATCTTAATTAAATTATACATTAAATTTTATGTAAAATCAATTGTAATATTTAATTTTAAATTTATAGAAGTATTTTAGTTTATAATCTATCTATTGTTTTAAAAGACTTTTGCAAACCAGCTCTTTCGTATAAAGTTACTGGGATTTGCATTCGTGCCTGGTTCCGCAGGAACTGGCGGAAAGCTTGCCTTTTATATTTCTTGCAGCTATTATTGCAAGCTTTGTGACAGAAGGCATGTCCCGAAGGGTAGGCTTGCTCTTTAGCCTAACGGCAATCCTATGTTATATGAAGTTCCAGTTGGTTCTTAAATTAACCTCTCTTTTCTGCTAACTCTCTATACGCATCTGCATTATTTAAAAAATCCAAATCGTCCACATTAGTATAATTTTTATCGATAAATTTTTTTAATTCATTTTCTAGACTTATCCACTCATTTCTTGCTTCAGTACCATCAATCCCTTCAAATTCAGATCCTAAACCAGATTCAGCTTGTTCCGAAAGACCTTCATATGCCATGCATATAAAATAATATGCATTTTTTCTACTAATTTTCGAAGGTGAAATAACAGATTTATTATTAAAATCAATATCAGTATATAAACAATTATTTCTATATTCCATCCATTTACCTGAACGCACCAAAAGTACAATACCAGATGTTCTATAAATTCCAGAAGTAGGATGAACTCCATGTCTTTTGTCAGCTGCAGAATTAATAAATAACGACCAGTTTGCCATTTGCAAAGCTTTACCTGTGTGATTTCTTATTACTTTCTTTATTTCTTTAATTTGTTCTGAAGACAACTCTTCTTCAGATCTTTCTAATAAGCTGATACTTACCATGCGTAAGTATATAACTTTTCCTATTTCCTCTATTGCAGTCATGGCACAGAAAGTAGAAGATGGATATTTTTCTTCTTAAAATAATTTTACTGCATCATAAATTAATCTTTTAGCATTAAAAAAAGTGTCTCTTCTAGTTTCTAGTAGAATTTCTTTCACAATAAAAACTCCTTCTGATTTTATTAAACCAACTTTTTTAAGCGTGTTTATCAAAAAACAGTATAGCAATAATTTAACTGGAATTTCATATAACGTTACTGGGATTTAAGAAGTTTATGAGGCTTAGGGCGACTGCCCTTGCCGAATAAATTTGGATGGAGCGCAGCGAAATCTTTAATCCCATGTTAGACGAAGTAGCTTAACTAATTAGTTTAAAAATTTTTTCTCCAAAGAAACTCTAATTCTTATTTGACAATCTTCATTTCTATCTTTATTTGGTATTTCTTCAAAAATAAATGGTATGTCTGATCTATCAGTTTTTTTTAATGATATCATAAGTAAATCTTCACAAAATTCCAACATATTAATAATAAACATAGACATATCCTTTAAAATTGAACTTTTTTCTTTATCATTTAAATTCCATGTTGGCAATAATAAAGATTTTTCTCCATTATTTTTAATTATTTGAGTTTTATTTATATGTAAAACACCTGAGTATCCTCCAGGATGTTCAACAGCATTACGCATTGATATTGCCTTATTAATCCATAGATCATGGTCTGATTTTAATATTTTTGTTAGTTCATCATTTTCCCCAAATTCTTTTTTGGACCACTCGTGAATTTTATCATATCTAGGTTTATCAAATTTTTTATCATAAAATACTCCAAATA
Organism: Halanaerobium salsuginis; assembly: GCF_900114545.1. GTDB lineage: Bacteria > Bacillota > Halanaerobiia > Halanaerobiales > Halanaerobiaceae > Halanaerobium > Halanaerobium salsuginis. Next base: position 5,478 of record NZ_FOTI01000050.1, read on the forward strand.
ATTGAGTTAATTCTCTTAAAGCTAATTTAAATTGATATAAAAAACTCTCACATTTATCTTCCATATTTATAATAGTTGGTACATTAATAACTCGTCCATTAGCTTGTTCATTTAAGCCATTTTCAGATATATCTTTTTTAATATATTGAGCTTCTTCAAAAATATATCTATATATTTTGAAACAAAATATTAATTTTTTCTGGACTTTATTCCCTAATACATTAATGATCTCTTGTTTCTTTTGTTTTTCTATGGGAAATGAATTTAATATCTGGTTAGTTTGAATTGAAAGACGAGCTACAATCGGATTACTAGTTCCAACATCTTCAATTTTTCTTAACTCAAAACTCATATCTATTCCTCCTCAAAAATGAAATTAAAAATTTATACACTTGAGTTATTTTTATTATGTTCTTCTAAATCATTAGCTGTATTTTTTTCAATGATATATGTAAAGATTATAGCAAAGATTTCTAGAACTATAATGCTATAAATTAAATCAAATGTTGATAAATCGAAAATATAAGATATTAATATTCCACCATATAATGAAAAGAAAGAATTTCTAATACTACCTCCAATACTTGCCTCACTTAATTCAGACATAAACTCCTGGCCACCATTTTGCCATTCAACTCTTACATCAACAAATGATAATTTATTCAATAAGCGATGTGCTATGAAATAATTGATTATAAAATTAAATAAAAAAACTGGCGAGCTTATAGATATAGATAATAAAATCAGTTTTATTATATTTAGAGTGATAAAAAGTTGATTATTATATAAGTATATAATTAAAATACCTGGACATATCATTGCTATTAACATAAATAATACAATAAAGAAAGAATTAACATCTAATTCTTTAAATAATTCAAAAACCGTTTTCATTTCCAAAGATATCTCTCCTCCTTTATTTTGTTTGATTTGAATAATTTATTATAAATTTAAAGCTATTTCGTCTAACGTTACTGGGATTTAAGAAGTTTATGAGGCTTAGGGCGACTGCCCTTGCCGAATAAATTTGCATGGAGCGCAGCGGAATCTTCAATCCCATGTTATCCGAAGTCTAATTTTATAAACACTATATTAAGAACTAATTCTTATATTCATGAAACTTATAATCAATATTTTCAACTTCAAACAGGTTACTATTTTTTTGAGTAACAACTTTTTCATTAAATAAAACTATATTATTACCTGGTCCCATAGCACTTTTGAATTTTATACCATCATAATTTTTCATCTTAATATATTCAGTAATAAATTGAGTCGGAATATACTCTATATCAGATTTATTTGGATTTATTGGTTTTGCTAATTTATAACTTAAATTTTTTATGAAATATCTTTTCTCTATTTCTCTTTTTAGATTATCTTGAAATTCAAAAGGAGATTTTATATTATCAATATCAGTTAGATCTACAATTTTCAACTGTTGATTTGTCAAAAAACTTGCAATTGAAACTTTTGCTTTTTTCCAAGGCCTTACTTCAGATAAAGCTGTCTTTTTATCAGATGCTAAATATAAAAATGGTATCCCAGATGGATTAGCCCTGCCAGCACTTGCTTTATTTCTCGGAGGAACCCCCATTTCTTTATACGGAACATATTTTTGATTTATTTTATTATTTTTCTCTTTTTTACTTCCGATTCTTGCTCTATAGATTTTACAACCTTCTGATAATATAGTTTTTGCGATCTCTATAGATTCATTTAATAAATCAAAAAATTGTTGTTCATTATTAGTAGATTGATTTATTATAAATCTTGTATGATATTTTAGTTTTTCTGATAAAATACTCCAATAACCTACTCCAGAATTTATGAGAAAATCATATTTAAAATCTATCCATAATTCAGAAGAACTATAAAAATTTTCATTACCTTTATCATTCCTTATTTTATCTAAAAGACTATTTTGATTATTTTTAGTTAAATTATTATTAAATATATTCCATTCATATTGGATTAATTCTGCTAATGATCCGCTGAAATTCCTTTCTGTATAATTTATTTCTTTATAAGGAGTATATAAATCAATTAAATTTACAAATAAATCTTGTAATTCTAATGGATTTATACAAGCAACATTTTTTGCACCACAAAAATCACAATTATTTTTACTACCATTTTGTTTAATATAACCTACTATTTTTTTATCACTAAAACATACCTCACAACAATACATATTAAATTTCTCCTTTAAAAAGATCTTTAAATTAGATTTCGGATAACGTTCCTGGGATTTGCGCTCGTGACTGGTTCCGCAGGAACTAGCGTAAAGCTTGCTTTTTCATATCCGTAATTGGTTAGCCTGCAAGCTTTATGACAGAAGTCATGACGCCAATCCCATGTTATCTGAAGTACCATTACTACATAGTTATATAAAATCTTTTTAGTTTATTTACCAATTAATTTGGGCCTCATAGGAAATACATTTGTGACTTTAAAAAATGCTTCTTCTATTTCTACTCCAATTCCTTGTTCATAAACATTACCAAAATTGTCTTCATATCTAATATCAATTTTATTATTTGACGTTATTCTATCTTTATTTAGCAGGTACAGATTAAATTGTATTTGTTTCTGATCTCCTGGATTAATTATTCTTATATTTTTCTCGGAACTTTTTTTAGAAGTATCATTAAATCTTAAAACTTCTAAATTATAGACAGGTCCTTTCCCAGAATTATAAAAAGCTATATCAAAAGGTTTATGTATCTTGATTTTATCTTCTTTTTCTTGGTTTAAATCAATATTTACTTTCATATCAAAAATATATGATGTTTCTCCATCGGCAAAGCCTCTTTTTACCTCATCTAAATTTGGGACCAAATGAGGCGATACACTTTCTATCCGGCTTAATTTCATTTCATCAAGAGTATTTTTATTAGTTTTACTTTGTATAAAGGTTAAAATTACTATAACCAAAGTAATTAGTGTTGTAATTACTTGTGTCCAAACTGAAATTTCTTCATATGTCAATTATAAGCCCTCATTTCTTTATTTTTTATTATTTATCATATTATCTGAAGTATAATTTTTTACTAAAACAAAATTTATGAATTCTCCTCAACTATCTCTTTCCACATATTCTCTATAATGTTTACCTTCTCTTGTAATTCAATTTCTAAGCCTCGATTATTATTTAGATTATTTTCTATTCCCTTTATTTCAAGAATACTATTATTAAATTGATTACATATTTGTTTAGATACTGAAGGAGTATTAATATAATTACTATATTGAGTAATATCTTTCATATTATCTTGTTGATCAAAAACAAAACCAATATAACCATCATTAGCCCAAATATTTATATAAGCTCCATATTTATAATTCAACTTTTCATTCATCCAATTATTTTTGATTTTATTAATATCAGATCTATCGTCATTTTGATCTTTCTTCACTTCAATCACAAGAAAATCTAAACTAAAAATTCCTCTTTTATGAAAAATAATATCAGGTCTACGATTATGTAAATTTCCTTTAGTAACATCCACATCGTTGTTTAACCAAAATATATATTTTTTTAATTCATTTGCAAAATGATGTGCTAGATTCCATTCAGTCATTGTTGTTTCAGATGTGTGTTCTAAGATATCTGGTTGATTTTCTAATAGATTTGAAATGGATGAATTCAATATATTTGCTAGAATATTTAACATTAGAATACTCCTTTTTATAGATTATGGTATTTCAGATAACGTCCCTGAGATTCGCGACGTCCTCGTTAACTCTTCATTCTCAAAGCAAACCTATAACCCTACATAAGTCAGCCCAGTCCCCATTTATCCATCTAAATTAGGATGTTGCTAATCTCATGTTATACGTCGTGGCGCGGTTTTATGCTCTATCGAATATTTTGTTCATCTGCATCTTTTTTCCAATTCATTTTTTGAAGAGAGTTTTTATAATTCTCAAATGATTCACAAAACAACTGTCCAACATCTGGATTACTAAACTGATAACTTTCATTTAAACCTTTTAATGTTTTAATATTCATTTCAAAATATAAAACAATTGGTATCTCATAATTATTCTTATATCTTTTATCAGGCGACCCATTTTTGTTTACATATCTCCATGTACGATCAACTATTTTAGTATCTCTTGGAACTCTTTCTTCTTCTACAAATCTTTGCGGATAATAATCAAATTTAATATCTCTAAAATCCACTAAGCCAAATTCATTATTATGATTATTTAACATTACTATAAAACCAGGGTATATATATAAATCCCCACCATTTGCATTTTGTAATTTTAAAGCTTCATATTCGGTATCTATAAAATCTAAAGATGATTTTGAAAATAAAACTTTATTTCGTGTTACTGAAGTACTAGCAGATGATCTTTCTTTAACTCTATCTACATATTTTGAAGAGGTAATATCCCAAATCGTTTCTACTTCTATTAACTTTTTAAAATTTTTCTTTAATACTAAATAATCATCTAAAATTGAGTCATCCATATTAAAATCTATATCTAATTTAAAGTCTTCATATTTATCCTTCGCATCTTGAGCAGCAGTACTTTTTTCCTTAAAGTTAATTTTGAACCATTTAATAAAAAAACCAATAATCAATATATATGAAATAATCATCAATAACATAGATATTGTTTTGTGAAATGATAATTTATTACTTTCTTTTTTTAGTTCTTCCTTAACTATTTTAGCATTTATAATCGACTCTTTAAGTCCATATAATCCTTCACTAGTTATTAATTCTGGTTTATAACTTTTTATTTCAACTGCATCCTCTGGAATTGAAGATAATTCATTGTTACGCGGGATATTGTTGTTTTTTGGACCACTAATCCGTTTTCTATCATAAATACCAGTTCCAGGAATACCTGTATTTAGATAAGTACCCTTCTTTCCAACATTAACATTTAGACCTTTCATACCAACTGTTGCACTCATTCCAGATTTACTAAGGTTTACATAGAAACCTGGAAAAACTTTAACCCTCTTTCGAAATTTAAAAGCCATATTTCCACCTCTCCCTTATTTTATAGGTAAATAGATTTTAGCGCCATGTCGTATAACGTCCCTGGGATTTGCGCTCGTGACTGGTTCCGCAGGAACTGGCATAAAGCTTGCTTTTTCATATTCGTTATTGGTTAAATTGCAAGCTTTATGACAGAAGGCATGACGCCAATCCCATGTTATACGACTGTTAAACGACAGCTCTTTTAATTTCTTCTCTTTTATTATTTGGTTCTCTTAATAAATATAGTCATTAACTCTTAAACATACTCATTTAAGGCGCTAATGAGTATGTTTAATCGAAATAATTATTTTTTTACTGCAAAATTATTAGATCTTCACGAAGTTAAGTTCATAATATTTTTATTTTCTTTAAGAATTGCAATTAATATTCCTGAAAGTTGCAAACTAAAATCCCCTATTATTGCAGAATAAAAATCTATTAATTTAGTTTTACTTGCAGAAATCGATTTATTATTAATATACTTCATGTAAAAGAAAAAAATACCTGCATAGTAACAGGTTTAATTATTATTTCTCTTTTTTGATTTTCTAAAGCTCATCTTGTCAATCCATCTCGAAACTTCTAAGCAATAAAGACACTTGACCCAGCCTAATATCACGACTGTGACTGTTAGGCGGATAAATCTTTTATTATCTCTTTTCTTTTTTAATTCATTTATTATTAGTTGCTGCTACTTATCATTGATGCTTTGAATTTGCTATCTTAATGAAACTTATTTCATTAAGATTTACAGCAGAAAATTTTAATGACAAATAACTTTTTACACTTTTCGTTAATTAAGAATTTACACCTTAAATATTTCTAATGCGATTTAACAGTGAATTATTTTGATCTTAACCAAATAATTTAAAATTAATGGTTTAATTATTATTAATTTGGTTTTGAATTACCCGATAGGATTTTACAAATCCATCTCGTTCTTTCCAAGCTGAAAACATACTTACCTAGTTTAATGTCGTATAACGTCCCTGGGATTTCCGACGTGCCTGTGCCTTTAGACCTGGCGGAAAGCTTGCCGTTATATTTCTTGCTGCCTATGATTGCAAGCTTTGTGACAGAAGGCATGTCCCGAAGGGTAGGATTGCTCTTTAGCCTAACGGCAATCCCATGTTATACGCTGTAATAACTTGCCTCGTTAAAATTTGTACTTAACTTCAACTTACTGAATTCTGATATCAATTCTTAACCAGCTAAAAAAATTCATTAACCATTTACTATATTGAGTCTTCACGAAGTTCGTGAAGATCTAACAGTGACCAATTTACTTTTTGCTATATGTAAAAAACTTTTTGAATTATAATCCCCCAAGTTTATTGTTAACACCTTATAAAAAATATTAATTATTAGTTCTTTAATGGAGAAAGTTAATGAATTATAGTTAGCGATGCCCAAACCTTATCTTTTATCTTTTTAGCCGATGTTTAGTTATTATTGCGTATAACGTCCCTGGGATTTCCGACGTGCCTGTGCCTTTAGGCCTGGCGGAAAGCTTGCCTTTATATTTCTTGATGCCTATAATTGCAAGCTTTGTGACAGAAAGCATGTCCCGAAGGGTAGGCTTGCTCTTTAGCCTAACGGCAATCCCATGTTATATGCTGTAATGATTTGCTGCGTAAAAGTTATCTACTTCTTCAACTTACTGAATACTTATATTAACTCTTAACCAGCAAAAAAGTTCATAAATTCTGTACTATATTAAATCTTCACGAAGTGCGTGAAGATCAAACAGTGACTAATTTACCTTCTGATATATGTAGAAATCTTTGTGAATTATAATCCTCCCAGTTCATTGTTAAAGCCACTGGAAACCTGCAATTATTATTTACTTCATTTGCAGGAGTTAATATATCTCAGTTAGCGGTGCCCCAACCCTTCTTTTATCTTTTCCCTTTTTTGCTGATGTTTAATCATTATTGCATATAACGTTACTGGGATTTAAGAAGTTCGTGAGGTTTAGGGCGACCGCCCTTACCGAACGAATTTGCAATGAAGCGCAGCGGAATCTTCAATCCCATGTTATGTGCTGTTGGCACTTTTTAAGATTATTTCAAATCCATATAAGTACTGCTTTTTAATTCTTTTGCTAGATCATTTCTATTTGTTTTAATTATTTTATCAAATATTTTTTGAATAAAAGGAGCTACCCAATACTGAGAATCTTCTACAGGTGTAAGTCCTACTTCTAATCTATCAATATAGTCACTTGACATCATATATTTATCTTTTAAATAAAAAAGATAAATAAAATGCAAAATGAATAGATTACGTAAATCATTAGATATTTGGTCTAAATATTTTATTCTTTCTTTTGAATATATTTTTTCATCATTAATTAAAAAAAGTTTATAAGAATTATAGTGAAGATGATCATTACATCTATCTCTTATTTTCCCATATAAATTATTCTTTTTTAATAATAAGTTTATTTCTTTTAGTTCTGAAGAGTTTTTTATATAGTTAAGCATTTCAGAAAAAGGCGGTAATTGATTTTTTTCAATGATCCAGTTATTTATTTTTTCTACAAAGAGTTTCTCTAAATTGTTATTCTCTATCAAATATAAATTAATATAAATATTAATTGCTATTGAATCATAATACTTTCTTAATAAAGCATAAGAATCATTGATTTGACCATTCTTTAAAATCATTTTTATTGAATTAAGTGTTCCTTTTATAGAGCTCAAAAGATATGTATCAACATTAATTATTGATTGAGTTCCAGCAGTAGTCCAATTCATAATAGAATAAGAAAGACTTTCATAAAAGCCTTCATACTCATCTATTTCTTCAAAAACTTTATGCTCTTTGTATTTTTTATTTAACATAATTATCATCTCTTTAGAATTTAAATATTGTGCCAATTGCACATAACGATACTGGGATTCGCGGTGTGCCCGGTGTCCACAGACCTGGTGCAAAGTTTGCCATCATACTCGCAATTGTTTAATAGCAAGCTTTGTGCCAGAGGGCATGCCGCTAATCTCATGTTATATGACTGTTATAACAATATCGACTCTATTGCTTCTCATTTATCTTCAAAACTCCGAACCTCTATCTTCTTTTTTGCAACGGTCTTCCCGCAAAAAACCTTAACCATCAGTCGGAAGTTTTGAAGATGATGCTATGACCTCTCATAAAATTGATCATGCTCTCCATTTACGCACCCAGGTTCGTTAATACCCTGCAGTTTCTATTTACTTTCCCCGGAGAAAGTATATTCACTTCATCCAGCGATAACCAAACCCTTTCTCTCGGTCTTATTAGCTGCAGTAACATTGTTATAATGTCATATAACGTTACTGGGATTTGCGCTTGTGCCTGGTTCCGCCAGGAACTGGCGTAAAGCTTGTCGTAATATTTCTTGCTGCTTAATATTGCAAGCTTTATGACAGAAGGCATGACGCCAATCCCATGTTATGTGAAGTGCGTAATTTTATATTAATTATCATTTAGCCCAAAAACTCTTGATCCTAATTTCTCTTTGTTCTTTGCCTCAAGCCGAAGAACTTCTTCTTTCATGGCAGTATTAGGAACTATATTTAAGATGCTAAATTGAAAATGTTTATAATGATTTGGATTAGAATTTAATAATTCTTTTATTAACTTATTATTACCATGTTTATTTCTTACATAAGTTGACCATCGCCCCCAAATACCCTCGTTACCATATGCAGATCCTACATATTGCATACCATTCTTTTTATTTAATATTAAATATACTCCGTAAACACTTGATAGAGCTGTTTTCCATTGCCTATTAGATACTGGGTTATTTATCATTTTTGATAATTCCTCAAAAGATAATATAACCTCTTCATAACCAGGAAAAATTTTAACAAAACTTTCTGGTAATATTTCTACTACTTTTTTATCTAATTTTTTTTGATGCCATGAAAGTGCTGATTTTCCCCAATCGATAACTAATCTTTCTTCAAGATCGCTTAATTTATTAACTCTTTTCATATCATACTTGTAAAAAGGGCCTACTCCCCAATTTTCGGGTTCCTTTATTGATAATAAATTTTCTGGTAAACTATCAATTTTTTTAAATCCATTAATTTCATACATCCGATGAAGCAAAGAATGTGTTCCTTCAATTGCTTTAAAAGTTATAATATAATCATATTTACTAAAAACATCATTTTTTTGAACCGATTGATAAAGAGCAAAATTATCTTGCAAAATCAAATCTTTAATATATTTACGTTCAGTTGTATGTCTAACGATTTTAATTCTATATTTGTCTAAATTTTTTATTTTTAAAATTTCTTTTAATTTCATAAATTTCCTCCAAAAGTCCACAAAAATTTTAAACTTAGCATTTCACATAACGTTACTGGGATTTGCGCTCGTGTCTGGTTCCGCAGGAACTGGCGTAAAGCTTGCTTTATCGTATCCGTTATTGGTTAAACTGCAAGCTTTATGACAGAAGGCATGACGCCAATCCCATGTTATGTGACTGTTAGGCGGTTATAAGTATTCTCGCCCAACGTTTTTCTTTTCTGATCTTTTATTTTAATACTTATCATTGTTGCTTTGAATTTTATATTAGCTTAAAACTATTTTATAACGATCTCTTCTCTTAATAATTATTTCTATAAAACTATAACATTAATAATATACTTCTTGTAATAGCAAAAAATACCTGCAAAACTGCAGGTTTAATTATTTCTTTATTAGTTACGAACATTTTATAAATCCATCTCGGAACTTCTAAGAGATAAAGTTAATTGACCCAGCCTAATGTCACGAATGTGACTGTTAGGCGTAAAAATATTTGCTTTTTTTATTATTTATTATTGCTGCTATACTTCTCATTGATACTTAAAATTCTAGATTTTCCCGAAACTTACTTCATATAGATTTACTAAATTGTTATAATGGACAATAAAGCTTTTATATTTTCAGTTTATTAACAATTCACATTAAAGATTAATCAAAAATATTTTTATTATTAATTAAGACCTCTTCTCTTCTTTTTTATTAAATTAATACTATCTGCTGCAGTGCTTATCATTGATACTTTGCTTTTACTATCTTCACGAAAGTTACTTCATTAAGATTTACTCAAAATATTTTTTAATGCTTAATAACTTTTTACATTTTTCGTTCATTAAGACTTTATACCTGAGACTTTTCATAAGCGATTCAACTGTAAATTATTTTGATCTTAACTATTAGATTTGAAATTATAGATTTAATTATTATTATTGGTTTTTATTTATTTCAATAGCATTTTACAAATCCATCTTGGCACTTCTAAGCCCAAGGAAACTTAGTTAGCCTAATGTCACATAACGTTACTGGGATTTGCGCTCGTGCCTGGTTCCACAGGAACTGGCGTAAAGCTTGCTTTAATATTTCTTGCTGCATAATATTGCAAGCTTTATGACAGAAGGCATGACGCCAATCACATGTTATATGCTGTAACAGCCGATAGTCACGATGGACCTTTCTTTAATTATTACTTTATTTTGATGCTGATACCTTAGAAAAGACTTCTATATGGTTTCCTTCAGGATCTTCGAACTCAAATACTAAATTATCCTGGATTTTAGTTAACTGAAAAACGATCTTTAAATTACGGTCTTCTATCTTTTCTTTTGTTTTCTCAGCATTATCAACTTCAAAACTTAATAAACAGTTATCTCCATATTTTACTTCTTCATTCTCATTATTATGATCAAATAAGAAAAGGCGAAATCCATCAACATCAAAGAGATATAAACTCTCACCTTTCTTAGATGCTGATCTTTCTAAAAACCATTCATAAAAATTTATTGCTCTCTCAGTATTTTCTACAGATATGTAAGCGGATTGTAATTTAGGTTTCATAAGTCTTTATCCTTCCTGCTAAAGATACTCTTTACTTGTAATCCAGGCTGTTATTGCATATAACGTCCCTGGGATTTGCGCTCGTGACTGTTTCCGCAGGAACTGGCGTAAAGCTTGCGTTTTCATATCCGAGATTGGTTAAATTGCAAGCTTTATGACAGAAGTCATGACGCCAATCCCATGTTATATGATGCCGTAGCTTTATCTATTAATTTATCAATTATTAACTTACTTCATGCAAAAGAAAAAAATCCCTGCATTTATACAGTAAATGTTTTTATATAAACTTAATTTTAAATTTTTACTTCCTTTTATAACATATATGTGATATAATAAATTTAGAAATTGGAGTGAATAGATTATGTATAAAATTAAGTATTATGCAAAAAATAATAAATCTCCAGTAATTGAATTTATTAAAAAACAGTCAGCTAAAGAAAAAGCTAAAATTCTAAGAGAAATAGAACTTCTAGAAGAATTTGGTCTATTCCTTGGTATGCCCCATCTTAAAAAGTTAAAAGGATATGATGATCTCTGGGAATTACGAATAAAGCATAGTTCTAATATATTTAGGGTTTTCTTTTTAAATTATCAGGATGGTATCTTCGTTCTTTTGCATATCTTTAAGAAGAAATCTAATAAAACTCCACAGAGAGAAATAGATATTGCGCTTAACAGACTTAATTCTATCAAGTGAGGTGAAAAAAATGGAACTTATAGATCATAAAGAACTTAAAAATGAACTTTTTGAATCTGAAAAAGTTAAGGAAGAATATGAAAAACTGAATGTTATGTATGAAATCAAAAAACAAATAATTAGGTATAGAATTGAAAATAATTTAACTCAGAAAGAATTAGCAGATAGAATAGGAACTAAACAGTCTGCTATTTCCAGACTAGAAAATGACGATTATAATCCGAGTGTTGAATTTCTTGATAAAGTTGCTCATGCACTTGGTAAAAAACTTGAAATTAGATTTAATTAACAGTGCTGAAGGTTTACCGGCACTGTTTTCTTTATGCTATAAATTTTAGTTGTAAAAGCGTTTGCTACGGTTTCATATAACGTTACTGGGATTTAAGAAGTTCATGAGGCTTAGCCAGACTTGGCTTGCCGAATGAATTTGCGTGGAGCGCAGCGGAACCTTTAATCCCATGTTATATGCTGTAACAGCCGATAGTTACGAATAACTTTTCTTTAATTAAAACTTGATTTTGATGCTTAAATTTTAGAAAAGACTTCTATATGGTTTCCTTCAGGATCTTCAAACTCAAAGACTATATTATCCTGGATTTTAGTTAGAGGAAAAACGATCTTTAAATTACGCTCTTCTATCTTATCTTTTGTTTATTCAGCATTATTAGTCTCAAAATACTATAAATTATTAAGATGACTTTATTCTTATTTTTTATTCATTTTCAGGTTCAGTATGAATATTTATAATAGTATTATCTCCATATATTTTTTTAATCTTTCTCTCAATTTCATTATTGATTTCATGAGCTTCAACAATGCTTAGATTGTTTTTAACATTTATATGAATATCAATTATGATTTTATTACCTACTTTTCTTGTTTTTAATTCATGTGGAGATCTAACTTGATTAATATTTTCTATTATTTTTAATATATTTTTATTAGTACTATCATCAAGTGATTCTTCTAATAATTCTTTGATACTGCCAATAGAAATGCTATAAGCAGTTTTCATTATAAATATACTAACAATTGTTGCAGCAATCGGATCTAAGACTCTCCAATTATCACCTAATAAAATTGCTCCTCCTATACCTATAAAAGTTCCGATAGAAGAAAACGCATCAGATCTATGATGCCATGCATTTGCAATTACTGCAGGGCTATTGATTTCTTCTCCTTCTTTTAATGTGATTCTAAATAATATCTCTTTTGTTATCATTGATAATAATGCTGTAACAAGTGCTATAATTCTTGGTGATTCTAGATTAGTTTTTAATAAGATTGCCGAATAAATATTTTCCCCGCTAGAATATAAGATTCCTAATCCAACAACAAATAATGTAATTCCTATAATTGTTGTCGCAAGAGTTTCAAATTTACCATGACCATAATTATGATCTTTGTCAGGCGGTTTTCTAACTATTTTAAAACTGATTAAAACTATTATATCTGTTGTGAAATCTGATAAAGAATGAATTGCATCAGCAATCATTGCAGTACTATTACCGATTATTCCTGCAATTAATTTAACTGATGTTAAGATTAGATTTGCAAAAAATCCAATCCAGGTAATTTTATTTGCTTTTTTTGCACGAATATCTTCTGTTAAAATATTCATTTAATTCACCCCACATTTGTTATTATAATCATTAAAGTTAAAAAAATTACGAGGTATTTTTAGGTTTAGTTTGTTTAATTAAAATAGGTAGTAAGTATTTAGAAAATCAAAGCCAATTTTATTTTATCATTAAATTTTGTTTTTGTCAAGTGAAATTTGACCCTTTTATTAATTGAAAATTGACCCGGGTAAGCAAAAAATAATATTAATTTTATTGACCCAGCCACTCTTCAGTTTCTTTCATTCGGTAAGAATTACCATTCATATTAATTACATATGATTTGTGGGTCAATCTATCTACCATAGCTGCAGTTAATGCCGGTGTGAATGTCAAATAATATTTTACACTTTTCGCTCATTAAGATTTTACACCTAAGATTTTCCAAAAATGGTTTCTCTGTGAGTCAATCTGTAG
>NZ_FOTI01000052.1 GCF_900114545.1 Halanaerobium salsuginis
TGTCATCTTGCAATTTAATCCAGTAAAATTTATCAGTTTAAATCAGTATAAAATAGCTAAAAATACAGCTTGATTTTCACATTAAATTAGTAAAAGTAAAATAGTTTAGCAAATTAAATCAGCCAGGGACTTAAAAAAAGCCCCTGTAATCTGATAAATATTTTTCACTTTAAAAAGTGTCTTTTTCACAGGCTTTGAAGACAATTTCCTGGTTTATCTGCTCTGCTTTAAGCTGAAAGCCTAAAAGCAGTGAATCAACTGCAATATTGTTAATTAATCTGGGCAGTCCTCTCGATCTTAAGGTAATTGCCTCCAGAGCCTGAGGTGTAAAAACTGGATGGTTTGCTCCAGCTAGTTTAAGCTGGTGTTCAACATATGCTCTGACTTCATCCTTGTTTAGAGGTGTCAGCTGATACTTCATGATTACTCTCTGATTTAAGGACTGGTTCTGATTTAAATTGAGTTTTGTCATAAAGTGTGAAAGTCCTGAAAGAATAAGGATAAATGGATTCTGAGAATCCATAGCAAAATTAAATAATATCCCGAGATCATTTAGAAATTTGTTGGGAGCAAGCTGCATCTCATCTAAGATAATGATTGGTGTAATCTTTTTCTCATTGTAGAATTTTAAGATAGCATCCTGAACCTGATTAAAGAGATCAACCTTTCTAAATTTAGGTTCTTCACCCAGGCCAATGGCTATGCCTCTGTAAAAATCCATTACTGAGCCTGTAGATAAGGGGAAATAGATGACCTTAAATAATGATGGATTAACACTGTCAGCCATAGATCTCAGGGCAGAAGTTTTACCACTTCCAGGTTCACCAATAATGACAGCAATGCCTCTTGTTTTTTTAAGATAGTCAAGTCTGGCAGAAAGTTCTTTTAAGTTTTCAGACTGGTAGAGATCTTTAGTTTCAATCTCTTTTTTAAATGGATTATCTGATAAAGAATAAAAAGATTTATACATTTTTGCTACCTCCTTCAGTCATTTTAGCAAAGGAGATAGGATTACCTCTTTTAGCATGAGCATTATCAGCCATAATCACAGGCTCAGCCTTAGTAATACATTTACCATTTTCATAAAGATAAATATTATCATATGTTTCTTGATCAAAGCGGATCTTAACCTTTTTGCCAATATAGACAGGTGGCACCTGATAGAGTTTAGAATTAACAGATATAGTTCCATCATGTCTAACTTTTCTCTGAGCTCTTTTGAGAAAAAGCAGCTTAAGTTTTTCAGGATCATCATAGGTCTTAACCTGACTAATCTGGGACATGTATTTATCCAGAGGAGTCATCTTTAGCGAAGAGTGCACTTTACGGTGATAATCTTTTTCCAGCCACTTAAAAAAGCTTTTGTTCAGCTTATCCAGGGAAGATAAATCATCATCAGTTAAAAGAGGTAAAAACCTTTTTCTGACAGTTAAGTAAAACCTTTCAATTTTGCCTTTATCAGCAGGTGAATACGGCTTAGTGTGAATCAGGGTAATACCTAAAGAAGCACAGGCAAAATGGAGATTATCACTGCGATAGACTTTACCATTATCAACATAGAGGAGTTTGGGGATGCCTCTTCTCAAAATGGCTTCAGAAAGTACCTGCTGCACAGCAGAAAACTTTTCTGTTGCTAAGAATTTGGCATAAGTAATAACCCTGGAGCAGTCATCAATAAAGGCAAAGAGAAAAGTCTTAACCTTTTTGCCATCAAGGTTGAGATAGGGTCCATACATCTCGTCTCCCTGCCAGAGCATATTAACCTGATCATAGGCAAAACGGCGTCTGTTTTCTTCTTTGCGGGGAGAGTTGACCAACAGGTTCTTCTTTTTAAGAAAGCGATAGACAGTAGAATAGGAGGCTTGAGAGGGCAGCATTTTCTTTTCAGTAATCAGCTGATCATAGAGTAAAGAAACAGACCGATCAGGATGATCTTCTCTAGCTTCTAAAATAACTTCCTTAAGTTCTGGAGTTAAAACACGACTTTTACCTCTGTCGTTTCTGGGTTTGGGTTTCAGCCCTTCAAAACCACCTTTGCGATAGGCTCTAACCCACATGGATATGGTTTTTGGTGAGTATTCTCTGACACCATAATAAGGGACATTATGTTTTTTAGCAGCCACCTTTGCCAGATATTCGTTCTGTTTTTTCACCTGTTTATTCAGGATAGGTGAAATGAGGGAAAAGCGAAATAGAGCTATCTGTTCTCTGTCATTATCAGTCATCAAAATCAGCTCCTTTAAGCTTGAATTTTAGCATTTAAGAGCAAAATTGTTCTTAAACTGCTGATAATAACATTTTAATCAGAAAAATAGCTCTTTTCTAGTGAAAGCTTTTGTGTTTAAAAAAATAGTTCCAAAACTTTAATCATTATGGTATAATTAAAGTGCCATAAAGCATTGATTAAAGTGATCCTGATACTCTTTTGAGAGTATCTGAGCGTCGGAGCTCCAAATCATTTTAATTAGTTTTGTGGCTTTTTTTATTCTTGATAATTTAAAGGGGATCAGTGAGTGATATTTATCTCTGAAAAAAGCAATTAGACCAGGAATATTGCAGGTAAACCTGTGTAGATAAAAATATACTGCTCGTTTGTAAAGAAGTAGTTTTTTCTGCAGCAGATATTCTTTCATACAGCAGACAATATAATTTAGAGATCTCTGAAATCTAGGGAAGAGAAAAGCTGGAAGAATGGAAACAGTTTTCTTACAGTGCTGGCATTTGTATCTTCTAATTTGTATCCAAAAGCATTTGCCATCGATGGTGATTACATAGCGGTGGTAAAATCCATGTTTAAGAAGTTTATCATGGCAGTGAGGACATTCTTCAGGGTGAGGAAAATTATTATTCTGGCCGAGCTCAGAATATTTTTTTACAGGTATTTTAAAGTCATGAATGATTTGCATCTGATCACACCCTAAATATTCTGACAATATTTTATCAGATTAATTTAGGAAAAGAAAGTGCTTGCTTTAAATTATTTTGATTAATATTTATCGTTTTCTAGTGGATTAATTTGATAGATAACATTGTACATAGCCATTTTCATCAGCATCAGGATGTTCAGGCCGATACTCTAAGCGAAAAGGAGATTGATCTTCAGCAATTTGCTGCACTTCTACCCCATCTGAAGCAAGCTGATCATTGCTGCTTAAGCCCATAATCTCTGTTAATTTTTCTTTAAAAACAGGAATTTTTCTGCGATAAGTTTCCCCATTTTCATCACGGGTAGTTTCTGCATTGGCAATATTAGAAGATATTGTATCCATTCGCAATCTCTGCGCAGTTAAACCTGAAGCACTAATATCTATACCTTTAAACATTAAGCTTTACCTCCTTGTTGAATGACTTGATTTAAAAGCGAAAAATGGCCAGCGGCTCTTTTTGACATAACATTATAATAAATGCTATTCTTAGCCAGCTCAGCCATTTCAACATCAATATCAACATTATTCCCATCATTACGATAACTGCCATTATTAGAATTAGCAGAGTTAAAATTTCCTAAACTATTATTAAATTTAGAGGTAGTTATGTGGGCAGAGTTAGTACCTGCAAGACCAATTGTATTGGTTGATTTATTAATTTCATTTTTTAATGCCTTTTTAAAATCTAAATCCTGCCTTTTATATTCAGGTGTACTTACATTAGCAAGGTTATTAGAAATTAATTCACTTCTTAAGGCGGAACCATCCAGAGCCCTGGTTATTATATCCAAATTTTCCATTAAATTCACCTCCTATAAGCAAAAAATCTACAGAAATACTATAGATTTTATTAAACAAGCAACAAATTAAAGAACCTGACAACCTGGCAACCTGGCAATCTTGACAAATGTTTTAGACCCATGGCTTTGCGTCACTGGTTTTCACCAGTTTTGCCCAATATTCATTTCGCTTACGGTAAATTACCAGAATAACCAGTATAAAATCTATTAAATATATTAATTAAAATACAGTTAATTAAAATATTTTTTTCACTAAATCAAACAGCTTAGATTAGTTTTTTTAAGGACTCCATAACTCTATCTTTTTTAAATGGTTTAACTATAAAATCCTTAGCTCCCATTTCTATAGCCTGGATAACAATTTTTTGTTGTCCCATCGCACTGCAAACTACAATTTTTGCTTCCGGATCAATGTCTTGAATAGCTTTTATGGCTTCCAGACCATCCATAACCGGCATTGTAATATCCATTGTAACTATATCAGGTTTCAACTCTTGATATAACTCAACAGCCTGCTTACCATTTTCGGCTTCACCGGCTACTTCAAACTCATCTTTTAATATATTTTTCAAATTCAATCTCATAAACGCTGCATCATCAACTATTAAAACTCTAGGCATTGAAAAATTACCCCCCTCTAAATAATATCTGCTATTATCACTATAATAACAGAAATGATTTTCTTTTACAATAAATAAATAACACTAATTTACAAATTCACAATTTGTTTACTTATTTATAGATTAATTAAATAACAATCAAATCACGATTAAATGATTTAATTTCAACTCGTCCATCATCTAAATAGAAATACATGGAACGTCCATAATCCTTGCCAACATCACTTCCAATTAATTTTATATTTTCATCTTTAAGTATTTCTTTTACAGCTGTAATGTTACGTTTGCCAATCTGCATTACAGAATCACCACTTTCAGACTTAAACATTCCAGCTCCCCCAACTATTTTAGCAGAAAGCCTCCTTTGACTGGCCCCTAAATTAACTACTTCTTCAATTAAATATGGAATCCCGGTATCAGCATATTTTACAATGTTCTTGCCACCAGGATTTTTAGGCAGCATAATATGAACTAGGCCACCAACTTTTGCAAATTTATCATAAAGAGCAATTCCTATACAGGAACCAAGTCCGAGTGTGGCTAGGAGAACATTTTTGTCCCCAATGGCATGATCTGCCATTTTCACTACCACTTTCTCTAAAGATTTTTCCGGACTAGGCAATACTACCACCTACCAATCTGGCAAATAGAATATCAAGTGATTCTTTTTCAGGAATAAAGAAATAAAATAATTCTAATTTTTCCTGATCAGCAACAAATTCAGTTTCTAGTAAAATAATATAGTCTTCAGTCTGACTATAATCAATAACTGAAGAGCTTAAAACAGCTCCTGCCATATCATAAGCCATTGCTGGTACACTCTGATCAAGATCAAGAGCTGTAAAATCATTAATCGCTTTTAAATAAGCACCACTTAAAATATTGCCTAACTCATTTAAGGCTGAATTTTGCATATCTTTATCTGGCAAATCATCAGTCCCAAATATAAGCTTTAACATTCTTTCTACAGTTTCCATATCAATCACTAATAAAATTTTCCCAGATATTTCCCCTTTAAAATTTATCATAATACAGGCAATATAGTCTTCCTCATCACCAGTAATTGCTGGCAGTTCCTGAATATTAATTAACTCAACTTCAGGTACAGACATATCAATCTTTTGGCCTATCATTCCTGAAAAGGCTGTTGCCGCATTACCTGCACCAATGTTAGCTACTTCTTTTAAAATGTCTTTTTTATTATCATCAATATTCATATAATAATCCTCCCAGCAATAAAATAATTAATCTAGAAATAAAGAGTTATAGTATTAGTTGCAAGTGCAAACTCATTATTAAATAATATCTAATTTTTAGCCAAATTACAAGGACTATAGGATAATTATTTTAAAAAAATTTCAATTATAGGCAAAAATTAATCTATAGTTATCAAATTGAGGCTAAATTGATCCAGAAAAATAAAGTTAAAGTCTAATTAGCAGATTAGAAAACTATTGAGCAAAAAGAGTTTTTTCAAGATCAAGTAAGATTAAAAGATGATCTTCATCTCTAGCACATACTCCAGTTAAATAATCCTGGCGCAAACCACTTTCAACATCAGGCGCCGGGGTAATACTGTCCTCTTTTAACCAGACAATTCCTTCTATATGGTCTACCCTGATGCCAAGCAACAAGTCTTTAACTTCCACTGTGATAATTCTTTTTTCATCTTTTTCATAATCATAACTTTCCTGTGTTATATCAAAACGACTATGCAAATCAACTACAGGCACTATAATTCCCCGCAAATTAATTACCCCAACTACATGTTCTTCTGTATTAGGAACATTGGTTATCTGAGCTGATTTGATGATCTCTCTTGTATATTCGATCTCAATCCCATACTCTTCTTCACCAATATTAAAAACTACATATTGCGCCTGACCAGTTTTTTTATTGTTTTTAGCTTCTTCTAGTGATAATTGTTGTTCAAGATTATTATCCATCATTACACCTCACTTTATGAAATTTTGAATTCATCAATCAGCTCTTTTAATTCAACAGTCATTTCAGTTAAAATATTTACAGTCTGATTAAGATTTTCCATTGATTCAGACTGCCTCTGTACTGACTCAGAAATTTGATCACTATTTGCAGCTTGTTCTTCAGTAACTTTGGAAATATCTTTACTACCTTTAGTTAGTTCCTTAACTGAATTAGCAGTTTCTTTTACCTGAGTAACTACTTCTCTAATTTTAACGGTAATATTATTAAAGGCTTTTCCTGTTTTAGAAACAGAGTCAACACCTGTTTTTATTTGCTCATTGGTATTATTAATGACAGCTACCGTTGACTGAATTTCTGTTTGCAAATTATCAACCAGACCTTTAATCTCATCAGTAGATCCTTTAGTTTCTTCAGCCAGTTCTCTAATCTCATCTGCTACTACAGCAAAACCTCTCCCAGCTTCTCCAGCCCGGGCTGCTTCAATAGCTGCATTTAAAGCCAATAAATTAGTTTGTTCTGCAATAGCAGAAATCATATTAACAATTCCATTAATTCGACCAGCTGATTCATTCAAATTATCAATCTTAGCAATTGAATTTTGTGATGTTTCCATAACTGCTTCCATTTCGTTTTCAGTCTTTTTCATTTCATCAAGACCATTTTCAGCTAAGTCATTAACTTGATCAGTATAATCAGTTATTCCCTGCACAGTATCATTTATTTCCATACTTGAAGAAGCAAACTCTTCTGCTGAAGCTGCCACTTCTTCAATTGAAGCAGAAAACTCTTCTACTGAGGCAGCTACATTATCAATTGAATGAGAAGTCTCAGACGTTGTAGCCTTCAATTCTTCTCCAGTCTTTTCAGTTTTAAGCGCTGAATCACTAATATTAATAACTAGCTTTTTAATATTTTCAACCATCAAGTTAAAAGCAGAAGCTAATTCGCCAATTTCATCATTATTTTCAATTTCAACTTTTTCAGTTAAGTCACCTGCAGCAATTACCCTGGCTGAGTCTCTTAATTCTAAAATAGGATTAGCTATATAGTTTGATATATAATAAGCTACTACTACTCCAATTATAACAGCAATCAGCCCAATTAAAAGGCTCATATAACGCATAGTTCTAATTGGAGCCATTACATCAGAGTTTTTAGC
Source organism: Halanaerobium salsuginis (assembly GCF_900114545.1). Taxonomy (GTDB): domain Bacteria; phylum Bacillota; class Halanaerobiia; order Halanaerobiales; family Halanaerobiaceae; genus Halanaerobium; species Halanaerobium salsuginis. Next base: position 7,454 of record NZ_FOTI01000052.1, read on the forward strand.
CTGGATTGCCAGAGTCCAATCTATATTGTTCAGTGGCGCAAAAGCAACTCCCCTTTGTGTACCTAAGAAATCATAAAAATCAATTTTACTTTCACCGCTCTTTAAATCACTATAAAGGGCTTCAGTATCACCAGAACCTGCTGTATACAGCTGCTGATTACCTTGATATTCTGGATCAGCTCCAGCTATAGTAAAATTATTGTAATTAATAATAAAACCTGATCCCTGACCATTTATATCCATTTTAGTGCTAAAATCATTAAATATACTTAATGGTATTGAGCCCCCAAAAATCATATTAATCTCATCATTAATTAAATAAGGCTCAATAATTAAAATTCCTTTTTCATTAGTTCCAGGAATATTAGTTGGATTACTAAAAAATATTTTTTTGCTATCTAAAGCCTGCTGAAAAATTGGGCTTTGAGAAAAGTCAACTTCTTCATCAGAATTGGTAGTGCTCATTTGTCCATTAAGATCAATGACAAATAACGATGATAAATAGGGATGTTCATTAACTATTGTCTTAAAATGCTCATTATTACCCATATTATAATAAAGTTGCCTTGCTAATTCAGTATCTAAAGTAGCTCTACTATCAAACCAGCTGTGATCCAGATTTTTAATTGAGCCAACACTTTGATTAATCATCATATCAAGTCGCCTGGCATTACTTTCTACTTTATCCAGAGCTGCCTGATAAATACTGTCCCGTAATATTGAACGAGATTGAAAATAGGTGAAAACAGATGATAAGAGAATCAAAACTAAAACTAAAATACTAATAATTAAAACAAGTTTTGTTCTAATGCTTTGCCAGTTAATTTTGTCGATGCTGAGGTCCATCTTTAAATCTCCCCTATTATATATAATTTTTAATTACTAAATTTAAGCAACAATATCTCTAACATCAATTATTAAAGCGACATCACCATCTCCGATAATTGTAGCTCCACTAATGTAATCAGTATCCTGGAGATAATTACCCAAAGATTTAATTACTATCTCCTGCTGATTTAATAGTTCTTCTACTATTAGACCAATAAAGCGATCCCCACTTTTTAAAATCACAACCGAAAGATCTGTTTCTGACTTTTTATAGGAAGTAAGACCTTCATAACCAAAAATATTAGCAGCTGAGACAAGTGGAATTGTGTTTTCTCTTAAAACTATTACATCTTTACCCCTAACCTTTTTAATGTTTTCTGGACTAATTGTTAATGTTTCACTAACTGAATTAAGTGGAATAGCAAAAGTATCACCATCAACTTTAATCATTAAAGCCTGAGTAATAGCAAGAGTCAACGGCAGAGAAATAGTAAAAGTACTGCCTTTGCCAAATTCGGACTCAATACTTATTTGACCATCAAGTTTTTTTACAACATTACGGACAATGTCCATTCCAACTCCTCTTCCAGAAACATCAGTTACTTTAGCAGCAGTACTAAAACCAGGATGGAAAATAAAATCTAAAATATCTCTTTTTTCCATCTGTTCTAATTCTTCTGCACTTACTATATTCTTTTCAATTGCTTTTTGGCCAATTTTATCAGGGTTAATACCAGCCCCATCATCTTTAACTTCAATAATTATTTCACTGCCTTTTTGGTAAGCTCTAAGCTCAATTCGCCCTTCTTCTGGCTTACCCTTTCCCTTTCTCACTTCTGGTGTTTCTACACCATGATCAATTGCATTTCTCAATAAGTGAGTAAGCGGATCAGATAATTCATCAATTATAGAACGATCAAGCTCTGTTTCCTGACCTTCCATAACAAAATCAATTTCTTTATTCATTTTATTTGAAAGATCCCTAATCATCCTTGGAAAACGACTAAACATAACGCCAACTGGAACCATTCTAATCTGCATAATGCTGTGGTGCAGCTCCATTGTGACTCGATCAAGTTGGGGCATAATTTCATTAAATTTAGAACGCTGAATATCAAGCGATTGTAATCGAGTTTTATTAATCAATAACTCTCCTACCATATTAACAAGTGTATCAAGTTTAGAAATATCTACTCTAACAGTAGAGCTATTTTGAAAACTGTTAATCTTATGCTCAGCATGTAAACTTTTTGCTTTTTGTTCACTCTTCTTCTTTGCTAATTCAGCTTCTTCTAATTCATTAAATTCATTTATCTCAGCACCAGAAACTTCGGCTAGCTCTTCTTTGAATTCCTCAGTTGGCAACCAACTTAAAGCATAAATATCGATTGTATCTACCCCAGATTCAGAATTTTCGATCTCATCTTTATCAGGAACAGATTTGAATAATTTACCAACTTCTTCAATCTTTTTCAAAACCATGAAAGCTCGTACACTCTGAAAATCCTGATCATCCATAACTACCTGCAGATGATAAATTCTCTCTTTATCCTTCTTATCTTTTAATAACTTATCTTTTTCATCATCTGTCAAATTAAGTTTAAAATCCCCTGCAAGGTTGTTATCACCTGCATTAGAAGCATCAGCTTTATCATCAGATTTTTCGCTAGATTGAGTGTAATTAGCTAATTCTTCAATAAAACCTTCTAAATTGATATCATCTGGTTCCTTACCTTCATGTTCTTTAATTTTATCAACCAAAAATTGAATATTATCTAACCCCTGCAGTAATAAATCAATAAAATCTGTTGTTACTTTTAATTTCCCACCGCGGACTCGATCCAGCATATTCTCCATTTTATGAGTCAGCTCAGTTAAATTTTCAAAGCCCATTGTAGCAGCCATTCCCTTTAGTGAGTGAGCAGCTCTAAATACGGCATCAATTGTTTCCTTATCTTCTGGATTATTTTCCAGAGTTAGAATACCATTATTTAATATTTCAACGTATTCTTTGGCTTCATCAAAAAACATATCTAAATAACCGTTATCCTGCATTTATTTCCCCCCTAGTCTTTATTCTAATGTTTTATAAGCTTAGCTCTTTTCATCAAAAAATTTAGCCTCATATTTTTCAGGGTTTAAATATCCTTTTATACTTTTTTCTCGATTATAAAGAGCAATTAGAATTTCTTTTTGTTCTTCCTTTTTATTTTCCAGATTAGCCATATTTTTATTCTGCAGTTCATTTATTTTGCTAACTAAATTTTGCAATTCCGTTTTTTTATCCTGCAGTTCTGTCTGAGAACTAACCTCAAAAGCCAATCTTCTAAAAAAATCTTTTAACTCAATCTGATCAATTTTATTGATTAAAATATTTTTTTGTTCAATTATCTCTGCTAAATCTTCGTAATTATCTTCTGCAATCAAATCAGCTTCTTTTTCGACACAAAGTTTTAAGTCTTGATATAAGTCGAATAATTCAATCATTTCAGCCCTCCATCTTGAAACTTAAACACCAATATTTACTTTATTTTGTTTATTAGTGCCTTCCTGAACAACAATTTCTTTATAAGTTGCAAAAAGATCTTCAATCAGGGGAATTACATTATCGAGATGTTCTGTCTTTTTGCTAAGATTTGCCTGCAAAAGTTCATGATAAATAAAATCATAGAGATTTTCTAATTGATCTGCAATCTCTCCCCCCTCTTCTTTATTTAAGGTATTTTTTAACTCTAATATAATATTTTGGGCCTTAATTATATTTTTATGGCTTGCTTCAATTTTTCCTGCTTTTATATCATTTTTTGCCAATTTCATAAACTTAGCAGCACCTTGATAGAGCATTAACAAAAGCCGACCAGGACTTGCTGTCTTAATCTGCATTTGTTTATACTGGTTAGCCCTATTTCCCTGCATAATTATTACCTCCTATAAATATTTTATAATTTTTAGATTTAAATAGCAATTAATCTTTAAAATTAAATTTAATTTTATCTAATTTTTCTATTAATTTCTTATTTTCCACTGCAGCAATATTTTCTTCCTTAACATCATCAAGTAATTCTTTCCGCATAATTTCTATCTGACGTGGTGCCTCTATACCTAGTTGTACTTTGCCGTTTTCAATGCCAACAATAGTTATTTCTATATTTTCATCAATTACTATTTTCTCATTTAGTTTCCTGCTAAGTACCAGCATTATTGACTCACCTCTGGCTGAGCAGCAAATAATTTATATCTAACCTGATAACGCTTGTCATCAAGAATAACCTGTTTACCAAGTTTTGCGGCTAAATTAATCACCAATGGAGCTGATAAATTAGCTGTACTCATTTCTATTTTATCTTTTAAAGTTATAATATTTAAAATTAACAAATCAGAAATAGACTTTATTTCTAAGTCTTTTTCTACCCGGTCACTGATTTCAAATTCATAATTAGCAATTAAATTACCTGGTTCAACTGTTACAAAAGCAATGTCTGAATCATCAACAGATTGTAAAATAATAAAAGGTGAATTATCAGCAAAAGGCAGTAAAATAAACCTGGTTAAATTATTAAATCCTGGTAGAGAAGATTTAAATTTAATTATATCACTTTTTTCTATTTCTAGCTTACCAAAATCTCTAGTCATGATCTCCATCTAAATACCCCCAGTTAAAAATAGTAATCTTGCTTAATTTTCAAGCCGTAAAATTAATTTTAGGGCCAGGTAAATAGCCCAAAACCAATTCTTTTTGATCGTTATACATTATTTCTGCTGCTTGATCAGCAATTGAGTAATTTTGAAAATCACTTAGTTCATCACCAGTTGAAGCATAAAAAGCTGCAGCTTCAAGAGCAGCCTCATTTCCCTGCTCAGCAAATTTATGAGCACTATCCCGGAGGTTATAATAATGCATTGTCTGACGAAATGGATAACCATCAATTACTAGATTCAATTTATTTATCATTTTAATAAATACCTCCTCTATACTTTATTATCGATATTTAAGTAAAAAAGTTAAATTGCTAAAATTTAATTAGTGCCAATTAAAAGCGATTAACTTTTCTTTTTTAGTTAAATTACCTTCTTATTACCTTATATACCAAATTAAGATAAGCATATTATAATTAAAGGTATTTAATAAGCAAAGTAGAAATTATAATTTAAGCTTAATTTATTAATTATAAATTTAAAAATAAAATAGTAGGTGAAAATAATAATGAAAAATAAATTTTTAATGATATTATTAATTTTTATTTTGCTTATAACAAATAGTTTAATCAGCCTGGCCCAGGGTAATTATAATTTTGCTAACTTAAAAAAATTAAATTATAAAGTTATAGCTATTTATCCCCATGATCAAACTGCCTTTACACAAGGGTTTGAATTTAAAAATGGTCATCTCTACGAAGGGACTGGTCTCTATGGTAATTCTTCACTTAGGAAAATAAATTTAAATAACTATCAGCTGCTTAGAGAAATAAAACTTAACTATACTTATTTTGGTGAGGGAATTACATTATTTAAAAACAAAATCTATCAATTAAGCTGGAAACAACAAACTGTTTTTATTTACAATAAAGATTTCAAGTTAATAGATATTAAAAATTATCAAGGTGAAGGTTGGGGTTTAACAAATGATGGTCAGCAAATTATTATGAGTAATGGTAGTAATTATTTGTTTTTTCGAAATCCTACTGATTTTAAAATAAAAAGAAAAATTAAAGTTCATTACCAAAAACAGTCATTTGATAACCTAAATGAATTAGAGTATAGTAATGGTTTTATTTTTGCAAATATCTGGCAGCAAAACTTTATTATTAAAATAAATCCTCAAAACGGAGAAGTAGTTGCTTATCTTGACTGCAGTCAATTAGTTAAAAAAGCTGCCCAACAGAGCAAACAAAATATAAATGTTTTAAATGGAATTGCTTATGATCAAAAAAATGATGAATTTTTAATTACTGGTAAGCTCTGGCCCCAAATTTTTCGCTTAAAAATAACTGAATAAATTAATCAGTATTTAAGATCTGATACACTTTAGAATTATTATACTCACTATAAGGTTCTTCTGACTGCAGTCTATATAAAATATTTTTGCTGGCTTCTAATTTACCAGCTCTATTTAACATTAAACCTAGATTATAAAGAGCTTCATCATAATAATTAGTCTCAGGATATTCACTTAAATAGATCCGATAAAAATGTTCTGCTTGTTCATAATTATACTGTTTTTCATGGCTCCTCGCCAGCAAAAACAAACTTTCTCTTCTCAAATAATCTTTATCTGTTAAATTAAAAATACTGGTGAAAATAGCAGCTGCTTCATCATAAATTCCATTTTGGAAATTTTCCATTCCCAAATTAAATAACTGCTGTTCAGTATTTGCCTGTCTAAATTCTGCAATTTTTTCTGCTTCTCTTTTAGTCTGTTCTTTTTTTAATAATTTTTGCATAATTTCAAGTGAAAGTATTTTGCTTTCTGCCTGATAATCCATTAAATTAAGATTAGAAATTTTTGTAGAGATACTATTTGCAGAACTGAAATCTTGTTTTACAGACTGGTTTTGTTGCTGACTATTAGATTGCAAATTTTGTTGATCTTTATTATTTACCTGCTCTTGACTTGTAATTTTTGCTCCCTGTATAGCAGCTGTATTATTAGCAGCTTCCTGTTGTTCTAATTGAGAAAAATTGTTTTTTAACCAGCTGAAAGGACTTGCTCCACTCTGATTTATAAAAAAAGCAAACAAAGAAAAAGCAAGTACAGCTGCTATAGCAATGCTTCTTTTATTAGTTTTAGAATTAAAATTAAAAAAGCTGCTATTTTTATCTTCTGCCTCACATTCTAAAATATAATTTTTAATATTTTTATTACCACTATCAAGTTCATAAGCTTGATAAAAGTATTTTAGAGCTTCCTGATATTTCCCTTCTCTTTTATAAAGCAGACCTAAGATAACATAAGGTTCTATTAATTCATCATATTCTTCAATTAACCTTTTTAAAAATTTGATTTTCCTACCCTGAGCAGTATCTTCATTAAATAATATTTTTCTATATTCATCTCGCAGTTCTTTAAAATCTTTTTTTGTTATTAATTCTAAATAATCTCGTGCTTTATTATCACTATTTTTTAGAGCAAGACTTTTTCGCCAAGTTTTTTCGGCTTTATCAAAACGACATTTAAGATAATAAGCAAGTCCTAATAAATTTAAAACAGCAATATTTTTAGCATCAAACTTTAAACATAACTTTAATTCAGTTATTGCTTCTGAAACATTATTATTTTTTACTAATTCAACTGCATTTTGATAATGCAAATTATTTTTATTCATTAATAACAACCTTTCTTATTTGATAGCTTAAGTCTTTTTTTTATTTTATCACATTCCAGACAAACTGCAAAGAAAAAGAAGGCAGCAAAATGCTGCCTTCTTCCATAAAAGATTTATTTAACTTTTTTAATAAAGATATATTAAGCACTTTCTCTTCTGTTTAAAACATCAATCATTACAGCTAGTATTATAATAAACCCTTTTACAATCATTTGATAAAAAGTATTAATCCCCAGCAAACTCATACCATTATTGATAACTCCAATAATGATAGCTCCAATTACAGTACCAGTTATGGTTCCTACACCACCCATAAAACTTGTACCACCAATAATTACAGAAGCAATGGCATCAAGTTCAAATCCATCACCTAAGTTAGGTGATGCACCATTTAGGCGAGAGGCAAGTAAAATACCAGAAGCCGCACTTAAAATACCTGTGATTACAAAAACCATTGTCTTAGAACGCAAAATATTTATACCTGATAACCAGGCTACTTTTTCATTACCACCAATAGCATAAAGCTTACGTCCAAATCTTGTTTTCCGTAGAGTATAAACTCCTGCCATTACAATTACAGCAAAAATTGCTACTGGAATCGGAATCCCCTGATAACCAATGAAAATGAAAACTCCAGCCAAAAATCCAGCAATACTTAAAATAATTCCACCGGTTAAACGAGCCTTATTTCTTACTTTTTCTCCATTTTTATACTCAACACTTGTTTTGAAAACAGCAATAATACCTAAAATTAGAGCTACTAATAGTACAATTAAGGATGGTAGTTTAGCAATATAGCCACTACCTATATCAGCAAAAGTTGTGTTAGTTACAGGAACAGAAACTCCCTGAGTTAAAACAAGGCTTAGTCCCCGAGCAATAGTCATTACACCTAAAGTAATAATAAAAGGGTGAATATCAAATTTGGAACTCATAAAACCATTGAAAAAACCTAAAACCCCTCCGACTCCAACTAAAGTAATCAAAATGGCAAGCCACATACCAAAACCTGCCTGCATAAGAAGAGTTACCGAAACGGCAGCTAATCCAACAATTGAACCTACTGAAAGGTCAATCCCGGCCAGTAGAATTACCATTGTCATTCCAACAGCTATAATACCATTAATTGTAATTTGTCTAACCAGATTAGTTAGGTTTCTTGAACTCAAAAATGATGATGATAAAAAGCTTAAGATTATTATTAAAAAGATTAAAGCAATAAAAGTTCCATTATTTTTAATGAATTTCTTCAAATCTATTCAACTCCTTTATTTCCGGTTGCATATTTCATTATAGTTTCTTGATCAGCTTCCTGACGAGTTAACTCAGCTGTTTTTTCACCTTCAGACATAACTATAATCCGATCACTCATCCCCATTATTTCTGGAAGTTCAGAAGAAATCATAATTACAGTTACCCCCTCTTCTACCAGCTGGTTCATCAAACGATATACTTCTACTTTAGCTCCAACATCAATTCCCCGGGTTGGCTCATCTAAAATTAACACATCCGAATTAGTAATCAGCCATTTCCCGATAACCACTTTCTGCTGGTTACCCCCACTCAGTTTTTCTACAAAAACATCCAGCGAAGGTGTTTTTATATTTAATTGTTTAACATAATTCTCGCTTGTTTCTTTTTCTGCATTTTTATCAATTGTAAAACTGCTGCTAAATTTTTTAAGAGAAGGTAAAGTCATATTCATTATTAAATTTTTATCAAGCAAAAGCCCTAATTCTTTCCTATCTTCTGTTACAAGTGCTATCCCACTTTCAATTGCATCTGCTGGTGAATTTATGGCTAATTGATTTCCATTTAAAAAGATTTCTCCAGTCCTCTTTTTGCCATAGACACCAAAAATAGCATTGACTAACTCGGTCCGGCCTGCCCCCATTAAACCTGAAATACCAAGTATCTCACCTTTATAAGCGGTAAAAGAAACATCATCAACTAGATTTTTATCAGGATTAAAAGGATCAGGCACAGTTATGTTCTTTACTTCAAGCGTTTTAGCTCCCCGCTTAAATTCTTGCTTTGGAAAAAGATCATTAATGTCTCGCCCTACCATACGAGCTATTATTTCATCTAAAGTAACTTCAGAAATTTTAATCTTATCACCAATAGTTGCCCCATCTCTTAACACAACTACTGAATCTGCTATTTCTTCTATCTCTTCCATTTTGTGAGAGATATAAATTATCGAAACTCCACTTGCACGCAGTTCATTGATAACAATAAACAATTCTTTAATCTCAGATTCTGTTAAAGCAGAAGTAGGTTCATCAAAAACTAAAATTTTGGTATTTAAAGAAAGAGCTTTTGCTATCTCTACCATCTGCTGTTTTCCAACAGTTAAATCTCCTAACTGCATTCTAGGATTTATATCCATATTTAGTCTAGCCAAAACCTTTTCTGCCTGCTGGTAAAGTTCTCTCCACTTTATTCCACCAAACTTACCAAGTGGCTGCCGATCAAGATAAATATTTTCTGCTACAGATAAGTCAGGCAATAGGTTCAATTCCTGGTGAATAATTCCAATACCTGCTTCTTCTGCTTCTCTAGTATTCGCAAAGCGAACTAATTGATCTCTTAAATAAATATCTCCTTCATAACTTGGATAAGGCCAGACCCCACTCAACACCTTCATTAAAGTTGACTTGCCAGCTCCATTTTCTCCTACTAAAGCCAAAATTTCTCCTTTTTCCAGAGTAAAATTAACTTTATCAAGCGCTCTTACTCCAGGAAAATCTTTAATAATATTTTTCATTTCCAGAATCTTTTCAGACATCTATTTTACCTCCAGAATAGATTATTGACAAAGCAATCCCATCCGCAAATGGATGGGATTGCTGTTAATTTTAAGAATTTCTTATAATAAGCTTATCAACTAATTATTCTTCATCCTGAAAAATATCTGCTGCATCATGATAACCAGCTGCAACAACTGTTTCTTCAATATTATCTTTATTAACAACTACAATTGGAGTAATTACAGTTGGAACATCAGTCTGACCATTATTTACATAACGATCAATATTAATTACATCCTCAATTTTTTTATCAGGATTTTTAGCAAGTGAAACTGCTACCTCAGCTGATTTATAAGCTAATGGTTTTATTTTCTTGAAAATCTCTACTGTTTGTTTACCCTGAGCAATATATCTAATATTTAAAAGATCAGCATCAGATCCAGCTACAAATACCTTATCAGAATCTGCCATTCCCTGAGCCTCTAAAGCTCTTACTGCACCAGAAGCAAGTCCACTATTATTAGCTACAACAGCATCAATATTATTATTATATTTAGTTAAAGCATTTTCAACAGTAGCCATTGCTAAGTCAGGTGACCAGCCTTCATGGCTTTGATCAACAACTAAGTTTAAGCCATCGTATTCAGCTACTGTATCAAGAACTCCCTGAGAAAAAGCATTAGCATTAGAGTCACCTGGTTGACCTCTTAAAAGAATGACGTTACCTTTTACTTCACCACGATGTTCCTTAAACCATTTTACCATTGCTTGACCCTGTAGTTCTCCAACAGCCCAACTGTTTTGAGTCAAAAATACATCCACATCACTATTCATGATTAAAGAATCATAGTTAACAACAGCTACACCAGAATCATGAGCCATCTTAACCATATTACTGGCAGTACCTGTGTTTACAGGTTGCAAAACTATTACATCTGCTCCTTGAGTTAACATATTTTCAAACTTAGAAAGCTGGATGTTTTCATCATTATTAGCAGAATCAAAGATTACCTCATCTGCTCCCAATTCATTTGCTTTTTCAATAAAAGCATCTCTGTCTTTAATATAGCGTTCTTCCTGCATAGTTTTCAATAAGAAACCAACTTTAATTAAACCGTCATCTTCTTTCTCATTATCACCTAAAAGATTACTCAGCCAACCACCCTGTGCAAAAGCGGCTGCTGACATTGAGGAAACGAGTAAAACTACTAACAATAAAGTAAAAAATTTTTTCATGATTTACCCCCTAATAGTTTTCTCAATGTGAATCGTTATTTACTTAAGCGAATTTCATAATACGCTTAATTTAGTTTAATTCAAAAAAATATTGTCTGCGAATCATAAAAATAAGCCTTTTAACTTGAAATAGTAGAT
>NZ_FOTI01000055.1 GCF_900114545.1 Halanaerobium salsuginis
AAATTATTTTAAATAAATTATAAAAATAGTTAATGTTAAATTTAAGTAAAAGTAAGATTATTCCATTTGCTAAACAGGGTTTTCTGTGTTATTATTTATTTAGTCGATAAAGTAGATTAGACCTTAATTATAGGAGGTATAAAAACTGGATACTAGGACCCATAAATTACTGGCTTATAAAATTCATGATTATTTTGCTAAACAGGACATCTGGCTTTCTAAATTTGCACTAGCATGGGGAAGCATGAAACCAGACTATATTGAAGGTGAAATCAGCCATTTTAAGGATGAAACTATAGAAATTTTTTATAAACAATTTGAAGAAATAAAAGAAATTAATCCTGACCGGAATCCTTACAGATTTTCCGTTAAATTAGGAGAATTATTTCATTATATTGCTGATTATTTTAGCCGGGCACATAATGATCCTGAACTTGCTCCCGGCACATTAAAAGAAAAATTTATTCATATTTTTCATGAATGGAAATTAAATCGTTATGCAGCTAATCTTCATCCTGATTTTTTCAAAGGATTAATTGAAGATAATTTTGTTTATAGAAACTCTTTAGCTGATTTTATCGAAAAAGAACATGCAAATTTTCTAGCAGAAAACTACAGCTTTGAAAATGATATTGCTGCTACTTTTAAAGTGTGTATTCTCCTAACCAATAAATTACTTTATGAAATACAGCTAGAAAACAACTATGCTTTTGCTCATGTTTTTAATCTTAGACATCGGTTACTTTACCAGAACGCTTAACTAAAAGGACCCTATTTTAAAATAGGGTCCTTTTTTATTAATCATCTGATTTAACTTCTTCTGCCTCTATATCAATAAAATCATCATTCTGATAATTTTGTTCTTGATAATTAGTTCGGTTAGAATCTTGATAATTTATATTTAATTTTGAGTTACCAAGATATTTTATAAAATATTTTTTTACAAAACTAGCTATAATTCTCCGTGGACCTGGTAAGATTAGCAGAAAACCTGTTACATCGGTTAAAAAGCCTGGTGTCAATAGTGTTAAACCTCCAACCAATATTAAAAAAGCACTTATTAAATCATCAGTAGGGACTTTACCTTGATTTAAATTTGTTCTTATATTATTAATAACTTGATAGCCTTGTCTTCTTGCAATAGTTATTCCAGCTGTACCTGTAAAAACAATAATTAATATAGTTGGCATGATTCCAATGAATTTTCCAACTTGTAGAATCAAAAAAAGTTCTACTAAAGGAACTATAATAAATAATGCTAATAATTTAAAAAACATAATTACCATCCTAACTAAAATTTAACTAACAATAAATTTGCTAGCAGAAAACTAATCTGCTTGATAATTAACATGGCCCAATAGTTCGAGATTATTAATTAGCAATCTAAATCTACAACCTAAATAAGAAGCTGCTTCTTTACACATTTCCATTCTATATAGATAAATTTCAAAATAATCCATTACCTGACTAATCGAAGAATCATAATTGATACTTAAAGTTATTGTATTATCATCAGGCTGAACAGTAATTTTAGAATCCTTAATTGCTAAATTAACTCGATCATGAATAAAAGTAGAATTCTTTTTATTAACTCTAGTGTTATGAGCATCACTCTTATCTGCCAGAATTAAAGCTGCTGTAATTGGGCTAACTGCTTTACCTATTTCAACATCATGATTTGCTATAGCAGTTGTTATTTGAGTTATTTCTTTTAAAGGAACTTCAAGCCGTCTCAACTCAGTATAAACAATATTAGCTCCCGAAACACCATGGTATTTACGATTAAACATATTTCCTATATCATGCAAATAGCCGGCTATTGCACCTAGTTCTACTGTTTCCTTGTCATAACCAAGCTCAGTTAAAATTCTTTTTGTTGTTCTCGAAACATAATTGACATGCCTAAAGCCGTGTTCTGTATAGCCCTTTTCTGCAAGATAATTATTTGCTTCTTTTATCATATGCTGAAAATCTGAATTAGATTTTATTTCTTGTAAAGTTATCATTATTGATACCTCCCCAATTAAAGATAATTTTTTCTGTTTATTACTCCTTATTATCTAATAATTTGTGAGGTTTGCAAGTAAAATAGTTTACATATATTTAAAAATTGTCTCCATCGAGCATATTTCCTAACTGCCCCAAAAGTGAACCTTCTCCCTTTTGTTTGCCACCAACCTGGGGAGCATTTTTAATAATACGATCTGCTAATCTTGAAAATGGTAAACTCTGTAGATAAACTGTACCTGTACCGGAAAGTGTCGCTAAAAACATCCCTTCTCCACCAAATAACATAGACTTCAAATTACCTGCTCTTTCAATATTATAATCAATACCTTCGGTAAAACCAACCAGACAGCCTGTATCAACTTTTAATTTTTCATTCGTTAGTTCTTTTTTTACTACAGTTCCTCCAGCATGAACAAATGCCTTTCCATTTCCACTCAACTTTTGCAGTATAAATCCTTCCCCACCAAAAATACCACTTCCAAAGCGTTTACTAAAAGTAATATCTACTTTTGTACCTAAAGCAGCACACAAAAAAGCATCTTTTTGGCAAGTGAATTGATTACCTGGCATATTTTCTAAATCTAAATCAATAATTTTACCTGGATAGGGTGCTGCAAAAGCAATCTTCTTTTTGCCAGTTCCCTGATTAGTAAAATGAGTCATAAAGATAGATTCACCAGTCAGAGCTCTTTTGCCAGCTCCAAATAACTTACCAAGAACTGACTTATTAACCTCAGTTCCATCACCCATTTTAGCTTCAAAAGAAATTCCATGATCAAGCCAGTTCATTGCTCCAGCTTCAGCTATAACCGTTTCTTCAGGGTCAAGCTCTACTTCTACTACCTGCATATCATTTCCAATTATTTCATAATCAATTTCATGGCTTAACAAATTTACCACCTCATTATAGTTTTATTGAATCAAATCTGAAATTTCAGCTGGAGTTACTAATCTATCATCATAAGAAATAATTAGTTCGGTTTCAGTAAATTCTACTTCTTCTACAATACCTAAATATGCCTGAACTCGCTCAATCAATTCTTCTTTTTGACAATTCAATTCTTCTAACTCAGCTCTATACTTAACAATATATTTTAACTGCTGTCTTTGTTTTTTTTCTATAGCATCTGCTAATTCTGCCTGATCTAGATTATTTTGATTACCACAGCAGCAGTTATTACAATTTTTAGACATAAATACCTCCTTGATAAATAATAATTTAAAGTTATGGTATAATAATATATGATAATTTAAAGGATTTCAATCAATTTTAACGAATTAATGTTATAACTTACTATTTAGTCAGAGGTGATTAAAATGGATCTTAGTTCTTTAGCTCCTGTAAGAAAAATGGATATTGGTATTTTAAGACAAGCTTTAAATACTGATAACTTAACTACAGATGAAAAAGAAGTTCAAAATAAAGAAACACAGCTATTACCAGAAATTTTTCGCTTATTAGCCTCGCTCGAAGATGACACTCAAAAAATGCTGCTTGATAGTTGGGCCAAATTAGAAATGCCTTTAACAGAGAAAACAGTTAGTAACTTACTGCAATATTTAAATCAAAATCCTGCAACAAGCAGTGAAGATAAAATGGCTATAATTAAAGCTTTTGCATTCCTGGAGAGCAATGGTTTACCCTTTTCTAATAAGCTCGTTGATGCATTAAGATCAATTTTTAATAATAATAGCTCCTTAAGTTCACTTTTAGAAGATTTTATAACTACTAATCAGAACATAACAGAAAATCAGCTGGAACAACTACTGGGAGGTCTTGAGCTTAAAGAATTAAAAACTTCTCTGACAAAAATTGCTAACCAGCAAATTAATAATAACGAACAGCCTAATCCTACAATTGAGCAAAATATTACTTCTAAAAATAATCAATTAACTGATAGCCAGCTAGTTAATTCGACCGGGCAGCAAAATACTGGTCAAAGTGATCTTCCTAACCAGCTTATTTTAAATGATTTAAACTCCTTTAATAATCTTGATTCCGAATTTAAGAGTTTAATTTTAGATAATCTGACTAATTTAACTAAAAATTTTGATCTGGGAACAATTAAAATTTTAAATGAATATTTAAATAATAATCAAATTACTGGTACAGAAGAAAAAACAGCTCTACTCAAAGCAGCTGTTTTTTTACAAGATAACCAGCTTCCTTTAACTGAAAATTTACTTAAAAATTTAAGTAGTTTATTTTCAAATCCAGATACTCAGCAAAAAATAATTGATCTAAACAATAAAAGTGATGTTCTCCAACAGGTAAAAATAGAACAACAAAGTTTAATTTCAAATAGAGAAAGCAGTCTTAATCCAGAATTATCCGCAGAAAAATTAGCCGAGTCTATTCAGGCCAAGTCAAAAATAAACGATCAGCTGCTTACCTTATTTAATAAACTTAGTGGTGAAACTGAAGATCGTCTTACTGCTAATTTACTGGGCCAAAAGTTAATTAATCTGCAGCAATTGTCACAGAATGCTCCTCTGCTGGCTTTAGAAATACCAGTTCAACTCAGCAATAATAAGTTATCCTCTCTAATGTTAAAAATAGAAGCAGATGAAAAAGAAACTCAGCAGGAAAAGAGCAGGTTAGATAAAGGATTTAAAATAAGTTTTATTATGGAATTTGAAAAAATAGGTGCTATTCAAAGTAATATTTCAATTCAAGGTAAAACAATTAATAGTACTTTTTTTACTGATTCAGCTCAAACTGCCCAATTAATCCAAGCTAATTTTAGTTCTTTAAAGGATAATCTAACTAACAAGGGTTTTGAAATTAAGACAGTTAAAATCAAAAACTTTTCTAATCCTGAACAGCAAAAACATAACTTTTTTAATCAACTAATTCTGTCTGAACTAAATGATAGTGGCAGTAATGGTAAATATATTCATCTTGACTTAAAAGTATAGTTTTATAATTGGAGGCAGACAATGAAGCAAAATAAAAATAATCTAAAAAACAAAAAAACTGTTGCTTTAAAATATAATCATAATCAGGATAATGCCCCCCGAATTATAGCAAGTGGCAAAGGAATTATTGCTGAAAAAATATTAGAAAAAGCCCGTGAAAAAAACATCCCTATCCGGGAAGATAAGGATGTTGTAGAAGTTCTAGCCCAATTAAATATTGGAGAAGAAATTCCAGAAGAATTATATACTGTTATTGCTGAAATGCTAAAGTTTCTCTATAGTCTAGATGACTTAAGCTAAAATTTTATCCTTTTAGAGCTCCACCTGTTAAACCATAAATTAACTGTTTTTGCATAAAGAAAAATATTATTATTACAGGTATTGAAGCTATCACCGCTCCTGCCATGATAGTTGGCCAATCTGTCATGAATTCTCCCAATAAAGATCCTAAGGCAACAGGCATTGTTCTGGAAGAATCAGAACTTGTTAAAGTTAAGCCAAACATATATTCATTCCAGGCATTTAGAAAAGCAAAAATTCCAGTTGCCACAAAGCCTGGCTTAGCTAAAGGAAATACAATCTTCCAATAAATTGTAAAATAATTTGCTCCATCTACAAGTGCCGCCTCATCTAACTCTTGTGGTATAGTATCAAAATATGATTTTAACATCCAGGTAATAAATGGCAACGTAAAAGTTAAATATGACAATATCAAGGAAGTTAATGTGTCATACAGACCTAATTTTACCATAATTAAAAAATATGGTATGACTAATAATGGTCTTGGAAAACTTAAACAAATTAAAATAAAGGCATTTGTCTGTAACTTACCTTTAAACCAAAATCTTGACAGTCCATATGCTGTCCAACCGCCAATTAATATACCAAAAAAGACTGAAGATATAGCTATCACAAAGCTATTACTTATGTATCCAAAAAAGTTTCTTGGACCAAATAATCTCTGATATGCACTCAATGTCCAGTTAACTGGAATAAATGTTGGCGGAACACTTACGGATTCCCCCATTGATTTAAAAGAGGTAATTATTATCCAAAAGAAAGGAAATATTATTAGTGATAATAATATTAATGATAAAATTGACTTAATAATTTTTAGTCTAGTAATTTTCTTCATAAACTCTCTCCTCTATATTTAGCCTAATTATCTTTTAGTGCACTACTTACATAAATTGCTCCTGGAATTAACATAACTAAAAGCAGTACTATACCAAGTGCTGAAGCTATTTCATAATTATTATAATTAAAAGCATTTTTATAAATAAAAGTTGCTAATACTTCACTAGAATTGGCAGGACCACCTTTTGTCATTGTCTGGACAATAGCAAAACTATTAAATTGCCAGATCAAATCTACTAAAATCATCGTAACAGAAACTGCTTTTAAATGCGGCATTGTCACATTTAAAAATTTTTGCAAAATATTTGCTCCATCAACATCAGCAGCATTATATAATTCACCAGGAACAGTTTGTAAACCAGCAAGTAATACTGCAACAAAAATTGGAAACCCACGCCATACATTAGCTAATATAACGAGAATCAATGCAGTATCTGGTGATGCTAACCACGGAATATATTTATCAATCATTCCCACTTTCACTAAAATTTCATTTAATATGCCAAATTGGCCATGAACTAGCCAGCGCCAAATAATACCAGGTACAACTGCTGGAAACATCCAGGGTACTAAAAAAGAAATCCGAAAAAAACTTCTTGCATATATAGCTTTGTTTATTAGAAGTGATATTAGCAAACCTAAAATATAATGACCTAGTACAGATATTACACTAAATAAAAAAGTATTTTTTAAAGTAAACCAGAAAAGTTTATCAGTAAAAATATTTAAATAATTTGCTATACTAAAACTATTATTAACATTGAAACTTCTAAGCACAGCAAGTAAAGTGGGATAAATTATTAGTCCTGCTAAAATAATGATTCCAGGAGCTATAAATAAATAAGGCACAATTTTTTTTGAAGATAGTATTTTTGTGCTAAAAACATTATAATTCATTAAATTCACCTCTTTAGTACCAGGAGTTTAATTGCAATTAAACTCCTGGTAGTCATTATTATTTCACTGGATAAATTAAGTTACCCTTTGATCCTAAAATATCTTTAATATCTCTAGCTGCTTGATTAACTGCTTCTTCTGGAGTAAGATTACCAATCAGCATATTTTCCCAGGCTGGACCCCAGGCCTGATCCTTAACCTGCAGCCATTCAGGCAAGAGTAATTCTTGAGCTGAAAAATAAGCATTTTTCTGCTGGTTAGCAAAAACAACCATCTGGGGATTCTTTGCAATTCTGGGATCATTAGCAGCCTTTTGGGTCATAATTCCATACCCATTTGCTGCTAGTTCAACCCCAACATTTATAGTTAGATATTTCAGAAATTTATATGCTTCAGCTGGATGTTCAGTCTCACTACCAATTGCCGTAATTAAAGGAGCAGTTCTCAATACTGGTTTGCTGCCATCAATTGTTGGATGCTGACTAATTTTAAATTCTATATCTGGATTAGAAGACTTAATAGTTGCAATTCCCCAGGGACCGGTTGTAATCATAGCAACTTTTTCCTGGGCAAATAAACTAATTAAATCAGGGTAGGTTAACTCAACAGTATTTGGCGGTACAACTTCTGCTTTAACTAGACTATTTAAAAACTGCCATCCTTTCAGAGAGGTTGGACTATTAACCAAAATATCCCAGCTTTTTTTATCTTCATTTAATTTTAGCATTCTACCTTCTCTAGAACCTGCATTACTCATATAATGCATAATTCTAACTGCGTGCACAGTAGCTCCATAAATACCCATTCCATACTGACCAATATCTGGTTTGGTTAATTTTTGAGCATATTTTAATAATTCCGCATAAGTTTTAGGAGGATTATCAGGATCTAAACCAACCTCTTTAAAAAGTTTAGGGTTGTAATATAAAGCATCTGTACCACCATATAGTGGTAAACCATATACTTTACCGTCAAGCCCTTTTCCTGCCTCTAGATCCATAAACTGATCTGCTAATTTATCTTCTTTTACTTTATCTGTAATATCTAAAAGATTGCCATCAGAAGCAAATGGTTCGATACCCATCCCCTGTAAACCAACAAGATCTGGAAACATTCCTACCTTAGCATATGTTACAGCTTTTTGCTGAATTTGATCATTAGGAACACTTTCAACATCGATTTTTATATTAGGATTATCTTTTTCAAACTTTGCTATTCCATTTAATATTATAGTTCTAGCAGGTTCTTCAAGTGTACTATGAGTCAAATATTTAAGAACTACATCTTCTGCCATAACATTTGAATTTACAAACAAAATTGAAAAAAATATCATAATTAAAAACACCATTTTACCATTTTCTTTTAACATTAATAACCCTCCTTTTTTTATTAACAAAGAATCTAAGTAATTTTGTCCTCCTCTCTATTAAGGAATTAATTCAAAATAAAAACTTTAATTTGAAATTATATTTTATTACCAATCCTGAACACTACCATCTTTTCTTCGTGAAGTAGGTAAGTACCCTCTCTTATAAGGATATTGGCAGGCGGCTTCTTCATCAATTTCAATACCTAAACCTGCCTTATCAGAAACTGTAAGATATCCATCTTTAAAGAGCGGCAGATTAGAAAAAACATCTTTAACTTCCGGCGGAAAAAATTCGGTTTGTTCTTGAATACCAAAATTAGGGATACTAAGATCTAAATGTACATTAGCTAGATGAGAAATAGGTGATATATCAGCAGGTCCATGCCAGGCTGTTTTAATATTATAAATTTCAGCAATATTTGCAATTTTTTTCGCCTCTGTTATTCCTCCAATATGACTTAAGTCACATCTTATATAATCAATTAATTGCTTTTCCATAACCTGCATTGCTTCCCATTTTGTATTATATAATTCTCCCATAGCAATTGGAATTTTGGCTGTTTGTCTAAAAACATTAAAACTAGCTTTATGTTCTGGCCTAATTGGATCCTCTAAGAAAAATAATCGATATGGTTCTAATTGGGAGGCCAATATTTTCGCTTCAACTGGGGTCAGCCTTTCATGCACATCATGTAATAATTCAATTTCATTTCCTAACTCTTTCCGCAAATATTTAAATAGCTCTGGTATTGTTTGTAAATAAGGTGATGGTTCCCAAATTTCCTGGACTGGTAGTTTATCTGAGTAACTATCATTAGTTCCATATGTGCCTTCACATCCAGGTATATCAACTTGAATTCTTATAGCTTTATATCCTTTCTTAATATGTTTTTCTGCCTCATTTTTAACAGAGTTAAAATCTTTTCCATAAACATGAGTATAACATAAAACTTTATCTCTACTTTTCCCCCCCAATAGTGAATAAAGAGGTAAACCAGCTACTTTTCCTTTTATATCCCATAAAGCCATATCAATACCAGCTAAAGCAGTCATTAATACTGGGCCACCTCGCCAATAAGTACCTCTAAATATATATTGCCAAATATCCTCAATATTATCTGGATTTTTATTTAATAATAGCGGTTTTAAATGTTTTTCTAAAGTTTCTGCAACAGCTAACTCTCTGCCATTTAATGTTGCATCTCCCCACCCATAAATACCTGCATCAGTACTTATCTTTACAATTACATAATTTCTACCAGGACAGGTTACAATAATATCAATATCAGTTATTTTCATCTTATCCTCCTCTTTAATTTTGTATATTTTTTTAAAATAATGTAAAATTAATTTTTTTGAGTACTTGTAGGTTGTAGAACAAGTAAAAGAAAAAATTTAATCATAGTATTTTTGAGCCTCTTCTTTTAACTTTTTCATATCATCTTTGGAGATCTTTTGAGCAAATTCATAGTCACCACTTTTAATAGCATTAAATAAACGAGAATGTCCAAGTAAACTTGTTTTGAGATCTCCTTTTTTATTCATTTCTTCCAGATGAGAATATAAAAAATCCTTTAATTTAATCATAGATCTATAAAAAATTCTATTTTTTGCAGCCTTAATTATATTTAAATGAAATTGGTAATCTGCAATCGAAAATTTAGTATAATCATCTGTATTATTTTTCATATCTAATAAGGCTTTTTCTATTAATTTAATATCTGCTTGATCGGCTCTTATTGCTGCTAACTTAACGCTTTCTTTTTCAATAGTACTTCTAAACTCTATTATATCTAGCATTTCTTCCTTACTTAAATATCGAATAGGGAAAAAGGAATCCACAAGGTTTTCTCCAATTGACTCAGTAACAAAAGTTCCTTTACCTTGATATGTCTTTAATACACCCAAAGCTTTTAATTTCTGAATAGAACTTCTAACACTATTTCTACTTACATTAAATTTATTACATAGCTCATTTTCAGAAGGAATCTTCATTCCAGCGCTCCATTCTCCACTCATTATATTCTCTTTCATCTGATCATATATTTGGTCAACTATATTAGTTTTTTTTACAGATTTTATAGCCATAATTAAACCCCTTCTTATTTGTAGTACAAGTTACATATGATAACCTCTATATTTTCTATTCTACATATAAATTTAAACTCCTGCTTTTATTTCTAAAAAATTTAAATTTTTTAGAAATAAAAATAAATAACTAAATTTTATCTAAATTATTATGCTCCTCTAATTCCAGACTCAGAATATTTAAGGGGCAGCTGTTTAAACATTCTCCACAGCGAATGCAAGCAGTTGAATTAAATTGATCATTTTGATTAAATTCTAATTGTGGCTGAAGTTCCATCGGACAGTTTTTAGCACAAACTCCACACTGGCGGCACTGATCTTGATCAGATATAGTAACTAAATAATTACTACGTCGATTTAAAGCTAATAAATTACCAAGTTTAGCACTAATAATCTGCATAGTTCCCATCGGACATACCTGGCACCAGCTCCTGGGAGAAAAAAATACAGCTGCTATGCCTCCAACAATTGTAACTACAAGATATGTAATAACAAAGATAAATCCTATTCTATCTAGTAAAGTTATTTTACCAAAGTGGCTTTTTAAATTAAAAAGTCTTCTTCCAATTTGAAAAATAAAAAAAGTAAATATTATTAAACTAGCAGTTTTAGTTTTTAAAAAATTAGGAATTCCTTTTCTCAAACTGAAATTTTTAAATATATTATCAAATAAACTGCCATGTGAGCAAATATTACCACACCAAAATCTTCCTGTAAAAAAACTAGTAATAATTAAAAATACTATAACAGGTAAAACAAGCAAACCTAACTTAGGATAATAAAGTCCCCCAATTCCAATTGCTAAAGTAAATATCCAGGAATAATTTTTTATAACTTTAAAAATATTATTTGAAGCTCTTTTAATAACTAATTCCAGCATTAATTAATCCACCTCTTTAATTATAATCTTATTTAAATTAAATTTATTTAACCTATATTTAAATAATACGATATATAATTTAAAGAGATTTGTCAAGCATGAATTATAAAAATTATAGCTTTATAAAATTGAGCTCTTCCTAAATAAAGAGCTCAATTTTATTATTTTATTTTAAATAAAAGGATTAAAAATATTATAATTTTCAAGATTAATCCATTCACTTTGAGCAGCCCAATCAACTTCATTTAAATCAGATAGTAATTTTCTAGCTTCAAAAGCTTTATCAATTAAACTATCAATTCCTGGTAAAACCGTTTGATACTCCCCCTGATCATTAGTAAATTCTTTAATTAATTGATGTGGAATAACTTTAATTTTTTTAGCAGAATCATAAGCCCCATTAATAGCAATGGTAAAACTTCTAGTATTTTCCGGTGTACAATATAAATTTTCAATTAAGCCCAGCTGCTTGGCAGCAGCCACTCTAAAAACTTCCTGATGAGGATTTAAATCTTCACAATCAAACTCATTTATCTGCCCATTATTTAATTCAATTTTTGTAACTTCATTTTCCATATGCCATTTTATTTTACCCTTAGTTCCAATGATCTCCATATAAGGATGTCTTGTTTTTTCCGGTACATGAGTTACATAAAAATAAATTTTAGTGCCAGTAGTAGTTTCAGCTGCAAGACAAGAGGTATCATCAGCCTCAATATAACTATGAGCTCGATATAGTTCGGCTCTTATCTGTTTTAACTGAGCAGAACTATTTAAATCAGATCCCGCCAGAAATATCATGTTATTTAAGTAATGAGCAAAAGCATTATGGATTGGCCCATCTAAAACAAGTTGACCCTGATATACGCTCTTACCTGCCCAATCATTACGATCATAATATGATTTAAAACGCGGCCAAAATCCTTTAGCTGCAATTTCTTTAACTTCTCCCAATTTACCGTCCAAAATAAAATGTTTAATTTTTCTAATTGTTGTTGAATGAATAAACTGGAAACCAATTGAAACAAATTTACCAGTTTCTTTTTCTGTTTTAATCATTGCATCTAACTCTTGAATAGTTGGAGCTGGTGGTTTTTCTAATAAAATATTGTAGCCAGCCTGCATACCTTTGATTGCTAATCTAGAGTGAGTAGGTATAGAAATAGGTAAACCAATAATATCTACACTAGCTTTTGCTTCTTTTAATAAAGTTTCATAAGAATTATAAATTGCTATTCCCCTGCCGCGTAAATCTCTTACTTTTTTAGCATTTTTAATTTGATCTTTAACTACTACAGCGGTTAGCTTAATTTCTCCTTCTTCTTCTAATTCTGCAATATTATTAAGATAACTATCAGCAAAATTGCGGACGCCAACAACAGCAAATCCTACTTCTTTCATATAATCACTCCTTATTTAACTTCAGTTGAATTTAGTTTAAAAAATTATTTCTCATCTTTTTAGAATATTGAATTATAGCTAACTCAGACTCTTCAATTTCAGGATGCCAGACTTTTTCCCATTCAAAAGAAAAATAACCACAATAATTAATCTTTGCTAAGTTATTTATTAGTTTATTCAGCGGCAGCTCACCAGCTCCAAGTAAAACATAACGATCTTCAGACTCATTTAGACTAAGCCAATCTTTAAGATGAACATGATAAATATAATCTTTAAGATAGCTAATTGTTTCAGTAATTTTTTCTCCGGCTCGTATAGAATGAGCAACATCCCATAAAACTCCACAATTTTTTAAATTTGAATTCTCAAAAATTTTAATTAAGTCTTTTCCCTGGCAGAGCTCATCATGACTTTCTAATAAAATCTTTATTCCTTTCTGCTCTGCATAAATATCAATTATTAAAAAAGATTCTTTAATCCATTCTATAACCTGATCTAGTTTGCATTTATTCTCAGGAGCAGGACCAAAAGTCCGAATATATTTAGCACCAATATCAGCAGCTAAATCAATTATTTCTCTCAATTTTTTTAGATTATCTTGTCTCAGTTCATACTTTTGATAGCCAAATCTAGTATAAGCTGTAATACAGGGTATTTCTAGGTTGTTTTCGGCAAATAATTTTTTTAATTTTAAGCGCTCCTGCTGACTATACTCGGTAGTTAACTGAGGTTTAGCAATTCTTAATTCAACGCCATCATAAGAATTTGTTACTGCAAAATCAACTATTTTATCTAGATTCCAATCAGGACATGCTAAAGTACTAAAAGAAAGTTTCATTATTTATTAATAGGGTTAACTTTTTAATTTTTATCCCTACTAACTTTCACCTCTCATTTATCAAATTTCAGAATAAAATCGCTGCATTTCAAAAAAAGCAAGTTTTTTGTGCTTTTTATCTGCTGATAATAATCCTTTGCGATTATAACCCTGCTGATATTTATTAGTTCTCCTGGGACAACGAAAATCAAATAAAATCCAGGGACTTAGTCCTTTAATATATTCAATTTTACCTAATACTTCTGTTTGTTTTTGATATACTTTTAACTGATAATCCTCTGTAAAAAGATCATCTTTTGTACCACGCTCTCCACTTAAAGCCCCTGCACCAAATTCAGTTATTACAACTGGTTTATCTGGTTTACTATTTTCCATACAATCAATTAACTTTGAAATATCTGGTATATACCAACCATAATATTCATTTTGACCTATTATATCAAGATATTCTGTTAAACGATCAGAAATCCTATTATTTTTTTCATCTACCAGACAGGCAGCAGAAACAAGTCTTGTTGGATCAACTTTTCTTGCAGTATTGGCTAAACCACTCATAAATTTAAGGCGAGCATCTGTATCTTCATTTTCATTACCAACTGACCAAATAATTACACTGGCTCTATTTATATCTCTTTTAATTAATTCTAGCAGCTGATTTTCTGCATCATTATAAGTAAATTGATTTTCAAAGTAAATTGCCCAATAAACAGGAATCTCTTCCCAAAGCATAACTCCAAGTTGATCCGCGATTTGGGCTACTTTATAACTATGTGGATAATGAGCTAATCTAATATAATTACAATTCATTTCTTTAGCTAGTTTAATATTTTCAATTATCTCTGTTTCAGTTACAGCTTTTCCATTATTTAAACTTTCTTCATGAGCTGCTATTCCTTTCAAGAAAATTTTATTACCATTCAGATAAATATCCCTACCCTCAACCTTAACCTGTCTAAAACCAATCTGATCTTCAATTCTATCATTTCTATAACTGATAATAACTTGATATAGTTTAGGATTATCTGGACTCCATAATTCAGGTTTAGCAGCAAAGACAGCTTCTGCTTTACCATTAGCCAGAGGAATATTAAGTTCAATTTCTAATTCGGGAATTTCAAGCTTTACTTTATCAGTTAAATTTTCTCCAGCTGCTGTTAGATTTAATACAAGTTGTTGATAGGAATTTTCTGCTAAAGCAAGTGAAAAATCTTTAATATATGTTTCTGGCAATCTCAACAACTCTACATCTCGATAAATTCCTCCATAATTAAACCAATCTGTATTCTTAGTCGGAACTGCTTCTCGCCGACGGGTATTATCAACAGCAATTTGCAAAGTATTTTCTTGACTGAGATAATCAGTAATCTCTAACATAAAAGGAGTTGATCCTCCCTGATGATGGCCTAAAAATTTTTTATTTAAAAATATATAACTATCATAATTAGCGGCTCCTATTTTAAGAAAAACTTTATCTTCACCATAATTAGAATATTTAAATGATTTATGGTATATTGCTGGACCTTCATAATAAAAATACTCTTTAGATTCTGTATTCCAACAGGCTGGAACATTTATTTCTTCCCAATGATCAAAATTATGATCAAGTGGCATTTCTAAACCATTTTGATCTTTTTCCTCATTTGAATACCAATTAGCTCTCAAAAACGTATCATATTGATCAATTTGGAAGTTCCATTTGCCATTAAGAGATTCTTTTGCTCTACTTATATCATAAATAAGTGAATTATGATTAATTAGAGGAGTAAAATACTTTTCTTTGTAATCTTCATCATGTAGGGCTCCAATATGGTTTTCACCTTTATTATCTATCATTTGTCTCATCTCCTTATTTTTTACTTATTATTTTATTAATTTTCTAAAAACGGAAAAATTTCAAACACAAACTCAGTAGAGCTAATAGCAGCATTGATTCTAAAATCAATCAACTGCAGTGTACGAGTTTTCCCAGTATGAGTAGTAAAATTTACTGAATCTAATTCAAAATCAAATAATATTGGATCATATTTAATAAGAATAGAATTTTTTTTACCCTGAATTTTAACCAAATCATCGGCTACTTTTTCTGGCTTAAAAAAACTGACAAATCTCTCCACAACATTTAATTTTTCGTTAAAATCAAATTTATCACTAATTTTAAGATGACCATTTATTCTATTAATTAAAAATTTCCTTTGATATAATCGCAAACTATCTAATTGATAGGCCTTTTCCAAATTAAATTTAAATATAATTTGGTTACTTATAGTTGAAATTTTTTCACCTGAACTACAAAATGACTTACCTGCAAGCTGTCCTTCCCCACCTATAATAGGAGTTGAATGTCCAAATGAACTAGTAACAATATAGTTATAACGATTTTCTCCAAAATAGTCTTTATTATATTCTCCACTACCTGGATCAACTAAGAAACTTTCCCCAGCAAAATGATAAATAAATGACCCTAAATCATTATGATTATGTGGTTCGTTATTATTACCAGCTTTAGCAGCTATTACTAGTTTGTGATTATCAAATTTATTTTTATAAAATAACCATTTAGCAGCTTCAGCATAACTATACTCTTCTTGATAATCTAAGTTATTAAATTTCTGTCTATTAAATAGTTCTGTTCTGGTCCAGAATAAATCTCTAATAATATGAGGCCAGCGATAACAATCATCACTATGAAAATCTGCTTTATATTTTAATTCTGGAAGATTTAAATCTGGATAAAATTCTTTTAACTTTGAAGTAAAGCCAGCCCTAAATTTAAATGTTAATGGTGTATCAGAAAAAGAAATTATTTGATCATCATTTAAAAACATTTTCTGTTGAAAATGAGCAATATTTTTTATTTCAGGATAATTCATTAAATTAATTCTATTACCACTTCTTTTTTTTAATAAATCCGAAAAATATGTATAAAAAGAAAAACCATAGTTCCAATAAGCAAGTCCTTCTCTTGAAATACCATCTTCTGCAAAAGAAGATAAATACACAGTAAGACTTTTAATAACTCTTTTTAGAATAAAAACTAATTCTTTCGTATCATTAAGTAAATATATAGCTGCACTGCCCACAGAAGCAGCACAAACTGCTGCCCAATTCATTTTTGCATTTTCCCACCAATATTTATTTTTTAGATTACTAAAAGGTAATAATACTCGAGATGAAATTTCGTTTTTTATTCTATTTAAAATTAAAGGTGATAAATCTTTTTCTAATAAATAGGCAATCTCTGCTAGAGAAAAAGCTGTTTCAGCTGCAAAAAGATCAATTAACTTTTTTGATTTATTAATAAAATTATTATTTTCCTGCTGATTATATAATGAATATAAATTAAGCTTTTCATCTTCATTAAGTTCTTCCCATTGAATATGAGCTGGTAAAGCCCAGGTAAATTCATTGCAAATTTGCCAAATAACTTCTTCTAGAGAGTCTAAATATGATTTTTGATTAGTTAAAATAAACATTACTCCAAGTGAAACCAGGGCTTCTCTACGTTGGAAATACTTCTTTTCATATTTTTTTCTGGAACCATTAATTTTAAAGAGCTTAAAATCATTTAAAGTTAAATCTGGTAAACTTATAGGTTGTATAATTAATGTTGTGAAGAAAAAACTGTAAATCTAAAAATATCTAAATAAAAAAGGCATTTGCCTGGCTCCGTTGAATTAAATAGTTACAACACCAAAAATTCAATAAAGGAGTCAAGCAAATGCATAATAATCTTATCACAGATTTAATGGATTTACCAGACCTAGTTGCAACAGATTTAATTAAAACGGAGGAATATTTAGTTTTTGTAGCTGACTATAAAATAGATCATGTTAAATGTCCTGTCTGCGGCAAAAAAGCAGAAAAGATTCATGATAGAAAAACTCAAATGATTCAGGATACTTCTCTTCGAGATAA
>NZ_FOTI01000032.1 GCF_900114545.1 Halanaerobium salsuginis
AAGATCTGCCAATATTACTTAAAAGCACTGATTGACTATCTAAAAGTCCGTAAATCATTTGAGATATGAATTTAGTTTTAGGTTTTGATAAACCTTTTGATATTTTTTTAGAGAAATTACTTACTTTTCGTTTAATTTCATAGATTAATCTGGTATAATTAGTCACGGTGAAACAACTCCTTTTGGTGTTTTTTGTCTGCAAACTAATTATACCAAAAGAAGGAGCTTGTTTCACCTTTTTTACGTAATCTGTGGATAATCTATTTTAAGGGTTTCTAAGAGCTAATTATCCACAATTTTGACTGTTGATAACTTTGAGTTTTTGCTATTTTAAAAAATGGGGAAACTACTTCTTATTGAGTATTGACAATATTAACTACATCTGTTAAACTAATTTAGGTAATGCCCCCGTAGCTCAGTGGATAGAGCAAAGGCCTCCGAAGCCTTGAGCGTAGGTTCGACTCCTACCGGGGGCACCATTTATCATTCCTGCTATAACAGCGATTATAGCAGTTTTCTTTTTGTGGGAACTATTATTATTAAGCTTCCCACCGTGATTTCACCGCATTACTTTCTATCCAACTCGATCAAGCATCCAGAAATTTAGAAGCTTTTTCAGCTGCTTCAGCCTGTAAAGTTGGAATTAAATGCGAGTACGTATCCATTGTTTGAGTAATTGAAGCATGACCCAATCTCTCCTGAACAATCTTAGGATGTTCATTTAGCTGCAGAAGAATCGAAGCATGTGTATGGCGAAGTGTATGGAGTGTTTTTTCTTTATCTAATCCAGCTTTATCTCTTAATTCAGCATATCTAACATTATATCTGTCTGGATAATATTTTTCACCATCTTCTTTGCAGAACACCAGATTATACTCATCGTGATAATTATCTCCCAGGAATTCTTTAAACTCCTCTTGTTTCTCTTTTCTTTTCTTCAGTACTTCTACTATTTCGTCAGTAATATCGATATTCCTGTTACTATTTGCCGTTTTAGTACTTTCTCTTAGAACAGAGCCATTACCCTTTTCACCTACCAGAGCCTGTCTAACCCGAATCTTCTTATTCTCAAAGTCAACATTATCCCATTCCAGGCCTAAAAGCTCACTTTTTCTCATCCCTGTATGGACTGCAAGATAGATAAAATCATGTAATAGCGGATCATCCTCTTTAGCAACATCTAACAGTTTACTTATTTCTTCTTTTGTTAAAGCAACAATGGTATTATTCCTTCTCCGATCAATTTTTGGTGCTTCAACAGGATCAGCCGGGTTAGCTGCAATATATCTGTTTCTGACTGCAAAGCTCAAAGCCTGCTTCAGCTTCTTATAGTGCTTTAATAGAGTTGCTTCTGATAACCCGCCTTCTTTACCGTCTTTTCTCCCGTCTTTCCGCTTCTTCTGCAAATATACTCGAATGTGAGCCGGACTCAGTTCTTTTAACTTAATATGTCCGAGGGCAGGAATCAGGTGAGTTTTAAGTATGATCTCATATCTATCATGAGTAGTCTTTTCTGTCTGAACAACCGCGTACTCCTCAAACCACTTCAGTAACAAATCCTTTACTGTCATGTCCGTCTGTACTACAACTCCCTGATCAGCCTGCAATTCCATTTTTCTAGCCCATTTTTTTGCATCTCTCTTACGGGTAAATGTCTTATACTCTCTCATTGCCTTTCCTGTCTCTGGGTCCTTCCCAATATAAACTTGTGCTTGCCAGTTTCCTGACTTTAACTTTTTAAAACTTGGCATATTAATTCCTCCTATTATTTTATATATTGTCTTCCTACAAAAACTACTAATCCTTTAACTTCAATTTCTGTCTTATCAATTTCGCCATAGTTCTCAACATCTGGTTCTAATCTCACTTTATCTTTATTAATAATGTAGTATCTTTTAATTGTTCTGTTGCAATCACCACCTTTTCTGATAATCACTAATATTGTAGAGCCATTCTCAGGCTCATCATTTATGGGTCTAATTAGGATGTAATCATCTCTGATAATTCCCCAATCCTTAAATTTATTATCTGTCATCTTTAAAGCATAAGAGGAATCTGTAACATACCCTTCTGGAAAAGTGAAATAGTCTTCTTTAACACATTCTTGCTTCTCATCCCAAAAAGCTTCATTATTATAATTGTAACTTGTAACCATTTCTCTAGGGTTCTTCTTTTCTACCTGCTCAAGATAAGTTGAAAGTAACCCTTTTGCTCCTTGAGTATCTTTTTTTTCCTCATATTGCCCCTCGTCATCCTTATCCATAACTAAAAGATACTTCTCATCCAGATAACCTGCGGCTACCATTAATTCAATATAACGAACTTTATCATTATTCTCGGCTATTTTTTCTAAAATATCTGGCTTTGGATCAAACTCAAGCGACCCGTTTTTGAGTTTAGATAAATAAGATCTGTGTATGTCTGCTTCTTTAGCAAACTTCGTGACTGATTTATCACCAATTGCTCTACTTACTAAATTCATTAATTTCACTTTATCTTTTTTCACTTTCTCTCACCTCCAAATAGATTGTAACATATTTTCGGGATTATTACAAACACTTTTTTAATTATTTTAGGATTATACTTTACAAAAAGAAGGCTTCATGCTATAATATTGTTGTAATAAAGCAAATAAACAGCAATTGATTGTTGTTCAATATTTGCACACACTAATATTTTAGGAGGATTTAAGATGAAAGATACTAAAACAGATCTGATAATTTATTTTAAGAATGCCGTAAAAGAACAAATCGACTTTGACTTTGAGCAGATACCTTTTTCTTTAGGTGTAAGCGACTTAAAAGAGCTTTTGCCTCTATCTGATTCTAAAATTTATATGATGCTGGAAGCAGGAGAAATTCCTGCAAGAAAGATGGGAGGTAAATGGACAGTCTCAAGAGCAGAGTTCCTTGCTTGGTTTTACGGATCTGAAGAAGATCTAGATTTGGAAGAACAGGTAATCGTTTAATTATAATAGTAGGGGGGGAAAGAAGAGTCTCCTCTCCCCCGAAATTATCACACTCAAAATAGTGAAGTAATAATCTGAAAATCCTCCAACAGATCCAGGTCTTAACGGGCCTGGGTCTTTTTTTGTTTACTAATATTTTAACTTTCATTCCAAATGAACATATGCTCTTTTAGTGAGCATGAGTAATTTTATTATTAAAATTTGAATTTCACTGTCAAAAACGGCCTTTTAATCGGTATTATATATATAGAAGCACTTTTTTATAAATGGGGGGACGCAGGTGGAGGATCCCAAGCAAGGTTCTCTGCCTGCAGCCATAAAAAAAGACCTGCTGTTAAGTTCTTTTAAATAACTACTTAAGTACTTACGAAATCCTGTGATTGGATTAAGGAGGCTTCTAAAACAGTGAAAGTAGACAAAATCTTAAAGTTAAAGAAATCTAAACTCAGTAACATTCAAATACTTAGTTTGCTTAAAGAAGATATATTCCAGAGCAGAAAGAAAGATGACACAAATAACGGAGGTAATAATAATGACAGTGACAGCTCAAAATCTCAGAACTACCATGAAAAAGAATGAGGATAAGGCGGAAGGCAGAAATGTAGCAACATTAAACTCTATCGAAAGGGATATTAAAGGAGTATGGTACTCGAGAAAGCTAGATCTATACGGTAATATTCTAGATGAAATAAGTTATGAAGATAAAATATATCGGGGCGGAGAAAAGGAAAATAAATGGAAGCCTAGGACAAATAATAACAAAGCATCAAGAAGTAAAAGTACCTATACTCCAACTCCAGAAGAAAGAATAGCTTCTAATATCAATCAACTGAAAAAGAAGACCTGGAAATTGACCATTGCTAATATTGAAGACATGAATACTTTTACCACAGTAACTATGGGAGATGTAGACTTCTACAACCTCTTTTCTTCAAAAAGAAACGATAAAGATAAAAACGAACTTTACATTGCTAATCAGTTGAGTGAAAGTGAATGGCAGCTTCTTAAAGGTAAGACCAACCTAAAATATAAAAAGGAGAAAGATAGAAGATACTTAAATAACAATGAGGAAGAAAAGACTCTACGTAAAAAAATTATAAACATCTTAATCGAACAGGCTTCATCTATGATCGCCAAAATAGAAGAGTCTTTTGTAAGGGAAGAAAGAACATTTAAAAGTATCAGTGCTCATAATCAAGCTATTAAAAGAGAACTAGCTTCAAGAATCAACTCTCTTCTGTCTGGTAAGTCTCCTGATAATATTGAAAATGCCTATTCCGCTTTCAGTAAATTCATTGAGAATCTGAAAAATTTATCAGAAGCCTATGAAGGTGACTTCAAATACATAGCAGTGTTAGAATTCCAGGAAAACGGTAGACCACACTTTCACATGCTGTCTAATCTAAAGTACCTGGAGCAATCGAAACTTCAGGATAAGTGGGGTCACGGAATAGCTCATATTAGCTCTCTTAATTCGATTAGTAGACCTGGCCTACACATCAGTAAAAAAGATAATTTAAAGGCAAAAGCGACTAAGTTGTCAAATTATCTCTGCGAAGAAATTAGTGAAACTAGAAAAGATTCTAGAACTAAAAACAGAAAAATACTTTTGAGAAGTAATGACTTACTAAAACAGCCACTGGAGGTAATTACTCCTGAATTACAACGACAGGTGGACCAATATGTGTTTAGTAATTCTGTTGGGGTAGACTGGGAAAGTGGGTTAATCGAAGGTAAAGGAGAGTATTCAAAAAGCTCCAACATAAAAAGAAGAGTTATGGAAGATTCTAATCTCTACTCAATGATAGAACAAAGAGCAGGCCAGTTACTGGATAAGATTCTAGAAATAGCAGAGAAACTTAATAGTGACATTATAACCAAAGATATATACTATCAGGCCAAGCATGAACTTTTCTACAATGATCAGGAATATATGCCGGCTACTGTTGCAGCATAGGGTCTCTCCTGCTTGAACATTGACAACTAAATATTTTACTCTTACTCCCTATTAGATAACACCTGGATGCGCGCCGCAGGACTTTAAATGCCAGGTCATAATCACAGGGAGATCTATGTCTAAAACTTATATAAAAGTGGTCCAGCCGCCCAGAGAAAGAAAAGGTCCATTTCTTGCTATACTTAACTTTTATTCAAATACATCAAATACCACTGATTCAGGTATCCACATGCATTCTACACCCTCATCATTTAAAGGAAACTCAAAATAGTACCAATTACCTTCCAGATCAGTCTTGTATTGATCAGTTCCCTCTAAGCCTTCCAGCCACTGTTCTTCAGCAATGACTAGTTCTTCTTCATCATTAACTGGCTTTTCAGGAAATCCTTCCTGGATAATTTTAAGGTGATACTCTCCTTTAGGAAAGTTATAGCCACTGTCTCTATAATTCTTTGCCTGGTAACTTGCGCCGACTTCAAATTGCTTTGTCACGGTTATCAGCTCCTAATTTTAATATTTTGTCTCAAATATAATTTATAAATCTTATCATCATGCTGATTCATCTTATTATCTTTATAGGAATCGATAATATTGTAATCGATATGCTACCCAAACTTATACCATAAGATGATGTATCTTAAAAAATTAATCTCTTACTTCAACACGATCATAATATTCATAAAATGCTTCTCTATAAATGTATGATTTACTTTGACCAGATCTCTCACTTAGTTCATTAGCTTTATCATCTTGATCCTGAGTTACATAAATACTAACTTGTTTCATTTCACTAATTTTTTTCTTCTTTTTTAAGATGAAACGACAATCAGATTTCTTTTCCTTCTTCCCCACTATAATCACCTCCTTCAAGAAATTTGCCAGTAATGAAGGAATTAATGAGTTTTAGGCATTCTCAACATCAGAAGCTAATTCTTCTGGATCCATGTTTATCATTTCTACACCATATCTGTGCAACTCTAACAGAAATGCAGCTCGATCCATCCCAACCATTTCTGCAGCCATACCCGAAGATATTCGTTTAAGTTCAAATAGTTTGACCGCCATTGCCAATTTAGCTTCTCGTTCAAATTCTTCAGGACTTTCTTGAAGTAAATCAGGCAAAGTGTCAGGATATTCTATCTCCATTTTTCTAGGCATGTCATTATCCTCCTACTGGACTTATTATACTCATATGTGTATTACTAACTCTATTATAGCACATATCTGCAGTAGAAAAAAAGGCTTAACAACCAATATACTACAGGGAGCGCACAAAGGCTATTTAAAGCTGTTTCTAACCGTTCTACATAAAGAATGTCCAGCATAAACACAAGGCTCCAAACTGCTATTCTCAACCCTTCTCAGTCCTTTCTACATAAGAGCTTAGAGCACTATCGCTTTTCTAACTTACAGTTCGAATTCTCGCATTGAATCATCCATCAAATCCTGATTTACTCCTATATAATCTAAAGTAATACTCGGGGCAGAATGATTAAAAAGCTTCTGCAGCATTGCCACATCTTTATACTGCTGATAATGGTGGTAACCGAAGGTTTTGCGGGTAGAATGGCAGCCAATGGATTCCAGACCAACTTCTTTACCTACAGAACTTAGCACTCTATATGCCTGACTTCTAGTGATCGGTTTGTTGGTCCCGTTCCTACTCTGAAAGAGGTACTCATGATCAGCCATGTTTTTAATGTATTGATCTAAAGCATCTCTCAATGCACCATTAATAAAGAACTTCTTTGACTTTTGAGTCTTCTGTTCTTTGATCTGGATGTGTGTCTTATTCCTCACATCAGAAACTTTTAGTCTCAGCATGTCTCCAATTCTAAGGCCAGTATTAATTCCGAGCACAAAAAGCAGATAATTTCTGTAATTATCCATCAGCAATAAACGTTTAATCTCCTCAATCAATTCCTTGTCTCTGATCGGTTCAACTTTTTTCATAGTTTAATCCCCTTTCTAATTTGGTTAAGATACATAAAAGCTCATTTAACACAGTATAGACATCTATTGAAGTGAGTTCATAAGCAAAATATTGGGCCTTCACCGCCGCTAAGGTTGCTATAACAGCGATAAAGACCACAAATTTCAACTCACCTTATTAACTATTGTGGTGAATTAGTTTAGGTAATCACCCACCACATATTTCAATTTTTCTTTCTTAATCTTTAATTGATCCTGGATCTTTTTAATTTCTTTAAAAACTTCCATAATATCTTCTACGTCTTCTTTTAGAAAGGCATCTGGAATTTGTAATTGTTTTAAATATTTTAAACTGAAATTTTTTCTTATAGAGCCAGTAGCTAGTACATCAATATAAAGTTTATAAAATGGATGCTTAAAAATACTTAGTAAGTATTCATTATTTAGTCCATTTTTTGTTTCAAAAACATTATATGCTGGACTTACTAAATAATCATCATATTCATCTGGAACGATTCCTATAGAGCCTACATTTATTCTATATGGATTATAAACTATATCTCCTGCCTTCACTTTTTTATATTTTTGATTAAATTCACTACCATAAACCTCGAATTTTTTAGGATCATCTTCATCTAAAATAACCCCATGAGAATTAGTAACACTTAGTATCGAAAATAGCTCTTCAGGTTTATCTGTAGGATCAATTCTAACAGATCTTACTTTTATATATTCTTTTAAAGGTACTCGTGAAAAATCCTTATTATTTAAAATGTCTAAAAACCAGTAATACCTTGAATCAAATCTATTACTAACCTTTGATTTATGAATCAAAAAATTATTGCTATCAAATTGATATCTAAAAACATCTTCTTCATTATCTAGATTAGGTTTGCCCTTATAGTACTTTAATATTCTATCCAAATCATTCTCACCTGGGATTGACTTACCTTTAGAGTCATAACCGATATTTTCTGCAACTCCCATGTAAATATAATAATCATTAAAATTATCTTTTAATTTTTTCAACTCGTCCTTTATCTTTTTATCTTGTACTTTTTTTAGTTCATCTTCTAATCTTTCTTTTTCCTTAAAATAATCTTCTGGTAATTTTTCAACAACCAATATACTCGAGTTTATTGTTTGAACACCACTTTGTCTGAATGTATAATTTGGTAATGAAATGATTGCCTTAATTATTGTGTTTTCCTCTATAAAATCCCTAACACCTTTTAAACTTTTACTACCTAAAATTGAATCAGGGATTACTATTGCTAAAGTCCCTTCTGGCCTTAAATATTTTATTGACTTTTCAATAAATAAACATTCAGTTAAATTTTTAACGTCACTTAATTCGTATTTATTCAGTATGTCATCATTTTCCTCTTTGCTGCCAAAAGGGGGATTAGCTAAAATTACATCAATTCCATTTTCTTCAAAAGGATATTCAATATTTGATTTAGTTTTATTATCTAAACCATTACCTCTATATACTCTTTCTCCATCTCCCCACATTATCATATTCATCTTTGCGGTTTTAGCAGCTCTGGGTTCAGCATCTATTCCTAAAATATTATTTTTCTTAATTGTTTCTATATAAGCTTCCTTAGTTGTATTAAATTGACTAAAATAACTTTTAGGAGTCTTATCAATGATATCCATTATTTTATTAAATGCACCAATCAAAAATCCCCCTGTACCACAAGCAGGATCTAAAACTACATCATCAATTTTAAAATCAACTAATTTAACCATGAAATTAACTATTTTTCTTGGAGTAAAAAATTGACCTAAACCTTTACCTCTAAACGTAGATGATAAGAATATCTCAAAAGCTTTACCTTTTATATCAAAGGGCAAATCTAAAATGTTAAATCCATCAAGACGCTTCAAAATCCGTTCGATTGCTTCAATACTTAACCCAATACTCTCATTTTGATCTTCGAAAACCTTAGGAAAAGATTCTTTCGTCTCATTAAAAGTATTTTCAATAAAGGTTTTTTCTCTATCTACCTCTTTTTGCTCCACAAATTTT
Organism: Halanaerobium salsuginis; assembly: GCF_900114545.1. GTDB lineage: Bacteria > Bacillota > Halanaerobiia > Halanaerobiales > Halanaerobiaceae > Halanaerobium > Halanaerobium salsuginis. The sequence goes on from NZ_FOTI01000032.1 coordinate 8,893, forward strand.
TCATAACTAAATCTTACATTTCCTGTCCGCTTAGTGTACTTTTCTTCGTGAATTTTCATAAACAATAACTTACTCCATGCATCAAATGCACCTGTTGGATCAAGCTTATCAATGTTTCTAATATCCTGATGAATTTTCTTCAATACTTTTGCAAAATCATCGCTTTGTCTATCTATCATTTTTTTTGAAATAGCTTCTTCTTCTGATTTCTCCATTTTAGAAGAATCTGTTAAAATTTCTTTTATTGAATCTATATCAATGTTTTCAACTCTATCTTTAACTAGATTGATTCTCTTATTACCAGCTAGATAAGCCCTTAATATAAACTTCTTACCATTACTTATAAACCCATATTTTGACTTTAAACCATAAGCATATGAGTCTAGCTGTTCAATATAATCTTCAATTTTTTTTGTTGGTTTTTTAGATTCGACTACTAATACAGGCTCATTATACTCATCATATATAACCACATCTGCTTCCTTTGTAACTTTTTCATGTCCTTGGCTAAAAGTAACAGGCACTTTATATCTAAAGTAGTCAGTATCATAACCCAATTGTGTTAAAATCGGTGTAATCACTTTATATTCCACATCTGATTCTGAAACTATCTTCTCACTCATCTCCAACATTCCTCCCAATATCCATAAATTATTTTCATATTCTTTTACTAAAAACTAAACTTATGTTTATTATATTATATTGCTTTTAAAATCTCAAAGTTATTTTTTATTTTATATAATTAGAAAGTCAGACCTTTGATTTAGTGAGCTCATCTTCTCTTATTCCAATCAGGAATCATAATCTTCTGATTAACTCTGATCATTGTCTCAATCTCATTGACCTTTTTAATGGCTGCTACAATAAGCCGCGGGTCAAGGTCAGAGTTAATCTCTTCTGCTATCTCCCAGAGGGTATCACCTCGCTTTATCACATAAACTTCATTCCAGCTGTAACTATCAATAATATCATCTGGACCTGTCTGAGCTAGAATTGCAGCTGTCAAAAACATTACTGCCATCAATACAGAAGCCACGGTTAGTTTATTCACGAGATTTCCTTCCTTTCCTGAGCACTTAACCTGCTGAATGTATTTAAGATGGACTTCAGCTGCTCAAACTGGTCTTTAGTCAAGCTGTTGATCGATATCTTCTTGCTGCTGTCTATACCTTTTTCTCTTTTTACATGTCTGAGGTAATTATAAAGATCCTCTTTCAGCTTAGGATCATCACCAACTATTTCTTTGATAGCAAGCTCTCTTTCAGTCAGAGAGGTAACTTGATCGTTTTTCAAAGTTTCATCTTTCTGAGCCATACCTTTATTCTTCTTGCCCTGTACCTGGCTAAATGGAATATCATCAAAATTATAATCACTCTGCTGCTGTACAGCCATTTCTTCCCTGGAAACAAGCCCAGAAACACTAAAAGCTCTCTTTAAAGCCATTGATTCAGCTACTTTAAGAATCATAGCTGAAGGATACTGCTTCCAGACCTTAGTATCTGATCTGTATTCTTCAAAGGTAGCAAAGACATAAACGGGATAGCTTCTGTCCTTTCTATAAACCAAAGCGTAACTACCGACAATCTGTCGGCGGTTGGTCCCATATTGATGATTAATTCCAGTTTCTTTTCGTCTAAACTTATCATTTTCTCTAACTACATCTGAAACCAGCCCATCATACTGGGGATGCCTATCAGCTATCTTTAGATAACCATCCCTGGAAGTCATAATTGTTGGCTTTCCATCTTTCTTCCAGAAGAATATCTCTTTATTGAAAGGATCAAGTCCATAGTTTTTAGCCAGATAGATAAACATCTTAAACTCATCACTGCTTGCATCTCCGGCAACAGTTCGTCTGAGGGTTTCTAACTCCTCTTCAGTAAAAGTAATCAGTTCTTTTTTCTTTCTGTTAATATCAACAACTTTACTCTTTGCACTCATTTTTATTCCTCCCCTTAATTTAAGGAGACCTAGATTTAATCCAGGCCTCTTATTTTAATTTAGTCTTCTTTTGGACTTTGAGCTTCTTCATCACTTAGATCATGGTCACAGTGGGGACAATTCCATTCACCCTTTTCACAGGAGCTGTAGGACTTCTTCCTACACTTAGGACATTGTTTTACATACATCTTATTCACCTCCTTTCTCTGGTTTTTAAACATAAAAAAAGCCCGGCGCCGGCCAGGTTAATTAACTATTATTAACTTTTGCTGATTCAGTCTTTCATCAGATTTTCTTCCTGCATACTGATAAAGTTATCTCTGCTGCCGATGATTATGTGGTCCACTACATTAATCCCCATTATCTTGCCAGCCTTCTGCAGCTTTTTAGTTACAGAGACATCATCACTGCTTGCATCAGCCACACCTGAAGGATGATTGTGAGCTAAAACTATACCCGCTGCATTCTGCAATATTGCCCGTTTAAAGACCTCTCTGGGAGTAACTAAGCTTGAGGTCAATGTACCTGTAGAAACCTCAAACACCCCTGTTACCTTGTTCTTAACATCAAGGGTAGCGATAGCAAAGACTTCCTCTGCTCTCCTGTCCAGTTCAACCACCTCAACAAAGAGATCTCTTGCCTGAAATGGGTTCCTAACGTACTTATCAATGTCATACCTTCCACCTGACTCCTTAACAATTCTTAGACTAAACTTCTGAATATTTACCATTAATCTCATCTCCTTTATGTTTTTAGTATTCATTTAAAAGGGCATCTTAAATTCCTGATCATTGCTGCTTAAAGCTGTAGCACTATTCTTCTTTTTCTGCAGCAGTCTGGCTGATCTCTCCAGCTCATCCTCATCCATTGGCTCAGCATAGGGTCCTAAAGCTCTTTTTATTCTCCAATCATCACTCGGTACACCATTAACCGGCATAATTTTCACCTCCAAATAAAAAAAGAGACCATCAGCTCTCACTGACAGTCCCCTGAGTTTAATCCTAAGCATTATTCCAACCTTCCATGAACGCATCTTTCAGTCCTGAGAAAACACTCTCTGATTTAAGCCTGGTAGAATTGGCAGCGATAACCGACTTCTCAATCGCCTTAAGGGCAGCTCTATCGACCTTTGAAGCTGCCGCACCGGTAACTTTAGCAACATTCCTGGTTCCAGTAGACGCCAGTCCAGCTGCCTTTTTAACGCCATTCTCAGCTGTCTGAGCAAGCTTCTTAATGACATTGTCTCCACTATTAGAATCAATAATCTTCTCAGCATATTTGAGTTCATCTTTTTTCTTAAGCCCCAGCTCTTCCAGTTTATTCAGGACCAGCTCCTGCATTACATCATTCTCCGCCATCATTGCTCTAACCAGCATTTCTCTCAGTCTTAGAACAGTCTCAACATTATTTTCATTTTTAAACATAATTATTACCTCCGTATTTTAGTTTTATTTTGACTTTCAACTTAAGCAGAATTTACTTAGAGATTAGATAAAGATCAAAAAGAATAAAAAACAAAGCCATAAGAATATTACCACTGAACAAACTCTGCCAGGCTAAAGCACCAAGCAGTAAGATAACAAGTGTCTTAGAAGCCATCTGATTCACCTCCTTTTCATTATTTTCAACTAACCCCACTCCCTTATCTGCTCTCACCTCCTTAAATTTAGGCATAAAAAAAGAGCTGCCGGGACAGCCTCAGTTAAGAGACTATCCAGACAGCTCAGTGTCTTTAAGTATTTGATTCTGCTCTAGGGGGTGGGGCGTCGAACGTCGATCTGAAATTCATAATTAAGACGTGGTCCCGCTAGAAATTGTGTGCAATTTTTGAGATTACTAATAGGAAAAAACCCTTTTAAAATGCTAAAGATCTTCAAAAACAAGGTGTAAATTACTATATCTATTTAAGGAGTTACTTCCCTGCTTAATAAACTCCCAAGTTTCTTCATATTCACCTTCGACAGCAAAACTATCCTTTCTAATAAAATCTAAAAACTCTAATTCCCTTTCAAAATAGCTATCACTAAATTCTTCAGCTTTATCTACTTTTTGATTATCATCAACATTTGCATCATTGTGAAGTACATGCTCTAAATTACAGGATAGGTAGTAAGCATTATATGGAATCCCATTTATTTTAGAATGCCTACTCAGTCTATCCATGATGCTGCTTTTTTTATCATTTCTTTTCTTTGTGTTTTCAGGATGTCTGGTACATAACTTATCAACATAATAGTAATTCTTATCTTTATCATGTTTTTCGATCAAACCTTCACTGATATATGCTCCGTCAGTATCCAATAAATGAATAATTTCTAAAATATCCCCTTTATTATAATGTTCTTTGTCCAAAAACGATAATACTTCTTCATTGATTACTTCTATCACATTACGAGAATTAACTCCATTCCTGGTAGTTATATCTCCACGAGCAATTTGAAATTCAATCTCTTTATCCTCAAATATCTCAGAAAAAATAAGACCAAAAGATATTTCCTCCGTTATACCTTCTACTAAGAATAGAATTAATTTTCTAGTCATCAGCATCAACTCTACCAGCAGCCCTAAAAGCTCTGGCTATTTTGTATTCATTTGTTCTCTCATAAACTTCCTCGTCCTGTCCACCTAACTTAATTCCACGATAATAGAAACTTCTTAGATTATTGGTTTCCTTAACATTGGTGAATCTAATATATCGATTCTGAGGATTAGTAGTTGTAAAAATAAGTGACTCTTTATTAAGTTTCTCCAGTGGTCTTAGATTATGAGAAGTAAAGACCAGCTGTCCCTTGGCTCTATCCTGAATGATCTCCAGAATTTCACCTAAAAGATATTCAAATATACCAGCATCAAGCTCATCAACAGCCAGACAAATACCCGTCTTATTGTACATCGCAATCATTGCACTCAAGATAGATATGATCTTTTTAATACCATCTGATTCATATCTAAGAGGAATCTTAATCTCTCCTCTTTCTGCCAGCAGCTCTATTTTTATTACTGGATCACCGTTCTTATCCAATTCTTCTCCATACTCTTTAATTTTAATTGTTAGCTCTGGAATTATCTCTTTTAAGACGATATTTAAGTTCTCGATAACATTTTTGACAGTAGAGAGGACCCTCTCAGGAACTGTTGTCGGCTCAGACAGAGCTATTGCCAGATCTCCACCTTCTATTCTCTCTGAATCACTGAATTGAAAACAAAAAGGTATAATTAGATTGGCATTGATCATACCTGAACGAGAATTTCTGATCACAAACAGGTTCATTCGAGCATACTGTTTGATCTCCATTATAATATCAGCAAATTCGCTAAAGGCTTTATTACCCTTATAAATATGATCCATCTCACTAGAAAAAATAAAAGAGGTTTGTTCCTTCTTCGCAAGCTCCTTGGCTACTTTAAGGTCCACTTTAGCATCTTTATTGTTTTTAGTGAGCAAATTGTAATTCTTCTGGGGACTTAACAACTGCTCCTTCTCATCAAGGTTGTGAGTTATTATCCCTCTCTTATATGTCCAGTCATCTTCTTCAAGCTTTTTATATGATAGATCTTCTTTGATAATTACTGGAACAGCATTTTCTCTTCTTTCAATTACCATTTCATAAAAGAGTTGGTATTTGTCTTCTCCCAAAGACATAGAAAAAACAGCATCAATAGCAGCTTCTTTCTCGCCCTGGTATATATAATCTTTAATATCTCCAGGCAGAGATTCTCCAAGCAAGACCAGTTTCAGTATCCACAAAGCTTCAATAAAAGCAGTTTTACCAGAACCATTCTGGCCGTATATTCCCAGCACATCTGATGTTTCAGAAAAAAAGTCTTCGCTTTTATAACTGTTGAAATCAATCTGACCCTGCCTAACATTCTTAAAGTTATTCAGTTGTACCTGCTGCAGACGCAGCATTCTCTCCTTCATTTGATCACCTCCACTGATTAAATTATACAACTATTAGTAGTAAAAAGCAACATTTTCAGTAAAATCGATATAAAAAATATCATATTAGTTAAAAATTTTAGGTTATAGTCAAAAAAATAATCTATAAGGTGATTCTCTTAATAGTTGTTAAGACTAAACTTATATTAAATTTTACGATGTTAAACAAGGTGTACTCATTTAGATTACACCTCACATTATAATAATTTATAGTTAAGCTAAACATGTAAACTGTTCAATCCGTTAGAGTTATCCGCACTTATAGATATGTGCGGAGGTTTTTAACACTCATCAACTTCACCAATCAAATAGTTCAACAAAAAATACCCTGTAACTATTAGTCTACAGGGAAAAATATACATTGTTTAGTTTTGACTTATTAAAGGAATTACTTCTTTATTTCCTTTTTTTCTTCTTTCTTCTCAGGTTTTTTCTTAGCTACTTTTTTCTTATCTTTCATTTTCAACACCTCCCTGATATTTCAACTTACTACTTGAGCCTAAATTTATTATATTACATAAAACTCGAAATAATATCTAATTATTAAGTCCTCCTGAAGAAAATATTATACAAAATAAAAGCCCCAGAAAAGCTCCATTGTTACTGAACAAATGAAATCTCTCTGGGGTAATTAAGATGCTAATTTTATTTGATTTTCTATTATCAACTGCTTACGTTTAATCGTACTTAATCTAAATATTGTAATCCCTAAATTCCTATATAAAACTACATTAATGCTTAGAAATATAAACTCCGTCTTTAAATAGTTTTATCCCGGCATAAAGAATTATAAAGAATTCAAGCCTGCCTAAAAACATTCCGATCGTCTGGGTCCAGATTATACCCAGAGGTGATTCTGGTGAAAGTAAGCCAATAGAAATTCCAACTGTACCAAGAGCTGATCCAAATTCAAACATACTATCTAAAAGAGAATATCCATAGGCTGTATGGACTGCTACTCCTGCAAAAAAAGTAAACAAGTATAGTAATATATAGTTAGCTACATCTTTTACATGCTGATCTTTTACATAAAACTTATTCTCTCCCCGCCAGAGATAATTGCTGCTGACACTTCTGCGAGGTAAAAACTGTTCTTTAATTTCCCAGTAGATTGATTTAAAAATCAAATAGATTCTATACTGCTTAATACCACCAGCAGTTGAACCTGTTCCACCACCAACAAGCATAATTACTATAATGATAAAGTTAGCAAATATCGGCCAGCCGGCAAAAGAAATCGTCGAAAAACCGGTTGTTGATAAAGCTGTAATGATCTGGAAAAAGGTAATTCTAAAATTCTCGCTTAGCATAGGGTATAAAGAGTTTAATGAAAAAAACATTAATATAGGAGTTAAAAATATAAATAGAGTTATCATTAAACGTATCTCAGCATTTTTAAAGAATGTTTTAACCTTACCTTTAAGCAGTGTGTAATGAGTTGCAAAGTTTATTGTACCAAGCAGCATTAAGACAATTGTCACCACTTCAATAGATAAACTGTTGTAATGGCCGATGCTGTCAGGCTGAGTGGAAAAACCTCCAGTAGAAATTGCAGCCATCGAGTGATTTATGGAATCAAAGAGCGGCATCCCTGCAAAATAATAGAGAATAATCCCTGCTGCAGTATAGAAAGTATAGATTTTCATGATCAACATGGTAGAGCGTTTTACATGGGGTAATAATTTATCACTTCTTGCCTCAGCCATATATAATCCCATTCCATGAACCGGAAGCAGTGAAGATAAAGCAATTACTGCCAGGCCAGCTCCACCGAAAAACTGCATAATCGAGCGCCAGATCAGGATTAATTTCGGGGCAGTAGTCACATCCACAAGCGATAAACCGGTAGTTGTCCAACCACTTACTACTTCAAAAATAGAATGGCTCCAGCTCATATCTAAAATAGTTATAAAAGGTATTGCAGAGAAGAAGATTGCCCCAAGCCAGGAGAAGATAACAATTATACTACCTTCATTTAATGATAATTCCACATCTTCTTCCTGATGTCTGCGCCCATAAACATATAAAACTAGTCCTGCCAGGATAGATAATCCTCCCGCCAGCAAAAAATGAGGTGCCAGGCTGCTTTCTTCGGGAAAAGCAAGTAAAAATAAAAGCGGTGATAAAATAGCAGTTCCAGCAAAGATAATTATAATCCCGGTATATTTTGAAATCAGAAAGTAACGAGAGATAAGCAGATTTTTATATTTCATCTTATTCTTCACCACCAAAGACTTTAATAGCTTCTGCCTGTTCTTCGGGCAGTGAAATTATGACAATTTTATCTCCTGCCTGAATCTTAGACCCACCTCTAGGAATTGAAATATCTCCATTTCTAACTATACCACCTAAAACAATAGAAATAGGAAGGTCAATTTCTTTAATTTCCTTGCCAGCAGCTGCAGAGTCAGGTGCTACCTCAACCTGGAAGATACTTAGTTTCCCCTCTTCAATCATGGTTAAATTACTTACATCTTCTGAAATCACACTCTGCTCAATAATTGAACTAATCAAATCTGTAACATTAAAGATCCCCGTAATCCCCAAAATATTGAAAAGTTCTTCATTTTCTGGATTATTTACTAGAGCTGTAGTTCTCTCAACTCCAAAGTAGTCCATTGCCATTTTGCAGATAAAGAGATTACTGTGGTCCTTTTGCGTCAAAGATACAAGGTTATCAGCCTTATAGGCGCCAGCATCCTCCAGAACTTTTTTATCTGCTGCATCACCAAAAACAACTGTAGCCTTTATTTCTCTTGCCAGATCATCAGCAAGTTTTCGATCTTTATTGATAATTGTTACAAAATGTCCTTTAGAAATTAGCTTTTTGGCAAGATGATAAATTAACTTACCTCCCCCAACAAGTATAATTTCCATAATTACCTCATCCCTTCTCGCTCAATTTTATTTATCATGTTTTCAGCCAAAAGAGATATCTGAGAAAATATCTCAAAGCGTTCTTCTTTTTCATACATTTTCTCTACTGCCGGATCTATGGTTCTAACCATAATTCTTGGTACATCGAAATTAACCCTTGCCATCTGTGATACAAGATAGTTAATCTGATCATTTCCAGTACTAACTATTAAAAGGTCAGCTGATTCTATTTTACCTTCAAGTAAAATATCACTTTCAGCTGCATCCCCCTCTATTTCAAAACCTGAAAAGTCAACCGGCAGCAGAGCAAATGATTCTGGATTCTTTTCTATAACTACAACTTCATTACCAGAACGAGAAAGCTTTCCTGCAAGTAGTGACCCGGTGCGGCCGCAGCCAACAATAACAATAAACATCTATTCTTCCTCCTCGTCATCTCCAAAATTAACATCATCTAAGTCAATCGAACCCATACTTTCTCCTGCTCTTTCGATATTTTCATTTGCCGGCTTATAGCCAGGATCAAGTGCCAGAGCAGCTCTGTACATCTTCATTGCTTCTCCCTGCTTATGCTGCATCTCATAAATAATACCGAGCAGGTTAAATGGTTCAGGTTTTTCAGAGTCAAGAGAAGTGGCCTGCTGCAGCATTTCTTTTGCCTTTGAGAAGTCTCGTTTATTAATTGCGTTTTTAGCAAGCATAATATATTCTTCAAAACTTTCTACTTCTTTTTCACTATTTTCAACCTTATAGCGTTCAAAAACATCCTGAACAATATTAATAATTTCTTCTGGCTTAAATGGTTTACGCAGATAATCAACAGCCCCTAACTTTAGAGTTTCAACTGCTGTTTCTACACTACCATATCCTGTAATCATTATTACTTTTGTCTCAATTTCTTTATTTGTTACTTCTTTTAAAAACTGGATACCATCCATTCCCGGCATTTTCATATCAAGCAGTACAACCGGGATTTCTTCTTCTTTTAATTTTGCCAGTCCATCCTCTCCATTAACAGCTGTTTCAACTTCATAGTCTGCATTCGAAAGAGCTTTCTTTAAAGTCAAACGAATATTCTTTTCATCATCAACAACCAGTACTTTATTTTTCATTATTATCTTCCTCCTCTATTTCTTCCTGTCCTGTTCCTGCTTCCATAATACTTTCTTCTACAGCAGCCAGTAAATCACTCTGGCTGATTGGTTTGACTAAAAAGTCTTCAGCACCTGAAGAAATTGCCTTTTGCACATCATCTTCTTCAGATAAAGCAGACAATATAATAACCGGTATTTCCTCTGTAGCTGCATCACTTTTTAAAGCTTCAAGTACTAAAAAACCATTCATCTTCGGCAGCCTTAAATCAAGTAAAATAAGATCTGGACTAATATTATTAGCTTTATCAACCGCTTCTACTCCATCTACAGCATAATCCACAGCATAACCTGCCTTTTCCAGACTTTTACCAACAACTAATCTAATATTTTTTTCATCATCTACTACTAAAATTTTACTCATTATTTTCCTCCTGATAGCCATATCTTGGGATGTAGAATGAAAAAGTAGAGCCCTCTCCTTCTTCACTTTCAACCCAGATCCGACCATTGTGGGCTGTAATAATTTCTTTTGCAATAGCAAGGCCGAGACCGGTTCCACTCTTTTCCTCTTTATCACTGCCGGCTCTGACAAATTTCTCGAATATTTTAGACTGATATTCTTTTGGAATACCTGGTCCATTATCTGCTACTGATACTAGAACCCTTCTACCCTTTATTTCTGCATCTACTTCTATTTTTCCTTCATCAGCATAGCGAAGTGCATTTCCAACCAGGTTAGAAATCACCCAGCTTATTTTTGAAGGATCGGCATAAGCAAAAACATTATCTTCTGACTGTTTGAATTTGAGCTCAATTTCTTTTTCCTCCGCCTGTTTATGGAAGGGGTTAAGAGTTTTTTCAATAATATCATTGACATCTACCTTATCAAATTCCATTTCAATTTTACCTGATTCAATCTTAGAGAGATCAAGCAGATCATTTACTAACTCAGTTAATCGTTCAACATCCTCATAGGCTGCTTCCAGCAGTTCCTTCTGTTCCTCATTTAATTCTCCTGTATCCTCGTTAATTACCATGCTGAGCCCCATATTCATTGAAGTCAGCGGGGTCCTAAACTCATGTGATACAGTTGAAACAAACTCAGATTTCATATTGTCAATTTCTTTTAAGCGGGTAATATCCTCTAATAGAGTAACTGTAAATTGATATTCTTCATCTTCATCAATTACCTGTTTGGTTGAAATCCTGTAATGTCTTTTTTTATCGTTCTTTTTTAGTAGAAAGGTTTTCTCTTCTTTAGCTTCAGGATTTTTAATGTATTCAAAAATCTCTTCTGCCTTAATAACCTCTAAAAAGTGCGTGCCAAGTACATCCTCCCTCAGTGAAAATAGTTCTTTAGCTGTTTCGTTGATTAAAACAATCTTATGATCCTTATCTGTCACTATTAAGGGACTGCTCAAATTATTTACTACAGCTTCTGACTTTTCTTTCTCCATCAGCAGCTTTTTAACATTTAATTTTTCATATTCTTTTAGTTTGGAAATCATCTCATTAAATTCATCTGCCAGCACACCGATTTCATCTTCAGAGGCCACTTCAACTTTACGCTGAAAATTTCTAGCAGCCACTTCTTTAATACCTTTTTCTAATTCTTTAATTGGCCTCAATATCTGTTTGGTGAGATAAAAGGCAAAAATTAATGAAAATGCAGTAACCAGTAAAGCCAGTCCGATTGTATAGATGATTGCCTGATTGGCTCTGCTGTTTGCATCACCCTGGGCATCCACCATTGCCTGTCTATTTAGTTCTCTTAACTCCCGAATATCAGTTTTGATTTCATTAAATAAAGGCAGTAACTCCTGGTTATAAATCTCCCAGCGCTGATTTTCGTCTGCATTATAGAATTGATCAAATTTAGATACAAAACTAAAATACTTTTCATTTATCTTCTCAAGAATTGTGCCTTCACCATCTATTGTAATATTATCTTCTGCTCTGGCCAGCCAGGTATAAAATTCTTTTTCGTTGCGTCTAAATATTTCCTGTCCCTGTTCTTCAGATGTTCTCAAAAGCAGCAGCAGAGCACTATCCTGACGCTCTATTGATTCAACCATACTGTCACTGGCTTTAATGCTGCGGTAGTTTTCTACTAAGATATCATTGATCGCATTTGATAGAGATTCAAAGTTATAAATACTCCAGCCAACAACTCCAGCCAAAATTAAGATCATAACTGCAAAACCAAGGAGCATTTTACCTTTTAAAGTTTTAATCTTCATATTTTTCACACTCCTGAAATTATATCTTTCATTTATTTTTGTTGTAATTCATACTTTTTAGAAGTCCATAGAAGCTAAAGGTTTAATTACCAAAGTCACGCATTTTATCAAGATTCTCGTTTTTACCCATTAAAACCAGCTTATCTCCACTTTCAATCTTATCCTCAGCACCAGGAGAAATATGAATATTTTCTCCCCGCTTGATTGCCATTACATTAACATCGAAACTGGCTCTTAATTCAAGTTCTTTTAAAGACTTTCCTGTCATTTTGTCAGTTGCCAGCAGCTCTATCACTCCATATTCGGGAGCAAATTCTATATAGTCTAATACATTGGAAGAGATAAGATTCTGAGCAATTCTTGCCCCCATATCACGCTCTGGATAAACAATTCTATCTGCTCCAACTTTTGTTAAAACTTTGCCGTGTAATTTATCAGGTGCCTTTACAATTACATACGGTAAACTTAATTCCTTTAAAATTAAAGTACACAATATATTTGCTGAAACATTATCTCCAATGCTAACAACTGCCACATCAAAGTTTCTAACTCCCAGAGTTTTTAAAGCTTCTTCATCAGTAGCATCAGCTTCTACTGCATGAGTTACATCAGCACTGATTGCCTGCACCTTTTCTGGGTCACGGTCAATCGCTAAAACATCATGTCCATTTTCAGCCAGAGTCGTTGCTACACTGGCTCCAAATCTACCCAAACCTACTACTACAAACTGCTTCATTTATTTGTCCTCCTATCAAAATTAACCGACCATTACTTTTTCTGCTGGATAATGATATTTTCCTTTTCTTACTCTTTCGCCAAAGGCAAGTGCCAGGGTTAGTGGACCAACTCTACCAGCAAACATAGTAATTGTAATTAAAACTCTGCTGATATCAGATAGCTGACCGGTAATTCCTGTTGAAAGTCCCACTGTACCGAAGGCGGATACTGTCTCAAACAAAACATCTATAAATTGAAAGTCTTCGATCACTAATAAAAGCGTAGTTACTAAGACAACAAGGCCGGCAGCCAGCATTGTAATAGTAAAAGCCTCATAGACAATCTTTTTTTCAAAGCGGCGGTTATATACTTCCATATCTTCTTTACCTGTTATCATGTTTTTTAAGGTAACAAGCATCACTCCAAAAGTAGTTGTCTTAATACCTCCACCGGTCGAGCCGGGTGAAGCACCAATAAACATTAAGATAATGATAATAAAGAGTGAAGACTGTTTTAAAGCTCCGGTTGCAACTGTATTAAAACCTGCTGTTCTTGGTGTTACAGATAAAAACATTGCCCCCAGTGTTTTATCGAGAAGTGGTAAACCAGCAAGAGTATTATCATACTCTAAAACAAAAAATACTATAAAACCAAAAATTAAAAGAGCTAATGTTATGACGAGAACTATTTTAGTCTGCAGAGTTGATTTTTTAAACCTGACTCTATTATAAGCTTCGACCATAACTCCAAAACCTATACCACCGAGAATAATTAAGGCCATAATCACAAAGTTAATTGTTATGTCACCAGTAAAGTTTTCCAGGCTATTTCCAAAAAGATCAAAACCAGCATTATTAAAGGCAGATACAGCGTGGAAAATAGCCAGATAAATTGCCCTCCCTGCAGGATAATCCTCAACCAGACGGAAAAATAAGATAACTGCAGCAGTTCCCTCAATTGCAAAGGTAAAGCCAAGCAGATACTGAACCAGTCTCACCATACCTGAAATCTGATACTGATTTAAATCTTCCTGAATAATTAATCTTTCTTTTAAACTAATCTTTTTCCCAATTATAAAGGCAAATAAGGTAGACATTGACATGATACCTAATCCACCAATTTGGATCAAAAGCATAATAACTGTTGAACCAAAATGAGTAAAGGCTTCTTTAGTATTAACAACAATTAAACCTGTCACACAGGTGGCAGATGTGGCTGTAAATACTGCATCTACTGCATTTAAGCCCTGCCCATCTGTTGTCGCTATCGGCAGCATTAAAAGTATTGAACCCAGCATGATAATAATAAAATAACCAAAAACTAAGTACTGTGCTGGGGTTAAATTTTTCTTGCTGATCTTCATTCTCCCTACTCCTCTCAAAACAAATCTATGTATTTATTAAATAAATCAAAACTCTATAAAATCAAAAAAACACTACAGATAGACTGTAGTGCCAATAGATAAATTTCACCATAATATAGAATATAATGGTGGCATCACGTCTGTCCCTTATTTAAAGTCTACGGAGTTAGCTGTCGGGCTAGAAGTAAAGGTCTTCTTCTAATATAGATTCGCCCCAAAAATTGGGTCCCCCGCTCTCAGATGAGATTAGACAACAGAATTATTTTCTTTCCTATATTAAAACACATTATAAATATTTTGTCAAATAAGTGATAAAAATAATTTCTTCCGAAGTAACAAAAACCCCCAGAAAACTCCATCAATAACTGAACAAAATGAAGTTTCTCTGAGGGTAAATAATCTCCAATTGAGATGCTAATTTTATTCGATTTTCCACCGTGATTTCACCGCAGTGAGCCTCAGCCACCGTTAAATACCGCAGTAAAATATACAGTATTTTACAACTATATGGGATATTTCCAACACTAGATTGCTGTTATGACAGGGATTATAAGAAAAGATACTAATATACGGAACTTCGACAAAACTCTCCGAAGCCTTGAGCGTAGGTTCGACTCCTACCGGGGGCACCATTTATTTACATATAAACTTTACTTTATATTAACTGAATATTCTTTAATCTTCAATTTTGCTGCTTAATTTATTAATCCTAGCTTAGTTAATGTTTGAAAAGCTAAATTTTATAATATATAATTTACCTAAAATCAAAGTTAGCTCTTAAATTCAAAGCATCATTTTTCTTTATATAATATATAGTTCATTTCTATTAGAGGTGATCAAAATAAACAAGCAGAGAAAGCAGGCTGGTTTTAAAAATGAAAGGTTAATTGTAATCCCCCCCAAAAAAATAAGAAAGTTTTTATCACATCCCTTATTAACCTACTTTAGAAAGGATTTGTTCTTGATTGGTTTTTGATAATATTATTCATAGTTCACAAGTTTTTTCAAATATAAAAAATGTACTATATTGTTAATTATTTTAATAATACTAATAAAAAAATTCTCAGTTAGCAAAAGGATAGCTTATCCTATTTCTTAACTGAGAATTAAAATAAAATATATTTTATTTTTTTACTTAGTTAACTGTAATTAAATAAATGAAATAAGGTGCCCCAATAATTGCAACCATTATCCCAGCTGCAATTCCCTGAGGAGCAAAAATATTTTTACCAATTGTATCAGCTAGTAAAAGTAACCAGCCTCCAGTTAAGATAGCTACTGGTAAATATAATTGATTTCTTTTACCAATTAAAGACTTAGCTATATGAGGAGCCATTAAACCAATAAAGGCTATGCCTCCTGTAATTGAAACAGCTGATGCAGCTAAAGCAACTGCAATAATTAATAAATTAATCTGTTCTTTTTTGATATTCATTCCTAAACCTACAGCTACTTCATTACCAAGTGCTAAAATATTTAAGCTATTAGATTTATATAATACCAAAGGCAGTAAAACTAAAATCCAGGGTAATATTGCCAGAACAAAACTCCAATCAGTACCCCAAATATCACCAGCTAACCAGCGTGAAATAAATTCAACTTTTGTTTTATCTGCTGATGAAATTAAGACTATCATTGCACCTGATAATGCAGTAGAAAACCCGACTCCAATTAAAATTAACTTAATTGCCTGAAAACCATTATTTTTATTATAAGAAAAAAGATATATTAAAATTGCAGTAACTAAAGCACCAGTAAAAGCTGCTAAAGGAAGAAAATAAATGAATTTACCTGCCTGAACTGGAAAATAAAGAAAAAATAATGCAACTGCAAAACCAGCTCCAGAATTAATCCCAATTATTCCTGGATCAGCTAAATCATTTCTGGTTAAAGACTGTAAAATAGATCCAGCAGCAGCCAGAGCCATTCCAGCTAACAAAGTAATTATAATTCTGGGCAATCGAATAGAAAATATAACAAAATTTTCTTTAAAAGTTCCCTGTCCAAATAAAATTGGAATTATTCTCTTAATTGATAAAGTAGAATTAGCAATTATTAAATTGAGAAGGCTAGTTATTAAAATAGTTAAAAATAAAGTCAAAATTATTAAGCGCTGTTTTTTGATAATTGCTGGATCAATCATTAAAAGTATCTTCTCCTTCTATTCACAATAATTAAAAAAAACGGCAGACCAAGTAAAGCAATAATTGCTACAACGGGAGTTTCATAAGGAGCATTTAATGTTCTGCTCAAAAGATCAGCTAACAGCATAAAAATAGAGCCAGTAAGAGCTGAAAGCGGCATTACAAATCGATAGTCTCTCCCAGCAAAAGTTCTAACTAGGTGTGGAATCATCAAACCAAGAAAAACTATATTCCCAACTACTGCAACTGCCGCTCCAGTTAAAATTATAATAATTAAAAATAGCATAATTTTAGTTCGAAAAACTTTCTGGCCCAGCCCAATTGCTATTTCTTCTTTTAAACTTAAGATTGTCAGCTGTCTTGCTAATAAAAAAGCGCCAGCAAGTCCAAAAATTATAATAGGAATAATAAGTTTAAGCTGTGACCAGCCAACACCAACTAGTCCACCAGCTGTCCACATTGTAACATTTTTAGAAATTTTAAAATAAATACTTATAGCTCTGGTAACTGCATAAAGAAAAGTAGAAACAGCTGAACCTGCCAGTACTATCTTTAAAGGAGAAAACCCTTTTTGATTAAAAGCTGCAATTCCAAAAACGAGTCCTGCTCCTATTGCAGCACCAATAAAACTGGCCAAAATAGTTCCCAGATAATCTATAGCTGGAAAAATAGCTAAAGTAATAGCTAAAAAAAGATTAGCTCCAGCTGTTAAACCAAATAAACCTGGATCAGCCAGTGGATTTCTGGTCATTCCCTGCATAATTGCTCCAGCAGCAGCCAGAGCAGCTCCTACAAAAATTGCTGCTATAGCTCGCGGTATTCTGATCTCCTGTAGTATTATAATTTCCTCTATATTACCAGAGAAGCTTAAGGCCTGCCAGGTTTGTTTAAAACTAACTTCTGCTGCTCCAAAACGAACTGCCAGAAAAAATGAAATTAGCAAAAACAGTAAAGCAATTATTAAAAGATATGAAAATGAAATTCTTTTATTGTTTTTTTGCATAAAAACCCTCATTATTAATTAATAATATTTTAATTATCTAGTCTGCTAAACCAAGTTTAAGCTGTAAAATAAATAATTATTTATAAAAAATGATAAAACTAATTACTTAAAAAATTATTTTTTATAAATTGAAGCTGATATTCTAAAGTTATTGGATCATTAAAATAAAACTTATCAGCTGGTGCGGTAAAAACTTTTTCCTGTTTAACAGCCGGTATATTTTGATAAGTTGCTGTTTTCTGAAAAGCTATCTCACTACCTGATGTTTGAGAAATAATTAAATAGTCACCAACTATTTCTGGCAGCACTTCAAAAGAAAGCGTCTGATAACCATTTTCCGAAACTAATTCTTTTACTGACTGAGGCATTTTTAAATTCATTTCTTGATATAAGATTTCTGTACCACGACCCCAATTTTTACCAAACACATAGAGTTCTTTAGCAGAAGTTTCGATAACTGTTACTGTAGCATCTGAGCCTATTTTGTCTTTAATTGCTTTCCCAATTTTTTTAGTTCTCGCTTTAAAATCTGCTATCCACTCTTTAGCCGTTTTTTCTTTGTTAAGTAGTTTAGCAATTTCAAGATGCTGCTCCAAATAACCTAGTCTGCCATATGTAAAGGTAACTGTAGGAGCAATTTTTTTTAAACGATTAATATTTTTCAGATTAGAAAGACCAATAATCAAATCAGGATTTAAAGCTAGTATTTGCTCAAGATTATGATCACTTACTGTACTAACTCCTGCTAAATCATAATTAGAGTTATTTTTAGCCCAGCTATCAGCTCCAACTATATTAACTCCCAGAGCAAGCACATTACCAGCAAAAGTAGAAAGCACAACAACTCTTTGAGGATTGCTAGGTACTTTAACCGGTCCATTTTCTGACTGATAAATTCTAACTCCTGAATCCGCTAAAACAGTAATTGAATTAAAAATTAGAAACAGCGTTAGTATAGTCACTATACTTTTCTTTTTCATTTTTATCAGCTCCTTCGGCTATGTTATAACTAATACACATTGGTTTACCTGTCAGAGGATCTTG
Source organism: Halanaerobium salsuginis (assembly GCF_900114545.1). Lineage (GTDB taxonomy): Bacteria > Bacillota > Halanaerobiia > Halanaerobiales > Halanaerobiaceae > Halanaerobium > Halanaerobium salsuginis. The sequence continues at coordinate 27,256 of NZ_FOTI01000032.1, forward strand.
CCCAATAATGGCTTCTATATTAAAAATTTCTTTCAAAACTTCAGCAGAAATCACTGCTTCAGGTTTGCCAGCTTTAATTACTTTACCAGATTTCATAGCAATTATATAATCAGCAAACCGGGCAGCTTGGTTTAAATCATGTAAAACCATCACAATAGTTCTGGCCTGCTTTTTATTTAAATTATCAAGTAACTTTAAAACTTCCAATTGATGAGCTAAATCTAAGTAAGTAGTTGGTTCATCAAGAAATATAGTTTCTGTTTCTTGAGCAAGAGCCATTGCAATCCAGACTCGCTGACGCTGACCACCTGAAAGAGAATCAATTAATCGATATTTAAACACATCAGTCCCAGTAACTTTGAGAGCCCAATTAATTACTTGATAATCATGTTCAGACAATCTACCTAAACTGCTCTGATAAGGAAAGCGGCCATAAGATACTAGTTCTCCAACAGTCAGCCCGTCTGCAATTTCCTGACTTTGTGGCAAAATAGATAATTTTTTAGCTAATTCTTTAGTATCAAAATTAGATATATCATTCCCATTTAAAATTATTTTTCCTGATTGATAGGGAATTATTCTACTAATAGTTTTTAACATTGTGGATTTCCCACTCCCATTAGCTCCAATAATAATAGTAGTTTTATGTTCAGGAATATCTATATTTAAATCTTTAACTACCAGATTGTCACCATAAGCTATATTTAAATCTTTAGTAGTTAAAATCATTAGTATACCTCCTTATAGGTTAAGATGAAAACGAGATTCATTATCAATTAATTGACAAAAAAATAAGCTGCTCTTTTAAAAATGGCAACTTACTTTAGTATAAATTAATTAGACAATATTTTCAAGCACAATAAACTCTGCTAATTATAAATATGAGTAAATTACTGCTATTTATTCATTTATTCTCTTACATAAGCAGAAATCTAAACTATTAATAAAAATAAACCAGCTTTATTGTTAAGTTTTATTTATTTTAAAAATTTATACATTACATAAGCATCAACAAAACCAGCTTCAGGATGATTGAATGCTTCTGGTAAACGTCCCACAATTTTATAGCCTAACTTTAGCCAGAGTCTTACTGCTGATAAATTTGTTGAAGCAACAAAGTTAAATTGCATAGCCCGATAGCCATGTTCTAAAGCTCTTTTTTGTGAATCCTGACATAGAAAACTGCCAATTCCTTGTCCACGAAAATTAGGTGCAACCATATAACCGCAATTACAAACATGATTTCCCTGACCACTATGATTGGTTTTGATATAATAAGTAGCTATAACTTCTCCCTTTCTTTCTGCCAAATAAGTATATTCAGGTTTTTCTAACCAGGCATGGAAAGCTGCTTTCTTAGTCATATCGGCTGGATATTCATAAGTAGTACCTTTTCTAATTACAGACTGCAAAATTGGCCATAATTTTTCAAAATCAGCTGCTTTAGCTAATCTAATTTTTAAATTTTGTACTGCAGTTAAATCGCCTTGCTTGATCATTGCTATCATTTCTCCTTTTAATTTAAACTATTACATTTATAATTATGCTAACTTAGACTGATACTTTTCCTTTAATGACAGGATGAGGATCATAACCAAGCAATTTAATATCCTGATAATTAAATTTAAAAATATCTTTAATTTCAGGATTGAGTTTAACTTCAGGCAGTGGTCTCGTTTCTCTTGCTAGCTGTTTTTTTACTTGTTCAAAGTGATTATGATAAATATGAACATCACCACCAGTCCAGATAAAATCACCAACTTCAAGATCTGTTATCTGAGCTATTAAATGAGTTAAAAGACTGTAGCTTGCAATATTAAAAGGAACTCCTAAAAAGGTATCACATGATCGTTGATATAATTGACAGGACAACTTACCATCTGCCACATAGAATTGAAAAAGCAAGTGACAGGGCGGAAGAGCCATCTCAGATAATTCTCCGACATTCCAGGCATTTACAATTAATCTTCTCGAATAAGGATTATCTTTAATCTGTTCAATTAAATTGGCAATTTGATCAACCGTATCACCATTTTGCTTACCCCAGCTGCGCCACTGGTGTCCATAAACTTTACCTAAATTACCATTTTGATCAGCCCACTCATCCCAAATATGTACATTATTATCATTTAAATATTTAATATTCGTATCACCCTTTAAAAACCAGAGCAGTTCGTAGACAATTCCTTTCCAGTAAACTTTTTTAGTTGTCAGCAAAGGGAATCCTTCCTGTAAATTAAAACGAAGTTGATATCCAAAAACGCTTCTGGTTCCTGTCCCTGTACGATCAGAGCGATCTATTCCATTATCTAAAATATGTTGACACATCTTAAGGTATTGTTTCATTTGAGTTCACTCCCAATTGCTTTAGTTTTACGCTGATAAATATGAAAAAAATATTGATAAGGGTTTTGACTATTTTTAATCCCCTGCTCTTTACTAACTAAAGTCCAATTTTGCCAATTAATTTCGGGAAAATAAGTGTCTCCCGAAAACTTATTTTCAATAATTGTCAAATATAATTTGTCAGTTTGGGGGAGAAAGATTCGATAAATTTCTGCTCCTCCAATAATAAAAGCTTGCTGAGCTTGATCAGTAAATCTAGTCAGTATTTCAGCAGGTGAATTAATTATTTCACATCCTTCAGCTGTATAATTTTTATCTCTAGTCAAAATGATATTTTCTCGTTCTGGAAGAGGAAACCCAATTGATTCAAAGGTTTTTCTTCCCATAATAACAGGTGAACCAGTAGTAGTTTTTTTAAAGTATTTTAAGTCTGCTGGCAGCTGCCAGGGAATTTTATTTTTATCACCAATTAACTGATTCTGATCCATTGCTACAATAATTGCTAAACTCATAATTACACCTCACTAAAAAATTCATTATTACTATTATAGCAAGAAATTTAAAGCAAAGAAAGCTAAACAGGCTATTTTATCTAAACTAGTTTTTTACTTAATCTTATCATATCAAAACATTGAATTTTATTTTCGTATAGTGGCTTATTATAATGCCTTAAAAAATAATTTTTATCAATTCCTACAATTCTAAATCCAAGTTTTTGATATAATGCTAGTTGAAACAAGCTAGAATTTGCTGTGCCAATCTCTAGTCTTTCTGCTCCAGCCAGGCGAGCTCGTTCAATTGCATCATTAAGCAAAAATTTCCCCAGACCCTGCTGTTGATAATCTTCTCTAACGGCAATATTAACAACTTCTAAAATATTAGGTCGTGTTTTGAGCAAGATATATTCACCAATAATATCATGCTTAAGGCTGGCAATAAAGATTAATCCCCGGGCCAGATAAGAATTAATCATTTTTGATGAAGGGTCTGCTAATAATAATAATTCATACAAATCATCACTAATTTCAGCAGTTTTACTAATCACAACCTGTTCAATTAATTTACTCATAACTAACCTCCTAGCTTGTCTTACTAATCAATTTGCTAACTTTTTTTAACTTTAATTTTAGATAAATCAATCCAGTAACGATTAAACATTTTCTTGGAATCTTTATAATGTCTTGTGTCTGCCAATTTACCATTGTTTTTTATAATAACTTTAATTGAAGCTAGATTATCGATATCAGCTGTAAGTAAAACCTTACTAATTCCTAGCTTTTTGGCTTCTTGAAGAGTTTTATTTAATAATTCTGTTCCAATCCCTTTTCCTCTAACCGACTTTTTAATATAATAAGAAATATGACCTCCACAATTTAAAAGCTCTTTAGTAAGTTTATGTCTTAATTTACTGAGCCCAATAACATAATTATTAGGAGTAACTAGCCAGTATGTAGTCATTGCAACAAAGTCAGGTTTAAGCTGATCAGCTTTTTCCATTAAAATCAATCTATTTAGATATCTTTCAACACTAAAGTTGGGAGAGTTAAGATTTGGTCCTGATACCCCATTCTCTCCTTTATTAAAGTCATCTAAAAATTCCATTAATCCACCTGGTAATTCCCGGGAAACTTTTTTAAGCTGCAAGTTAGTTACCTCCTATTGCAGAGCTTATTTTTCTTTATCAGGGCTGTTATAAATTTTTGCCTCGATTACATATAATATTATTCATATTTATAATGAATCTCTCTTCTTTTTAAAAATTATTTATGGTTTAGCATAACCTTACTGAAATTTGAGATCGCGTCTGGTTCAGCAATCAAACTGTAATATTCATCTGCTTCTTCAGGGCTATTGTAACTCCATCACCAATAGGTAGAATAGTACTTTCAATTCTATCATCAGTCATAACCAACTTATTAAATTCTTCAATTGCTGGAATTAAGTAATGCCATTTGGGATCTAAATCTATTACAGGAAACAATGTATCATCTGCAACTAATATTCCTCCAGGTTTTAATAACTTAATACAATCATCAAATAAAACAGGATAAAGCCTTTTGTCTACATCTTGAAATATTAAGTCATATTTTTTATTTAAACCCGGGATAATTACTTTAGCATCACCAATTTTTATATCAATTATGTCAGCAACTCCAGATTTAATAAAATTCTCTTTAGCTTGTTTTGCTACAGCTTCATCAAACTCGATTGTTGTTATATGACCTTTATATTTTTTTAGTATTTGAGCCATTGATGTTGCTGAATATCCAATGCTTGTCCCTATTTCTAAAATATCCCTTGAACTACTTATTGTAATTATTAATTTCAAGAAACGAGCTACATCATCATCTACTACTGGTATAAAATCTTTTAATTCTGTTTCATCTTGAAATTTTTTGCGATTTAGTTCTTCTTTATCCTTATACAAATTTTCTATATACTTGTTGATTCTTTCTAAATCCATGTTTTTCATCTCCTTTATACTTTTAGCCATTATTGCAGATAACGTCCCGAGTATTCCCGACGTGCTCGTGCCGTTAGGCCTGGCGCAAAGTTTGCTGCTTAAACACTTACCTCATTCATGGCAAGCTTTGTGACAGAGAGCATGTCTTGAAGAGTAGCCATGGTCTTTGGCGTAACGGGAATACTCTGTTATCTGAAGTTGCACTTCTATCTTTCAGAAAACCAAACATTTACAAGCGTAGTTAAATACAACCCTAAAATAAGCCATCCAAAAATTCCTTCAGCTACATATAATAATTTATAATTTTGACTGAAAAATGAAGGAAAAATTCCCAATGTAAAAAAGGCACTAACACTTGTTAATATTGACTGACTTATACTATATAAATTTAAATAATAAATAAAAGAAAAAACAGCAATGATTAACATGCCACCTATAAATGCTCTAAATGGTTTAACCCCGTAACCAGTTAACCATTCTATTAAAATTTTCTTATATAAATAATCTATTAATCCATCATTATTATGATTTGTTCCTGCTTGTTTAGATTTAAAAAAATATTTTCTTTTTTTATCGTAAACATTATCTGCTTTAAAAGCCTGTTGAATAGAATTATAAAAGTCACTCAAAAATGAATAATCATACTCTGAACTCATTGATCCTTTATGAGCAACAAAAGATGTAACAGGTTCCTCAATATTTACTGTAGAATTAAATTTACAATCTAAAAACAAGTTTTTTTCTGTAAAAAAATTTTTAAAATTTGTATTAGAAAAACTACAGTTAGTAAATTTAGAGCCTTCAATAAAATCACAATTAATAAATTTACATTTCTCAAATTTTGCTCCTAACCACACATTATTATGGAAAATACAATTACGAAAAGTAACTTTATGAAATTTCGCAAAGTTAAAGGAACAGCGAAAATATCCATTTTTGAATTCACAATGATTAAAATGTGAGTAGGAAAAATCTATATTTTCAAAATTATCTTTTTTAGGGAAATCAATTTCTTCTCCATGAATCGTTATTCCCTGCATATACTAAACTAAAAGTATACCAAAATTAATGGTCTGCTAAACGAAAAATGTACCATTCTATCACCGCCTCCTGTATAATTGATTTAACCACAAATCATATTATGCGGGAGGTAAGAAAGGTGATAGAAATGGCACAATATAATTATATTAGATTTTTGTATTTTAATCAAAAGAAAAGCAAAAGAGCTATTGCTCGGGAAACTGGATTACACCGAGATACGATAACCAGAGCAATTGAGAATCCAGAGCAAAAGTACAGACTAAGTACTGAAAGACCACAGCCAGTAAATGGAGATTTCAAAGATCGAATAAAAGAAATGGTTAAAGCTAACCATGAA
>NZ_FOTI01000060.1 GCF_900114545.1 Halanaerobium salsuginis
TGTCATCTTGCAATTTAATCCAGTAAAATTTATCAGTTTAAATCAGTATAAAATAGCTAAAAATACAGCTTGATTTTCACATTAAATTAGTAAAAGTAAAATAGTTTAGCAAATTAAATCAGCCAGGGACTTAAAAAAAGCCCCTGTAATCTGATAAATATTTTTCACTTTAAAAAGTGTCTTTTTCACAGGCTTTGAAGACAATTTCCTGGTTTATCTGCTCTGCTTTAAGCTGAAAGCCTAAAAGCAGTGAATCAACTGCAATATTGTTAATTAATCTGGGCAGTCCTCTCGATCTTAAGGTAATTGCCTCCAGAGCCTGAGGTGTAAAAACTGGATGGTTTGCTCCAGCTAGTTTAAGCTGGTGTTCAACATATGCTCTGACTTCATCCTTGTTTAGAGGTGTCAGCTGATACTTCATGATTACTCTCTGATTTAAGGACTGGTTCTGATTTAAATTGAGTTTTGTCATAAAGTGTGAAAGTCCTGAAAGAATAAGGATAAATGGATTCTGAGAATCCATAGCAAAATTAAATAATATCCCGAGATCATTTAGAAATTTGTTGGGAGCAAGCTGCATCTCATCTAAGATAATGATTGGTGTAATCTTTTTCTCATTGTAGAATTTTAAGATAGCATCCTGAACCTGATTAAAGAGATCAACCTTTCTAAATTTAGGTTCTTCACCCAGGCCAATGGCTATGCCTCTGTAAAAATCCATTACTGAGCCTGTAGATAAGGGGAAATAGATGACCTTAAATAATGATGGATTAACACTGTCAGCCATAGATCTCAGGGCAGAAGTTTTACCACTTCCAGGTTCACCAATAATGACAGCAATGCCTCTTGTTTTTTTAAGATAGTCAAGTCTGGCAGAAAGTTCTTTTAAGTTTTCAGACTGGTAGAGATCTTTAGTTTCAATCTCTTTTTTAAATGGATTATCTGATAAAGAATAAAAAGATTTATACATTTTTGCTACCTCCTTCAGTCATTTTAGCAAAGGAGATAGGATTACCTCTTTTAGCATGAGCATTATCAGCCATAATCACAGGCTCAGCCTTAGTAATACATTTACCATTTTCATAAAGATAAATATTATCATATGTTTCTTGATCAAAGCGGATCTTAACCTTTTTGCCAATATAGACAGGTGGCACCTGATAGAGTTTAGAATTAACAGATATAGTTCCATCATGTCTAACTTTTCTCTGAGCTCTTTTGAGAAAAAGCAGCTTAAGTTTTTCAGGATCATCATAGGTCTTAACCTGACTAATCTGGGACATGTATTTATCCAGAGGAGTCATCTTTAGCGAAGAGTGCACTTTACGGTGATAATCTTTTTCCAGCCACTTAAAAAAGCTTTTGTTCAGCTTATCCAGGGAAGATAAATCATCATCAGTTAAAAGAGGTAAAAACCTTTTTCTGACAGTTAAGTAAAACCTTTCAATTTTGCCTTTATCAGCAGGTGAATACGGCTTAGTGTGAATCAGGGTAATACCTAAAGAAGCACAGGCAAAATGGAGATTATCACTGCGATAGACTTTACCATTATCAACATAGAGGAGTTTGGGGATGCCTCTTCTCAAAATGGCTTCAGAAAGTACCTGCTGCACAGCAGAAAACTTTTCTGTTGCTAAGAATTTGGCATAAGTAATAACCCTGGAGCAGTCATCAATAAAGGCAAAGAGAAAAGTCTTAACCTTTTTGCCATCAAGGTTGAGATAGGGTCCATACATCTCGTCTCCCTGCCAGAGCATATTAACCTGATCATAGGCAAAACGGCGTCTGTTTTCTTCTTTGCGGGGAGAGTTGACCAACAGGTTCTTCTTTTTAAGAAAGCGATAGACAGTAGAATAGGAGGCTTGAGAGGGCAGCATTTTCTTTTCAGTAATCAGCTGATCATAGAGTAAAGAAACAGACCGATCAGGATGATCTTCTCTAGCTTCTAAAATAACTTCCTTAAGTTCTGGAGTTAAAACACGACTTTTACCTCTGTCGTTTCTGGGTTTGGGTTTCAGCCCTTCAAAACCACCTTTGCGATAGGCTCTAACCCACATGGATATGGTTTTTGGTGAGTATTCTCTGACACCATAATAAGGGACATTATGTTTTTTAGCAGCCACCTTTGCCAGATATTCGTTCTGTTTTTTCACCTGTTTATTCAGGATAGGTGAAATGAGGGAAAAGCGAAATAGAGCTATCTGTTCTCTGTCATTATCAGTCATCAAAATCAGCTCCTTTAAGCTTGAATTTTAGCATTTAAGAGCAAAATTGTTCTTAAACTGCTGATAATAACATTTTAATCAGAAAAATAGCTCTTTTCTAGTGAAAGCTTTTGTGTTTAAAAAAATAGTTCCAAAACTTTAATCATTATGGTATAATTAAAGTGCCATAAAGCATTGATTAAAGTGATCCTGATACTCTTTTGAGAGTATCTGAGCGTCGGAGCTCCAAATCATTTTAATTAGTTTTGTGGCTTTTTTTATTCTTGATAATTTAAAGGGGATCAGTGAGTGATATTTATCTCTGAAAAAAGCAATTAGACCAGGAATATTGCAGGTAAACCTGTGTAGATAAAAATATACTGCTCGTTTGTAAAGAAGTAGTTTTTTCTGCAGCAGATATTCTTTCATACAGCAGACAATATAATTTAGAGATCTCTGAAATCTAGGGAAGAGAAAAGCTGGAAGAATGGAAACAGTTTTCTTACAGTGCTGGCATTTGTATCTTCTAATTTGTATCCAAAAGCATTTGCCATCGATGGTGATTACATAGCGGTGGTAAAATCCATGTTTAAGAAGTTTATCATGGCAGTGAGGACATTCTTCAGGGTGAGGAAAATTATTATTCTGGCCGAGCTCAGAATATTTTTTTACAGGTATTTTAAAGTCATGAATGATTTGCATCTGATCACACCCTAAATATTCTGACAATATTTTATCAGATTAATTTAGGAAAAGAAAGTGCTTGCTTTAAATTATTTTGATTAATATTTATCGTTTTCTAGTGGATTAATTTGATAGATAACACCAGAGATTAGTTTACATCCAAATTGGCAATTAAAATCTTTAGAGTTTTATAAAAGATTATTTACAGATGATAAAGGAGAGCAAACTTCTCAAATGTTTGTAGCAACTCATTCACCATTTATTATACATAATAAGAATCGGGTTAATGATAAGGTGATTATTTTAAAAAAAGATGATAATGGTGAAGTTTATATTCCGGATGATAGTAAGTTTTATGGTTGGAAACCTGAAACAAAAATTAAGGAGGCATTTAGTATTAACATGAAGTTTGATTTTGATAAGCCAATTGTATTTGTAGAAGGTGAAACTGATGAAATATATCTTAATAAAGCAATTGAATTACTAAATAGTGATATAGATATTAAAGTAGAATGGATAGGAAGATTTAATAATCAAGGTAATGTTGAGTTTACAGGAGATAGTGCTTTAAATGATACAAAATCTTTTATTATATCTAATCCAAGTGTATTAAATCAGAAAACTATATTATTATATGATTCTGATACTAATAAACCAGAAGAAGATTATGATAATTTGTTTATAAGATGTATGCCCAAAAATAATGAAAATAATATATATAAAAAAGGAATTGAAAACCTTTTATCATTACCAGAAAATTTTCCTCAAAATAGATTTTATTACTATAAAACAAATAAGGAATATAAAAATGATTATGGTGGAGAAGTGCTTATTAAAAAACAAGAATTAAATAAAAAAGATTTATGTGAATGGATTTGTAATGAAATAAGTATTGAAGAAAAGAAATTTTATTTCAACAAATTTGAAAAAATAATAAATATAATTGAAAATATAATTAACAAAAGTTAAATTGATGAAAATTTTCAAACATCATATAACATGACCTTAGAGACATCCTAGTTATGCAGTATATATGAGAAGCAATGCTGACTTATGTTAGATTCCAGTTTGATTAGAGAGTGGGAGCATTAGATGAGGACGTCGCGAACCTCCGGGACGTTATGCGAAAGACTCTTCAATAATACTATAAGGAGGAATTAATTTATGCCAAGTTCGAGTTCTGAAATAAAAGCTACTTTAAGAGTAATAAAAAGTGAAGTGAGAACTTTAGATGCTAATGTAGATGAAAAATTAAAAAATTATAAGACTGATAATAAAGATGCTATTGATAATATAGCAAGATCTTATAAAAGTAATAATCTTGTTTTAGTTTTAGGTGCTGGTGTTTCCAAAGATTTTGGGATACCCAGTTGGAATGTTTTATTACAAAAAATATTGAATGATACTTTCCAAATAGAAACTGATAATTCTGAAAAAGGAGCTTTAGTATTAGCTGAAATTTTCACAAAAGTATTCCCTTTGAGTCCTTTGATTGCGGCTAGATATTTAGAAGAGTACTATGAAAACAAAGGTGATAAAGATTTTAATGAGGCAGTAGAAGAAGCTTTATATGAAAATTTTAATTTGAGTTCTGATTCTGAAAACTTTAATGAAATTGCTAAATTATGTGAAACATCAGAAGGGTCGCATAGATTAGATTCAGTTATTACATATAATTATGATAATATTTTAGAGAAAGCTATCTCTAGTTTACCTAAAAAAGTATCTTTTAGGACTATATATAAGTCTGATCAAATTCCTGAATCCAATGAATTACCCATTTATCATGTACATGGATTTAAACCTGCAAATAGTAATAAGAAAAGTAAAATTACTTTAAGTGAAAGTATATATCATCAACAGTATAGAGATATTTATAGTTGGGATAATATAACTCAGATAAACAAGTTCAGAGACAAGACTTGTTTATTTATAGGTATTTCTTTAACTGATCCTAATTTAAGAAGATTATTAGATGTTGCTAATATTCAAAGAGGAAAAAATAATAGAAAATATCATTATATTATAAGAAAACGTTATGACATAGATAAAATAAAAAATAAAATTAAAACTATATTGGATCAAAATCAAGAATTATTAAATGAAAAAAGAGAGGCAAATTTAGAGCTAGATGATACAACTAAGCATATTATAAATATAATGCATAATTTTGAGGAAAAAGATGCTTTATCCTTAGGTACAAGAACAATTTGGATAGATAAATATGATGAGATTTCAGATGTTATAAAAGAAATTAGAAATAAATCTGAGCACGAGTCCTTCGCATAACATGGGATTGGCGTCATGCCTTCTGTCATAAAGCTTGCAGGCTACCCAATCACGGATACGAAAAAGCAAGCTTTACGCCAGTTCCTTTGGAAACAGGCACGAGCGCAAATCCCAGTAACGTTAAATGAAATTGGGCTGATTTTTTAGTAATAGGAGGTAAAATGTGAATCGTAAAACTGAGGGACTATCTTTGAATTGTTTAAAAGACTTTTTAATGTCAAGTAGTATAATTGTACCTTATATTGAAGAAAATGATAAAACTCCAGTTTGGGATGGAAATTTATTTATTTATAATAATCCACCAAAAGGGAATTATGATCATAAAAAAGCTGATTTAAATTCTAAAATTCCTGTTCAAGTAAAAGGTAAAACAGTAAAAAAATTGCATGAAAATTATACTTCATATTCTTTTTCTTTAAATGATTTGGAAGCATATTATAAAGATGGTGGTGTTATTTTATTTTTTGTAGAAATAGATTCTAATGATATTTATAACAGAAGAATATTTTATGAATCCTTATTACCTTATGATATAAAAAAAGTCACAAATAATTTTACTTGCGATTCAAAAAAGAATATTAAATTAAAACATTTAAAGGAAAATGACGTAAAAAAATTCGAAGATGAATGTGAAAATTTCATTATTAATAGAGAGATGCAATATAGCACAAAAGATTTAAATTTATCTCTAGAAGAAGCAAAGGAATTAATTATTAAAGGTAAAAGTAGAAATTCTCAAATTTGCGATTATCTCCTTCAGAATAGTGTTTATTTATATGGCAAAAAACATAAAAATGATCCAATACCTTTAATTATTGATAAGGTTAATCTTGCTTCTATTGAAAAGAAAGTAAATCGAAATGTTTCAATAAATGGAAATGTATATTTCAAAAATTATAAGATAGAAAAAAATAAAGAAAGTGAGAAATTAATATTAAGTGATAAACTTAAATTAATTTTTAAAGATAATAATTGCAAGTTTGATTATATATATCATGATAATTTTGCAAAGCGATTTAATTCTATTGAATTTATTTTGAAAATAATTGAAAATGGAGGATTTTTAATTTCTGATAAATTTATATCTTTGGATAAGGCAAAATTTGATTATGAAAATATTAAAAATGATTATGACAATTTAGAAAAAATAGGAGCTTTATTAAATATATTTAAAATAAAGTATTCTAGGTTAAATTTAGATGAAATAAAAAATGAAGATGCAAAGAATTTGGATATGTTAATTAACTCAATGATTTTTAATAAAAATATTTCTAATATTAATAATTTACCTGGGATATTCAAAGTTAAAATTGGAAATATAAATCTACTTATTTTTGTTTATAAAAATAATGATAAAGTTATAATGAAAAATTTCGGAGACTTAAAACATAGTATAAGGTTTAAAATTAATAATATAGAATTTAAAAATGCTAGTCCTTTTATAATACTACAATTTGAAGATATTTTAAATTCAGATAATATTTTTCCTTCTTTAATAAGTAAAAATGTTATCGAAAGTGATTATACTAGAAATTATAGTGAATATGTAGTAAATCTTCTACTTAATATTATTAAGGTATATGATAAGACTAAAAAAACTTCCTATCTTAATGCTGGACTAGAAATATCTGAATGGTTAAAGAAAAACGATCAAAATAACCCAATACATATAATAAATGAATTTCAAATATATGCTAGAAAAAGAGATTTAACGTCTGTAGAAATTGACTTATTAAAAAATATTATAAAAAACAATAAAAAACATGAAAAATATACTATACTTTTAACATGTATTTATATATTACTTCAGGACTTTAAGAACTTTAAAAAAATATTTAATAAACTTTCAACTGAACAAAAGAAAGAGGTTAAAAAATATCCTATATACCAATTATATGAAATAAACAAATCTTAAATTTTCATATGAAACTGCCCAACTTCATTTAACATGGGATTGGCGTCATGCCTTCTGTCATAAAGCTTGCAGGTTAACCAATTACGGATACGAAAAAGCAAGCTTTACGCCAGTTCCTAACGGAACCAGGCACGAGCGCAAATCCCAGTAACGTTAGGCGAAATTTTTAATTTAAAGAGGAGTGTATAATATGGAAATAGAAGAACCTCTATTTGAGAATTTATTTAAAGAATTCATTGAGATATATTTTTCTGAGATTAATAAAGAAAGAGATAAAAAAATATTATATAGAAGATATGGAATTAAATATTCTAGGAAGTTTACCTTAGAGGAAATTGGAAAATTAAACAATATAACCCGTCAAAGAGTTGAACAAATTGAAAAAAAACATATAAAAAAACTATTATTATTATTAAATGGAGAGTCTGTTAAAAGATTAAATTTTGAACCTAATAATAAATTAAAAAACTTATTCTCTGAAATTAAAATAACAATGAATGATAACAAAATTATTGGAAATAAAGAATTCTTTCAATTATTAAACAAATATTTTAAAAATTGTTCTTTAAAAAACGGATATATTATTCTGCTATTAGATTTATTGAAACTAAAATATATTTCTTATAATGATTTTATAAGTAATATTTTTTATCAAGAAAAGTACATAAATAAAAAAACATTGAAAAATAATATAGAAAGAATTTATAAAGCCTTAAGAAAAGAAGTAATTCCAATTAGTTATGATGATTTAATTATAAAAGTTATTGGGCGAAGAAAAAATTATAATGTTGAAAATATTAAACTAACCATTAACGCATTAGATGAAATTGAAAAAATAAATATAAATGACATTGAAATGTTACAATTAAATACATTAAATAAATTTTCTGCAGGTGACTTAGGTTATAGAGTATTATTTCATAATGAATCACCAATGAGTAATGATCAGTTATTGAGAAAAGTTAATAATTTGTTAAATGAACAGGGATATAATCGTGTTAATAGAAGAAATTTATTAAATCAATTAACTGATAATGATAAAATAAAAAATATTGGACAAGGAAAATGGGCTTTAAATGATTGGGATTATGAAAAAAATATATTATAGATATTATGAAAGATGCTTTTTATGATGAGAATAGACCATTAAAAAGAAATGAATTAATTAAAAAAGTTAAAGAAGCAAGAAAGACAATTAAAAAAACAAGTATTAATATATATATTGATACAGATGATGAGTTTATTAATTTAGAAGATGGAAGGATTATTTTAAAAGAATGGAAAAATCAATATAGAAATAAAATTAACAAATCTACTCAGATTTATCATCAAAATGTTAACGAAATAATTATAGATGCATTCAATTATTATGATAAAGATTTATTATCAAAAGATCAGATTTGGGAATATGCAAAAACTAAATATCATAATAAAAAGTCTAGTTTCAAATATTTAATAGCAAACCGCAAATATTTAATAAGAAAAGAAATTAATGGTGATGTGGTTTGGAAACTAAAAGAAGACTACAGAGATATAATAATCAATTCACATGGAAATAAATTAAATAATATTAATAAGTTAACAATTGATTTATTAAAATCTAATTATGGTAAGCTAAAGTTAAAAGACATAATAGAAGAACTTACTAAAAACTATAATTTTAATGAAAACTCTATTAGAACAGTATTAGATGATCCAAAATATTTCAAAAAAGTTCAAAATGAAGATGGTGATCTAATTCTATATTTAAAAGAAGTTAGTTATGATAACAATATTAATAATATAAGAATTAGTTCAATAGAATTTGAAGATTTTATGAATAATTCAAAAACAGAGGAAGCAAAATTTGATTTTAAGCAAGGATTTCTTGATTTATCTTCAGAAAGAAATTTTGCCAAAAACAGTTTCAATAAAATAATGAAAAATATCAGTGCACTGGCTAATATTGGAAAGGGGAAAACTGGTTATTTGTTTATTGGTGTAACAGATAATAAATCAGATAGTCAAAGAGTAAAAAAACTAGATAATATAACTGTTCCTGAATTTAATGAGTTTGGAATTGTAGGAATTGAAAGAGAAGCTATTTATCTTGGTTATGATTTAGAACAATATCAAAATTTTATAATCAATAAAATTGAGGAATCAAAGTTGCCTAAAAAATTAAAAAATCATATAAAATCAAACTTAGGATTTGTTCATTATAAAGATAAATATGTATTGGTATTTGAAGTTGAATGTATTGAAGGGCCTTCATTATATAATGATAATGAGTTGTATATTAGAAAAGGGCCAAGTTTACATTTAGTTAATAAAAAAAATTATGATGATGTATACCGAAGATGTTTTAAAAATTAAAAACATCGCCTAACATGGGATTTAAGATTCCGCTGCGCTTCATCCAAATTCATTCACTAAGCGCAGTCGCGCTAAGTTCATGAACTTCTTAAACCCCAGGAACGTTAGGCGAAATCACTCTTTATGAGAGGAGTATTATTATGGCTTCTTTAATATTTGATAAAGATTTGAATTTATTTGCAAGAAAATATTTTATTAAAGAAGATAGTAGATCTGTAAACTCTCAAAATATGATTTTTGAACACAATCGAATAATCAGAAAAATTGGTGAAATGCTTCTCAGGCATAAAGGAATTGCTTTTAAAGTGTATGGTAAAAATATTCCACTAGCAATTTTAACTAATATGTTTGGTATTTCTGGTGTTGAAAAATTATTAGAACAAGAAGCCATAAAATTTATTTTATGGACTCCGATGATTACATATAATTCATCTGATATTAATGGTATTTTACCATTACAAATAGGAAATGTGAGTTCAGAACCACATTCGGATCCTGAAAAATCAGCAGTATTGGGATTAAAATTTATGAAAAGATTACCAAAAAGAAGAGATAGAAGGAGGTTAGTAAGAAAGGTTATAAAAGCATATGAAGTTCCTTCTCCTAATGCAGCAAAAGAAGCTGTAAAATTTGGACATGAAGGTTATAAGTCTAATATATTTAAGAATATGGGTTTATCTCGCAAAAAAAATATAACTGACTTAAATAAAAAAGAAAGAGCAAAATTATGTTCTTTAGCAACACAATGTTTAGAATTATCTATTCTCTCAGAATTTAAATTTCATACTCTTGATTCAATTAATTTAATGAATTTAACTCGTGTAGAATTCAATAGATTACAGAAGGCTAAAGTAATTGAAAAAATGGAGAACAAGCTTTTTGAAATAGAAAAATTACCGAATTTTAGTAAACTAATCAAAGAAGAAGTAATTGATATAAAAGAAATTCCTGAGTTAAGGGCAAAAAAAGATGCTATAAAATTTCGTTCATGGATTTCCAATATAGCTGATAAAAGCAATATGGAAGATATAACTAAAGAATATTTAGATTCTATTACAGAATCCAAAGGTTTTTTTGAAACTAATAAAGGAAAATTTATTAAAACTGTTGGAGTAACATCTATTTCATCTGGAATAGGAAGTTTAATTGGAGGAGGATATGGAGTAGTATTGGGTGGATTTATAGGAAAAAGTACACTTGAACCATTAGTAGATTTAGGTTTAAACTTATTAGATACATATATATTATCAGGTATTACAAAGGGTTGGCATCCTAGACATTATTTTGATAGACAGATTAGACAGGTATTGAATGAAAAAAACAAAAGTGACTTCGCCTAACATGGGATTAAAGATTGCGCTGCGCTCCATCCAAATTCATTCGGTAAGGGCAGTCGCCCTAAGCCTCATGAACTTCTTAAATCCCAGTAACGTTAGACGAAACCAAGCAGATAGTATATTGTAACTTTGTCAAGTTGTTATAAAATTAAATTTTGAAATAAAAGATATAAAATATATTTATTAATACAATATATTATTAGGGGGTTAATATGATAAACGAAACATTTGGTATAATATTAATATTAGTTTCAGTTGTTGGTAATGAACTTATAGCAAGACTATTAAATCAAAAAATTGATGAAAAAGCTGAAAAAATAGAAGAGTTAAAAAAGAAAATTTCTCATGGAAAAGAATATATGGATAAAGCATTAAGAGAAAAAGATATGGGATATATTTCCGCAATGATTTTACAGGCTACAAATGCTAAAGATGATGTAATAAATAATTTTGAAGATTTAATTTGGAATAAATTTCTTCAAAGTGTTGCTTATAGTTATAGTGCTTATAATAATCATCCATCAAAAGAATTAATGAATGAGTGGATAGGAATGAGAAATGAACCTGGTTGGAAAAAATTAAAAAAAGAAACAGATAAGTATTTAAAAAAATGGGAACACAAAAATAGTGAATTAGTTAAAAATAGAACAAACTTACAAAAAAAGAAAGAAAAAATGAATAAGTATAAAAATATGATTCGTAATTTTTCTTCGGTTTTAAATATTATTGGCCTAATAATTATTCAAATTTCTTAAATTTAAACGATTTAATGTAATTAGCTTGGCATCGTATAACATGGGATTGGCGTCATGCCTTCTGTCATAAAGCTTGCAGGCTAACCAATAACGGATATAAAAACGCAAGTTTTACGCCAGTTTCTACGGAACCAGGCACGAGCGCAAATCCCAGGAACGTTATACGAAAGCACACAATAATTTATTTGAAGAGGAATGATTTTATGAATATTAAACCGTTATATTCTTCACTTTTTTATAGTGTAATGGATGATGAATATATTTCATTAGATATTATTAACTCTAGACCTTTAGAAAATTTACTAGAAGAATTATTAAAAGACGATTTTATTAATAAATATTTTGATTTAGATTTATTAATTATGGTTATACAAAGAGAATTAAGCAATATGGATGATAATAAAGATAATATTACTAAAAATGATTGTGTGAATTTGATAAAACATATAAAAGATACATTAGAACTAAATAAAGAAGATCATTATATAGTAACTCCAATACCTAAATCTAACTGTTCAGAAATAATAAATTTTGATAGATATACATTTTTACCAAAAAAATTAACAAGAGAAGATAAAATTAAGTATATTTCAGAAACTTGTGGGTTAAGTTATGAAGAGACAATTGATTTTGCTCAGCATACTGAAAAATCTAGATCTCCTGATTTTTTTAAACACTGCATTTTTTTGTTAAAATTTAACAATCAAACTCAAAAAATTAGCTACAATGCACTTAGAAATATTAAGTTCTCAATATATGCTTTAAGAGCTTTTTATAATTCATATATTCAAGATATTGAACAGGATAATTCATTGAATTTGTCTGCTTTAACTTTAAGTTCGGAAATCGAAAGTTCGAATTCTCATATTGCAATATATTCAAATGAAAAATGGCGATTAAGCCATAGACCTTTACATTTTGAAGTAGATTGTAATTTTTCATTTGACTGGTTATTAAATAATGATATTCAAAATGATTTTGTAGAATATATGAATAATATTGTTTTTGTTGAAAACTATAACGAGTTTAATGAATCTTTTTTAAATGCATTAATTACCTATAATAAAGCATTAGAACAGAAAAAAAATGGAGAACATACTTTATCAGTATTATTATTATTAATTACTGCTGAATCTTTAATAACAGTAAACCAGAATGAAAAACGTCTTAGATTATCAGCATTATTACCGAGAGTTGCGAGTTTAGAAGATTATTCAAATACAAAAGGCTCTAAAAAAATAAGCGAACTATATACTTATAGAAATGAGTTTGTTCATGCAGGTAAAGAATTAGACTCTACACAAAATAAATTGAAGAATGATAAACCAAAATCAATAGATATTTTAAAAAAATATGTTGCAAGATTAATAACAAATTATTCTTTATATAAAAGTAATTTAAATGACGATTCTGATCAAAAATTAATTACTAGCTGGAGAAAGTATCTTAATGATATTTTTAATAGTATAATATTTGGCCAGTAAAATATTAGATAAAGAATTATTGTGTGCCATCGTATAACATGGGATTGTCGTCATGCCTTCAGTCATAAAGCTTGCAGACTAACCAATTACGGATATGAAAATGCAAGTTTTACGCCAGTTCCTGACGGAACCAGGCACGAGCGCAAATCCCAGTAACGTTATCTGAAATTGCACTTAAAATTTGAGGTGATAGTAATGTTTATTCCGATACATCAATTAAATTTATACAATTCTAAAGAAAAGATAGAATATAGTGATAGATGGGAACCAATAAACGGAGGCGAAGAAGCTTATAAACTTGTATTAGAAAAGATTAGAAATGGTGCAGGTGAAGATTTTCTTCAAAGACAGTATGAATATGGAAAATTAAGTGGATTTTTAGATGATATGTATGATTTAAAGGGAATTGCTTTTGTCAAGCGAAAAATGTACCACCCTACCAATCGAATTGTGTACCACCTAGCTAAAAAAGAAGGAGAAGAAGTTATCTCCTTAGGTAGTTGAATTACTGGTCTTTTTTAGTTTTCTTCTGCTGGTCTAAAAGTCGATGACTTGGTCCATTAAATAACATAATTTTGCTGTTGTGAATTAATCTATCAATAATTGCAGCAGTCATTCTTTCATCATGAAAGACTTTAGCCCATTCAGCAAATTCAAGATTGCTGGTTAAAAATATGGATCCCTTTTCATATCTTTCAGAAAAGATCTGAAACATTAACTGAGTAGCCTGATTTGATAG
>NZ_FOTI01000061.1 GCF_900114545.1 Halanaerobium salsuginis
ATAAAATTTTAAGGAGGAAGAAAAATGGCAAAAGCAAAATTTGAAAGAACAAAACCCCATGTTAACATAGGAACCATAGGCCATGTTGACCATGGAAAAACAACACTGACAGCAGCAATAACAACAGTATTAGCAAATTATGGAGGGGCAGAAGTAAGGGCGTTTGATACAATAGATAATGCACCTGAAGAAAGAGAAAGAGGAATAACAATAGCAACCTCTCACGTAGAGTATGAAACAGAAACAAGACATTATGCTCACGTAGATTGCCCGGGACATGCTGACTATGTAAAAAATATGATCACAGGAGCAGCTCAAATGGATGGAGCAATTCTGGTAGTATCAGCAGCAGATGGTCCAATGCCTCAAACAAGAGAGCATATTCTTTTAGCAAGACAGGTAGGAGTACCATCAATCGTAGTCTTTTTAAATAAAGCAGATATGGTAGACGATGAAGAATTAATCGAACTGGTAGAGATGGAAGTAAGAGAATTATTAAGCGAATATGAATTTCCAGGAGACGATATTCCAGTAATAGTAGGATCAGCATTAAAAGCACTGGAAAATGGAGATCCTGAAGGAGAATGGGGAAGTAAGATTATCGAACTTATGGAAGCAGTAGATAGTTATATTCCAGAACCAGAAAGAGATACAGACAAACCATTCTTGATGCCAGTAGAAGATGTATTCTCAATTACAGGACGTGGAACAGTAGCAACAGGTCGTGTAGAAAGAGGAACATTACATCCATCAGATGAAGTAGAGCTAGTAGGAATAAAAGATACAACAACAACAGTAGTAACAGGAGTAGAAATGTTCCGTAAACTGTTAGACGAAGCAGTAGCAGGAGATAACATTGGAGCATTATTAAGAGGTGTAAAAAGAGAAGATATAGAAAGAGGCCAGGTATTATCAAAACCAGGCAGTATAACACCTCACACAAAGTTTAATGCAGAGGTATATGTATTAAGTAAAGATGAAGGTGGAAGACACACACCATTTTTTGATGGATACAGACCTCAGTTTTACTTCCGTACAACAGATGTAACAGGATCAATTCATTTACCAGAAGGAGTAGAAATGGTAATGCCAGGAGATAACATTGAAATGTCTGGCGAATTGATAACTCCGATTGCAATGGAAGAAGGATTACGTTTTGCAATTCGTGAAGGTGGACATACAGTTGGAGCTGGAGTTGTTACTGAAATTATTGAGTAGAACTATTTTGCTTAAGTTTTAAACTACTCTTTATTGTTGAATTTTTAAAACTTAAATTAAATTCAATAGCATGTGCAGGAACTCCTGCACATGCTTTTTTTCTAAAAAACATTGACATTTTAATTGATATATGGTAAATTAATTAAGGTTAAGAATCAGAAAAATTACTGCAAGAAAACTGAAATGTCCTGATAGTTTAATTAGATAACTTGAAAAAATCTACTTAATAGGCATCAGTTGTTTGATTGAGGAGGTGGATTTACGGTGAGAGAAATTATTACACTTGAATGTACAGAATGCAAAAACCGCAACTATTCTACCAAAAAAAATAAGAAGAATACTAGTGATAGACTTGAACTTAAGAAATATTGTAAATTTTGTAAGGAGCACACCCTCCATCGTGAAACAAAATAGGATTAATACTTTAGCTGAGGAAGTGATTTGAAAATGGCAAAAAAACTCGGGTTTTTTGGTAAAATTGCTAAATTTTTTAAACAGGTTAAATCTGAAATGAAAAAAGTTAACTGGCCAAACAAAGAAGAAATTACTTCGAATACAATAGTTGTTATAATCACTGTTGTTGCTTTGATAGCTTTCATTGGGATTATAGATCTGGCACTGGCTAATATAATTACTCCATTAATTTCTTAATTGAGGAGGTGAGGATTCTATTTAGAATCCTTAAATATGAATGAAGAAAATAAGCTTAATGATGAAATTAACGTAAAAGAAGATGTCCCCTGGTATGTTGTGCATACTTATTCTGGACACGAAAGAAAAGTGAAGGCAAATCTTGAGAAAAGAATAGCCAGTACAGGTATGGAAGATAGTATTTTTAGGATTCTAGTTCCAACTGAAGAAACAATTGAAAAGAAAAAAGGTAAAGATGAGGTTGTAAAAAAACGCATTTTCCCCGGCTATATTTTATTACAGATGGATATGAATGATAAATCATGGTATGTAGTGAAAAATACTCCTGGTGTAATTGGATTTGTTAGTGGAGGAACTAAACCACTCCCAGTTGAAAAATCAGAAGTAGAAGCTATTTTAAATAATATGGGTGAGAAAGCTAAGAAAGTTTCAGTTGACTTTGAACTTGGTGAAAAAGTTACTGTAAAAGATGGACCATTTGAAGATTTTGATGGTATTATTAAAGAGATTCATCCTGAACAGGGAAAAGCTAAAGTTTTAGTTTCAATGTTTGGGCGTGAAACTCCAGTAGAATTAGAATTTTCACAAATTGAAAAACACTAATTTTTATAAATTGAATTGCTAATTAATTTAGTTAGCTAAAGATAATTTTTATATTTTGAAGAAAGGGGTGTTTTAAATGGCTAAACAAGTTATGACTGTTATTAAATTACAGATTCCTGGAGGACAGGCGAACCCTGCACCACCAGTCGGACCAGCTTTAGGTCAACATGGTGTTAATATTATGGAGTTTTGCAAGGCTTTTAATGCTAAAACTCAAGAAAATCAAGGAACAATTATTCCAGTAGAAATTACTGTTTATCAAGACCGTTCTTTTGATTTTATTACTAAAACTCCACCAGCTGCAGTGTTATTGAAACAAGCTGCTGGTATTGATACTGCTTCTGGAGAACCTAATGTAAAAAAAGTTGCTACAGTAAGCAAAGCAGCTGTGCAAAAAATTGCTGAAACTAAAATGCAGGATTTAAATGCAGGTAGTGTAGAAGCAGCAATGAGCATGATCGCTGGCACAGCAAGAAGTATGGGTATTGTTGTTGAATAATTAAGAGTTTAATTCGGTGGGAGGAAGATTCCGCTAAAACCACAGAGGAGGAAATATAATGGCAAAAAGTAAGCGTTATGCAGAGGCTTTAGAAAAATATAACCGTGAAAATTTATATGAACCTGAAGCAGCTTTTAACTTAGTTAAAGAACTTGCAACAGCTAATTTTGATGAAACAGTAGAATTATCAGCCAAGCTAGGTGTTAATCCAAAACATGCTGATCAAAATATCAGAGGTACAGTTGTTTTACCAGAAGGTACAGGTCAGGAAATTACTTTAGTTGTTTTTGCAAAAGGTGAAAAAGCTAAAGAGGCGGAAGAAGCTGGAGCTGATTTTGTAGGTGCTGAAGAACTAGCTGAAAAAATTGAAGGTGGCTGGTTGGATTTTGATTTAGCAATTGCTACTCCAGACATGATGAGTGTTGTTGGTCGTCTGGGTCGAGTTTTAGGACCAAAAGGTTTAATGCCAAATCCTAAAGCTGGTACTGTAACTTTTGAATTAGAAAAAGCTGTGCAAGAATTTAAAGCTGGAAAAATTGAGTATCGGGTAGATAAAACAGGAATAGTTCATTTGCCAATTGGCAAAGCATCATTTTCTGTAGATCAGTTATTAAATAACTATCGTAAAATTATGGATACTTTAGCAAAAGAACGTCCAGCAGCAGCTAAGGGTAAATTTTTTAGAACACTGGCAATTTCCCCAACCATGGGACCAGGTGTAAAAATTGATCCTGCAGCAACTTTAACAATTATTGGTCGCTAAAAGGTATTGACCTGATAGATTTTTTGTGTTATAGTTATTGAGACAAGTAAATAAGTCATCCGAAGACAGCAGGGGCATTGTTGCTTAAATTCCTGCCGAGGTTAGTGAGATTCTGCAAATGAATTTGCAATTATATACCTCCTGTCTGTCTGCGGGAGGTTTTTTTATGTTTGCTTAAATTAACTTTTGTCTAAAAGCTCAAGCTGAAATTGAGCTATCAATAGGTTAATAGTTATTTTAAGTTCTAGCTAAGGGGGGTGAAAATATGGCAAGACCAGAAAAAGAAGCGGTTGTAAAAGAACTTACTGAAAAATTTAGCAGTGCTAAATCTCTTGTAATAGCAGATTATTTAGGTTTAAATGTTGCTGAAATGACTGAACTAAGAAGCAAGTTAAGAGAGGCTGGAGTTGAATTTAAAGTTGTTAAAAATACTCTGGCTACAATTGCTGCCAATGATGTTGATATGGAAGAAGTTACAGAATATTTTTCCGGACCAACAGCTATTGCTTTTGGTGAGGAAGATGCTGTTTCTCCCGCTAAAGTTTTAGTAGATTTTGCTAAAGACCACGAAATTTTAGAAATTAAAGCTGGTTTTTTAAATGGTGAAATAATTAATAAAGATAAAGTTGAAGCGTTAGCTAAGATTCCATCCAGAGAAGAACTACTTGCAAAGGCTTTTGCAGGCATGAAAGCACCCCTTTCTGGATTGGTCAACGTGCTGCAGGGTAATATTCGCGGCCTAGTTCAAGTATTAAGTCAAATTAAAGAAGAAAAAGCTTAAAAAAATTAAGGAGGATTATTATAATGACTAAAGAAGAAATTATTACTGCAATTGAAGAAATGAGTGTTTTAGAACTTAGTGAATTAGTTGAAGAATTAGAAGAAAAATTTGGTGTAAGTGCTGCAGCTCCTGTAGCAGTAGCTGGAGTAGCTGGTGGAGCAGCTGATGGTGGAGCAGAAGAAAAAACAGAATTTGATGTTTTCTTAGCTGATATTGGTGGTAAGAAAATTAAAGTTATCAAAGCTGTTCGTGAATTAACAGGTTTAGGATTAAAAGAAGCTAAAGCTGTTGTTGATGACGCTCCAGGTAATGTAAAAGAAGCTGTAAGCAAAGAAGAAGCAGAAGAAATGAAAGAAAAATTAGAAGAAGCTGGAGCAACTGTAGAATTAAAATAATTGTTCCTGTTAACTTTAATAATTAATAGTCCTGCTGTGATTAAACAGTAGGACTATTTTTTCTCGTAAGCAATAGAATTCTCTCTTAAATTTAGTTGCTATTAATTATTTTCATAAAAAATATAAACTAACAATTAATATTTAAATTTAGCTATTTTATATTTTATATGAAGATAATGAGTAGTAGGCAGGTTATTAATCAAGGGAGAATTCTATTTTTGAATTATCCTTGACAAGTTTTGATTCCTGTGCTATCATTATTAGATGTCTATAAGGTAAATAAGAATATGATTATGATGGGATAGTTTCAGCTAATTATTAAGAATTTCCTGGGGGTGCAATGATGTCAACGGCAAGGGAAAGATATAGTTTTAGTAAGATTGATGACGCGATGGACTTGCCAGATCTGATTTATACACAATTAAACTCTTATGATTGGTTTTTAGAAGAGGGTTTAAAAGAAGTTTTTGAAGAAATTTCTCCAATCGAAGATTTTTCAGAAAATCTGGTCTTAGAATTTGTTGATTATTATCTGGAGGATCCTGAGTATTCGGTAGAAGAATGTCGGGATAGAGATGCCACATTTTCGGCTTCTTTACAGGTAAAAGTTAGATTAATTAACAAAGAAACAGGAGAGGTTAAAGAACAGGAAGTCTTTATGGGTGATTTCCCGTTAATGACTGATAAGGCGACATTTATAATTAATGGTGCTGAAAGAGTTGTGGTAAATCAATTAGTAAGATCATCTGGTGTTTATTTTAGTGATGAAAGAACAAAAGATGGACGCCGCTTAATTACAGGTAGTATTATACCTAATCGGGGCGCCTGGATAGAGTTTGAATATGATAAAAAGAGAATAATTTCTGTAAGAGTTGATAGAACAAGAAAACTTCCATCAACCGTTTTGTTACGTGCACTTGGTTTTGGAACTGATTCAGAAATTACTAGTGAATTTGGTGATTCAGAGGTTCTACATGATACTCTAGAAAGAGATAATACAGAATCTAAAGAAGAAGCCTTAATTGAATTGTATAAACGCCTTCGTCCAGGAGAACCACCAACAGTAGAAAGTGCTACTAATCTTTTGAACTCATTATTTTTTGATCATAAAAGATATGATCTAGCAGCTGTTGGTCGTTATAAATTAAATAAAAAATTAGAATTAGATATTGATAAAGACCGTAAATATTTGCATATAAATGATATTGTAGCAACTGTAAAATATATGATTAAACTTATTTACAATGATCCGGAATATTTTATTGATGATATTGATCATCTTGGTAACAGACGTTTAAAAACAGTTGGAGAATTATTACAGAATCAATTTAGAATTGGCCTTTCCAGAATGGAGAGAGTCGTTAGAGAACGGATGACCATTCAGGATGTAGATGTAGTAACTCCACAGGCATTAATTAATACAAGACCAGTTGTTGCTTCTATCCAAGAGTTTTTTGGTAGTAGTCAGCTATCTCAATTTATGGATCAGACTAATCCAATGTCTGAGCTAACCCATAAAAGAAGATTATCTGCACTGGGACCAGGTGGTTTAAGTCGGGAAAGAGCTGGTTTTGATGTGCGTGATGTGCATCATTCCCATTATGGTAGAATTTGTCCGATTGAAACTCCTGAGGGACCTAACATTGGTTTGATTGGTACAATGGGTACTTATGCTAAAACAAATGAGTTTGGTTTTATCATGACACCATACAGAAAAGTAGTTGATTCCAAAGTTACTGATGAAATTGACTATTTAACTGCTGATGAAGAAGATAAATTTATTATAGCCCAGGCTAATGCTGAAATAGATGAGCAGGGCAATTTTGCTAGTGAATTTGTAATTTGTAGGAAAAGATCTGATATTTTAGAAGTTCATCCAGAAAATATTGACTATATGGATGTTTCTACCAAGCAAATGGTAGGGGTTTCTGCTGCTATGATACCATTCCTGGAAAATGATGATGCTAACCGGGCTTTAATGGGTGCCAATATGCAGCGTCAGGCAGTTCCGCTGATGATTACTGATGCTCCAATGGTAGCAACTGGTATGGAATACAAAGCTGCTAAGGATTCAGGAGCAGTTATTGTTGCTAAAAAAGGCGGAGAAATAGTTAGTGTAACTTCTAATAAGATTATGATTAAAAATGAAGAAGGTTTAATAGATAGTTATAAATTAATGAAATATAAACGATCTAATCAGGGTAGCTGTATGAATCAAAAGCCAATTGTAGCTAAAGGAGATGTAGTGGAAGCAGGCGAAATTATTGCTGATGGTCCATCTACAGATAAAGGTGAAATGGCTTTGGGCAGGAATTCGCTACTTGCCTTTATGCCCTGGGAAGGATATAACTATGAAGATGCTATTCTAATTAGTGAAAATCTAGTTAAAGAAGATGCTTTTACAACTATCCATGTTGAAGAACATGAAGCAGAAGCTAGGGATACTAAATTAGGACCAGAAGAAATTACTCGCGATATTCCTAATGTTGGAGAAAATGCTCTTAAAAATCTTGATGAACGAGGTATTATCAGAGTAGGAGCTGAAGTTGAGGAAGGCGATATTCTAGTTGGTAAAGTTACTCCAAAAGGAGAGACTGAATTATCTGCTGAAGAAAGATTACTGCGTGCTATTTTTGGTGAAAAAGCTCGTGAAGTTAGAGATACATCATTAAAAGTTCCTCATGGTGAAGAAGGAATAGTAGTTGATGTAAAAGTGTTTTCTAGAGAACAGGGCGATGATTTGAAACCAGGAGTTAATCGCTTAGTTAGAGTTTATGTAGCAACAAAAAGGAAGATATCTGTAGGAGATAAGTTAGCTGGTCGCCATGGTAATAAGGGTGTTATCTCAAGAATATTACCAGAAGAAGATATGCCGTTTTTGCCAAATGGTGAACCTGTTGAAGTAGTTCTTAATCCACTGGGTGTACCTTCCCGGATGAATATAGGTCAGGTTCTGGAAACTCATTTAGGAATGGCCGCTAGAGCATTAGGGATTTATACAGAAACTCCTGTTTTTAATGGTGCTACTGAAAAAGAAGTTGAAGATATTTTAGAAAAAGCCGGTCTTGATCGGGATGGTAAAACTGTTCTTTATGATGGCAGAACAGGTGAGAGATTTGAACGTCGCGTTACTGTTGGAGTTATGTATATTCTTAAATTACATCATTTGGTTGATGATAAATTACATGCTCGTTCAACTGGCCCATATTCTCTTGTTACCCAGCAGCCTCTGGGAGGTAAAGCTCAGTTTGGTGGACAGCGCTTTGGTGAAATGGAAGTTTGGGCATTAGAAGCTTATGGTGCTGCTTATACCTTACAGGAAATGCTAACAGTTAAATCTGATGATGTTGTAGGCCGGGTTAAAGCATATGAAGCAATAGTCAAAGGAGAAAATGTTCCTGATCCTGGTATTCCTGAATCATTTAAAGTATTAATTAAAGAAATGCAGAGTCTGGGTCTTGATGCCAGAATATTTACTTCTGATGAACAGGAATTACAGGTTGCTGAGAATGAAGATGAAATGATGGAAACAGCCCAAAAACTTGGTCTAGATACGGACTTAAAATTAAGTCGTGATAATGATGAAGATGACGAATAATTTTACTAAAGAAAGGGGAGAGACCCTTGTTAAATGTGAATAATTTCGATTCGATGCGGATCGGAGTTGCTTCTGCAGAGCAAATCCGTGAATGGTCCCGTGGTGAGGTCAAAAAACCCGAAACAATTAATTATAGAACTTTAAAACCTGAAAAGGATGGGCTTTTTTGTGAAAAAATCTTTGGTCCTACTAAAGATTATGAGTGTCACTGTGGTAAGTATAAGCGGGTCCGTTATAAAGGTGTTGTTTGCGATCGTTGTGGAGTAGAGGTAACTAGATCCAAAGTAAGAAGAGAAAGAATGGGGCATATAGAGCTGGCTGCACCATGTACCCACATTTGGTATTTCAAAGGTATCCCCAGTCGGCTTGGGCTAATTATGGATATGTCGCCCCGGGCCTTGGAAAAAATAATTTATTTTGTCCATTATATTGTTACCGATCCTGGTGATACCCCCTTAAGTGCAAAACAACTCCTGCCTGAAAGTGAATATAGGGAAGCTAAAATGAAATATGGCAGTTCATTTAAAGCTGCTATGGGAGCAGAAGCAATTAAAGAATTGCTGGGCAGAATTGATGTTGAGCAAGAAGTTAAAGAATTAAAAAAAGAAATTAAAGAAGCAAGTGGTCAGCGCCGCAAAAGAGCTGTTCGTCGTTTAGAAGTTATGGATGGTCTGCTGGAATCAGGTCTAAATCCAGCTAATCTTGTTCTGGATGTTATTCCAGTAATTCCTCCTGACTTAAGACCTATGGTTCAGCTTGATGGAGGCCGCTTTGCTACTTCTGATCTAAATGATTTATATAGAAGAGTCATTAATCGTAATAATAGATTAAAAAGGCTGCTCGATCTTGGAGCACCAGAAATTATCATTCGTAATGAAAAGAGAATGCTGCAAGAATCAGTAGATGCCTTAATTGATAATGGCCGTCGTGGCCGTCCGGTTACTGGAGCAGGTAATAGACCTCTGAAATCATTAAGTGATATGCTAAAAGGTAAGCAGGGACGTTTCCGTCAAAATTTACTTGGGAAACGGGTTGATTATTCTGGACGTTCTGTTATTGTAGTTGGTCCAGATTTAAAAATGCATCAGTGTGGTTTGCCTAAAAAAATGGCTTTAGAGTTATTTAAGCCATTTGTTATGAAAGGTTTAGTTGCTGAAGGACATGCTCACAATATTAAAAATGCTAAAAGAATGGTTGAAGAAGTTGATGAAGCTGTCTGGGGTATTCTTGAAGAAGCAATTAAAGATCATCCAGTCCTTTTAAACCGGGCGCCTACCCTGCATAGACTAGGTATTCAGGCTTTTGAACCGGTATTAGTTGAGGGTAAAGCTATTAAATTACATCCACTTGCCTGTACAGCTTATAATGCTGACTTTGATGGTGATCAGATGGCAGTTCATTTACCTTTATCTGTAGAAGCTCAGGCAGAATCAAGACTATTGATGTTGGCAACTACTAATTTGCTTAATCCATCAGATGGAAGACCTATTACTATACCTACTCAGGATATGGTTTTAGGAGTATTCTATTTGACTACAATCAAAGAAGATAAAAAAGGAGCTGGCAAAATATTTGCCAATAGTGATGAAGCTATTAAGGCTTATGATACTAAGCGCGTTCATCTACAGGCTCCGGTTAAAGTCAGACTAAATGGCGAATTAATCGATACATCTATTGGTAGAATTATATTTAATGAAGCTTTACCAGCGGAAGTTGATTATGTTAATGCAAGAATTGGTAAAAGTGAATTAGGTGATTTAATTACAGAATTCTACGAAGATGTTGGAAATGATAAAACAGCTGAAACTCTTGATAATATTAAAAAAATGGGTTATGATTATGCTACTCGTTCTGGGATTTCCATTGCAGTTAGTGATGCTGTAATCCCGCCAACTAAACAGGAAATTGTTTCTACTGCAGAAGAGCAGGTTCATGAAATAGAAGCTCATTATCGCAGAGGAGCAATTACTGAAAACGAACGTTATCAAAAAGTTGTTGATATCTGGAATAAAGCTAAAGATGATGTTACAGGCGCTTTATTGGATAACCTTGATGAAGATAATAACATTTACATTATGGCTATCTCTGGTGCTCGTGGTAATACATCTCAGATTTCACAATTAGCTGGAATGCGGGGTTTAATGGCAGATCCCTCCGGACGTATTATCGATGTTCCTATCCGTTCAAGTTTCCGGGAAGGGCTTGATGTACTGGAATATTTCTTATCTACTCATGGTGCGCGTAAAGGTCTAGCTGATACAGCTCTAAGAACAGCAGACTCTGGTTATTTAACTAGAAGGTTAGTTGATGTTTCTCAGGATGTAATAGTTCGAGAAGATGACTGTGGAACAGAAGAAGGCATTTATGTAGAAGCGATTGGAGCTAAAGGTAAAACTGCTGTTGAACCACTGTCAGAAAGATGTATTGGCAGATTTGCAGCTGAAGATATTATTGATCCCGAAAGCAATGAAGTTATTGTAGCTAATAATGACTTAATTGATCGTAAAAAAATGGATAAAATTGAAGCAGCAAACATCACTAAGGTTAAAATTCGTTCTGTTTTAACATGTGAAGCGGAACATGGAGTTTGCCGCAAATGCTATGGACGTAACCTTGCGACAGGAGATGTCGTTGATATTGGTGAATCAATTGGTATTGTCGCAGCCCAATCAATTGGAGAACCAGGAACTCAGCTGACAATGCGTACTTTCCATACAGGTGGAGTAGCTGGTGATGATATCACTCAAGGTCTGCCTAGAGTAGAAGAGCTTTTTGAAGGTCGTACTCCAAAAGGTCAGGCAATTATGACTGAACGTGATGGTTATGTTAAAATAATTGAAAAGAAAAATTCTAAACGCGTTGTGGTAGAAAACGAAGATGGCAAGAAGAAAACATATAAAATTCCTTATGGGTCAAAAATGATTGTTAAGGATAACGATTATGTGACTGCTGGTGATAAATTAACTGAAGGTCCTCTTGATCCTAATGTTGTTTTAAAAGTAAAAGGCGAAAAAGCTGTTCAAAATTATTTACTTGAAGAAGTACAAAATGTTTATCGTTCTCAGGGTGTAGAAATTAATGATAAGCATATTGAAGTAATAGTTCGCCAGATGATGAAAAAATTAAAGGTTGTTAAACCCGGTGATAGTAATTTATTACCAGGCAGCCTGGTTAATAGATATGATTATCGAGAAGTTAACAAAAAACTTGCCGCTGAAGATGGTGAAGCAGCTATAGCAAAACCAGAATTACTGGGAATAACTAAAGCTTCACTTGCTACAGATTCTTTCTTATCGGCAGCTTCTTTCCAGGAAACTACTCGAGTATTAACTGAAGCTTCTCTAGAAGGGAAAGTTGATCCACTTCTGGGACTGAAGGAAAATGTAATTATTGGTCAGCTAATTCCAGCTGGTACCGGTATGAAATATTATCGCAATCTTGATCTTGTAAAAGAAGATGGTACCATGTTTGAAGAATTAGCAGACGAATTAGTTGAAGTAGAATAATTGATGTAAAATTAATGATCTAAAGCGGAGTTTTTCTGGCACACTAAGGCGCAATTTAAGTTTAATTGTAAATGATGTCTGGTGCTGGAAAAACTCTTTTTATTTTTAAGTAGTTTCCCCATTTTTTAAAATAGCAAAAACTATCCTTACTGTCATAATGGTAAAGAAAGCCTTAATCTCTTTTGTGATCGTCGTTTTTTGTAATAACTCTTTAAAAAAGAAGCTATTCCAGTATAGGATTTAGCCAGTATTTTTCTGATTCCATCAGCTAAAGCATAGTATTCAAAGTCTGGTATATCAAATATTCTTTCTGAAACTTTCTTAACAAATACCCTAAGCTTAGTCTTTTTCTGATTGGAAAAAAGAGCTAAAAATCCTATGGCTATTGATAAAATTAAATCTAAATTTCTGATTTTCTTTAATGATCTAACTCTAAAGTTTTCAAAGTCAAATTTTTGTTTTTTAAACCTAAAATATTCTTCAATTCTCCATCTTTTAATATACGCTTTTAAAACTGCCAGAGTAAGTCGCTTAGAATTAGGATTTAAGTTTGTGATAATCATAGTTGGATTAATACCATGTCCTCTGACAATTACCATAGTTAATTCAGTATCTTTTAAAGCAGGTAATTTAATTGGAGCATAGCTGAATTTTAGCTTTCGCTCTTTGTTGTTCTGATTTCTATAACG
>NZ_FOTI01000062.1 GCF_900114545.1 Halanaerobium salsuginis
TTCTTTTCAAGTCTAATAACTGTTTTTTTATCTCGAAGAGAAGTATCCTGAATCATTTGAGTTTTTCTATCATGAATCTTTTCTGCTTTTTTGCCGCAGACAGGACATTTAACATGATCTATTTTATAGTCAGCTACAAAAACTAAATATTCCTCCGTTTTAATTAAATCTGTTGCAACTAGGTCTGGTAAATCCATTAAATCTGTGATAAGATTATTATGCATTTGCTTGACTCCTTTATTGAATTTTTGGTGTTGTAACTATTTAATTCAACGGAGCCAGGCAAATGCCTTTTTTATTTAGATATTTTTAGATTTACAGTTTTTTCTTCACAACATTAATTATACAACCATAAAATATTATTAAATTTAAAAATAATAGTTTTCATAACACTAAATTCCTCCAATAAATAAACAGTTCAATATTACTTATAGATTGACATTGCTTAACCACTTAATTATAATTATATTGACAATATATTAAGCTAACAATAATTAAATTGCCTATTATTATAACTATAATGACATCAGGAGGAATGTTATGCAGCAAACTAGAGTTATTACTGACAAAAATGGAAAAGAATTAATAAGTAGGGGTGATTTACCTTTTCCCTGTGCTGTTTATTATTCTGATGTTAGTAAATATGTGACTGGGGATATACCATGGCACTGGCATCAGGAACTAGAGCTTTTTATAGTTGATCAGGGGGAGGTATGTACTAGATTAGGTGATAAAAGCAGTTTTATTTTACAAGCTGGGCAAGGCGCTTTTATTAATTCAAATATCTTGCACTCAATGAAAATCAGTGGTAATACTGGTTGTAAATTGATAACCTTTGTTTTTGCCAGACGCCTACTCTCTTCTTTTCCAGAAAGTATTTTTAACCAGAAGTATCTGGATCCTCTGCTAAATTGTAATTCTTTAGCTAAACTAACTTTATGTCAAAAAACAGATTGGCAGCTAAAAATCATTACAGAAATTCTTAAGGCATACCAGATTTATCAAAAAAAAGACTATGGTTTTGAAATTCTAATCAGAAATAAATTATCTTATATCTTTTATTTAATTGTAAAAAATAAACAGCTGCTATTAAATGAACCTTTGCTAACTAAAGAAAATCATAACAGTAGAATAAAAAAAATGATTGAATTCATTCATAGTAATTATCAAAAACAGCTGACTGTTGATCAAATTGCTGAAGCAGCAAATATTAGCAAAAGAGAATGCTTTCGCTGTTTTAAGCAAACTATTAACAGCAGCCCAGTCTTATATTTGCTCAAATACAGATTGGCAGTTGCTTCAAGATTGTTGAGAGAAACAAGTCTTTCTATAACTGAGATCTGTTTGAAGGTCGGCTTTAATACTCCTAGCTATTTTTCTAAAATATTTAAAAAACACATGAATTCTTCGCCCAGCTCCTATCGTCAGGCAAGTAAAATTTAATAAACAACACCATCCAGCTGAGCTGGATGATTTTTTTGCTCTGTTTCTATTTCTACAGTTAGTTTAATCGGCAGAGCAACAATCATTTGATAGCTTTCTTCAATCCAGCCCATGTTAGCATGGATGGCTCGGGGTACTATTTTTTCTGGCAGGCGATGGAGCCGAACTTTATTTTCAGCTATTTCTAGCTGACCTGAATATTCTTTTTCCTGTACTTTAAAAGAAAATTCTGCTATTTGCTGCTGTTTAGTTAAGCGATAGCGAGCTATTTTTTGATTATTAATTTTTATTACAGCATATTTAGCATAATTGTTATTATTAATTATTAAATGAGGGTAGCTAATAATAGCTGCAATTGAAATTAAAATAATAGCTATAATTAAAGTTTTGTCATAGCTGGTTAGCAGCTTAAAAATATCCATTTTAAAAATCCTTTGCAATTTAGTATTTTTACTCTAAGATTAATCGGCTTTTATTCAATTAACTCAAATTCTTTAGTTTCTTCATTATAGTTATAGACAGTGCCATTAGCAATATTATAATGCCAACCATATATTTTTAGATTATTATTTTTTAATTGTTTTGCAATATAGGGATAACTTTTTAAATGCTCTAGCTGTAGAACTATATTAGCCTGTTCAATTAATTTACTGAGTTCTTTTTTGGAATTACTTTGACTTAATTGAGGTATTTTAGCTTTAACAGGATCTGCTAGCTCTAACCACTTGTTGATGTGAGGAAGTTCCTGACTGTTTTCCTGATGTAATGCCTGGCAGCCCCCACAATTAGAGTGTCCACAAACAACTATATTATTGACTTTTAAAACATTAACTGCATACTCTATAGCAGATGTTGTAGATAAATATTCTTCTGACTGCCGAAATGGTGGGATTAAATTAGCAACATTTCTAATCATAAATAATTCTCCCGGCATAGTTTTAGTAATTAGATTAGGAACTAATCTAGAATCAGAACACCCTATAAATAAAGTATGAGGATTTTGTTTATTGCTCAATTTATTATAAAGCTTTTTATTTTTATTAAATTCTCGATTAGAAAATTTTTTAATTCCAGCAAAAAGTTCTCCCATGGTTTCCTCCTTCAAGTCTTAGCTATTATTAAAGTATTCTTATAAAATTAAATATTTCCTGCTTGAAAAATTATAGTCTAAAGAGCATGATTAAGCTTTTTTATTTAATTTTTTTTCAAGATAAAGTCCAATCGAAACAGAAATAAGTCCCAGAATTATAAAGAATAAAGATTTATACATTTTATCCCAGAAATACTCAAAATACCTTGTATAAAGGTTTAAAATTAAAAAGGTTATCGCATATCTTACAAATATTTTTTGTTTAAACCTTGTTCCAATTAGAAAAATTATTATATCAGCTGCAGCCCATAAAAGGCTAAAAAATAATAGTTCCCAATTATCATTAGTATATCCCCATTTAAATAAGTTACCATGATAGCCAATGATTGATAAAATCCATAAAGATAAATTTAAAAACAATAAGCCAAAAGCATAATAGGTTTGAACAAATGATTCTGGAATTGAAAAATCAGTTCTGGTATGGAGATAACCAAGCAAAGCAACTAGAGGACTTATAACTACAAATCTCATTGGATAACTTAAGCCCAAGAAGTATAAACCCCAACCTGATACGTAACCAGTCTTTGCTCCAAAGGAAATAGCAGCAGATGTTAAAGCAAAAACTAAAACTAAAGTATTTTTATTCAGATAAGCAATGACAAAATAAACTAGAGTAACAAGTACTAAGATACTTGTCCAGTGAACTTCATTTGTAAAAATAAGGCTGTTAATAGCAAAGATATCTGCGTTTATTAATAAACTAGCAACCGCGATTAAAGCATTACCTGTTCGCGGATAATAATGTTTAAAATCTTTTTTGCGTAATTTAAATCCATAATAATAAGCGATAAAGCATAGTACTGATAGTGCTAAAATCACAAAATAGATTGACTGGATTAAAAAAGTAATGAAAGAAATTAAGCCGATTCCAATCATAATTGCTCCAATTATTAAGGTCCATCTAATAATTGTATTGAAATCCCAGCTTTCTCTCTGATATAAAGAAGCTAAATTATTATAGAGGTTTTTTTCTATCAAATCATGTTGATACCAATCGTCTAATTCGTTTAGGATAATTTTATCTTTTTTAGCCATACTTAGCCTCCTTTAAATATTAGCAAATTGCTTATATTTATAGTTTAGGCTAAATTGTATCTTAAAATCAACTTAAAAGCAAGTTAACAATTAACTAATTAACTTTAATAACCCAAATCATTTCTATAAAATATCTATTTAGCTTATATCTATTTAATTATTAACTTATTTAATTTAAATATTTAAATCTCCCATTAAAACACCAATAATTTTATTATGATCTTTAATTGGAACTGCCAATGCAATACAGTAGTTATAACTATCTAGAGAAATATAAGGCTTAGAACAATAATAATTTCCTGCTATAGCTTTTGTAAAATAATCTCGGTGAGAAAAATCCATAGTTAAATCCTGCTCATCTAAACTAGAAGAAAAGTTCCAACCCTGCTGGTTAAAAACTGACAGCATTTCAAAGTCATTATAATTTGCAACTAATTTTTTTAATTTCTTTCTTGTTTGTTGATTATCTTTCATTAAATTAGCGTCAGATAGATCTTTTAAGATTTTTAGTTTAGCTGTAATATTATCTTTATCTTGCTGACTTAATTTGAAAGATTGCATAAAATAATTTGTTTCTTTATTTAAATTTGCAATATCCTGATGAAAATTTTCGAGATAATCATTTATCTGTATAATAAAGTTTTCTTGTTCCTGAGTATTAGCAGTAATTTCTTCCACTCCAGCTGCTAATTGCTGAGAATTAACTGTAATTCCATCCATCATATTTTTTACTTTTTCTGAAATCTCATTTTGCTTAAAAGCTAATTTTTTGACTGCTGTTATTTCCTGATTTAATTCTAACATAGAATTTTCTATTTCAGTAAAACCAGCTTTTGCTTGATTAATTTTAACTAGATCATTTTCAAAGCTAGTAGCTCTTGCTGTCATTTTAAGATTGACATCTTTGCTTTGATTCGAAATAGCAGTACTAATGTCTTTAATATTATTAGAAAAATCAGCTACTTGTTCTGATAATTGACTTATTTCATCTGCAACAACAGCAAATCCTCTGCCCTTTTCACCAGCTCTAGCTGCTTCAATAGTCGCATTTAAAGCTAGTAAATTGGTCTGACCCGATATTTCATTTATTTTAGTTACAATTTCTTCGATATTACCTGCTTGTGTATTTAAATTTGCAATATCCTGACTCAACTTATTAAATTCATTAATACTTTTTTTAACATCATTAATAGTAAGCTGAAGGTTATGATCATTTTGATTAATTATATCCTGTACTAACTGTGACTTATTTATTGCAGTTTGACAGTTATTTTTTATCTGATTAGCTAACTGCAGAGAATCTTCCATTTGCTGATTAGTTACTTCAGCTGCTTGACTCTGTTTTAACATATTGTTGCTAAATTCATCCATGGTTAAACTTGTGTTTTTAAGTGAATTTTTTACTGCTGTAATGTCCTGCTGAAGTTTTGTAGCGGATTCAAATATTTTTTCAGAAATTCGTACAGTGTAGGCAATAAATTTTCTGATTTTCTGCAGCCCCTGATTAAAAAAGCTTGCCATTTGTTTAAAGCCTTTGTGTTTAGTCTTTATTTTTATTTTCATATTACCATCAGCAAATAAGCTGAAGTTATTTTTTAATAACTTAAATAATTTGGTTTTATTTCTTAATTTAATTAATAAAATTACCAGAATTAGAGTAATAAATAAAATTAATAAATACATACACTGCCTCTTCTCCAGGGTTAAAAGAGCTGGTCTTAATTTTACCAGCTCTTACCTAAATTTTAATTATTATTTATAATTGAAGTTCCTGTTTTTCCTGCTAAAGCTTGTTCTGCTTTAGCCAAAGATGTTATTAATGCTCGATTATTTTTTTTATGTTTAACAAACTGCACAGCTGCTTTAACTTTAGGCAGCATACTACCAGGAGCAAAATGTCCAGATTTAATGTATTGTTCTGCTTCTTTAATCGTTAATTGATCTAGCCATTTTTGATCTGGTTTTCCAAAGTTAAGAGCAACTTTGTCTACAGCAGTTAAAATAAGTAATAAGTCAGCTGCTACAAGTTCAGCTAGTTTTTCACTGGCAAAATCTTTATCAATAACTGCTGCTGTGCCTTTTAAAATATTATTTTCTTTAATAACTGGAATACCTCCCCCACCACAAGTGATTACTAATTGTTGGCTAGTAATTAATTTTTTAATAATTTCTTTTTCTACAATGTCAACTGGCTGGGGACTGGCTACAACTCTACGATAACCACGGCCGGCATCTTCTCGCATTTGATATCCTTTTTCTGCTTTAAGATTAGCTGCCTCTTGTTGGCTATAGAAAGCTCCAATTGGTTTAGATGGTTGTTTGAAAGCAGGATCAGCTGGGTCAACAATTACCTGGGTTATTACAGTAGAAACTTCTTGCTTGATTTTTCTTTTATTAAGTTCATTTTTAAGTGCATTCTGAAGGTGATATCCTATATAACCCTGGCTCATTGCTCCACATTCTGGAAAAGGCATTTCTGGAATGGACTTATCAATTAAACTTTGATTTTGAAAAGCAAGTTTAATCATGCCTACCTGCGGGCCATTACCATGGACAATTATTAGCTGCTGACCAGCAGCGATTAAATTAACCAGACTAACAGCTGTTTTTTTAACTAATTCTTTTTGGGCAAGAGGATTGCTTCCTAAAGCATTACCTCCTAAAGCAACTACTATTTTCATTTTATTTCACCTCATATTTATTCATTAAATTAGATATTTTAAAAACTAAATTTAGATTATGGTAGCTAATGTTAATAAAATCATGATTGTAATCATTAAAATTAGCAGTAATTTAGCGGTAAATTTAAGCCATTTTGCATAATCAACCCTCGCAATTGCTAAAGCTCCCATAACGACTCCACTAGTTGGAGTAATCAAATTAACAATTCCGGCTGCAGATTGGAAAGCTGTTACAATTAAATCTCGACCTACGCCAACAAAATCAGCCAGGGGTGCCATAATAGGCATCGAGAGAGTTGCTAACCCAGAAGTTGAAGGCACCAAAAATGACATTGGAATATAGAAAAGATAGGCTAAGTTAACAAAGAAAAATGAATTTAGATCAGCCAGCATCCTTTCTCCCCAATGTAAAATAGTTGCTGTAATTCTGCCATCATTCATAATAACTGTAATTCCTCTTGAAACAGCAATTATTAATGCTACTGCTAACAAATCCTTGGCACCAGCTATTAAGGTATCAACATATTCTTGTTCTCCCATTCCCGAAATAAGTGCAATTACAAAAGATGAAACTAAAAATAAGATGCTCATTTCTGTAAACCAGAAATCTCCCATGGGTGGTATATTACCAAGCAGTGGTCCTAAAATAGGTGTATTTTGCAAAGCAGTATTAAATTTTTCAAAAATATTGATGTTAAATTTATAAGCCCAGGGAATAACACTAATTATCATAATAATAAAAGTCACTGCAAAAACTAATAAAACTCCCTGCCTTTTTTTAGTTAAATTTTTATTTTTATTGTTTATTTGAGTTAAAAAATGTTTGCGATTAGCCTCACGCTGATTATAAACGAGTGAATTTTCTGGATTTTCTTTTACTTTACTAGCGTAATGCATTACATAGAAGATTCCAACTGCTTCAGTTATAATAAGCAGAACAGTTCTCAAAATGATACCCTCTCCAATTGAAATGTCAGCAAAGCCAGCAGCAATTCCAGTTGAAAAAGGATTGACAGTTGAACCTAATACTCCCAGTCCAGCTCCCAGAAGGATAACTGAAACAGCAGTAATTGCATCATATCCTGCTGCCAGCATTACAGGAATAACAAGCGGATAAAAAGCAATTGTTTCTTCTGCCATACCATAAGTGGTACCACCAAGGCCAAATAAAATCATCAAGATAGGGATCATTATTTGTTCTCTACCTTTAAGTTTACTAATAACTGAACTTATACCAGCATCGATTGCACCTGTTTTCATAACTACTGCTAGAAAGCCACCAATAACTAAAATGAAGAAATCTATTTCTCGTGCTTCGTAAAAACCTTTGATCGGTGCTTTTAATATTTCCCAGACTCCCTGCCTATTTTGTTCTGTATGTTGATAGCTCTGGGGGATTGGTTTACCAGCTTGTTGCTGATACTGTCCAGCTGGTATAACCCAGGTCAAAATCGCAACTATAATAATTATTAGCATTAGAATAGTGAATGCACCTGGCATTTTAAATTTTTTCATAAGTATTATACACTCCTTACTTAAATTAAATTTTAGACTAACCTGCCTTTTCTGAGCTAGAAAGACAGGTTAGTTTTAATGCTTAACTTCCCAGTGTTGCTACTATAACAGCTTTAATAGTGTGCATTCTATTTTCTGCTTCTTCAAAAACTCGGGAATGCTGACCATTAAAGACAGTATCAGTCACTTCCATTTCTTTGATACCAAATTCCTGTTCAATTTTACTGCCGATAATTGTTTTATTATCATGGAAAGAAGGTAAGCAGTGCAGAAAAATAACTGCTTTATTTTGAGTTGAATTAATTAACTGTTGATTAACCTGGTATTTTTTTAATAATTCAATTCTTTCAGCAAAGTGATCTTCTTCTCCCATTGAAACCCAGACATCTGTATAAATAACATCTGCTCCTTTTACCTCTGCTAGATCTTCGGTTAAAGTAATTTTTGCCTGAGTTTTTTTGGCTAATTGCTGCATTTCTGCTATTAATTTTGGATCTGGCCAGAGTGATTTGGGAGCCAGAGCAACAAATTCCATACCTAATTTAGCGGCAGCAATTAAGAGTGAATTTCCCATATTGTTGCGGGCATCGCCAGCATAAACTAGTTTTATAGAATTTAAAGATTTAGTCGTATTCTCTCTGATAGTCATTAGATCAGCTAAAACTTGGGTGGGATGATAGGCATCTGTTAAACCATTCCAGACAGGAACTCCCGATTCAGCTGCCAGAGTCTCAACATCTTTTTGTTTAAAACCTCTAAATTCAATCCCATCATAAAAACGTCCTAATACCCGGGCTGTATCTTCTACTGTCTCTTTTTTGCCCAGTTGACTATTGGTAAGATTGGTCACATTTGCTCCTTCATCATAAGCTGCTACTTCAAAAGAACATCTAGTTCTGGTTGAAGATTTTTCGAACAATAATACAATATTTTTATCTTTAAGCAGCTGACCACTAATACCACTACGTTTTTTTCTCTTTAAGTCTGCTGCTAAGTCAAGTAGATAGTAAATCTCAGCAGAACTAAAATCTTTCAAAGTTAAAAATGATCTACCACGTAAATTTAATCCCATATTTTATTATCTCCCTTCTTTTTTATAAGTCTTTTCTAATTAAAGGCATGCTCATGCAGCGAGGTCCTCCCCGCCCGCGTGATAGTTCTGAACTTGGAATAACATGTACTTTAATACCATTTTCTTTTAATAACTGATTTGTAACTTGATTACGTGAATAAACAACAACTTCTCCCGGGGCAATAGCCAGAGTATTAGACCCGTCATTCCATTGTTCGCGTCCTGCATCAATTTGATCTCCACCTGCACATTTAATCAAAGATATTTGATCTAAACCGAGATATTTTTTTAGAATATTGGCCAGAGTATTTTCTTCTTCTATAATTTTAAGATTATTTTTAGAACCTTTAGTAATCGAAAATACTTTTAATTGGCCTTCAATCTGGTTATGGATAGTGAATTTATCATGGTCAACCATAGTAAATACTGTATCCAGGTGCATAAAAGCTCTTTTAGCAGGTATCTTGAAGGCTAAAATTCTTTCAAAAGTTTCTTCTTCAGCAAAGAGCAGTTTTTTAGCTACTTCTTCAATAGCTGCTGCATCTGTTCGCTGCGAAATTCCCATCGCGATAACTTTTTTATTTAAAATTAGTTCATCTCCACCTTCAATTGAACAGCTAGTATTACTTTTATTAAACCAGAGTGGAATCTCCTGATTTTTATAGTCAGGATGGTATTTAAAAATATATTCGGCAAAAATTGTTTCTCGATTGCGTACATCTGTCCGCATATGATTTAATGTAATGCCACTTCCAATGGTTGCAAATGGATCACGGGTAAAGTAAAGATTGGGCATTGGATCTAAAATGAAAGGATAGTTACTGCTTAACATATCAGTTAAGGAATAGTCAGCAATTTGAGGAAGGTCTTTTTTGCGCAGTCCAGCCATCATAGTATTAATCAAAGCATGATTATCTAGACTGGAAAAATATTCTTTTACGGCTGCTCTTACTCCGGGACTAAACAAACCAGCTTCATCAAGAAATTGATTAATAAAGCTGGCCCGGACTGCTCTATCTTTAACAACTTCAGCAATTTGATCCTCAAGATAGACAACCTCAACACCTTTATCTGTTAGTAATTTGGCAAATGCATCGTGTTCTTGACGGGCGATTTCTAGATAAGGAATATCATCAAATAAGAGACGTTCTAAGATATCAGGAGTTAAATTTTCTACTTCTTTTCCTACCCGATGTAAAAGTACTTTTTTTAATGGGGCTATCTCAGATCGGACATTTAAGGGATTCATTTAGTTTACTCCTTTCGTATTTTTAATTTCTAAATTGGAAACAAATAAGTAATTTAACTTAATTTAGAAGTTATTTGCAAAAAAAATAGGGCCAGGAAGTTTTAATTCCCGGCCCAGGGCCCCAGTTTTAAAATTAGCTAATTTAAAGTCATGATATTTTTCACAATTAATATTTACTGAATCATTTGGAGTGATCTAGATAAGTTTATCAGCTTATAAATTTATATTATCTTTAGTCAGTAAAACTTCCATAAATTTACTTAAAAAAAGCTCTGTGGTATAATTAATTATAAAGTTTAAACAGAACAGCTCCTACTGAAATCTGTTACCCTGAATTGATTAATTTATCCCCCCTTATTTTAAAGAAAAAGAACTTAGGGATAGTTCTATCCTTTTTTAGATCTGACCTTTTGTTTATTATCACCACATTGCAAGTATATTATAGTTCTATATTAGAACATTGTCAAGTATTTTTTTTATTTTAAGTATTTAATTAATTGGAGGAGTTTTTATGAGTTTTGCTAAAAATCTTAAAGAAGTCCGGCAAAATAATGGTTTAACTCAGAAAA
This sequence comes from Halanaerobium salsuginis, assembly GCF_900114545.1. Lineage (GTDB taxonomy): Bacteria > Bacillota > Halanaerobiia > Halanaerobiales > Halanaerobiaceae > Halanaerobium > Halanaerobium salsuginis. The sequence continues at coordinate 10,715 of NZ_FOTI01000062.1, forward strand.
AGTTAGCAGAATTAATTGGAGTTAAGAGATCAACTATTGCTGGTTATGAAAGTAAAAATCAGGAGCCTTCTTATCAAATTTTACTTAAAATCGCCCGGGCTTTAAATTGTAGTGTTGATTCTTTATTAGCTGCTGATTATAATGAATATCGAATAAGTGAGAGTAATATCTCACAGGAGATTTTAAATAATGAAGAGCTTAAACTTTTATTTGATAAGTTAAGGGAGCTGGAAAAAGCAGAAATTAATTTTTATCGTCGTTTAGTTGATTTTATCGAAAATGAAAAAGGTAAATTTTAAACTTTTAAGATTATAGATTATGTTTATCTAAATATTCTATTCTCTGGGCAGTAAACGAAACTTCTGGGTAATAAAAAAACCTGTAAAAAGTTTTAACTTTTTACAGGTAATAGATTTCAAAATTTGATTATTAATTTTTAATTAAACTTAATCAGTTATGTTGATGATAATTTTTCCTTTAGCATGATGAGATTCGCTTAACTGGTGAGCACTTTTAAGACCGCTTTCTGAAAAAGGGAATGTTTTGCCAACAATAGGCTTTAAAGATTTCTTTTGCATCATTTCTGCCAGAATTGATAATTCATTGCCATCGGGAATAAGCCAGTGTAGATCAGCTTTAATCCCCAAACTTTTGGCTTTTTTGTCATCAGGTTTTTGAACTATTGAAACAAGTCGTCCTCCCCTTTTGAGTACTGAGAAGCTATTTTCCTGGATTTTTCCTCCCATGGTATCAATAACTAGGTCATAGTCATCTAATTCTTTAGAAAAATCAGTTGTCTGGTAGTTAATAACTTTATCTGCACCTAATTCCTTTAAAAAATCGATATTTCTACTACTAGCTGTTGTAGCAACCTTAGCACCTAAATTTTTAGCAATTTGAATTGCAAAGCTGCCAACTCCTCCTGCACCAGCATGAATTAAAACCTTTTCTGATGCTTTAAGTTGACCAACATCTAAGAGAGCCTGATAAGCTGTTAGACCTGCTAGAGGAACAGCTGCTGCTGTTTGAAAATCTATATTATCTGGTATTAGAGCAGCTAGATCAGCTTTAGCTGTAGTGTATTCCGCATAAGTACCACGATTAGTTAGTTCAGGTCTGACAAAAACACGATCTCCAACTTGAAATTTTTCTACCTGATGACCAGTCTTGCTTACTATACCAGCTGCATCCCAGCCCAAGACAATTGGAAATTCTAGCTTTATTTTTTCTGTTAAATACCCTTCTCGTAATTTCCAATCGATTGGATTAACCGCGGCAGCTTTAATTTCAATTAAAATTTCATCTGCTGCGGGCTCTGGCCTAGCTAATTCTTTTGCTACTAATTCTTCTCTATTTCCATAATTATCAATCGCAATTGTTTTCATTTTAACACCTCTTTTGATTAGAGCACAATTATTTTTAATATAATAATGATTATCATTACTATATTAAAAATAACATGATTAAAAGCAAATGTCAAAAATTACTATTATTTTTATTGAGTATATTGAGCAAGATATTTATTAAAACCTAATTCAGTAAGTTAGTTACTCCTGCTGAATTAGGTTTTGGTTTTAATAAAATAGTTATTTATATTTTAATTAATTAGTTAATCTTTTAATTGATGTGATGTGTATATTTTCTTCCATTGGCGCAACATAGATATCAATCATAGAAGCATAATTAGGTGAGTCTGGAATTGACATTTCTGTATTACAAAAGAATTTGTAATTAGTACCTCTAACTACCTGACTTGCTACAGCAAATGGGATGTATTTTGCTCCTAATAATCCTTTTGTAGCCCTCTCAAATATCATTTGATCTTTTTCAGGAATTTCTGTTTTGAATTTTGTCCAGCCTCCACTCATCATATTATTCATCTTAATTACCCCTCGTATAATATACTTAGTGATATTGAAATATATCACCATTTAAATATAAACTTTCTTGTTTCCATTAATTTTAGATTTAGTCCCTG
>NZ_FOTI01000092.1 GCF_900114545.1 Halanaerobium salsuginis
AGAAAAATTAAGTTTTAGTATGTAAAAACATTGAAGGTACAGGTAATTTTAAAAAAATCAAAAAAACCGTGCATTGCAACTTGCAATTCACCATATATATAATTAATAATTATCATTTTGTAATTTTTGATTGAGAATGCTAAAATAAAGTTGATTAAGTCATATTAACAAAGAAGGAAGTGGTTGTTATTAGAAAAATAGATAAAATTTTCGAAATAATAAAAAAATTACCTAATAATAAAGAAAATGGATTTACAGCAGAAGACATTACAGAAAAAGTAGATATAACTAGATCAACTGTTAGTCGTTATTTAAATAGTTTAGTTAAAGAAGGTAAAATGGAAAAAACTAATAGCCGACCAGTTTATTATACAATAAAACAGCAATTTGCAGTTAAACAAGAAAATATCGATTATATAATTGGAGCTAAAAGTAGTTTGAAAATTCCTATTCAGCAGGCCAAAGCAGCAATATTATATCCACCAGATGGTCTGCATACTCTTTTGTTAGGTGAAACAGGAGTAGGAAAGTCTATGTTTGCTAAATTAATGTATAACTTTGCAGTTTTTGAAGATATCTTGCCTAAAGAAGCTCCGTTTATTCAATTTAATTGTGCTGATTATGCAGATAATCCCCAACTTTTAATGGGACAGTTATTTGGCATAAAAAAAGGTGCCTATACTGGAGCTGAAAAAAATAAAACAGGCTTATTAAAGCAGGCTGATCAGGGAATAATTTTTTTAGATGAAGTACATCGACTCCCACCTCAGGGCCAGGAATTACTTTTTACTTTTATTGATAATGGATTTTTTAGACCATTAGGAGAAACTAATCAGCAGCTTAGAGTAGATGTTAAAATTATTGCAGCTACTACTGAAAGCCCAGGTTCTTATCTGCTAAAAACTTTTCAACGAAGAATTCCTATGGTAATTGAACTGCCAAGTTTAAGAGAGAGAAGTTTAGCAGAACGCTATCAATTAATTAAGACTTTTATTAAAAATGAACAACAACGTATTGGTCAAGAAATTTATATTTACAAAAATGCTTTAAAGTCATTTTTACTGTACGATTGTACTAATAATATTGGACAGCTTAAAAGTGATATTCAGCTTGCCTGTGCCAAATCTTTTTTGAATTTCAAGTCAAAAAAGCAGCAGAAAAATAATTGTCTAAAAATTGGCCAGGAAGAATTACCATATCATGTTAAAAAGGGAATAATGAATTTACCTAATAGACGAGAAGAACTTAATAATTTAATTAAACATGAGGGTGGCTTTATTACTTTTAAAGATCATAGTAAACAAACTGAACTTATAGAAAAAAATACTAGTAAAAATAATTATATGTTTTATGATGTAATAGAAGAAAAAATGAAATCTTTACAAAATAATGGTCTAGCAGAGACTGAAATTAGTGAAATATTAAATATTGATATAGAAAAACATTTTAAAAATTATTGGTTCTTTGACAAATGTTGTGAAATCTAAATAGCACCGTTTGAATCATGTTATCTCTTTGTTTTTTTGAATTACTCTTAAATACTTAGCAA
>NZ_FOTI01000064.1 GCF_900114545.1 Halanaerobium salsuginis
CTCTGGATTTTGCTTTATCCAGATCCTGAAGTTTTTCATCATGATCTCGGATATATTTTCGGATAGTATTTCTTGAAAATTCTGACTCTCTAGATATTTTTCTAATTGATTGACCCTCGACAAAATGTTTAATTAGAATATTGGCTTTATCATTCAATTTTATCACCTTTTTCACCTGCCCATAATTTATATTTTATTATGGACAGTTTATATTATCTATTTAAACGGGTCAATTTTAAATTATTATCCTGGGTCACTTTTAAATTATCATATACAAATGTGGTATTAGCTTCAATACCAGCATTATCACTTGTGTTTGTCATTCTTAATCACTTTTTCCCAGGAACTGATCCTTACTTAAGAAAAGGAGCAGTTATCCTGGCAGAGGTTGATGATATTATTGATGGGGTATTAATGAAGTTACCGGATAATAAATATATCAATACTATTAACGATATTATCGATCAGGTATTAAAAGAACTTGAAGAGTCTGGTTATAAAGTCAGTGATCAGGATAAAAAGAAACTTTCATATCATATTAAGGGGAAAGTGAAAAATGAAGAGGGACTGGATGTTAAATGGGAAGATGGTAAGTTAAAATTGGGTTATAGCAAGAAATTTTAGTTATAGAGACCGCAGAATGAACTGCACCCTGTCAAGTAGACAATTAAAATAATAAAAACTTACTAAACGGCTAAAGCTCTATATTCTAATGGGCAGAGGCCGTTTAATCTTTTCTGTAGTCTGTCATTGTTATAGAAACTAATATAATCATCTATAGCATTAGATAGTTCTTCATAAGTATTATATTTATTTAAATAGTATTTTTCACTTTTTATGATTCCCCAAAAACCTTCCATTGGACCATTATCGATACATCTACCAACTCTAGACATACTTTGGGTCATTCCCGCCGCATCCACTCTTCTTTTAAATCCGTAAGAGGTATACTCGACTAAAGAAAAGGGATTACTCCCTTTCCCTAGTCTAAGAACCGTACGTGAGAGTTTCCAACTCATACGGCTCAAGCATTTCTTAACCTTTTCGGGCGGCAACAGGTACATGAAGTTTCATCTTTCTTTTGATAAAATATTTACTATCCAAGAAAGGAGTTTTTGAAATTTGTAATTTGGGATGCCTAATGATTTTTATTCTCCTAAGGTTAATGAGCGTATAGTCATCAGTCATAAATACCCATGGTTTCTCATTTTTAGCATGCCAGTATTTATTTAATCGCCACCATTTATTCTTGTTTGGGTGGCGATGCTTAGCCCATATATGCAGTAGGTGATAAAGTGCATTATTGACATATGAGAATATTTTACTTGCTACAACATGTTTATGGTAGTTGGTCCAACCCCTAATGACTTGATTTAGTCTCCGTATTAAGTCAGATTGTGTACTTGCTTTCCCTTCTGTAAGAATGATACTAGAGCATTTCTTAATTAGGCTTTTGATAGAACTTTTGGAAGGCTTCACAATGAGTTTTCCTTTGAACTTTCTAAATGTCCACCAAGAAAGTCAAATCCATCATCTATATGCGTGATTGTTGTCTTTTCTTTTGATAACATTAGTCCTCGGGATTCGAGGAATGTACTGACAATGCATTTGAGCTCTTCTGCAATCTCTTTTGAGTTTGCAGTAATGATGAAGTCATCAGCATATCGAACTAGGTTTACTTTTGTTTTAGCACGATAATGGTTTTCTATGTTACCTTTAGAGTTTCGATGATATCTATCCTGGATAACTTTTTCAAGACCATCTAATGTTATATTTGCATATAGACTAGAGATGGCTCCACCCTGTGGAGAACCTGTTTCTGTCGGAAATAATTTTCCTTCGTATATGAAACCTGATTTCAGGAATTGTTTCATGACCCTTTTATCCATAGGAATGTTAGATTGTAGCCATTCATGATTAATGTTGTCAAAGCAGCCTTTAATATCTCCTTCAAGTATCCATGTTGGTGAGCATTTCCTAGCGAGCACACAAAATATTTGTTCACATGCATCTTTTGCACTTCTTCCTCGACGGAACCCAAAAGAGATAGTATCTGCTTTGGTTTCAGCAATGGGCTCAAGTGCCAGAGCATATAATGTTTGCATAGCTCGATCATACATAGTTGGTATTCCTAATGGCCGCTTTTTGTTTTTGCTTTTCTTTGCAATATATACACGTTTAAGCGGCTTTGCTCTATAGTGTTTATCGGTAAGCAAAAGTACAGCTTTCATTTTTGAGGCAGATGTTGACCATAGTTTTTTGTCTACACCTGAAGTGTTTTTACCTTTATTAGTAGTTACTTTTCTTACTGCGTAAGTTTTGGCAAAGAAAGAATGGGTGAGTAGGTATTGTAACCTTTTGGCTTTATTAGTGTCACCGTTTGCTGTTGCCTTGGCGATTCGAGTCTGTAGCCTATTAACATTATGTTTAACTTTTAGCCAATCAATGGACTCCCATTGGTTGGTAAGTGATTTTGTGTCTTTTAGTCTCTCGGTTTTATCCGTCATTGAATTACTAAAATTCATAGGTTTACAATCCTTTCCTGCCAAGAAATACCGTTAGATAAGTTTGCACCCTTTCAGGTTAGGGCAAATTTTGAACCCCTATCTGATGTCATTATAAAATCAGCATTCGCTTTTTATCTTTTTCGTCTGCCCTCTATGTATTTTCATCTCCTTGCGGTTAGATACCTCTTTACAGTGGAACATATAGGGTTTACCAAGTTCTGTGTAATATATAATTGTGAGTGCCTTAGGAGCCACCTTTGAACCGGGAGTTCTTTATCCATCCGCATTGGTTTATCAAATCGCCTTTGCTTGACTCCTTACCATTTTGGTCGAAGCGTATCAGCTTATTTCGCTTTCTCCAGCGTAACGATTCCTACAGTGATTCACTTTACGTTCTCCATAGCATTCTTACTCTAGCAGTTGTTCCAATTCTAGGCTATCCGAACTTCTACATTGTCTCGTGAGCTTTCTAACCCAGACGTTGCCATCCGCGCTAGTCACGATAGAGTTACCCCGAATGGATAGGATAGTCTTTCGACAGTATATTACGCAACTTCTTGTCGCACTTGAAATCCTCTGTCACTATGTATCATTGGAGCTGCTCCTGGGTTATTTTCTAAAGCTTTATCTAGAGTTTTAAAAACAAGTCTGTTATTATTTGAATGACCTAGTACATAAGAAACTATTGATTTATCATATAAATCTATAATTGCACTTAAATATGCTTTAGAATTTCCATATTTAAATTCAGTAACATCTGTAAGCCATTTTTGATTTATATTTTCAGCCTTAAATTCACGGTTTAAAAGATTCTCTGCTACTTGTTGTGGATTTGCTTTAACATATCGTCTCTTTTTTCTACGAATAACAGATTTTAATCCTGTAATCCTCATAAGTCGATGAATACGTTTATGATTAAAGCTTTTCTTTAATCGTTTATTTATATTTAGAGTCATTCTTCTATAGCCATAAATACCGCTAACTTCTTCATATAGTTTAGTAATTTCAGTTATTAAGATTTTATTTTCTTTTTCATTATTAGTTTCTTTGCGATTTAACCATTTATAGTAAGCTGCTCGTGTAACTTCTGCTATATCACATAAAAGTACAATAGGATAGCCTACTTCTTCATGAACCTCTTTAATAGCTATATATTTGTTTTCCTTCCAAACACGGCTTAAGACCGCCTCCTTTCTAGTTCTTCCAACTTTTTTAGAAATGCATTCTCTGCTTTAAGTCTTTCATTTTCTGACTCGATTTCTTTAATTTTAAGCTTTATTTTTTCTTTAGGTGTTAACTCTTCTCTAGATTTTTTCCTCCCTCTACGATCTTTTAAAGCATCTCCACCACCTGTTTCATATTTTTTAACCCACTGATAAACTTGCTGATATGATACATGATAAACTTCAGCAGTTTCTTGGTAGTCTTTATCTTTTGCAATACAGTACAATTTCAAGTCTTTCTTTCCAGGTAGTAGTTCTGCCTTTAGTCATAGATTTATTCATCCCTTTCCCCGTTGCTGTTAACTCTCTATGACTATTATACCTTGTTATCCATTGGAGTACCACTGACTTACTTGAGATCTCATATTTTCTTACTATCTCGTTTAATGAACTCTCTCCAGAAAGATATTCCTTGACAGCTTTTTCTTTTAACTCTTTTGAATATTTCTTATTAGCCTTTAAAACACGTAAACCTTCTATACCATATTTATTGTATTTATATCTCCATATTTGGAAAGTTGCTCTATCAATCCCGTATTTGTGACATATTCTATTAATTACTCTCATTCCGTTTTCATGTTCCATTAATATTTTATATTTTTCTTTTGCTGAATATTTACTTTTTCTAGGCATTAAAAAACTCCCCTTTCTAATAGACAGATTTTTATTATTTATTCTGTCTACCATAAGGGGAGCATATCAGAAATGCGGTTTTTTTCTTTTTATGCAGGAAATGGTACTTTTTTAGAGTATTATAATAGTATATTATAGGATATTAATTCTTAAATGTAATATATATCAACTCTACCTGAGTTCGGTAATATTACGTTATATAAAATTGTCGCAAAATCTTATTAAAACGTATATTTTAGATTGTTGGTATTAAAAACCTAGGGAGGATGTAATATGACTATTTCAATTCAAACATTTATAAAGAAATATATTAACGCAATTTCTGAAGGGTATGCTGCAGTCTTTGCAGGTGCTGGACTTTCGAAACCGTCTGGATATGTAAATTGGAAAGATCTATTAAGACCATTTGCGGCAGAAATTGGATTGGATTTAGATAAGGAACATGATTTATTATCAATAGCACAATACTACTATAATCAACAAGGTACACGTCATGAAATTAATCAGAGAATAATAAATGAATATACAAAAGAAGCAACTTACAATAAAAATATTGATATTCTAACTCGTCTACCAATTTCTACATATTGGACTACAAATTATGATGAATTAATTGAAGAAGGACTTAAAACAAATAATAGGAAACCAGATATAAAAATTTCACAAGAAAGCTTAGCAACTAATATTTATGACAGAGATGCGGTAGTGTATAAAATGCATGGAGATGTTAGAGATCCGGCAAAAGCAGTATTAATTAAAGATGATTATGAAACATATAGCATTACCCATTCATTATTCTCAACTGCTTTAAAGGGGGACTTGGTATCTAAAACATTTTTGTTTATTGGTTTTAGCTTTGAGGACCCCAATTTAAATTTTATTTTAGGAAGAATTAAGGCTCTATTAGGTAAATCTATGAGAACCCATTATTGTTTTTTTGAAAAAGTTAGCAATTGTGGGGATAAAGAAGAATTTGCTTATAATAAAGCAAAACAGGAGTTAGTTATTAATGATTTAAGTCGATATGGAATTCAGGCAGTGATGCTTGAAGATTACAATCAAATTACAGGTATATTGAAAACAATTGAAGAAAGTTGTAATTTGAATAATGTTTTTATATCAGGAAGTATGTCTGTAATGGTTGATGGGTGGAACAATGATAAGGTAACTAAATTTACTCATAATCTTTCTAAAGCAATTGTAAAAAATAATTTTAGAATCATTTCCGGATTTGGGTTAGGCATTGGTAGTACAATAATCAATGGTGCTTTAGAAGAAATAACTACAAATAAGTATAAGCATATAAATGAGCATCTCCTATTACGTCCATTTCCTCAATTAGTTTCAGGTCTAGATTCTTCGATAAAAGAACATTGGACTAATTATAGAATTGAAATGATAAAGAATTGTGGTATAGCTATTTTTATTTTTGGTAACAAAGTAGTTAATAATGAGGTAGTAATTGCTGACGGTATGCTTGAGGAGTTTCAGATTGCAAAAGATAGAGGAAAGATAATTATTCCAGTTGGATCTACTGGAGGAGCTGCAAAGAATATTTACGATGAAATTAAAGAAAACATTGATAATTATCCTTATTTGAATGATTACTTAGAAGATTTGGGAATAGAAAGTGATCCAGATAAATTAATAAAATTAATAACTACAATAGTCTGTGAACTTCGAATAAAGTAAAAAAAATTTATGGAGCAAATCAAAAATATGAAAGGGGTATTTCTATGGCAAAAAGACAAGTTTTTTTTAGTTTTGAGTACAACAAGGACAATTGGAGGGCTAGTCAAGTTAGGAATATGGGAAAGGTTCACAGTAGTTCAACTTTTTCTGATAATGATTGGGAAGAAGTTAAAGAGAAATCAGATAAAAAAATCAAAGAGTGGATAGATTCGCAAATGGCAAAACGTTCATGTCTTGTAGTATTAATTGGTGCAACAACGTCTGGTCGTAAATGGATTAAATATGAAATTAAGAAAGCATATGAACTTAATAAAGGAATTGTTGGAATATATATACATAATATAAAAGATCGCGAAGGTAATCAAACTAGTAAAGGTAGCAATCCTTTTTATCAATTTTATATAGAAAATTCAAATGAACGTCTTTCAAAATATGCTACATGTTTTGATTCTTCCTATAAATCAAGCAAATACGTATATGATGATATAAAAGAAAATATAGAGCAGCTAATAGAAGATGCTATTAACAAAAAAGACACATATTAGTTATTTATTTTTAATGTTTGTTACTTAAAATAATGACCTTTTAATAAAGAAAGCTGCGCCCAACATAATATCAATTTTGTCTGATTACGAAAAGTGAGTATTCTTGAAAAGCTCGGTGCGGTAGTTCCGCACGCCGGGATCTGTGCGGGGGTGACTGGATAACCGGTAATCCTATCGTGACTGCAAGATTTTAATTTAAAGTATATATTATAAAGGGGGAATAATTTTGAACGATACAAAATCTAACTTATTTGAAAAAACATATGAATATCTTGCAGATATAAGCAATATTAGAAAAAAATTTAGTGAAAAGAAAATGAGTGAAATTAAAAATTTTATTAATGTTTGTTTAAGACACTCAGATATTTATGATTTTATAAATAGCAAGTTAAAAATTAATGATAAAATAATAGAGGTTGAGTCAAAAGAATTATTAAGAAAATTATTAAATTATGCGCATGACCAAAAAGACATTTTTTTATATATAGATGTCAATATACGTGAAGAAAATAATATTAATCATATAGAATTAACGAATTATAGAAAATTATTAGAAATTATTAGTAGTTATTTTTTGTTTTCACAAGATATTTTGATTTCAAAAGAACTAAGTAATTACTATTCTAATTTAGTTTATTATAGTAAATTGAAAGATTACTTCGAATTAGGAATAGAAGAAATACCTCCATATAGAATATATAATTATGAAGCTGAAAAAATGATTTATTATGAATTGAAATCTATTAGTAATGAAATAAATAGGTTAAAAGATATAATTAATAATTTTAATATAAATAATGCTATAAAATTAAAAAAGAAAAATAAAGAAATACTGGAACAATATTTAAAAAAATGGTGGGAAACATATAAAAATATATCTCAAAAAACATATCCTGGACTTTGTAATCATTTTTCTTATTACAATGGTGTAGATTTAAAAGTTTTGGTTTGTAAAAATAATAAAAAAATACCTAATACAGTACATGATTCTGATTTGGCATTATGCGTTGCTAAACATGATACAAATTCTGGTGATATAAAAATTAATTTTAATAATTACATAAAGGAAATTACCTTTTTAGATGAAGAAATAGGCAATGATTTTGAAGATGTTACTATAGATTTAGGATTAGGTTTTGATTCATATAAAGAAGACAGTATGGATATGATTAAGTCTTCTATAAAAATAGAATTAAAGGAGGAATTAGTTCGTTTATTTGAAATTAATTTTAATGAAATATCATATAAAAAGTTTACGTCTGAAATTTTAAGTCTTATGGGAATGGATATTATAAAAAAAAATAACAACAATTTAGTAATAAAAAGGGATTTTTTAACAGGAAAGAGTCTAGTATATAGTATTATAAGATTTGAAAAAGATGAAGACTTTGACATGAAAAAAGTTTTAAAATATAAAACTAGTAATAATAATTATTTAATAATATGTCAAACGGTAGTTACAGAAACAATTAAAAATAAGTTTATAGATATAGATAATATAATTATTAAGGATGTTAATGATTTTTTTAGAGAAGCCAAAAATTTTATTTTTAAAAACATTAATTTAGATATAGCATTAATTAACGAAATTATATATCCGTTTTTAAAAGAGAATATTGTTAAAAATGAAATGAAAGAGTTGAAAGTAAACAAAGCAGAGAATCTCATAAATAAACTTAAGAATTGCCCTGTGGGTCTTGAAGGATGGAAACAATTTGAAAATATATGTAATAATATATTAAAATTTGTATTTGAAGAGTCATTTGAAAATTTTAATATGAAAATTCAATCTAGAAATTATAATGGTAAAGATATTAGAGATATTATTTTATCTAATACAAGTGAAATTACATTTTGGAATAATGTCAGACATTTTTATAATTGCAATAATATAATTATTGAATGTAAAAATAAAAGTTCTACTATAGGGAATGATGGATTTAGACAAATTTCAGATTATTTGGGAAAGGATGCAATTGGTCAATTTGGAATTATTCTTTCTAGAAAAGGTTTATCTGATGGTGGTAGGGATAAACAAAGGGATTATTTATATCAAAGACCCAAAAAGTTAATATTAGTACTTTCTGAACAAGATATTATTGATCTTGTAAAAATAAAATCATTTAATGATTATCCAGAAAAAGTTTTAGAGAATCTAAAATTTGAAGTTGAGACGAATATTTAAAGTTAACAATATTGATATTGAAAGCTATAAAGAAATTAAAACATCGCATAAGTGTAAGGTTTACGGTTTCGTTCCTTCCTTAATGCACCCAAATTCATCAAACTAAACCAAGTTTAGCTTAGATTGATGAATTTCGTAGAATCTGTGGGACGATATATGAAATTCTTCTAACGGAGGGTTATTTATGGATGAATTTATTAAGAGTGTAAAATTGTTTGCTACATATTCAGAACTATTCCAACGAAAGCATGATAGAGATGTATTGAAAGAAGCGCTTTCTACTTTACCACTGGGTGGTTTACTATATATATTATCCCAAATTACATATCTAGAAGTAGATAACGATAAAATAAAAGATTTATTCAAGAATTACTTCTCAGCTCTAGAGAAAGAATTATTTGGAACAGAAGAAACCTTAAAACATAAGTTTAAAAAAATAGATAATTATTTGCTATATTCGCCACAAGGTTTATTATCCTTATGGAAGTGGTTATTAGCATATGGTGATAAAAATAAACTTCCTGAATATATAAATATTGATAAAGGTATATTTGAAGTAATTTATTTGTGCTTAATTGTTTCAGACTATTTATATGAAAAGGATCCTGAAAATATTAAATATGAAATGGTTCGAAATAAAGCATTTAATAAAGAAGAGGATATTCTTGCATCAATTGCAAGATCTAAACATATTTATATTGACTTAGCAAGGAACAAGGATTTATATATTCCAGAAGAATATGTGGATTTTAATTTAAAGTTTAAAGATACTTACGGTTATTCTTTAGAAGAACATTTTTCTATAATAGTTGGTATTATGGCTTCATTTCATAAAAAGGAAGATTTTATTGAAGGTAATTGGACAAGCAATTGTGAATGTCAAATAATATTTTACACTTTTCGCTCATTAAGATTTTACACCTAAGATTTTCCAAAAATGGTTTCTCTGTGAGTCAATCTGTAGCTATCACCATCTAAATTGATGATTTCGCACTTGTGAACTATGCGATCTAATATCGCAGCTGTAATTGCCTGATCGCCTATTAGTTCACCCCAATCTGAAGGTCCTTTATTTGAGGTAATAATAATTGAAGTCTGACCATACAGTTTGTTTATCAGCTGGAAAAAGAGGTTGGATTCCTGCTTTTCCATTGCCATAAACATGATGTCATCAATAATTAAAAGATCACATTTTAAAACTCTATTGAGT
>NZ_FOTI01000040.1 GCF_900114545.1 Halanaerobium salsuginis
CGTTAAAATTTGTACTTAACTTCAACTTACTGAATTCTGATATCAATTCTTAACCAGCTAAAAAAATTCATTAACCATTTACTATATTGAGTCTTCACGAAGTTCGTGAAGATCTAACAGTGACCAATTTACTTTTTGCTATATGTAAAAAACTTTTTGAATTATAATCCCCCAAGTTTATTGTTAACACCTTATAAAAAATATTAATTATTAGTTCTTTAATGGAGAAAGTTAATGAATTATAGTTAGCGATGCTCAAACCTTATCTTTTATCTTTTTAGCTGATGTTTAGTTATTATTGCGTATAACTCACTTATTCACGAACTAGCTTTCATTAATTTCTTAAAAACAAATATCTTAACGAACCTTATTTCCTTAAGATCTTATATCATAGTTTATCAAAAGGATTAACAATATCAACCAAATTTTTATTACTAACATGAGTATATATTTCAGTTGTAGTAGAACTTTTATGTCCTAATAAGTTTTGAATATATCTTAAATCTACTCCTTGTTCCAGTAAATGAGTAGCAAAAGAATGTCTTAAAGAATGGATACCAACCTGTTTTTTTATATTTGCCTTCTTACAGGCCTTTTTAAATATTTTTTGAGCACTTCGTTTAGATAAATGTTTATCTTTATTTTGACCAGGAAAAAGCCAATTTTTTCTTTGCTTTTCTATATTAAATGCTTTTAAATATAGATTTAGAATGTTTAGTGCTTTTTTTGAAAGTAAAGTATAACGATCTTTATATCCTTTAGCTGACCTAACATAAATTAACATTCTTTTTTGATCTATATCAGGTGTTTTTAATTTAACAACTTCACTAACTCTTAAACCAGCTGAATACGTTAAAATTATGATTAATTTATGTTTTAAATTATTTATACTAGAAATAATTCTGCTTATTTCAGATTGGTTTAAAATTTGAGGTAATTTCTGTTTCTTTTTAGGACGTAATATTTTTTGATTTAAACCACTTATTTTTATAATTAGTTGATTAAAAGTTTTAAAAGCGCTAATAAATTGATTAACAAAAGCATGGGTATTTTGCTTTTGTTCTAATAAATATAGCAGATAATTATTTAAATCTTTAATAGTTAACAATTGTATATCTATTTTATTATAGGTAATAAATTGTCTAATATGACTTAAATAAGCTTTTATAGTATTTTTAGAATAACCCTTTAATATTAATTGATTTTCGAATTTATTCAAATAATAATTACAAAAATACTTAGTTAATGCTTCTGGATTAGCAAAATCATTGATTTTAGCTTCAAATATAATCTGTTGCGTTTTAAATAATTTCAAAAAAATAGTAAAACTGCGATATTGATTAGGAAATTTCCAAATCTTATTTTTATAATCAAAACTTCTATTAGGAATAGTTTTTACTTTCTTTATTATTGAATTATCATAGTCAAAATTTAATTTAATAACTTCTAACTTTTTATCTAAGCTAACTTTCAATTTAAATAGAACTCCTATCTTTTAATAGATTCCATACCATTTTATTTCGAGATTTTACTTATTTTTCCTGTTAAAATCTTAAATCTTTTGACTATTATTTACTTTTATTTAAAAGTTTAGCCCAACTTATTTTCCGATCAAGTTGAAATCCAAGCCCGGTAAATAACTGACGAGCATTTTTATTGCCGAGCTCAACATTGAGAAATACTTTTTTATCCATACTTTGCTTAGCTGCAATTAATTTTTTAACTATTAATTTAGCAAATCCTCGCTGTCTGAATTCAGGCCGTACATGAATAAAGCCAAGTGCACCGTCATCATGAGTTAATCCCCAGGCAGCTAACTGTTGATCAAGGAAAATTCCAGCTGAACAATCTGCTGCTATTCTTTCTTTAATATATGGGATTGAAGTAAAACTCTGATAGTGAGAATGTTTAAAAATAAATTCTGCATCAGCTGGCTTTAAATCTTGCAGTTCAGCAATTTCAGCTGAAAAATTTAGTTCTTTTTTGAAGATAAATCTTTCTGTTTGTAAAACCCATTCTAGTTGGTAATTTTTTTGCAGTAATTCCAGCATCCAATCAGTTAGAGAGGCAAAATATTCTAGGTGTTCAGTACATAGCTGCAGCAATTTTTTGAATTCGATCCGGGCCAGCTCTAAATCTTCCTCAGAATCACAACTTTGGTAACTAAAACTAACCGGATAACCCCAGAGTTGATCGCTTAATGAACTAAATAGATAAGAACTACCAGCTCGCCAGCATGATTCCAGCCCATAATTTGCAATAATTCCAAGACTGCTAATATTTTTCTCTGTTTCCTGAGCAAGATATTTCTGGAATTCAGCTAGTTTAAGCTCATTTCCGCTTAAATAATTTTTATTTCTTTTAAAACCAAACTCAGCCATTTAAATCATTCCTTTTTTTCACTAATTTATTAATTAAGCAGTCAGTTAAACAAGTAAACTTAATTATTTAACTTAACTTCAGGCTGATAGATTCTGCTTAAGCAGGCACCCAGCAGTCCAACACAACCAATAAACAGAAAGCCAATCTTCATACTAGAAAAATCACTAATTGTTCCAACTAATAAGGGGCCAGCAAACATGCCAAGACCATAAATTGCCTGGAAAAAACCCATTGCTGTACCGCGTCGATGAGCAGCTACATTTTTAATACTGAGTCCCATTAAAATTGGTAAAATCATCCCCTGAGCAAAACCATTTAATATCTGGTTAAAATAAAGTAAATAAAGTTGATTCAGCAGTGGTACTAATAAACAGGAAACTGCCAGTAAGATAAATCCTGTAGTAACTGTATTTTTTTCTCCATATTTTTTTGTAAAAACACTGCCACTTAAGTAAGAAGATAAAATTCCCGGCAAAGTAGTAATCGTAGTTAACAGTCCCAACTGAAAACTACCTGCACCCAATTTTTTAGCGACTACTGGAATAAAACCAAACGCTGTTGAATGAACAATCATCATCATTATAATTGCTAACAAAGAAAGTAAAAGCAAACTCCTATTTTTAGCAACTTCAATAATCTCAGCTGCTTTAATTGGTTTTTTCTGACTGCTTTTCTCTGCTACATTTAAACTTAAAAATAAAGCAGCTACCCCACCACCTGCTGCCAGTAAAAACGGAAATCTTTGTCCTAAAAGCTGAGCAACTACTCCTCCTAAAAGCATTCCCAGTACCTGACCAGATTTATTAGAAGCATTAATAATGCCAATTGCCCGGGCAGCTTCTTGATCTGCAAAATAAGAGGAAAACAAAACTGTAAAACTAATCCAGGTAGCAGCCGAAACACCAGCTAGAGCTCGGAAAAATAAAATTAACTCTGGAGCTTGAGCTAAATACATACCCAGAGTACTAATTCCACTTAAAATAATCCCTATAATAACAAAAATCTTTCGTTTATTAATTCGATCAGAATAAATACCGAGTGGAATCCGGACCAACATTTGAGTAAAACCATATGAACCTAAAATTAAACCAACCATTTTATGGGATGCACCCATTGTTTCTATGTAAGGTGAAAAAGTTGGAATATAAGCGTACATTGAAAACCAATAAAAAGCAGTTACTAAAACAAATAATCTGATACTTTTCTTATTCTCTTGTTCTGTCATTATAAAACCTCACTTCAATAGATTAATTATTATTACTTAGTTTAAAATATTTCTTAGTAAAAAATACAGCATTAATAATTATAATTCAAGATTATTAAAAATTCCCCTTCAATTAATTACTAATTTATAAATTGAAAAAGCAGTATAGTTTGAATCACTATACTGCCTTAATTAAATTACAATTATTTAATTTTACCCAACAATATATTTAAAAACTATAATCTATTTACTGTTAAAAGTAAATTGATTATTTTTAAAATCAACCATAACTGTGTCACCAGCAGCTACTTTTTCTTCCAGCAGCAGCATAGCCAGCTCATCTTTAATTTGATTCTGGATAACTCTTCTTAAGGGTCGTGCTCCATAAGCTGGATCAAATCCCAGTTCAAGTAATTCTTCTTTAGCTGCTTGACTGAGTTCGATAGCAATATTCTGTTCAGCCAGATTAGTTTGTAAATAACCGACCTGAATATCTATAATAGCCAGTAAATCTTCCTTAGTTAAAGCATGGAAAATTATTTTTTCATCAATTCTATTTAAAAATTCAGGCCTAAATTGTCCTTTTAATGCTTGTTCAATTTCTGCTTCAATCTCATTTTCATCAGCAAGATCCTGAATATACTGAGAGCCAATATTTGAAGTCATGATAATTACAGTATTACGAAAATCAACTTGTTTACCCTGGCTGTCAGTTAAAACACCGTCATCAAGGATTTGCAGCAGAATATTGAAAACATCAGAATGAGCTTTTTCAATTTCATCAAAAAGAATAACGGAATAAGGATTACGGCGTACTTTTTCAGTTAGCTGACCACCTTCTTCAAAACCAATATATCCAGGAGGTGAACCAATTAATTTTGAGACCGCATGTCTTTCCATATATTCGGACATATCGATTCTAATCATTGCTCTTTCATCATCAAATAAATAAGCTGCTAAAGTTTTAGCAAGTTCTGTTTTACCAACTCCAGTTGGCCCCATAAAGAGAAATGATGCCAGAGGGCGATTGCTGTCCTGAAGACCTGTTCTAGAACGCCTAATTGCATTACTTACAGCTGTTACAGCAGTTTGCTGACCAACAACTCGTTTGCTAAGTTCGTGTTCTAGCTGAATCAACTTTTCTTTTTCTGCTTCCATTAATTTATTAAGTGGAATATCAGTCCAGAGCGAAACTATTTCGGCTATATCTTCTTCGGTTACTTCTTCCCGTAATAAATGAGCTTCATCGCCCTGGGCGGCAGCTACTTTATCACTGACTTGAGCCAGCTGCTGCCTTAGTTCATTAAGTTTACCATAACGCAGACGAGCTGCTGCTTCATAATCTGCCTCCCGCTCAGCTGCTTGAGCTTTAATTTCGGTTTGTTCAATTTCTTCTTTTAACGCTTTCATTCGGGCCAGCTGTTCTTTTTCATTTTTCCATTTCAACTGCAGAGGATCCCGTTCATCCTTTAACTCCTGCAGTCTGGTAGTGATTTCTGCTAACCTTGTTTGTGATTCGGAATCTGTTTCTTTTTTCAGGGCTTCTTTTTCAATTTCAAGCCGTCTTACCTTACGATCTAATTCATCAATTTCTAAAGGCATAGAGTCAATTTCTATCCGAATTTTAGAGGCAGCTTCGTCGATTAAATCGATTGCCTTGTCTGGCAAAAATCTTTCAGTTAAATAACGATCAGAAAGTTTAGCAGCTGCAACAATTGCATTATCAGTAATCCTAATTCCATGGTGGATTTCATATTTTTCTTTTAAACCTCTTAAAATTGAAATAGTATCCTCAATATCAGGTTCTGCTACCTGAACTGGCTGGAATCTTCTTTCCAGAGCCGCATCTTTTTCAATATGCTTTTTATACTCAGCTAGAGTAGTTGCTCCAACACAATGGAGTTCTCCCCGGGCCAGCGCTGGCTTGAGCAGATTAGCAGCATCCATTGAGCCTTCGGTAGCTCCTGCTCCAACCAGAGTATGCATTTCATCAATAAATAAAATTAACTTACCCTGAGCTTTTTTTATTTCATTTAAGACTGATTTTAACCTTTCTTCAAACTCGCCTCTAAATTTAGTACCAGCAACTAGCGAACCCATATCGAGTGAAATAACCCGTTTGTTTTTCAGGTTTTCTGGCACATCACCATTAATTATTCTCTGGGCTAATCCCTCTACAATAGCTGTTTTACCAACTCCAGGTTCTCCGATTAGAACAGGATTATTTTTACGCCGCCGTGATAAGACCTGCATTACCCGTCTAATCAAGTCATCACGTCCAATTACAGGATCAAGTTTACCAGCTTCTGCCTGGCTGGTAATTTCAATTGTATACTTTTCTAAAACATTAAAGTTATCTTCTCCCTGCTGAGAGTCTATTTTACTACCCTGGCGCAGTTCTTCAATAATTTTTTTGATTTGATTATAATTTAAACCTACCTGATAAAGCAGCTGGCCCAGGTTCGATTTGCGTTTATTCAACATAGCAAGTAAAAAATGTTCAGTTGAAATAAATTGATCTGCCAGTTTTTCAGCTTGCTTTTCTGCTTCTCGCATAACTTCATTTAATTGATAAGACATATAAGCCTGACTATTTTGTTCAGAGTAAACCTGGGGCAGTTTCTGCAGCTGCTCGTCATTTTTCTTTTTAAGCTCTGCTAAATCTATCCCCGCATTTTCGAGGAGGGGAATTACAATACCATCATCCTGGTTTAAGAGCGCTTTTAATAGATGAGCAGGAAATATTTCTTGATGTTGAAAATCACGAGCAATATTTTGTGCTTCGACAAGACTTTGCTGTGCTTTTCTAGTGAACTTTTCCAGATCCATCTTTGATTCCTCCCTTAGCAAATTTTGCTTTTATATTTTTTTACTTATTTTCTGCTTCTATTATAATACAATGGTCAGAGAAGGTCAAGTATAGTAAAAAAGGATTTTAGCAGTTTTACTGGAATTTATATATTAAGGATTAAAGTTATTTTATAAGCAGATTAATTTTAATTATTTAACTTTGAACTGCTTAGTCAAGTAAACAAGGAAGTGATCATAATTTCTAAATTAAATTTTTTAGCAGCAGTAAATAAATTCAAAAAATATCTGACAGTTGAGCGAGGTTATTCTAATTTAACTATTAAAGAATATGAAAATGATCTGCTTCAACTATATAAATATTTATCTAATGAATTAAATTTTAAAGAAGATTTTCAGCCAGCTGAAGTTGATAAGCTGGATATTGCAGAATTTCTGGCTGATGCAGTAATAATTAATGACAATAAAGCTGTTACTAGAAATAGGAAACTTTTTGCAATTCGCTCTTTTTATAAATATTTACTTCATTATGAAATGGTCAACAAAAATCCAGCTGAGGCAATTGATAGCAGTAAAACTGATACACGTCTAGAGCCTATTTATTTAAAGTTAAAGGAAGCTCAGCAGTTTATTGCTGCTATTGAAGAGCACGGTGGGATTAATAAACTGCGTGATCTGGCAATAACTAAGCTATTTTTGTATGCAGGTTTAAGAATTTCTGAATTGGTTAATCTTGATTTTGATAATCTAGATTTAGAAGATAGTTCGATTAAGTTTTATGGAAAAGGGAATAAAGAAAGATATGTACCGTTACATGAAGATGTGATTATTGCAATTAGAAAATATATGAGGGAAAGGAATTCTATAAAAATTAAAGAAAGTGATGCCAGGCAGGCTATTTTCCTATCCCGGCATGGGAGGAGATTAAGTCCCCGTACTATTCAGCTTTTTGTTAAAAAATATGCTAAGCAGGCTGGTTTAAGTAGGGCGGAAAAAATTACTCCTCATAAACTGCGGCATACTTTTGCAACTACTCTCTATCGTCAGACTAAAGATATTAAAGTCCTGCAGGATTTACTTGGTCACAGCAATATCTCTACTACTCAAATTTATACTCATGTCGATACAGAAGAGAAGAAAAATGCTATTGATGAATTACCGGGTTTTTAGCTAAAATTATGGGGCAGGAGAATTCTTTTCTGCTGCTTTTAGCTGATAAAATAATTTTAATAAACGTTCTAGTTCAGTTAAAGGTCGAGTATGATCATCTACTCTTAAATCAAGATAACGATCATCCAGTCCGTTTGCGCCTGCTGCTGCCTTAACAACCAGCAGGGCAGCTGCCTGTCGGCCTCGTTTATCTCCTCCAGCATTTTCACCTGCCTGTAAAGCTTTTAGTAAACGTTCAGCCAGTCTTCCCTGGGCTGCTTGGAAGCAATTAGCTATAGCTTTTGTTACTTGCTCTCCCTGGAGTAGATTACCTTGAACAGAGAAATTTTCTCCCTGAATACTACCTGCCCAACTGGAGCATTTCTTACCTGTGAAAACAGCGCTTTTTCCCTGAGCATCAATTACAGCAAGCTGTCTTAATTGACGGCCAGGATCGGCAGTAGTTAAAGTTTTAATTACTGCCTCTGGCTTTTGACCTTCACCCAATAATTTTAGTCCAGCAGGGCCATAGCCAGGATTGCCCCAGGCCTGAGTTGCGATTGCTCCTACACCTGCTTTAGCCCAGGGTACCATTGCCCCAACTGCCAGGTATTTAGAAGCGACCCCTATTCCCCATTCTTCTGCTTCAGGATCATAAGCTATTAGTGAAAAAGTTGCCATTAAATCTTTAGTTTTCATTTGTTTTTTCCTCCCTGGAGTAAAGATGACAGGCACAAAAGTGACCTGGCTTAATTTCTTTAAATTCTGGCTCAATTTCTCTACACTTAGCAAAAGCTGCTGGACATCTGGTATTAAAATTACAACCCCGGGGTGGATTAAGCGGGCTGGGGACTTCACCTGCTAGATGATTTTTATTTGTTCTTAGTTCGGGATCTGGAACAGGAATTGCTGCCAGCAGTGCTTTAGTATAGGGATGGAGCGGCTGCTGATAAAGTTGATCGCTATTAGTTAATTCTACCATTTTGCCTAAATACATGACTCCGATGCGATCACTAATGTATTGAACTACACTTAAATCGTGAGCAATAAATAACATAGTTAATCCCAATTCAGCCTGCAGTTTATTAAGCAGATTTAAAATTTGGGCTTGAATTGAAACATCAAGAGCAGCAACTGGTTCATCAGCAACTATAAATTCTGGTTCTGCTGCTAAAGCTCTAGCAATACCAATTCTCTGGCGCTGACCACCACTAAATTCGTGCGGGTAACGGTTAAGATAGCTGCTGGAAATTCCTACTTCTTCTAGTAATGCTTTCACTCTATCTGCTCGGTCTGCCTTATGGAGTTGATGGGTTAACATTGGTTCAGCAACTATTTTTTTAATTTTAAGGCGGGGATTAAGTGAAGCAAAAGGATCCTGAAATATCATTTGAAATCTGTGGCGCATAGCAGTTAGTTCTTTTTTATTTAAGTCCATTAAATTAACCCCATCAAATTCTAATTGACCAGCAGTTGCTTTAATTAATCTTAATAATAATCTGCCAGTAGTTGATTTTCCACAACCTGACTCCCCTACTATACCAAGTGTTTCTCCCCGATAAATATTAAAGTTAAGTCCATCTACTGCTTTTACTCGTTCCTCTTTGCTAAAAAACAGCCCTTTTTTGCTGATAAAATGTTTTTTAAGATTTCGTATTTTAAGTAAAACTTTTGAATCTTTATTTTGGCTGCTTAAGTTATTATTGGTAGTTAACATTTTTATCTTTCCTCCTCATAAAGCCAGCAGGCTGCCTGATGGTCAGGTGCTATTTTTTTAAGAAGCGGGCTTTGCTGACGGCATTTTGCCATAACTGAAGGACATCGATCAGCAAAATTACAGCCTGTTTTTAGATTATGTAGGTCAGGAGGCTGGCCCGGAATTGGTTCTAATTTTTTTCTGCTGCCTGGTCGGGGAATAGAATTAAGTAAACCTTTTGTATAAGGATGTCTTGCTTCAGCAAATAGTAATTTAACTGGAGCTTTTTCGACTAAATGACCAGCATACATAACTGCTACAGTATCACTTATTTCGGCTACTACTCCGAGATCATGAGTTATCATGATAATTGCTGTTTTAAGTTCATGTCGTAAATCTTGCAATAGATCAAGTATCTGGGCCTGAATTGTTACATCAAGTGCTGTCGTTGGCTCATCAGCAATTAGCAAATCTGGTCTGCAGACTAATGCCATAGCAATAATAGCCCGCTGCCTCATACCACCACTAAACTGGTGTGGATATTGTTCAGCTCGACTAGCTGCAGATGGAATGCCAACTTTAGTCAGAATATTAATTGCCTGTTTACGGGCAGCTTGTCTAGATATTTGCTCATGAATAGTTAAAACCTCTGCAATTTGTTGGCCCACTTTATGGAGAGGATTTAGAGAAGTCATCGGATCCTGAAAAACAGTAGAAATTTCTTTGCCTCTAATCTGCTGCATTTCACGATAATTTTTAGTGAGGAGATTTTCGCCTTTAAAGAGGACTTCTCCGCCAATTATTTCATTTTTTTTCTGACCAATCAATCCCAGGATAGTTTTGGCTGTAACACTTTTACCACAACCAGATTCACCAACAATTGCCAGGATTTCTCTGCTGCTGACAGTAAAATTAATTCCATCTACAGCTTTAATGAGTCCTTTATTACTTTTAAAATATGTTGTTAAATTATTGACTTCCAGTAAGTTACGCAAATTAAATTCACCTCATCAAATAGAGTCCATTACCTACCAACTATTTTTGTTATTCTCCTTCATTTCGCAAACGAGGATCAAGAGCATCTCTTAGGCCATCTCCCAGGATATTAAAACTCAAGATTGCCAGTGTAGCTGATAAACCGGGAAAAACTGCATTCCACCAGGCCATTTCCATCCAATCTTTGCCCTGATTGAGCATAATTCCCCAGGAAGGAATATCTGCTTCTACTCCCAAACCTAAAAAGCTTAATGCTGCTTCAGCTCGAATGGCAAAACCAAAAGAAAGAGTTGTCTGAACAATAATTGGGGCCATAATATTTGGTAAAATATGGCGCAGCATTATAATTAAATTACTAACTCCAATTGAGTTTGCTGCTTCGATATAGAGTGAATCTTTAATTGATAAAACTGAGGCCCGGGCAATTCGACCAAAGATGGGGATATAAACCAGCCCAATAGCCAGCATTAAATTTGTAGAACTAGTTCCTAAAACTGCCATAATAACTAGTGCTAGAAAAATTTGTGGAAAAGAAAACATAACATCCATAATTCTTGAGATTAAATTATCGAGCCAGCCCCCATAATAACCTGCAACAATTCCCATACTTACTCCAACAATTAAAGAAAGTCCAACTGAAATTAGTCCGACTTTAAAAGAAATTCTGCTGCCAAAAATAATCCTACTTAAAATATCACGGCCAAATTGATCTGTTCCAAAAAGATGATCTGCTCCTGGAGGCTGCAGCATTGCCTGAGGATCCATCTGAAAAGGATCATATGGAGCAAGATAAGGGGCAAAGATAGCCATTACTAAAAAGATAAATAAAATGATAAAACCTAAAAAAGCCAGCTTATTTTTATAAAAACGATAACAAAATTCGCGCAAAAAAATTCCTCCTTTTTCTGCTTAATAACGGATTTGAGGGTTAATTAAAGCATAAATTAGATCAACTAATAAATTAATTATTACAAAACCAGCTGCTACAAACAGAATTGAGCCCTGCATTAAAATATAATCTCGATTAGTAATTGCTTGTAAAGCAAGACGTCCTATACCTGGTAAAGAAAAGATCTGCTCAATTATAACTGATCCCCCCAGCAGATAACCCATTTGAATCCCAAGTACTGTAATAACTGGAATTAAAGCATTTTTTAAAGCATGACTAATAATTAGTATCTTTTGACTAACCCCTTTAGCTCTAGCCATTTCAATATAGTCTTGCTTTAAAATCTCTAACATAGAAGATCTAGTCATTCTCATTACTACTGCTCCTACTGATGCACCTAATGCAATTGAAGGTAAAAACATATAGCGAAGATTAGCAATTGGATCAGCAAAAAAGCTGACAAAACCACCAGAAGGAAACCATCCCATATGTAAGGAAAAGACTAAGATTAAAATCGTAGCCAGCCAGAAGTTAGGAATTGATACACCCAGAAGTCCAAAAATAGTTGCTAAATAGTCGAGCAGACTATTTTTCTTTAGAGAAGCTACTGCTCCTAAAGGAATTGCAATTAATAAACAATAAATAAAGCTCATAATCATTAGTTCAAAAGTAACTGGCAGTCTTTCCATAATGGAACTGCTAACTGCTTGATTTGTAAAAAAAGAATGGCCGAAATCTCCTTTAAGTAAATTTTTAACCCAGATTAAGTATTGTGTTATTAAAGGTTTGTCAAGTCCATAATCTGCTCTTAAAGCAGCAGCTTGTTCTTGGTTATAGTTTGCTCCCAGAAGAGCTGTTACTGTATCACCAGGAACTAATCTGATTAAGAAAAAAGCTACAATTGAAATTCCAATTAAAACTGGAATAGCAATTAAAATTCTTTTTGTAATATATCTCCACATTTACTAAAAACCTCCATCTAATTAAATAGTAAAAGCCAAAATCGATCTAAGATCGATTCTGACTTTTAGCTAGTAAGATTAAATACTGCTGTTACTCAGCTGATTGATCAAGCCAGGTATCAACTAATGAGATTGTTGTTACAGTTGGATTAATATCGAATCCCTTTACATAATCCTGTAGAGCTGAAGCCTGTGGATTAACATAAAGGAAGACCATAGGCGCATCCTGGGCAATTATTGTTTGAGCTTTTTGATAAATTTCTTTTCTTGTAGCTTGATCACTAGTTCTGCGACCATCTTCTAGAAGCTGATCAACCTCAGGATTAGAATAGCCCTGTTGATTCCAGATTCCATCTGTATGGAAAATGTTATATAAATATTCATCTGGATCTACAAAGCCAACCCAACCAATAACAGTCATATCAAAATCACCACTACCTAATTTATCAAAATAAACACTTGATTCTAAAGACTTAATTTTAACTTTAATTCCCAGTGGTGCTAGCTGAGCTTTAATTACTTGAGCAGCATTTAACTGATCAGGATTAGATAAAACAATTAAGGTAGTTTCAAAACCATTACTATAGTCTGAATCAGCCAGTAATTTTTTAGCTTTAGCTAAATCTTGAGCTGGATAAACTGCAAGATCATCTGCAGCCCAGTGACCAGGAGGAATTGGACCACTAGTTAAAACGGTTGCTTTATCAAACTTAACCATTTTATTTAAAGTGGCACGATTAATTCCCCAGGCAATTGCCTGTCTAACCTTCTTATCTGCCAGAGGTCCTTTTCTTGTATTTAAGCCAAGATATTCCCAATAAGTACCAGCAACTGATTTAACATTAATATCAGGATATTGAGCCAGTCGATCAATGTTTTTAGCAGAAACTTGTAAGATTAAGTCGAGTTCTTGATTTCTTAAAGCAGTAGTTCGGGCTGTTTCATCATCAATGACTTTTAAATAAACTCGATCTAAATATGGTTTGCCCTGAATAAAATAATCATTAAACTTATCAAGAATTAAATATTGATCTCTTTCCCAGAGATTTAATTTAAATGGACCACTACCAGCATCAATACTGCTTAAATCGTTATTATTTGATTCAGTAATTTTCTGGCTAACAATTGCATTCATTGGATAAGCCAGATAAGTTAAAAACGGCGCTACGGGTTCTTTTAAAGTAATTACAACAGTATATTTATCTGGTGTTTCTATTTTATCTACACCACTAAATTGTTGAGCTCTAACCTTTTTGGCAATGATTCTTTCAATTGAAAACTTCACATCAGCTGAAGTTAATTCACTTCCATCATGAAATTTAACTCCTTGATAAAGCTTAAAGGTATATTTTTTGCCATCATTAGTGATAGTGTAATTTTTTGCTAAATCACCTGTTATACTGCCGTATTCTGCCTTTTTATATTTAAGTAGAGTATTATACATATTTTCTATAAATCTCATTGAACCAGCAGCTTGAGCTAGATGGGGATCAAGTGTCCGGGCACTTGAAAAAGAAAAATCAGTTATTGAAAGTGTACCTCCACTTCTGGGCTCTGCTGCCAGAGCTGAGCTAAAGGAAAAACTACCAACTAAAAGAAATAATATGATACTTAAACAAAGAAATTTTGATTTTTTTATTTTTTGCACACTACTTCCTCCTCATAAAATAAAATTATTTGCTTAATTAAGAAATTATAAGTAAACCAGTTTAAAAAGTAATTAACTCACCATCAATCATTACTGATTCTAAATTACTTGCAAATGTTAAAGGATCACCATTAAAAATTAATAAATCTGCATCTTTGCCAACTGCCAGACTGCCAACTCGATTCTCGATTCCAAGTATTTCAGCTGGGTTAATAGTAACTGCTTTTAAAGCTTCCTGTTTGCTTAAACCCGCTTTAACTGCCAGCATAGCACAGAATAGGATATTTTTAACTGGGGTAACTGGATGGTCACTAACTAAAGCAATTTTAACACCAGCTGCTACTAAAGCAGCCGCTGTTTTAAAATCCTGCTGTTTAAGTTCTACCTTTGATTTACCAGTTAAAGAAGGTCCAACAGTGGCTGCAAAACCAGCAGCTGCAATTTGATCTGCAATTAGATGTCCTTCAGTACAATGTTCAATTGTTAAATCTAAATTAAACTCTCTGGCAATTCTAATTGCTGTCATAATATCATCAGCTCGATGAGCATGAGCTTTTAAAGGTATTTCCTTATTTAAAATTTTAAGCAGACTTTCATTTTTAAGTTCACGGTAAATTGTTTCTCCAGCTTTTAACTTTGCTGCTTTTTGATTACGATAATCTTCTGCTTCAATAAGAGCTTCTCTTAATAATGCTGCAATTCCCATACGGGTAATTGGGCTTTTATCTAATTTACCATAAACATTTTTAGGATTTTCTCCAAAAGCAGCTTTAATTCCAACTGGTGATTTAACTATCATTTGATCAACAACCATACCCTTAGTTTTAATTGCTGCTGCTTCTCCACCTAAAACATTAGCACTGCCAGGTGCAACCATAACTGTTGTAATTCCATGTTTTCTGGCACTGGCTAACCCCATATCTGCTGGATTAATACCATCGATTGCCCTGAGCTGAGGAGTAATTGGTTCTGATATTTCATTATAGTCTTCTCCTTCCCAGCCTAAACCCTCTTCATCAATCCCTAGATGAGTGTGAGCATCAATTAAACCAGGGATAATAGTTTTTCCCCGGGCAGAAATTATTTCTGCAGAAGTAGGGACTGTAATATTACTTCCGAGAGCAATAATTTTTTTTCCTTTAATTAAAATGCTCCCATTTTCAATAATAGGTGCAGTTACTGGATTAATTCGAGCTTTAACAATTGCTTTCATTTTCAGACTCCTTAACAAAAATTTGTCAAAACAATTTAGTGCTTTAACTTAATAAAATGATGAAATAAAAAAATTAACTTACCTTTTACTATATCACTTTCTTAAATTAATTGCAATTGTTCAAAACTAAATTACAGGGCAGCTGGCTGCCCTGTTAAAATAGTAATTATCAGATTATCTAAATTGTTTTTTCAAATATTACTATAATAGTGCTTTTAAACTTTTAATAATTTGATCAATTTCAGTTTTGCTAATATTTAAAGCTGGTAGAAGTCTAATTACTTTACCTTTAACAATGTTTAAAAGTAAACCTTCTGCTAGAGCTTTTTCTCGCAGATTAGGAATTTCTTTTTTTAGTTCTATCCCTAGCATTAATCCTAATCCCCTGACTTCTTTAATTTGATCAGATTCTATTTGCTTAAGTTCTTCTAGAAAATACTGTCCACTTGCTTGAATATCATTTTGAATTGTTTTAAGTTTGCTAAGTACAACTCTTGCGCCCCGAAGCGCTAATGGATTAGGAGCAAAAGTAGAGCCATGATCTCCAGGTTTTAAAACCTCAGTCATTTGACCTGTCATAATGACTGCTCCTAGAGGTAGACCGCCTCCTAAAGATTTAGCTACAGTAACTAAATCAGGTTTTAAATCAAAATATTGATAAGCATATTTTTTAGCAGTTCTATAGAGCCCAGATTGAATTTCATCAACAGTAAGTAACCAGTTATTTTGATTAATTTGTTTTTTTAACTCAGCTATAAATTCTGAATCTGCTGTTTTGATACCCCCTGATCCCTGGAGAGGTTCAAAAAACACAGCTTTAATATCAGGATTATTACGGGCAACCTCTTGCAGCTGAGTTAAATTATTAAATTCAACCTCGATTGTATCAGGCAGTAGTGGCTTAAATTGATCTCTAATTCCTGGGAATCCATTAATTGAGAGTGCACCAAGAGTACGGCCATGAAAAGAATTACTAAAGAAAAGTATTTTTCCAGCTGTAATTTTTTTCTTAACAATTTTTAAAGCTAGTTCAGTTGCCTCTGTTCCAGAATTAACAAAAAATACTTTTTCACCTGCTTTAGTCAAAAGTTCTGCTACTGCTTCAGTATCTTCGTCTAAAAAGAAATTTGAACTATGGGCATAACGATTTAGTTTAGCTGTTAGTGCCTGGATAACTTCGGGATGAGAATGACCTAAAGCCAGGACTCCAATCCCTGAGAAAGTATCAAGGTATTTTTGGCCTGATTTTGTATAAACATAAACTCCCCGGGCTTTATCTATTTCAAAATCATAATTATTATAAATATTTAAATAGCGCATTTTTAAAACATCCCTTCGTTAAAGCTGTCTTAAGCTAGCCATAACTTCTGTTTTTTGCTTAGTTTGATCATCAACATCTTTTATTTTTTTAGCAGGAGCTCCTGCATAAACTGTACCAGCAGGAACATCATCAATTACAATTGAGCCAGCAGCTACTACAGCCCCTGCACCAATTCTGACTCCTTCCAGAACAACTACATTGGCACCAATTAAAACATTATCTTCAACAATAACAGGATCAGCACTTGGTGGTTCAATAACTCCAGCTAGAACTGTCCCAGCTCCAATGTGGCAGTTACTGCCAACAGTTGCTCTACCGCCCAAAACTGTATTCATATCTATCATAGTATTTGCACCAATTTTAGCTCCAATATTGATAACTGCTCCCATCATTAAGACACAGCCATCACCGATTTCGACCTGGTTTCTGATCTGAACCCCAGGTTCAATTCGAGCATTATATTGACTATAGTCAGCCAGCGGAATTGCAGAGTTAAGTCTATCCATTTCGAGTCTG
This sequence comes from Halanaerobium salsuginis, assembly GCF_900114545.1. Classification (GTDB taxonomy): domain Bacteria; phylum Bacillota; class Halanaerobiia; order Halanaerobiales; family Halanaerobiaceae; genus Halanaerobium; species Halanaerobium salsuginis. Next base: position 16,785 of record NZ_FOTI01000040.1, read on the forward strand.
GATTGGCTAATTTTGTCTCCCAATTTATTTTTAATATCAACAGCTGTTTTATATTCACAAAAAACAAGTCCACTTTCATCATCACCATAATATTCATATTCACTCAAAGCTGCTTTTAAATTTTTCCCTTTTAAATAAAATTTAACAGGTGTTTTTTTAGTTGAATTTGAAATATAATCAATTAAATCGTAAGAGTTCATTTTTTTTTACCTCCAATTTTAGTTTAAAATATCTTGAAAAGAGTAAAAACCAGGTTCAAGTTCTAAGGCTGCTTCTGCACTAAGGAGAACACCTCTGCTAAAGGCTTCCCGGGAGTAAGCTCGATGTTTAAGACTAATAAGTTCACCTGTGCTGGCAAATTCAATTTTATGTTCACCAAATTCTGAGCCCAGACGTTTAGCATGGATTTCAACTGGCTGTTTAAGCAGTTCAGCTAACATTAAAGCAGTACCGGATGGTTTATCTTTTTTAAAACGATGGTGAGTTTCTGTCATTTCTAGATCCCAGCTCTTATCTAAATAATTATTAACCTGACTAATTAACTTACTTAAAATATTAATTCCAATTGAAAAATTAAAACTCTGAATAACTGGAACTTCAGCAGCTAAATTATGCAGCTCTGTTAAATTGTCTTTATTTAGACCAGTTGTACCAATTATGAGAGGAATTGATTTTTCTTTAATAATAGATAATGTTTCGGGGAAAGCACTGGCTAGTGAGAAATCTATCATTATTTCTGGTTCTGCACTCGCATCTACTTCTTTCTCATCTTTTCTGTAAACTAATTGATGACCATTTTTATTAAATAAGCGTGCTATTTCTTGACCCATTCGTCCAGAAGCACCTATAATTCCATATTTCATATTAATTCCAGCTCCTTCATTTCAGTAATTAGTGCATTTTGTTTTGTTTTAGCTAGTTTAACCAAGGGACGGCGCAGATTATTGTTAGATAATTCCAGCTGAGCCATGGCAAATTTAATTGGAATTGGATTAACATCAATAAATAAAAGATTCATTAATTTTAAATATTTATAATACAGCTTTCGAGCAGATTGGTATTCACCAGCTATTAATTGGCTAGTTATCTTTTTCATTACACCTGGTAAAAGATTAGAAAAAACTGAAATAACTCCTGCTCCACCTGAGGTAATAACTGGTAGAGTTTGATCATCATTGCCAGAAAATAATTTGATATTTTCCTGACTGAGATCAATCATCTTTAAAATCTGACTCATATTACCACTTGCTTCTTTAATTGAAACAATATTTTTGGCCTGTTGACTCATTTTCTGAAAAGTTTCTGCTTCAATATTAACACCAGTTCGAGAGGGAACATTATAAACTATAATTGGTAATTCTGTCTGCTCAGCAATATAAGTATAATGCTCAACTAAACCAGCTTGGTTAGTTTTATTATAGTAGGGAGTTACAATTAAAAGTCCATTAGCTCCACATTCAACTGCCTGCTGATTCATTTCTACTACATGATTTGTATCATTAGTACCGGTTCCTACAATTACAGGAATCTTACCAGCTGTTTTTTCAACAACAAACTTAATAATTTCAGCTCTTTCTGTAAATTTAATAGTTGGTGATTCGCCAGTTGTTCCCAATACAATTAAAGCATCTACTTTATTTGCAAGTTGATTTTGAATTATTTTTTCAAATAAATTAAAATCTACCTGACCATTGTCCTGAAACGGAGTAATTAAAGCTGTACCAACACCTTTAAACATTTTAATAGCCTCCTAAAATTGTATTTGTGTAATCAGCAAAATCTTCTGCTCGCCTAATTTGTTTTACTTCGCCAGTAGTAGTATATAAGAATTCGGCATTACGCAGCATCCCATTATAATTAAAGCCCATTGCATGGCCATGAGCTCCTGTATCATGAATTACAATTAAATCATTAACCTGACTATGCAGTAATTTACGGTCAATAGCAAATTTGTCATTATTTTCGCAGAGGGAACCAATTACATCATAGGTTTCTGCTGTCGTCTCTTCTCTAGCTCTGGCATCAAGATTAGTTAAATGATGATAACTTCTATACATAGCAGGACGCATTAAATCAGACATTGAAGCATCAAGTCCCAAATATTTTTTATAAGTTGTTTTTGCTTTAATTATTTTGCTGATTAAATAGCCTGATTCACCAGTTATATAACGACCTGATTCCATAAAAATTTTGGGCTGCAGCTCAGAATTTGTAAAAACAGTTTGATAAGAATTTTTAACTGCAGCTGCAATTGCTGGTAAGTCAATAACTTGTTCAGGACGATAAGGAATACCAATTCCACCACCAATATTAATAAAAGAAAACTCAACTCCATATTCGGCCTTGATTTCCCGGGCAAATTCGAAAATCATAGTTGTATAATCACCAAAAATAGTTGGCTCACTTTCATTAGAAACTACCATAGTATGTAAACCTAATTCTGTAATTCCCCGTTTAGCTAAGAAAGCTACAGCTTCTTTGATCTGTTCAGCTGTAGAGCCAAATTTAGATTCTTTGGAGTCACCCATAATTTCATTTTTAACTGAACCTGGATTTAAACGAAAACAAATAGTTTCTGGAATTAAGTCATTTTCAAAAAGCTGATAAATATCAGCTGCCCAATCAATATTAATAATACAGTTTCTCTCTATGGCATAACGATAAGCTTCTAAAGTAGTTAAATTAGATGTAAACATAATATCTTGGCCACTAAAACCAGCTGTTTCGGCAAGTTTAATTTCAGAAACAGTAGCTGCATCAACTCCACACTGACTGCTCTGCATAATTTTTAAAATGTGTGGATTAGGATTAGCTTTAATGGCAAAGTATTCTTTGAAATCAACCCAATCAAAAGCAGTTAAGAGATTATTTAGTCGATCTTTAATTATGTTTTCATCATAAATATGAAACGGGGTGCCGTATTGACGAACAGTTTCTCTAATTTTGTTTGTAGGGATAGTTATTTTTTTCATTAATCTACTCCAATTCTAAATTTTTAGCCTAACTTTATTTTAGCATAAAATATCTATAAATAACAAAAACTCAGCGAATTCGCTGAGTTAAAATACTTAACCAGGGAAATCACCTCTTCCATTTACGAGATAGCTCAACATCAGCAGCCTGGATATAAACTACTAATGACAGTCCTGTATATTTTTTATACAGACCCAGCAATCAGCCCTTAAACCATAGCTGAAAACTTCGGCGGATTAGCCTTTGACAGTCGAGCAGGTGGTTTAACCTTAAAAAGCTGCTGCTACTAATCTAGATCCGCGCCTCTACCTCATCCTAATGATGATGAGGCATTTTCCTATTTAATTTAATATTTTTCTTTTGTCTTAGTATATATAAAAGAAGATTTCTTGTCAAGAAAATTTCCTATTTAATTTAAAAAAATATAAATTTAGTTGGTTTTTTAAGCTCGATCAAACATCCTATCCAGAATAACTGCAATAATAACAACTCCCAGACCAGCTTCAAAACCAAGTCCTATGTTAACAATATTAAGTGATCGTAAAACAGGTTTACCAAGACCACCTGCACCAATCATAGCAGAGATTACTACCATAGATAATGAAAGCATAATACACTGGTTAATCCCCATTAAAATAGACGGCATAGCTGCTGGTAGTTCAATTTTAATTAAAACCTGCCACCAATTAGCACCAAAAGCCTGGCCTGCTTCTTCTAGCTCATCATTGACCTGTTTTATCCCGAGTGCTGTCAGCCTAATTGGGGGAGCAATTGCAAAAATAACTGTAGCAATTACACCTGATACATTACCTAAACCGAAGAACATTAAAGCTGGTATTAAATAAACAAACGGAGGTATGGTCTGCATAAAGTCAAGAATAGGTCGACTTATATAATCTAAAACTTTATTATGTGCTTTTAAAATTCCGAGTGGAATCCCAATTGCTAGAGCTATAAAAACAGATGTTATAATTGAGGCTAGAGTTATAATTAGGTTATCCCACATACCCAAGTTTAGAACCAGACTTAAGCCTAAGAAGACAAAAAGTCCCAGGCTAGCTCTTTTAAACTGCCAGGCTAGTAATGCCAGAACAACTATCAAGACTAATGGTTCTGGATAAGCTAGTACAGTTTCAACAATTCCTACCAACCAGGAAATAAAGTCAGCAAATTGATTCATTGGACCGCTAAAATTTTGTAAGAGAAAATTAACAAATTTAGTAATATAGGATCCCAGAGGTAATTTAGTTGTTAAAAAAGCATTTAATTGGTTAATTAATTGACTGATTTAAAATCACCCTTTCTTTTTTACAATATTGGCAGAATTTTATTCTGCCAATATTGTATTTTAATTGTAATTTTTGAGTTTTAAATTTAATTTTATTTAAATTGAATTATATTCATTAACAAAAATTATTTTTTGCTTGTGATTTAATTACTTTTTAAAATTTCCTGAGCAGGTTGACCAGATGTAGTTTTTACCCCTTTAAGACAGCTGCTAACTAAATCAGGATTGGCGGCCAGCCATTCTTTGGCTACTTGGTCTGGTGACTTACCTTCACGTTTATAACTATTAATCCAGTGGTTTTGAATATCAGCTGTGACTTTAAACTGTTCAAGAAATTTATAAAAATTTGGATTTTCTTCTGCAAATCCAGTTCTGATTACTGTATGAACACTTTCGCCTTCTCCCCAAATATGTTCGGGATCATCAAGATACTTTATTTCAAATAATAGATTCATATAATGGGGTTTCCAGCCATTAAAAGCAATCCATTCTTGATTATTAATGGCTCTTTTAACTGCACTTAACATTCCAGCTGTACTACTTGCCTGTAAAGTCCAATCTTTTAAATTATACTTATTATTATCTATTGCCTGCTGAATAATAAGATTACCTTCATTGCCAGGTTCAATGCCATAGATTCGCTGATCAAATTTATCAGCATATTTATCTAAGTCACTTAGTGATTTAACACCTGCCTGATAAACATACTTCGGGACAGCAGTTCGATAAGCAACTTCAGCTAAGTTTATTCTAACATTTTGCACACTGCCTTTTGCCTGATATTTTTCAAATTGAATTTTCATAGTTGGCAGCCAATTACCTAAAAAGACATCCAGATCACCTGTATCCATACCTTTAAACACAATTGACTGTGAACCAGAAATTAACTTTGTTTGATAACCTAATCGCTCAGCTATTTGAGCAACTACTTCAGTTTTTACTGTAACACCGGGCCATTGTACATAGCCAAAGTTGATTTCTTTTTCATCAGCCTGAACTCTTCCGGAAGTTAAAATTAGTGGCAATAATAACACGATTAATAAAGCAATAGTTATTTTATTTTTCATATTTTATACCTCCAAATTAAATAAATTATTAATTATTAAGATAAATCTAATTTAAATTTGATCTGTTGCTAAATTAGCAATTACATCTGTTTTTACAATTACTCCTTTAAGCTGATCTTTTTCATTCAGGACTGGAATAGGAGTATCCAGTTCAGCTATTTTAGCAAAAAGAGAATTAACTGTTTCGCCTGGACTAGCTGTCGGAACTTTTTCAATTAAATCCTTTAATTTTTGCTGCCCATTATTAATTGCCGAAACTACATTTTTAATCTTTACAATTCCTTTAACCTTATGTTCTTTACCCAGCACAAAAATACTGGCTAACTTATTCTGCCTCATCTTGTGGAGAGCAGTTTTTAGACCAGCTTGTGGATAAAGTAGAGCAACTGGTTTTGACATTATATCGGCTGCAGTGAGAACACGAGAGCGGTTAACATCTTGTACAAATTCTGCTACATAGTCATTTTCGGCCTGGTTGAGGATCTCTTCATGATTACCAATTTGGACAATTTCACCATCTTTCATAATAGCAATGCGATCACCTAATTTAAGAGCCTCGTCTAGATCATGAGTGATAAAAATAATTGTCTTATTTATCTGCTGATAAAGATCAAGCAGCATATCCTGCATTTCTTTTTTAATTAAAGGATCAAGAGCACTAAATGGTTCATCCATTAGTAGAATATCTGGATCAACTGCCAGAGCACGAGCTAGACCTACTCGCTGCTGCATACCTCCGCTTAATTGATTTGGTTTTTGTTGCTCATAACCACTTAAACCAACAGTTTCTAAAGCAGAAGCTGCTTTTGCTTTTCTAATATTAGCTGATACACCCTGAATTTCGAGACCAAACTCTGCATTTGCCTGTACAGTACGATAAGGAAATAGAGCAAAGTTCTGAAAAACCATGCCATATTTTTGGCGCCTATAATTACGCAGTTCCTTACTATTTAACTTTGTAATGTCCTGACCATCAATTTTGACTGTCCCTTTGCTTGGTTCAATCAATCTGTTTAAACAGCGCAATAAAGTTGACTTACCACTACCAGAAAGCCCCATAATTACAAATATTTCACCTGGCATAACTTTAAAATTAGCTTTATTTACAGCTACTGTAGCACCTGTTTTTTCCAGAATGTCATCTTTGCTGAGACCATTTTCTAATAGAGAAATTTCTCGCTTTTTTTTGCCATTAAATATTTTATAAAGATTATTTACTTCAATCTTAGCCTGATCCATTTCTCGTCCACCTTTCCTTTAATAATAAAAGTTAATAATTTTTTCTAAGCCTGAGTAAAATATAGTAGGCAGAAAAAAAGGTTTAGAAAATGTAGAAAATAACAAATTCTAAACCAGAATAGTTTAATTAAGTAAATTGAGTCCTCTAATAGGATAACAAAGCTTTACAACTATGTCAAACTTGATATAGTAAATTAAATAGGCAGCCAATCTAAAACAGACTGAATTTTCCGATCCCAATAACTCCATTCATGGACTGCTGACTGCTCTTGATATGTTAAATCTATTTCTTTTTTAAAACAAAAATCTCTAAATTTAAGATTATCTTCATAAAGAAAATCTTCTGTGCCACAGCACTGATAAAGTTTGGGCAATTTAACATCAGCAGCTAAATTAGTTTCTATTAAATAATAAAGATCATTAACTGAATCTTTTATTTCTGCAGCTGAGCCAAAAATAAGTTTAAATTCTTTTTTTAGAAGAGCCGAATCAACTGTCTGTAAATGTTCAGCTAGATTTAGCACACCTGATAAACTGGCTGCTGCAGCAAATCTCTCCGGCTGGTTAAGAGCTAATTTAAAAGCTCCAAAACCACCCATTGAAAGACCAGCTACAAAAGTTTTTTCTCTTTGGGTAGATATTGGAAAAAAATCAGCTGCTATTTCTGGTAGTTCCTGGCTAATAAAAGTCCAATATTGATAACCCATTTTCATATCAGTATAAAAACTGCGGTGCACATCTGGCATAATTACTGCCAGTCCATATTGAGCAGCGTATCTTTCGATAGAAGTTCTCCGCATCCAGATTGTATGATCATCTGATAATCCATGCAAAAGATAAAGTACTGGCAGTTTTCCAGAACTAAGCTTAGTTTTCATGCCTATTCTTTGCTGCCTTTTCTCAGGCAAAATAACGTTCATAGTAGTTGCAATTCCGAGTACATCGGAAAAAAAATTGCATTCTAAAAAAGCCATTTTATTTAATTCCTCCTTATATAATTATAAATACATACTAAATTAAGAGATTAAATTTAATCTTATGTTTTAATAATATAATACTACTTAAAATTTTAATCTCCTGCCTGAAAAAAATTTAGCTTAAAATTGTGAGTCATTATTTTTTGAAAATAGATTAAATTGTATAATTAAATGCACGCTGTGATTTGATAAAAAATAGACACATATCTGTACCTTTTGTATAATGTTAATAACCACAAAAACATTGGGAGGGTACAGAATATGTGTCAAAATAATTGTAACACAAAAAGAGAAAAAGGTGAACATCTAAGTTATGAAGATCGCGTAAAAATAGAACATTTATACAATCAACAGGATAAAAATTATACTGAGATAGGTAAAGAATTGAATTGTCATAGAACTACAG
>NZ_FOTI01000013.1 GCF_900114545.1 Halanaerobium salsuginis
AATTCTTCAAAGGGAAAGAGACACTCTTGTCGAATATTATTAATAGGGCTTCACCTTCTTTCGGGTTTTATGGGTGCTACTATTTAATTCGACAAGATGGGGTGAAGCCCTTTTTATATCATTAAAATCTTTGTTATATCAAGGCTTATTTTTATGAAATTCGCTTAAATAAATAGTTCTATCTCTAATATTAAATATTTTAGCTAATATTTTATCTAAAATACTTTGATAACTACTCTGATAACCACCTGAGCCAATAAATAAATCAGTATCTCCAATTTGCTGGACATAACTATACTTTTGTTCCCATTTCCCATTATTAGGATTAAGATAAGGGTAGGCTAGTCTACCTCCCCCAGTAGCTTTAATTATCTTTATCATTTCAACTAAAATTTTAACATTATCTACCTGTAAACTCATCCTATTTTGCCCTTCAAGCCCCGGGCTTGGCGGAAGAGAAACAGTATTTCCATCTAGATCATAAATATAAAAATAAAGATTATTTAAAGTTGATTTTTTATTCAAATTTGAGACCAATTCCCTTAGATCTGCTTCAGTAAATTGCTGATTATTTTTTTCTGCTGTCAGGAGATGTTTTTGATAAATTTCAGCTAAGATGCTTGCTCTTGTTTTTACCAAGGACTCATATTTATCATACTTTCTTTCAAGTAGTTCCTGCTTTATTAAGCTCTGATTCTCAGCTGATAAATCATTAAATTGATAAATTACTATTATCAATAATAAAATCATAGCTAAAATAAAGCTGAGCCCAATCCCAAGCAGTATCTTATTCTGAATAGATAAGTTACTGAATTTTTTCATAGTCATCTCCTATCAATAAGTATTGTGTAAAATTCATCTTTAAATAATTAATTATTTAGAGTCTAGGTATGTCTAACATTATATCAAAAATAATTTTTAATATCTATCTGAAAACATTTAAAAGTCATTTAATTAAAAAAATCCCCTTTAGGTAGCTAGAATCAAATTACAAATTCTGCTATTTAAAGGGGATATTAATTAGTATTTTCCTTAAATTAACTATTATGATCATTTTCATTATTATTTTTTTCTTTAACAGCTTTATTAATTGATTTTTTTAGTGTCCGCATAATATCTTCTTCACTATCCACTCCCATCACAATAATATCAGGAGTACTCCCAAAAAAGTAATTAAAGACTTCAAATAACCCAAAACAAATCAACAGAAAAAGTAGCGCTATCTCCAAACTAAAATTATAATATATTAAAACAAAAGTTAAGGCAGATATAAAACCTGCTAAATATGAAATTTGATTTTTATGCTGATTAATTAATAAGGAGAAAAGATCTTTTAAAACTACTAGTTTTTGCTTAATTAAGATCACCTTCTCAATTTCTAATATTTAAAAACATTATTTATATAATATCAAGCCTTATTTTAAATGTCAAAATCATTTGTAAAGTACTTTAAACTGCTCTTTTTTAATTCCTCCGTTGAATAAAGTATCTGATAGTCATTTATCTGATGTTTAGCAGCAGTCTCAACAACCAGATCTTCTAAAACTGATTTGTTTTTTGCATGAAACATAGCATAAAAATTATAAGGCCATTCAGGATATGTCTTCCGCTGATAACAGTGGCTGACTTCTTTTAAAGAGGAAATTTTATTGGCGATAGCTGTCAGCTTTACATCTGGCAAAAAACAAACGAACATTCCATTAGCTTGATAACCTGACTGCCGATGATACAAAATAGCAGCAACTCTTTTTAAAATTTTTTGCTGTTTCAATTTTTTAAGCCGGTCTAATAATTCTACCAACTCTATATTAAGCTGATCTGCAATTTTCTGATAAGGATTAATGGTTAAAGGAATGTTTTTTTCCATACTTTTAATAATTGCTTTATCTACTTTATCTAATTTAAATTTATTCATCTTTTTAAGTCGAGCTGTTTCAGCCTTCTTGTTAGTCATTCTATTTAATCCCATCCTCCTGTAAATTAATCTCTGAATCTGACTTCATATCAAAAAATACATTTAACTTAAAAAATTTTTCCTTAGGTAATTGATAAAGGTTTTTAACACCTGGTTGGTTAACTACTTTAGCCAAAAAAGCTTCTCTAGCAACAGCAGTTTCTGTAGTTAATGTAAACCAGAGATTAAGCCGATTTGTCCTGCGATAGTTATGAGTAACTCCTGGATGTTGATTTATAAATTTAGCAATTTGATAAAAATTATTTTCTTCAGCTTCTAAAGCTACTAAAGTACTTTGATATCCCAATTCCTTTGAATTAAAAACTCCTCCCAGCCGTCTAATATAATTGGCTGACTTTAGTTTTTTTATTCTTTCAAGTAATTGTTCTACATCAATTTCTAGTTCAGCTGCTAAATGTTTAAATGGGCTAGCTTCCAGGCTTAACCCCTGCTGTAATTTATTTAATATTTGCTGATCAAGTTGATCCACAATCTCAACTCCTTAACTTTAAATTAATTTACTATATTTTCCGCCCAATAATTAATATTTATTTATTAAAAGCCAGCTAAATAAATTAAACCAGGCAAAAAGGATCAGCAGCAAGATAATTATTAGTGGCATAATATGCTTTTGCCCGGCAGCCGCGACAGCTGTTTTTGTATTGACAAGTCCCACATTTACCCTGCCAATTTTGCTGCCGCAATTGTTTAAAAACTTTACTATTTCGCCAAATAGAAGTAAAGCTCTCTTCTCGAATATTGCCAACTTTTAAATCAAGATAAGCACACGGCTGGACATCGCCAACTGGATTAACAATACAATAGTTAATTCCAGCTAGACAGCCACTTTTAAATCTTGTAGAAATATTTAACTGATCTGCAGCTGCAATAAACTGCGGAGCACAAACTGGTTTAACTTCAATTTCGACTTGGGCAGATTTTTTCATTATCCGTTCAACTGCTTTTTTATACTGAATCTTATCTACTGAATTTTTTTCAATATAGGCTGCTCTCCCCGTAGGAACTAGAAAAAAAATATGAGCTGCTCGAGCTCCAACTGAAGCTGTATAATCAATAAAAGCTTCTATTTCAGTCACATTCCAATCCATAACTGTCATGTGGGTTTGAAATGGTATTGCAACTTTTTTTAAAGCCCGAAAAGCATCTTCTACCAACTCAAAAAGTCCCGGCTGTCCTCTAAATTTATCATGTTTAACAGGATCAATGCTATCCAGACTAATTCCAGCTGCCATTAGACCAGCATCTTTTAGCTTTTGAGCAGTTTTAAAATCTAGTAATCCCCCAGCAGTTCCTAAAACTGGCCGCAAGCCAATTCGAGCTGCATAAGCAATTAACTCAAAGATATCTTCTCTCAGTAAAGGTTCTCCCCCCGAAAATATCATTAAATTAAAGTCAGCTGCTTTAATTTCTCGCAGCATCTTTTTAGCTTCTGCAGTATTTAATTCAGCAGCCATATTTTCTCCTGCATCGCGATAACAGTGTGGGCAATTAAGATTACATTTATTAGTAGAATTCCAGGAAACTATCTTCACAAAAAGTCCTCCTTGATATAGAAATAAGCTCTTATAATATAAATCATTAAAAATTTAAATCCTTCATTTGTTTAGGTTTAATTAAATATTTTGGTTTTAATTTCAGCTTCACTTAAATAACAGCCTGGGTCTTCACCCCAGAGATCTCCAGCTGCATAGGCCCGGGCCCGTAAATTACCATTGCAGACCGCCAGAAAATTACAATTTTCACATTTGCCCTGCAGATATTGTTGGCGATGCCGTAGTTTATTTAAAAAATTATTATCCTGATCTGTCCAAATTTCAGCAAAATTTTTATCTCTTATATTACCCAGAACAATAAACCTACTAAATTGATCAGCATAAACATTACCCTGATGATCAATATTAGCAATTGCGCTGCCACTTCTATTCCCACCACTAAGTAAAAGCTGCTGATAGACATAAGCGGCTTGTGAAGGAAATTGATCTTTTAGTTTTAAATAAAGATATGGGCCATCAGCATGGTTATCAACAGTTAAAATTTCCTTTGGGTTATCATGATTAATAAAATATTTAGTCCAGGCAATTATTTGGTCAATAACCTGCTTTTTTTGCACTGAACTCAATTCAGCACTTTTAATATTTTTGCCACGGCCTGAATATACTAGATGATAAAAACAAATCCTGGGGATTTCTTCTTGTTCTATAAGCTTAAACAATTCGTCTAACTGTTGATAATTAGACTTAGTTATAGTAAAACGCAAACCAACTTTCTGGCCAACTTTCTGGCAGTTACGAATACCATTTAAAGCTGCTTTAAAAGCTCCCTTTTTACCTCGAAAATCATCATTAACTTCTGGCAGGCCATCAAGACTAATCCCGACATAACTAACTCCCAGCTTTTTTAACTTAACTGCTACTTGAGGAGTTATTTGGGTACCATTACTTGAAATAACAACCCTTAATCCTAATTTTTTTGCTTTTGCTATCAATAAATAAAGATCATCTCTTAATAAAGGTTCTCCACCACTCATTAATAAAACAGGTACTTTAAAATCTGCTAGCTGTTCAATTAAATTAAATGCTGCCTCAGTAGTTAATGTCTCTTTCTTCTCTTCTGCCGCAGAATTAGAGTAGCAATGTTTACACCTTAAGTTACATTGAGAATTAATATTCCAGGCAACAACTGGACCAATACCTTCGCGAGCACCCGTAATTGAATTCTGGCATTTTTTATGATAACGAAGTTGGTCCCCATATGTATTAAAATTTGTTAACATTTTAGTTAAGTTAAACATATTTCACCTCAAACTTTATAATAATAAATAATAATCATTACTTATATTATAACATATTAAGGATTAAAACAATATTTCCTCTATTTTATTCAGGACAGCTTCCAATTTATAATGGGAGTTGCAAAGTTTTTCTTCTAGCTCAATATAATTTAGCTAATTCTATATAAAAACGTTTTTAGTTATTTGCAGGATATCTGAATAGCTGATAAAATATAGTTTAATATAATGTTTTTAAATAATTAATCTAACGGGTACTTAGGTGGTTAATTTTTAATAAGTTAAAAAGTTAATTAATAAACTTTACCTGGATTAAAGAAAGGAGTATTGAAAAATGAAGAAAAGAATATTTATCTATTTAATTTTATTTATGCTAATCTTTGCTACTTTAGCTGCAGCTCAAAATATTTCTTTACAGGATCCCTGGTATTCTAAAAAAGAGCAGGGCAAATATGGAGGCACATTAATTTCTACTTTAACTGGTGATCCGAAGACTTTTAACATTTTAATTGCTAAAGAAACTTCTTCAACTGATGTTTTAGCAGGTTATATTTTTGAAGGCTTATTAACTAGAAATGGGGTTACTACTGAACTAGAACCAGAACTAGCTAAAGAATGGTCAATTAGTGAAGATGGTAAAGTATATACATTAAAATTACGCCGTGGAGTTCAGTGGAGTGATGGAGTTGAATTTACCGCCGATGATGTTATATTTACCTTTGATCTAATCAGTGATCAGCAAATTCCAACTAGCAGTAGAGATGTTATGTTGATTGATGCTGAATTTCCTGAATATAAAAAATTAGATAAATATACAGTTCAATTTAAACTTGCAAAATCTTTTGCTCCTTTTTTAAATAATTTAACTGCTCCTATCCTCCCAAAACATAAATTATATTCTATCTGGCAGGCAGGTGATTTTAATAAGGTCTGGGGAATTAATACTGAGCCAGCTGAAATTGTAGGTACTGGTCCTTTTAAGTTAAAAGAATATAAACCTGGTGAGAGAATAATAATGGTAAAAAATAATCTTTATTGGCGTAAAGATCCAGCTGGTAAAACTTTACCTTATCTTGAAAACTGGGTTAGAATCATTGCTGATAATCAAGAAACTAAAAGTCTCTTGTTTGAAAAAGGTCAAACCCATTTTCTCGCTGTACGGGGGATTGATTACAAACGTTTTGCTAGTAAAGCAGATCAAAATGATTTTACCTTAGTTAATGCTGGTCCTAATTTTGGAACTGACTTTTTGATTTTCAATCTTAATCCCCGCAATCCCAAACTAAAAGAACAGCCCTGGAAACTAGAGTGGTTTAATAACATTCACTTTAGAAAAGCAATTGCTTATGCATTTGACAAACAAACAATGATCAGCCAGGCCATGGCTGGTCAAGGTACTCCTCAATGGAGTCCAGTCAGCAGCCCTAATAAAGTATACCTTAATCAAGATGTTAAAAAGTATCCTTTTAATTTAGAAAAAGCTCGTCAAGAATTAAAAGCAGCTAAATTTTACTGGGATGACAGCGGTAAGCTTTATGACCAAAATGATCGAAGAGTAGAATTCAATATCTTAACTTATGCTGAAAATAATACAATTATTTCTTTAATGAATATTATCGCTTCTGATTTACGAAATTTGGGTATGAAAATTAATGCAAGTCCAATTGAATTTAACAAATTAGTTAGTAAACTAGATAATGAGTGGGATTTTGATACAATTATTATTGGTTTAACTGGTGGAGTAGAGCCTCATTCAGGCTCCAATGTCTGGCCATCAAATGGACATTTGCATATGTGGAACCCTCGTCAAAAAAATCCAGCTACCGAGTGGGAAGCCAGAATTGACGAGTTATTCCGCCTAGGTGCAGCCGCTACTTCTATTAAGCAGCGCCAAAAATATTATGATGAATTTCAGGAAATCATTGCTGAAAAATTACCAGTTATTTATACAGTAGTTCCTAATTCAATTTATGCTGTTCGTAATAATCTCAAAAATACTGATATAACTGCGTATGGTGGCGTGATCTGGAATATTTATGAATTATACCTGGAGGATTGAAGATGAAAACTTACTTAATTAGAAGAGTTTTAGTTTTAATTCCACTTTTATTGGCTATCTCTCTTCTTTCCTTCTTCATAATGCAATTATCACCTGGAAATTATCTTGATCAATTACGGTTAAATCCAGATATTTCAAGTGATTTAATTAATCGACTGGAAAGTGAATATGGACTTAATCAAAATATTTTCCACCAATATTTACACTGGCTCTGGCAGCTTTTGCATGGTAATTTAGGAGAATCATTTAGCTATAGAATTCCAGTTACAGAAGTTATTGGCAGCCGTATTGCTAATACTTTTATTTTATCTTTAGCTGCAATGATTATTGCCTGGGGCCTTGCTATTCCACTTGGAATTTATTCTGCAACACATCGTTATTCAATTACTGATAATTTTTTAAGTAGCTTTGCTTTTATTGGACTATCAATTCCTAATTTCTTTTTTGCTTTAATTTTACTTTTTTTAATTGTAAAATATAGTCTTCCATTACCAGTCAGTGGCATGACAGATATTATGCATGATTTTATGAGCCCAACTGAACAATTACTTGACATTTTAAGGCATCTTTTGGTACCAGCAGTAGTTTTAGGTACAGCAAGTACTGCTTCTCTAATGAGACAGATGAGAGGTCAAATGCTTGATGTAATTAATTCTGATTATATTCGTACAGCGCGGGCCAAAGGGCTGAAAGAAAGAACAATTATTTATCATCATGCTCTGCGTAATGCTTTAAATCCAATGATAACTCTCTTTGGTTATCAGCTAAGCTCTCTTTTAAGTGGTGCTGCACTAACAGAGACTGTTACTGGATGGCCTGGATTAGGTAAAATGATGCTGACAGCAGTACGGGGCAAAGATATTTATCTTGCTATGGCTGGAATGATGATGGGGAGTTTTATGTTAGTTATTGGTAATTTAATTTCTGACTTACTATTAGCACTTAATGACCCCCGGATTAAGTATGATTGAGGTGTTTAAATGCAAAATTCAATTTTAAAAAATGAGTTATTAATTAAAAGAATTAAAAGTTTTCGCCGCAATAAAATTGCTGTAACTGCAGGTATAATTTTAATTATTCTTTATTTATTGGCTATCTTTGCTCCTTTTGTTGCTCCTTATAGTTCAAATCAAAATTTTAAACAGTATTTTTTTCATCCTCCTACTAAAATTCATTTTAGTGATGAGAATGGTTTAAGCTGGCCCTATATTTATCAAACTAAAAGTATTGGCTGGGCCGAATATAAATCTAATCAACAGCGAAAGCAGCCTCTAAAATTTTTAGTAACAGGTAGTGAATATAAGTTTTTAGGAATCTTTAAAAGTAATCTGCACTTATTTGGTGTCCAGGGTAATATGCCCATATTTTTACTTGGCTCTGATAACTATGGTAGAGACATCTTTAGTAGATTACTTTTTGGCAGTAGAGTATCGCTATTTATTGCCTTTGTAGCAATTTTAATTAGTACTACAATTGCTTTATTGATGGGAGGAATTGCAGGGTACTATGGAGGTTTAGTTGACAATATTATTATGCGGCTGGCTGAAATAGTAATGTCAATTCCTAGTTTTTATCTTTTACTGGCTCTGGCAGCAGTTTTGCCGCTCGATATTTCTTCGGCCTTTCGTTTTTTTTTAATAGTTACTATTCTGGCTTTTCAGGGCTGGGCAGGCATGGCTAGAGTCATTCGTGGAATGGTTTTAGCAGTTAAAAATGAAGATTATGTGCTTGCTGCCAGGGCAATTGGAGCAGCAGATAAAAAAATAATAATTAAACATATTTTACCTTCAACTTCAACTTTCGTTATTATTAGGGCTACTGTTGCTATTCCCTCTTATATTATTATGGAAAGTGGACTCAGTTTTTTAGGACTTGGTATTCAGGAGCCAGCAGCCAGCTGGGGAAACATGTTAAGCTCAGCTCAAAATATAACCAAAATAACTGATTTCCCCTGGCTTTTAATTCCTGGTTTCTTAATTTTTATAACTGTACTTAATTATAATTTATTGGGAGATGGTCTACGCGATGCTCTAGATCCCAAAAATACTTATTCAGTTTAAATTTTCTAGTAATTAAGTCTAACCAAAACTAATCCGGCATTAAGCATTAGCCGGATTAGTTTTTAAATATTTTTTAGTTATTTAATGCTAATTGTATAACCTGTTTTAAAAGTCTCTCCAACTGCTAAAGACTTAATCCCAATTTTTTCTGTTAAATTACCACTGCTTTTTTGAATGTCCGCAACACCATGCCATGGTTCTAAGCAAATAAAAGGTGCTTTTATTGACTGAGACCAGATACCAAGATAAGGAAAACCTGCAAATTCTATTTTTACTTCCCGCTCTGTAGATCTACTTCTAAAAGTTATTATTTCTGACTTAAGATTTTTAAAAACTAAAGCATCATTTTCAAAAAGATCTGCTTTTAATTTAATAGTTTTACTATCCACAAGCATTGGCTTAGTTGATCCAGTTAGAAGACCATCTGCCAATAAATATCTTGCAGCATTCTCGGGATACTCAAATTCAAGTACATAATCACTTTTTGTTTCATCTTCACTTAAAGGCCAGTTAAAAGCAGGATGAGCCCCTATAGAAAAATACATCTCTTTTTGATCTTGATTATTAACTTGATATGAAATTTTTAATTTGTTTTTTTCTAATTGATACTTAATCAATAACTCAAATTGAAATGGATAAATTTGCAGTGTTTCAGCAGTTGCTGTTAAGGAATAGGTTAAAGCCTGGGCAGAATGTTCAATTAGCTCAAATTCCATATCTCTCGCAAAACCGTGCTGACTCATTTCATATTCTTTGCCTGCATAATTATAAGTATTATTTTTTAAGCGACCAACAATTGGAAATAATACGGGCGCTTTCCTTTTCCAATATTTAGCATCTCCGCTCCAGAGATAATCTTTATTATCTGCTTTTAAAATAAATGACTGCAGTTGAGCTCCAGCAGTATCTACTTCAATTTTAGTTACTTCATTTTCAAGCTCTGTAATCATAAAATTTCTCCCCCACAATAATTTTTTATTTGCTTTAATAAATTAAATTTATTTACTTAATTAAGCTTTTCATAATAAATTATATACTACTAAAGTTATTTTTAAAAGTATATTATCTATTAGCTTTGCTAACTAAAATTATTATTAATCTTGAACAAATAAAATTAGCATTAGAGTAAAATTTAATTTTTTCATTAAAAAAGCAGGAATTTAAATAAGTTACTAGAAGTATATGATTAGTAAGTACTAAAACGATTTCGAAATTTATGCTGACATTTTATAACCTTAGATAAAGATTAATATAACCCGTCAGCAGCTTATCCATTATTCTATCACACGAAAGGAGATTTATTGTGAAATATGGTCATTTTGATGATTTAAAAAATGAATATGTAATTGAAAGACCAGATACTCCCTATCCCTGGATTAATTATCTCGGGTCAAAGAATTTCTTTAGCCTAATTTCAAATACAGCTGGAGGATATAATTTTTATAAAGATGCCAGTAAACGTCGTTTAACACGCTATCGTTACAACAATGTTCCAGTTGATAATGGAGGCCGCTACTATTATATTTACGAAGATGGAAAGTTTTTTTCACCTACCTGGGCCCCTACCTATAGTAATTTAGATGATTATAAGTGCAGGCATGGGCTTGGTTATACTATAATTGAAAGTAATAATAATAATTTAAAAACTGAACTGAAATTTTTTGTACCAGAAAACGATAATACTGAATTACATCACTTTAAAATAAAAAATTTAGCTGATAAAACAAGAAATTTAAAATTGTTTTCTCTATTGGAGTTTTGTCTTTACGATGCTTTAGATGATATGACTAACTTTCAACGTAATTTCAACACAGCAGAAGTTGAAATTGATGGTGCAACTATTTATCATAAAACTGAGTATCGCGAACGTCGAAATCATTATACATTCTTTACGGTTAATCAGGATATAGCTGGTTTTGATACAGATAGAGAGAGCTTTTTAGGACTTTACAATAGTTTTGCAAATCCAGCAGCAGTAGAAGATGGTCAACTGCATAATTCTGTTGCTCACGGTTGGTCACCGATTGCAGCTCATCAGCTTGATTTTAGCCTATCACCTGGCGAAGAAAAGGAATTTATTTTTCAATTTGGTTATGTAGAAATTGAAAGCAAAGCTGATAAATGGTCAGGACCAAATTCTATTAATAAACAGCCTGCTGAAGCTTTAATTGAAAAATATAATACACCTACTAAAGTAAATAATGCTTTTACTGAACTTGAAGATTATTGGCAGGATCTATTATCTGGCTTTAAATTAGAGCATGCCGATCCTAGATTAGAACGCATGGTTAATACCTGGAACCAATATCAATGTATGGTAACTTATAATTTGGCTCGTAGTGCCTCATATTTTGAATCGGGAATCAGCCGTGGAATTGGTTTTAGAGATTCTAATCAGGATTTACTTGGTTCAGCTCATTTAATTCCCAAAAGAGTTAAAACACGTCTGCTAGATCTAGCTGCTACTCAATTTGAAGATGGCAGTGCATATCACCAATATCAGCCTTTAACTAAAAAAGGAAACGATAAAATTGGCAGTGGTTTTAATGACGATCCTCTCTGGCTGATTTTTGCTACTGCTGCTTATCTTAAAGAAACTGGTGATTACTCGATCTTAACTGAAGAGGTTCCATTTAATAGTGGCAAAAAGGCTTCTCTTTTTGATCATTTAGTGGCTTCTTTTGAACATGTTATTAATAATCTAGGTCCACATGATTTACCACTAATTGGTCATGCAGATTGGAATGATTGCCTTAATTTAAGTGCTTTTTCTGAAAAACCAGGTGAATCTTTTCAAACTGTAAGCAATAAAAGTGATAGCCCTGCTGAATCTATTATGATTGCTGGTATGTTTTTAACAGTGGGTCCTGATTATATAAAAATCTGTCAGCAGCAAAATAAACAAGACCTAGCAGAAAAAGCCAAAAAAGCAATCTCTACTATGAAGCAAGCAGTTAATAAATATGGTCGTGACCAAGAGTGGTTTTTACGTGCTTATGACTATTTTGGAGACAAAATTGGTGCAAAAGGTAATCAATATGCAGAAATATTTATTGAACCACAGGGATTTTGTATTATGGGGGGACTTGGTCTTGATGATGGCTTTGCCAGTAAAACGCTGGCAGCAGTTAATCAACATTTAAATTCTGAGCATGGATTAATGATTCTTAATCCAACAATTAAAGAATATCAGCTCAATTTAGGAGAAATTAGTTCTTATCCTCCTGGCTATAAAGAAAATGGAGCTATTTTCTGCCATAATAATCCCTGGATAATTATTGCTGAAACTATAGTTGGAAATGGAGAACGTGCTTTTGAGTATTATAGCAAAATTGCTCCGGCTTATCGTGAAGAAATTAGTGATCTGCATCGAACTGAACCCTATGTTTATTCTCAAATGATAGCTGGCCAGGATGCAGCTGATTTTGGAGAAGCCAAGAATTCCTGGTTAACTGGAACAGCTGCCTGGAACTTTGTTGCAATATCTCAGTGGATTTTAGGAATCAGACCAGAATTTGAAGGTTTAAAAATTGATCCAGTAATTCCTGCTAGCTGGGATGGATTTAAAGTCAAACGTAAATTTAGAGATACAGATTTTGAAATTACAGTTAAAAATCCTGATCATGTAAGTCAGGGAATTAAAAAAATATTAGTTAATGGGCAAAAAATTAAGGGACAAGTTATAAAAGACTTTAAGCAAAAGAAAGTTGAAGTAGAAGTTATTATGGGATAAATAAAGCTAAATCAGAAAAAATATTAAATCAAAATAGTTTAATTTATAAACAACTATATTTAATTAAAAAGAACGGTCCAGTTTAAACTGGACCGTTCTTTTTATGTTTAGCAAATCTATCTTTTATTTTTTAATTAACTTAATTCTACTTTATTTAGCTAATAATTAATTAAGAATTTTAACTGCTTGATCTCTAAAATAACCAGCTGCTTGTTCAGCAGACATCTGTCCATATAGAATACGTAGAACTGTTTCTGTCAAAAGATCTCTAATTTGGGGATGATTTTCTGGCGGTGGAGCATAAATAGCACTACTATGTTCAGTTGCTAGATTAATATATTCAAATTGCTCTTTATTAACTTCATCTAAAGTAGCAGCCATTTCTTCCCTAATTTTAGCTGAAACGGGAACCCCTCTTCCAGCAGCTATAATCTTATTTGCTTCCAGGTTATTGATAAAGAAATTAATAAATTTTGCTGCTGCTTCCGGATGGTCACTATTTTTCGAAACTGTAAAATACATGCCAGGTTTAATAAACATACCTGATTGAACCTGATCTTCTGCATTAGGCATTAATGCCAGGTCAACTTTTTTGCCAGCAGCAGAACTTGCTGCTACAACCTGATTACTCCACATACTAGACATAGCAGCTTCTCCTTTAACAAAAGGATCCATTTCAATATTATGGCCTGCTTCTTCAGTTACAGCAGCAGGAGCGGCTATTCCTTCGTCTTTTAAGTCTTCATACATCGAAAAAAAATCAGTAAATAGTTGATCATCATCATAACCCAGCCCATCTGCAGCTTCATTATAAAGGGACTTACCATGCTGTCTTAACCAGATTCTAAAACCAAAAACATCACGGTGTGCACCAGGTAAAATAGTGCTGCCATATTTAATTGGCAGCTTTTCTTTTAATTCACGTGCAGTTGCCATGAAATCCTGCCAGGTCCAATCTGGTGATGGTTCTGCTATACCAGCTTCATCAAACATTTCTTTATTATAAGCTACTGCAAAAGCATTTACTCCAAGAGTAACTCCATACAACTGATCATCAACAATTTCCATTGGCTGATCAACATTACTGATATCAAGAATTCCACTCTCTACATAAGAATTAAGAGATAAAATTCTATCATTATCAATATATTGAGTTAAATACATTCTATCATGCTGCATAACATCTGGTAAATTACCACCGGCAGCCTGAGCTGACATTTGCTCCCAATAACCACTCCAACCTGTATATTGAGGTTCAATATTAATTTCAGGATGCTGCTTCTCAAACAAATCAATTACTTTTAAAGTTTTATTATGTCTACTTTGCGATCCCCACCAGGAAACTCTAATTGTAACTGGTTCAGCGGCAGAAACTGATATTACACAGAGAATTAAGATCAGCCCTAAAAAGATAATTGTCTTTTTTTTCATTAATAAAAACCCTCCCTGATTAGATTTACTGTTTTAATTTTTTTTATAATTAATTTTATTTTAAAACGATTTAATTATTACCTCCCTTCCTAGTAGATTATTCTTATTATTAGCTTAAATTATTGGAAAACAGTTTCCAAGTCATTAAAATAATATTTTTGAATTTGTTATTATATTGTATATTATATTTTATATATTTAGAATTGTCAATAAATTTATTGCATTATTTTATTTTATTTCTGTTTTGTACTTTTAAATCTTTCTTTATCTTGCTTTAGCTATAAATATAAGCTTTTTTGCTAAACTTAAAGCTATTTAAACTAAAGCAAAACTTTTAAACACAAATACAAACAAAGTTAGTGAAATAACTGAAAAAAGTGTTGTCATCATTACTATTGAAGCAGCTAAATTCTCATCTCCTCCCATAGCAGAACTAATAATATAGGATGAAATCGCACTCGGAACTCCAAATAAAATATAAACTAAAAATAATTCATCAGCTGAAAAAGCCAAAAAGCTGCCAGCCAGAACTGCTAAAGTAGGTAAAATAAATAATTTTAAAATTGTAGCTAAAACAGCTGGTAAAATATCAACAAATAATTTATCTAACTGGAAAGTAGCTCCAATTGCCAATAAAGCAAGTGGGGTTGCCATTAAATCAAAATAACTAAATGTATTCTGAATTAGAACAGGTAGTTTAATTTTCAGTAAAGAAGCAATTATACCAAAAAAGATAGCTACAATAAAAGGATTAGTTATTATATTCTTAAGAGCATGTTTTATTTTGTTTTGTTCAGAATTTCGTTCAACATTACTTAAAATTAAAATTAATACTCCAAGTATATTATAAACTGGAACTACAAAAGCTACAATTAATGAAGCTTTTACCGGAATAGATCCCATTACATTTTCTAATAACGAAAATCCTATATAAACAAAATTCCCCCGAAAAGCTCCATGAATAAAAGAACCTGTTTTACTTTTATCTTTAACAAATAAAAGAGAAAAAATAGTTACTAAAATAACACTTAAACAAGTACCGGCTATAGTAAAAAGTATAAATTTTAGATCAAAATTATTACGTACAGAACTCTGAGAAACACTATTAAATAATTTGACTGGTAAGGCAATATAGAAAACAATAAAATTAGCAGTTTTAGTAAAACTTGCTGTAATTATTCCTTTTTCTTTTAAAATAAAACCACTTAACATAATTAAAAATATTGGTAATGCAACACTAATACTAAAAGTAAAATTGGCTAGCATAGTTAAGTTATCCCCCTAGTTCATTGACTGCTTAATTGATTTAATTTAGTTATATTAGTATCTTATCTAAAAAAATGAAGATTAACAAGACAAATATTATTTTTAATAAGATTTTTTCTACTTTTTTTGATCAGTAACTTATTTTAGCTAGTTAATTTATTTAAGTTTAATTTAAAATAACTGCAGAAATAATTCAATGTTATAAAAAAATTATTTCTGCAGTTAAAAAACTACTTCTCTAGTTTGCTTTAGCTAATTATTTAATTAATCGAAAAAGTTCTTTAAATGATAAGGCAGTACTTTTATTCTGCTGTTCAATTATTCTATCTTCTAAAACTTGAACAGAACTGCCTTTATATTGATTGTTTTGAGAATTAATACTTTCCTGACCATTAAAAAAGAAGTTAAAAGCAGATGTTTCTGATTCCGGATAAACATCCGCAGCAATTTTACGATTAGCCAGAGAAATAAAACTTTCAATTATAAATTCTTTTTCAATTTCGCCATAGGTATTAAAAACAATATTTCCACCTTGATTATTAAAAGCTAGATTATTAACTGCTCTAACTCCAGGATTACTATTACTGGTAAAACCAGCTGCACCATTACCAAAAGCTACACTATTAGTAATTAAATGAGCTACATTTACTCCTTCTCCGCCTAATTTAAAACCATTTTTATCTCCATTACCAACAGTACCATCAGTTAAAAATCCATTATTATAAGCCAGGCAGTTATCAATCACAACTTTTCCAATAGCACCAGTTCCAACCTTAGTATATAAATCCCAACCATCATCAATATTATTATGGGAGATACATGATCTAAAGATATTTCCTCGACCAGAAGTTAATTTAGCAGCAAAGCCATCCGCATTATTATTAGAAGGATCTGCATTATTAAAAGAAATACAATTAAAAATCAAATTATTAGCTGGCCAATCTTCAATTCTAGTTTCACGATAATCTGTCCTACTAATTTGCAGTCCAGTATCTCCATTTTGATAAAATCTACTTTGCTGTACAATATTATTATTACCTCCAACCACCATACCAGCTTCATTAGCGGCTGAATTGGTAACATCGATATTTTCGATTGTCCAATAGTTAGCATTCAAAATAACTCCTTTTGACTTTTTCGCAAAATCAAAAACTGCCTGACCACCATTAGTAGTTAAATAGCGGCGAGCATCTGGATGCCCATCATTATATTTTTTTATGATCAGCGCTTTACTTCTTATATAATGGCCTGGTAGAGCAACTATTTTCTGACCAGGCATTGAAAAAGCAAGAGCTGTATCAATATCTAGTGGATTTTCTTTACTTCCTGTAGCATTTTCCCTACCTGAAGGAGCAGCATAAATTATTTTTCCTGACCGATACTGCTTTTTTATAACAGTATAGTTTTTAATAATTCTGCTATAATCAGTTAGTTTTTGTCTATCATCAGGTAAAAATATAATTGTAAAATTATTTGAACCATTATTTTTAAGTTTTGTTAGCAGACCAAATTTGTGATCAGCCTTTACTATTTTTTCAGCTGCGATAATATCCTTACCTTGTTTAATTTTTACTGTGCCAGCTGTGTTGGCCCGGGCCACAAGTTGATAGCTTTTATTAGCTGTTCTGCCCAAAGAAAGAACTTCTAACTCCGGTTTAACTGCTTTAAGTGGTGGAATTATTTGAGGCGCATCAGTTGCTGCATTAGAAATATTAAGTTTTATATTACTAACTTTAATATCTGCTACTCGAGCAGCAAAAAAGCCTAAATATATTTTTTCATTTTGCACTTCTAGTAAATCTGGTTTAAACAATAATTGCTGCTGATTATTATTTAAACTAGCTAAATAACCACTATTAGTTTTAGCAAGGCTCAAGTGATATTCTGCCTTAGGATAAGTATTTTCTGGACCTGGCTTTTCAGCTTTAAGCATCAAACTAGCAAGTCCATTACTTCCTGCTCCAGCTGGTGACTTAACGCCTGTTCGATAAAAAAGCTGTGTTCCATTTTTAGATTTAGTTCCCCCACTAAAGCCTCCTACTCCAACAATATTAGCAGCAAATACTCCTGTATCACCTGCTTTACCAATTGCATCTCTAGCCATGATACCAAATGATTCCTGGCCATCATGGGGCTCTTTTGCATAATTAATAACTTTAATATCTGCTTCTAGTTTAAAATTTTTATTAGCAGAAATTACAGTATAGTAATAGCTAATTCCATCATGATCTGTTGCTACTTTGCCTCCTCCATTAAGTGAAGCTATTTCGATTTGATTGGCTGTTTCTTTAATAAAATCTTTTTCATTTGAGGTGGATTGACCAAAATTAATAGATCTCCACTTTAAATCTAATTGAGGCTGAACAGTAACTGGAAAAGTTAGAGAAGCTAAATTTTTCGCTGCAGGAATAATTTTTATTTTATAAATACCAGCTTGCTGATTATTAAGAGCCGAACTATCAATTTTATATTGGTCATTAGGTAGGATTTCCTGATCACCATTATCATACTGTTTAACTACTTTTAAACCAGAAGTTGAAAAATCTTCTGCTAATCTAATAGTTGTAGCTGGATAAGATGTTATTTTTAGTCCTGTTAACTCCCTTTCCTTTATTTTAATTGGTACTTGAGTTTTTTTATCTTGATAGCTTAAACTCAAGTGCTGCTCACCGAGTTTAGTAGTATCAAATTCTCCAATCTGATAATCAGCAGCTGTCAATCTTTTATGAGAACCATCACTATACTCAGCATATAACCTTAAACCAGTCAAATCTATTTTTTCTCCGGGAAAATAGATTTGTTTAACTGGGTCTGATTCAACTACTAAAGCTTTTAATTTAGCTGGATTTACACTAACAGTAAAAACTTTACTCAAGGCTGGCTGTGCGGTATAAATAATTTTAATTTTCACTTGGCCTGCTTTAATAAATCTATAATTAGCTAGTGATTTTTGACTGTTAACTAACTTTAATTTATATTCATCTTTTTGCAAAATTCTATTCTGATAACCATGATTAAATTCAGCCTGAACTACTAGACCATCTGGATTAAATTTTTCACCTAAATGATAGTTAGTAAGAGCTGGAAAATATTTTATTTTAAGCGCAGTTGCAGTCAAAGGCTTAATCCGCACTCTAAAATCAACTATCTGACCAGCATAATTAACTTTTACTGTTTCTTCACCAAGGGTTGAACTATCAAAGCCTGTTATAATATAATCAGTAGAGTCTAAAATTTTACTGCTACCATCTCTATAAAATGCTTTCACTTTTAAACCTGCTAAATCTAGCTTTTCTCCTGGCAGGTAGTTTCTTTTAGTTATTCCACTAATAATTTGTAATTTTTTTATCTTTTTATTCAATAGTTTCAACTGCAAATTATTAAATAAAATATCAGTATTTCTAGCCGTATAAAGACCAGCATAAAGTTTTTTACCATTAAAAGCAGTGAAGTTATTAATAATTACTGGTTCTTCCTGCCCAAATTTTAGCCAATATGTATTGCCAAATTTTTTTAATTTAAGCTGATAAGTTAAGCCGGCGCTTGGTACTACTCCCTTAACTAATTTTCCTAATTTATGCTGACCAGATTCTGTTCTGTAAAAACCAATTTTAGGAATATCTTTCTGACTATTAAGAGGACCAAGAGCCAGAGCTGAACCAAGATCTTTTTTCTGACTTTTATTAATTAAAACTTTATCTCTTAGCATAATTCCAAAAGAAACTTGATTATTAACTTTAAAATTTTTAACTGTCGCCTGTGCTGTCAAAATAAAATTACTGTCAGGTTTAAGTTCTTGATAATAATAAGCAATTCCTTCAGAAGAACTAGAAATCTTCCCCCGATTATTTGCACTCATTAAACGAACTTTATTAGTTCCTAATTCTTGAATAGCAAAGTTTTCAGAAGTTATTTTATTATCTCCACCAATATTACCAAATATACTAGCCTGCCAGTCACTATTTAAAGTAAAAATTTGAGCTGAAGTGGAAGCACTAACTAAAATCAATAAAAATATTAATAAACTTATAGTTATAGAATAACTTTTATTCATTTAAATTATCCTCCTAATTTAATTTTTAAGCAGCTTAGTTTTTTTATTTGCCACTTTAGAGTAATAAATTTTTCCATTATTTTGTTAAATGATTTATATAATCTAAATATTGCCAAAATTATTCGACTAGTTTAAGGAAAATATTTTCTAAATTTTATTAAAGGATTTACTTTAAATCAGATTGCTAAGTAGAGTAATATTTAAATATTAGCTTAATTTTAGAAAATATTTTCCTATTAAAACAAATTATACCAAAAATATAAAAATATATCAAATGTATTTAAAAATATGAATTTATTGATCTTTTATAAGAATTCTGCTAACCAATTTATTGCTAACTGCTGCCACTGACTAGCCAATTTATTGTCTTTTGCTAATCCCAGACCATGACCACCATGGGGAAAAATATGGCTGGCAAACTCGATATTATAATTGCTTAAGCTACAGCAAAGTTTTAAAGTGTTTTCTACTGGAACTGACTGATCAGCTGCAGTATGCCAGACAAAAGTAGGAGCAGTATTTAAACAAATATTAGCTTCAATCGAAAAGTCAGCTAATAATCCTGGATCAGGGTTCTTGCCCAGTAAATTTTCTATTGAGCCTGAATGAGAAAACTCACCAGCTGTTATTACAGGATAGCCAAGGATTAAGGCATTAATCAATGAGTCTTCTGCTTCAATTTGATCAGCTATAAAATTATCTTCTTTTAAGCATTGGCTATAAACTTTTCGATATTTGGAATTATTACTCCCAACTAGAGCTGCCAGATGTCCTCCTGCTGAAAATCCAACTACTGCTAAACTATTCTTTTTTAGCTGCCAGATATCTGTTTTTGCCTTAATATATTTAACAGCTCTTAAAGCATCTATTAATGGATATGGATATCGATAAGGAGCAACCCGATAATGTAAAACAAAGGCATTATAACCATGACTATTAAAAAATTCTGCTACAGCTTGGCCTTCATGATCTGCTCTATGGGTATAACCACCACCAGGCAGGATTAAAATTGCAGGTCGATCAGATTGATTAATTAAATATTTGGCCAGACCAGGGGCAGGATCAGTTAAATTATGTTTAAAACCAGGAACCTGATTCTGCCAGATATCAATCATTTCATCACCTCCTTTAAATTTAATAATTAATTAAGTTCCAATTAGGAAATATCTTACGAAAATTATAAGCAAGTGCTTCTTGAGCTGTTAGTTGCTTTATCCAATCAAATCTTTTTTCCGGATTCGCACCTGGACCATAGTTATTATATTCAGCATAAAAAGCAGTTTTTTCTTTTGCAGAATCTCGCCAATTATTCCAGCCTTCTTGCCGAATATGCTGACCTAAATAACTATCAATAAAAACTACTTTAGCATATGGCCGCCATGGTCTTCCTAAAAAAACTGAATCCGGAGCAGCTGCTGATTCAAGTAAACACTCTTTAAATATATAACCATATTTTTTCTCTTCAGGTGTAGATGCAGCTGTTATATAGCCAGGGCCAGTACTAATAATCTCACATTCTTTAAAGTAAGCAGTTGCAGCCCCAAAAATAAAGTCAATATCACCAGCAATCAAACAATTTTTGAAAAATAATCTACCTTTTCCTTTAGTATAAAGAGTATCTTGATGACCTTTAAATTCACAATTATAAAAGGCTATCTGATCACCAGTAATACTCACAGCAACTGCCTGTCCAACCTCTTGACGGGGAACAGCAGTATTTTCAAAACTTATATTATAAAATTTTAACTGATTACCATTAATAAATATAGTAGCTGAGTCATCTGTACCAAGTTCAGTACCATCAGCTAAAACTTTTCTGGCAAAGTCAGCATAACTTATGATGGTTTCTCTGGTATCTTCTCCAATAAAATCTACTGAATTAATCTGATCTGGTATTGTTACTTTTTCTTGATATTTTCCTTTTTTAAGATATACCTTTTTAATTGAAGGTTTCTTTACTAAAATTTTTAAAGCTTTATTTAAATTACAGCAATCTCCACTGCCATCCTTTGCTACAATTAAATAGTTAGTCAGGTTAAGCTCTTTATTTTGACTAAGACATAGTTCTTTACGCTGACTTATGATATTATTTCCGGTAAAAGTTATTCCAGCTGTATAATGGAGTTCAATTCCTTCTACAGCATTAATTTGTGAATTACTGAGATAAACATTCTGGACTGGCATCTCTGGTAAACCATTAATATAAACTGCCTTACCAGCCTGCTGACATTCTAGAGAGTCAATAAAAATATCTTTAAATTGAGGCGCTGCTGAAACTGCTTTTTTAGTTATTTCTGGCTCTGCCTCAGCTTCATAAAACAAATTAATTTTAAGAACTTCCTGCTTAATATTTAGCATCCTTAACTTAGTTAAATAAATATCTTTGACAACTCCGCCCCTTCCTCTAGTGCTTTTCAGCCTAATCCCAATATCTGTTCCTATAAAGTCACAATTTTCTAGATAGATATTATTTACTCCACCTGACATTTCACTACCAACAACT
Organism: Halanaerobium salsuginis; assembly: GCF_900114545.1. Taxonomy (GTDB): domain Bacteria; phylum Bacillota; class Halanaerobiia; order Halanaerobiales; family Halanaerobiaceae; genus Halanaerobium; species Halanaerobium salsuginis. Next base: position 21,870 of record NZ_FOTI01000013.1, read on the forward strand.
ATACCTCCATGTCCATGGTAAACCTGGCAAGAATTAATATAAACATTTTTAGTTGGTATATTTCGCTGCTGCCCCAATTTATCCTTACCAGATTTAAGACAGATTGCATCATCTCCAACATCAAAATTGCAATTTTCTACTAATACATTCTGACAAGAATCAAGATCAAGTCCATCTCCATTTTGAGCAGTCCAGGGATTACGAATTGTTAAACCAAATAAAGTAATGTTTTTAGATAACAAGAGATGTATATTCCAGGCTGGAGAATTTTCTAAGGTAACTCCTTTTAATAAAATATTTTTACATTCTTTAAAATTTACCAACACAGGTCTTAAGTATTCTGCTGCCTGTCTATAAAGCAGGGGATCAATTTTTTTTGGTTGAGAATTTAATTTATGAACTAGTTTTTCGCCAGCTCGAGCTGCTTCTGATGGCCACCAAATCTCTGTGTTTTTGTTTTTACTAACTGCTCCGCCAGATGATAAAAGGTTTTCCCACTGTCCAGCAGTTAATTTAAACTTCTTAACTGGTCGCCATTTATCACCTGAACCATCAATAATTCCCTGACCAGTAATAGCAATATTTACTGCTCCATTGGCTGAAATAGGAGCTTGAAAACGAAAACTGCTTTCTCCTTCAAACTCACTTTTAACAATTTTATAATCAGCTAGCTGAGAACTAAATTTTAAGAGAGCACCTGATTCTAAATGAAGATTTACATTATCAAGTAAAAAAATTGGGCCACTTAAATAAAAACCAGCTGGGATAATTACTTTTCCGCCACCTTGGCTGGAACAGTAAGCTATTGCCTTCTGAATTGCTGCAGTAGAATAATTATCTATCCCCGATTTAGCTCCAAAATCACAAATAGAAAAAGTTTGATCTTTAAACACTGGCATAGCTATCTGTGGTCTGCTCTTAGTAATAATTTTTTTGATTTTTGCAGACTGATAATTATCAAACTTCACTCTTTAATTCCACTCCTTTTAGTATATATTTAGCTAGATCAAGTTTCTGCTTTTTAATCTCATTTACTATTAAAGCAGCAATCATTAATGCTCCAGTAGCAGAAAAATGAGTATTATCAGTTTCTCCTGCTGGATAATTTTCACTCTCTCCTGCTGCTAACCAGAGAAATATATCTTTTGTTTTTTCTGGACCTAATTTCTCAAAATAGTTATGGCTAATAGCTGTTAAATCAAGTAGAGCCACCTGCTCTTGTTCAGCTAACTGTCTAATAGCAGCTGGATATTTACCGTGAGTAGCAATTAATTTTCCATCAGCAGAAAAGTTTCTTCTTGCAATAGGTGTTAATAAAATTGGTACCGCTTTATTTTGCCGAGCAGTTTTAATATATTCTGTTAAATAATCTGGAAAATCTTCTGCAGCATCTGTTTTCCTTGCTGGATCATCTTTCTGATCATTATGACCAAATTGGATCATTAGATAGTCATCTTTAGAAATTAACTTCTCAATTTCGGCTAATCTATTTTCAGCAATAAAGCTTCTTGAACTTCTACCAGAAGCTGCTTTATTAATTACTTTTACTTCTTGATTAAAAAATCTATGTAAGAGTTGACCCCAACCAGCCCGGGGAGCGTTATTTTCACTATAAGTAGAAGCAGTTGAGTCTCCAGCAATAAATATCTTAATTTGTTTCTTAGCTTTGCTATCCATTATTATCTCCTCGTTAATTTATTATTATAATCAGCGCTATATTTCTTTTATTTTAAAATAATTATAATCAGCAAAATTATTATTTAATTTATGACCTGTATTAACAGCAAAAATACCAACCTTTGCTCCAATCCATCGACCAGGAACTGCTTTAAATCGCTTGCCAAATTGCTCAAAATCATTATTTGGGGTGGCATAGCTAAATTTGCACAGCGGCTCACCAGAGATTTCAGTTATTTCTACTCTTAATTTAACCGTCTGCTCAGTTAATTTAAGAGATGTCATTTTAAATTCTTCTCGTCTTCTTTTTCGTTTAGTTCCCCAATACTGAACTAATTCTAATTGATTAGCTGATTTTTCAAGGCTCAAATAACTATATTTTCCCCCCATAACAACTAACCCAGCTTTTTCGGTCTCAAGTTCAGGCTCAAAGTTTAGTTCAGTTTCAGCCACAAAGTTAGGGGCTGGAAACTTTTGTAAAAGTAGATTAGGCGCATACCAGAGCAGGGGCTTTTTTTTCAAAGCAATATTTTGAGTAAATAAACGTAATTTATTACTATGCTTATCTAGCTGATACCAGCCAGATTCTGGGTTAGCCTGCCACTGCCATTGCAGACCAAGCTCAGTCTGGTTAAAATCATCTCCAGCAGCAGGAGTCTTTAATTTCGAATTACTGTTCACTGCTGGTTTTTTATATTCTAAAACTGGTTCGCCAATTCCATCTTGATCAAGATCAACTCCAATTAAGGGCCAATCAGCTTGCCAATCCATTGGCTGTAAATGAACTATTCTCCCATATGCTCCTTTGTCTTGAAAATGAACAAACCATGATTCTCCAGATTCTAATTCAACATATCCCCCTTGATGAGGTCCATTGACTGCTGTTTTTCCCTGTTTTAGAACAACTTTTTTTTCATAAGGACCATAAATATTTTTTGATCGTAGAACTAGCTGCCAACCAGTTGCAACACCACCTGCAGGAGCAAAAATATAATAATAAGCATTTCTTTTGTACATTTTTGGTCCTTCAGTAGTGGGATGATCTGGTGCACCATCAAAAATAAAGCTGCCTTCATCAAGTAAAGCGGTTCCATCAGACTTCATTTTACATAGGTTAAGTACATTTTTAAAGCCAGCTCTACTTCTAGCATAAGCATGGATAAGATAAGCCTTACCATCATCATCCCACAAAGGACACGGATCAATTAATCCTTTTCCCTCTTTAATAAAAATGGGTTCAGACCAGTCACCATAAATATCATCTGTTTTACACATAAAGATCCCATAATCAGGATCCCCCACAAAAACAAAATATTTTCCAGAGTGATACCTAAGAGAAGGAGCCCAGGCTCCACAGCCAGGAGAAACTTCCTTATAATCAACTAAGGGAAATTCAGGATAAACATGATTAATTATTTCCCAATTTACTAAATCTTTTGAATGCAGAATTGGTAAACCAGGCATACAATTAAAACTTGAAGCTATCAAATAAAAATCAGAATCAACCCGGATTAGATCAGGATCAGAATAATCAGCATGAATAATTGGATTTATGTAATTTCCATTCTGCTGATCAGCAACCCAAATTTTATTATCACTTGTATTTTCCAAAATCTTAAAATCCCCTCTCTAATTAAAAACCCTCTCTCCCTGAATTAAATGAAAATGGTAAATATCCAGAAAGACAGGGCATAATTTGAAATATTTAATTATTAATATAAACTAACTTAAATTTTAGCTTGAAAAAGGATCAGCTGCATCTCTTAATCCATCCCCCAGAAAGTTGAAAACTAAAATTGCTACAATTATAAATAATGCTGGGGTAAATAACCAGGGATGTAGGGCAATTGATCTAACATTTTGAGCTTCTTGAAGTAATACTCCCCAACTTGTCATGGGAGCTCTAATACCAAGACCAAGGAAGCTAAGTGAAGCTTCTCCTAAAATCATTGATGGAATCGATAAAGTAGCTGAAACTATTAACTGACTCATTGCATTAGGAATTAAATGTTTACGCACAATCCACCAGCCTGTAGAACCGGAAGCAACTGCTGCAGCAACAAAATCTTCTTCTCTTAGTGACATTATTTTCCCTCTTACCATTCGCGCTAAACCAGTCCAGCCTAGAAATGCTAGAATAACAACTATTCCAATATAAATGCGCAGCGAAGACCAGTGAGCTGGTAAAGCTGCTGCTAGAGTCAACCAGAGTGGAATTCTGGGAAAAGATTTAAAAAATTCAATTACTCGCTGGATAATATTATCAACAACTCCACCTACGTAACCAGAGACTGTTCCTAAAATAGACCCAATAATTAAACTAATCAGGGGCCCCAACAGACTAATTGATAATGACACTCTTCCCCCTAAAATAATATGTGTTAAGAGGTCTCCTCCATTTTCATCTGTACCTAAGAGATATATTTGACCTTCATTTACTCCAAATAGATGCAGATTTGTTTTAAATAAACCCATAAATTTATACTCTTCACCTTTATGTAAGAAGTCGATATAACATTTTTGATTCTTATCTAATTCATACATTCTCTGTAAAGTTTCTGGATCCATCGATGCTTTGTAACCATATACAAAAGGAGCTGTAAGACCATCTTCATCAAAAATATGAATCATTCTTGGAGGAGCTGTAATATGCGAATAATCTTTTTGCTCTAAAGTATATGGGCTAATAAACCCACCAAATATTACCATTAGATAAAATAAAATTACAACTATACCGCCGATAACACCTAATTTATTTCTCTTAAATTTTCTCCACATTAACTGCCTTCTGCTCAGAATTTGGGGAGATTCTTCTATTTCATCAATAACATTATAATTAGTTGTTTCTGTTTTCATTACTATCCTCCCTCACCTTAAAAATAAATTTTAATTATACTGTATTCTAGGATCAACAAACCCCAGAACTATATCAGCAATCAAATTACCTACTAATAACAAAATACACTGAAACAGTAAAACTGTCCCTGCTAAATACATATCCTGAGATTTCAACGCACTATAAATTATTGGCCCTAATGTGGGGAGGGATAATACTATCGAAACAACAGTAGATCCAGAGATTAGCTGAGGCAATCTCATTCCAGCCCACATTATAATAACATGTAAAGCATTACGAACAGCATGTTTATAAATTACAACATTCTCTTTTAATCCTTTAGCACGAGCTGTACTAATATACTGCATATTTAACACATCAAGTAAATTAGCCCGCATTGTTCTAATTACACTAGCAGTTCCGGAAGTTCCTAAAACTACTACTGGAATCCAGAGATGTTCTAATAAATCAATAAATTTTGCTATACTCCAGGGTGCTGTTACATACTGCTCGGAAAATAAGCCTCCCAGGGAAGGTAATCCAAATACAAAATAACCGACATACATTAAAATAAGTGCTAACATAAAGTTAGGAATAGATAAACCAATAAAACCAAGCACAGTCCAGAAGTAATCACCAAATGAATATTGATGAGTTGCCGAATAAATACCAATCGGTATCCCAACTACTATCATAAAAATCTGAGTTGAACCAGCAATTAAAATTGAAAATCCAATATATTCTTTAATAATAGACCAAACACTTGCATTATCATATTGAAATGAATTACCAAAATCTAGAAAGATAAATCCTTTGACCCATTTCCAATACTTAACATAAACTGGCTGGTTTAAGCCATAACGTTTTTCGAGTTTAGCAACTCTTTCTCCACTAATAGTTTCTCCCTGGCTGGATACCAGAGCTACATATGAATCAAGATAGTTACCAGGTGGTAACTGAATAATAAAAAATATAAACATAGAAATAAAAATTAGAACTGGTATCATAACTACAATTCTTCTAAGAATATAATTAAACATATTTAACTCCCTTCATTATAGAAATTAGTAACGGCTTTTTACTGATTCAAGCTCTAACTCGTCTCTAAAGTGGCAGGCAACATAAGATCCTGTTTCAGTAGTTGGCACTAATTCTGGTTCTTCCTGATGACAAACTTCTTTGCTATATGGACATCTAGTGTTAAATTTACATCCCAGCGGTGGATTTGCTGGATCAGGTACTGTTCCTTCTAAAGCTACTCTTTTTTTATCTGAAAAAGGATCTCCAATTGCAATTGATTTTAATAATGCTTCTGTATAGGGATGACCTGGATTCTCATATAATACTTCCGAATCAGCTACTTCTACAATTTTACCTAAATACATTACCATTATCCGATCACTTATGTATTCAACTACTCCAAGATCGTGAGCAATAAAAAGATAAGTAAGACCTAATTCTTTTTGTAAATCAGCCAACAAATTTAATACCTGGGCCTGAACTGAAACATCAAGTGCTGAAACTGGTTCATCACAGATTATTAATTCAGGATTTAAAGCAAGTGCTCTTGCTATACCAATTCTCTGGCGCTGACCTCCACTAAATTCGTGCGGATAACGATTCATTTGATAACTATTTAAACCAACCTGTTCTAATAGTTCTTTGACAATTTCTGTTCTTGCTTCTCTATTTTTTCCTATTTTTTGGACTGTTAAAGGTTCAGCTACAATATCTCTAACTGAAAGACGGGAATCGAGGGAAGAAAATGGATCTTGAAAAATCATCTGAATGTTACGACGCAGTTTACGCAGTTCATCACCTTTTATTTCAGCAAGATTCTTTTTTATTCCTTGATCATTATAAACTACTCTACCTGCTGTAGGCTCTAATAGCTGTAATAGAGTTCTTCCTAAAGTAGATTTTCCACAGCCACTTTCACCAACTAAACCTAGTGTTTCACCTTTATTGATAAAAAAGCTAACATCATCAACAGCTTTAACATGATTAACAACTTTTTTGAAAAACCCTTTTTTAATTGGAAAGTATTTTTTTAAATTATTAACTTCTAAAATTTTTTCTTGTTTAGTCAAAACTATTGTTCCTCCTTCCTATAAAGCCAGCACTTAACTTTACAATCAGCTACTTCAAATACAGGTGGTTCTTCTGTTTTACAAATTTCCATGGCCCGGGGACACCTATTATAAAAATCACAGCCCACTGGTAAATGAAGTAAATCCGGAACAGATCCCTCAATTGGTTCTAATCTCTGATTACGGCCAATAACTGGTCTTGATTTCAATAATCCTTTTGTATAAGGATGTTTTGGTTCTTTAAATAAACTTTTAGTATCTGATTTTTCAACAACCTTCCCAGTATACATTACCATTACTTCGTCAGCTACATCTCCAATAACTCCCAAATCATGGGTTATAAACATAATTGACATATTCATATCTTGTTGCAGCTGGTCCATTAATTCTATTATCTGAGCTTCAACGGTTACATCAAGAGCAGTTGTTGGTTCATCTGCAATTAATAAGCGAGGATTACAAGATAATGCCATTGCTATCATTGCTCGCTGCCTCATCCCTCCACTAAATTCGTGGGGGTATTCGTCAACTCTATTTTGTGGTGCTGAAATACCAACTTTAGCTAACATATCAATTGCTCTTTCTCTTAATTCTGCTTTACTCGAATAATCTTGATGTAATTTAATAGCTTCAATGATTTGATCACCTACCGTATAAACTGGATTTAAAGATGTCATAGGTTCTTGAAAAATCATTGCTATTTCATTACCTCTTATTTTTCGCATTGTTTCACTATCATGATCAAATTTAGTAAGATCAATTTTACTACCATCTTGATAATAGTAATTTATTTCTCCTTCGGCAATATATCCTTTTGGCCGGGGCACTAAATTCATAACTGACATTGAAGTCATACTTTTGCCACAGCCGCTTTCACCAACAATTCCTAACGTTTTACCCTTTTCAATGGAAAAGCTAACACCATTAACGGCTTTTACTATACCATTTTCTGTGTTAAAAAATGTATGCAAATTATTTACATTTATAACACAATTAGTAGAACTCATAAAATTCAACCTCCAAATTTCTCATTAAAAATTAAATCTCTTTCAGGTAAAGCAATTTAATCTCGAATTTAATTGGCCTCCCCATAAAGAGAGACCAATTAATTTTATGATTAATATGCTTAATTTTGAGCAGACTTATCAATAAAGAACTGATAAAATTCACTAGGTCCAAAATAAGCTCCATAATCCCAACTTGCAAGTGCAGTTTCGGGAACATTATGCACATAATTTTTCTTAATTACAAATTGAGGAGGTAGCCCATTTGTTCCTATCATCCAGACATTTTCAGCGTGAATATCAAATACCTGCTGCCAGAGTTTAATTCGCTTATCCTGATCTTTAGTAACCTGAATCTCATCATAAAGATTCATTAACTTTTTAACAACTGGGGTAGGTTCTTCTCCCTGTTTACCATTAGATTCGTACCATCTAGCATATAGGGGAGCCCACCAATTACCAAAAGAATATGAATTACTTACAGGTACATAGTTATAAGGGAAAGTAGGCGACCATGAAGCACCACCAATATATGCCCAGGGTAATTTATTTGCATCTCTCCGGGTATATTGCAAGGTTTTTTCGAGAGATTTATAATCCATATCTATTCCAATATCTTTCCAGTAATCCTTTATCATATTCATTGTCCTTGGTAAATTAGGATCTTCTCCAATATAAATAGTAATGTGGATTGGTTTGCCATCTTTTAATCTAATTCCATCTGAATCACGTTCTGTAAAGCCAGCCTCATCTAATAATTTATTTGCTCTATCAGGATCATAATCAGCATAGGCTCTAGCCCATTCCTCTTTAAATCCTTCCCACTGGGGATAGACAGTTGCCTGACGAGAAACTGATAAACCTTTCATAGCCACTTGATTAAGTTCGGGTCTGTTAATTGCAAGTGATAAAGCTTGCCGGAATTTTTTGTTATTATTCAACTCTCTTAACCAGTCATCACCTTCATAAGTAATGTTTGGAGCAAAAGTTGGTAAAGAAGGAGTATTACGCTGCCATTTCAGCACTTTATAATTACCTTTTTCTTCATTATTTTTATAAAGAGTAAAATTACCTCCCATCAACTGCCTCATCTGCAGATCAGCTGCTCCAGATATTACCTGCATAGAAAGAACTTCTTTATCTGAAACTATTTTAAGAACAACTTCGTCAAGATATGGTAACTGATTTCCTGCTTCATCTACTTTATAAAAATAGGGATTTCTTTTATAAACAAATCTATTGGCAGGTGGTTTAGTAACAGGAATCCAGGGTTCTATTACTGGTAAGTCTGGATTTCTGAAAAATTTCTTGGAGTTTTTAGATTCAAATAGTGCAACCCAATTATCAAAATCAGAGTTTTCTATTTCTTTTTTCAAAGCTGCTGGATCAGCATAATCAGCATGAAATTTCTTTAAATAATGAGCTGCTGCATAAGGTTTACGGCCTGGAAAAGCAAGTTTTTGCAAAAAATAAGGGTTAGATGCTGCAAAAGTAAATCTAACTGTATAGTCGTCTATTTTTTCAACTTTTGGCAGCTGATCTTTTATCTTAAGCCAGGCACTTCCAGACTCTGGTACTAACTTTTCATTTTTTACTATATCATTAAACCAGAATAAAACATCATCTACTGTAAATGGTGCTCCATCTGACCAGCGAATTCCTTTTCTTAGATGAAAAGTATAAGTACTTAAGTCATCAGAAACATCATAACTTTCTGCCATATCTGCTTTGATAGTTAATTTTTTAGTATAACGAACAAAATTAATATTATTATAAAGGGCCATCAGTTTAGGATCATCAGTACTATTTGTGGCCAACCAGTTTAGAGTTCCCCCATAATCTCCTATCCTATCTTGAACTTTGGTTATATAGGGGTTTTCTGGTAATCTTTCATCAACTGGTGGTAATTCTCCATTCTGTACCTGCTTGTCTAAAATTGGAGCTTGATTATAAGCAAAAACAAAATTAGAGCTTAAAAGTATTATACTCATTAAAATTAATAATAAACATATATTTTGTTTTAATAATTTCATTTTAAATTATCCTCCTTTTAAATTATAATTATTTTTAAATAAATTTATTAATTTGTAAAGAAGTTAAATTTTTTACTACACCTCCTTATTAAAAATACCGCTAGCTTATTTAATTATTGGCTTGTTTAGCTTGCTTATTTTTGTGATATTAATAAAACATTTCACAAACTTATTATTCTAAAATACTTTACTATACTATGGTATCAAATCATTAATTTAGATTCTTAACAAATATTAAGTTATTTTTTATCTTTATACAATTATTTAGGTCAAAATATTTATTGAGCAGTTATTCCTAAAAATTTAGCTTTTTTGCCATTTGAAACTTCAAATTTTGCTCCAGCGACGCCTTTAATCTGTACATTATCAAAGATAATATTTTGGTAATTATTACAATAAACTCCTTTTAATTTTTCCGGCATAAGATTACTCATCATAGCAGCTTTAAATGGTTTAGCAGCTTTACTCATTGTAATAGAAACATTATCAAACCAAATATCCTGCAGGGGACTTTCTGGTAATCCCTGTAAAAATATTGCTCGACTTTTGACCTTGCTGGCTCGAATATTATTAAAATAGATATCTTTAAAAACTGGTGTAAATTCAGTTAATTGCTGGTCTGCTTCTGCCTGTACAAAATCAGATTTTCCTCCTGCACCACAAAAATAATATAAATTCATAACAATAGGTACATATACTTCAGACATGACAAGGTTGGCTGCTACAATATTTTCTACAACCCCTCCCCTGCCACGTCTAGATTTAAGTCTAATACCACGATCAGTATTATTAAAAATACAATTGCTAATTGCTACATTTCTAACAGAACCACTCATTTCACTGCCAATAACTACTCCCCCATGACCATGAACCATTGTACAATTAGTAATAGTTATATTTTTAGAAGCAATTAATTCCTGACTTTTTTCTGTACCTGACTTAATTGTAATACAATCATCACCAACATCGATATGACAATTAGCAATATGGACATTCTGACAGGAACTAGGATTAATTCCATCTGTATTTGGAGAATCGGCTGGATTTCTAATTGAAACTTTTTCAATGGTTATATTTTTTGATTTGAGAGGATTTATTGTCCAGGCAGGTGAATTAATTATTTTAATTCCTTCAATTAAAATATCTTCTGCATCAACAAAAGATATGGTACGAGGACGGGGATATTCTAATTTATTATCTAGAAAATTATCCCACCATCTTTTACCTTGACCATCAATTATGCCACGACCACAAATAGTTACATTTTTAATATTTTTACCATAAATAAGAGGGCTATAAACTAAACAATCTTCTCCTTCCCAACGGTGCTTAATAATTTTATGATCAGCTGGATTATCACTAAAAATTAAGCTGGCCCCAGCTGAGATATTTAAAACTAAATTATCTTTTAATTCAACTGTACCAGTTAAATATTTACCGGCTGGAAAATATAGTTCACCTCCCCCTTCTACCTGACATTTTTCAATTAAATGACTCAAGACTGCTGTATTTAACTTTTTCCCTGTTCGATCTGCTCCAAATTCTACTACATTATAGACTGTCATTTTTTTTACTCCTTATCATTTACTCATAAAATTATAATCTGCTTTCTCAAAATAATTTTAACAAAATAAAACTAATTAATGCTTAACATATTTTTAGTTTTATTGATATATTTAACTTTATTTATTCTCAAATATAGCAGCTGTAAATAAAATCTATAAAAAAACTAGCCAGTAAAATTTTACTGGCTAGTTTAATTTACTCTTTATTTTATTTAGTTAATTAATGAGGTGATATTTATTTGATCTGTGGTTTCCAATCTTTTAATACATCTTTTATAGTAAATTCCTGTGCCTGTTTTTCAGTTAAAGTTCTCCGGGAGGAATTAGTTACTGCACCTGGCCCATAATTATTATATTCAAATAGTCTTGCTTCTGCCGGACTAAATCCTGACATCTGAGTCCAGCCTGTCTTTTTAATATGCTTTCCTAATTGAGAATCCCTAATTACTACAGCAGCAATTGCATCAGGATCACCGCCAGGGTGCCATGGTCTACCTAAATAAACTGTATCAGCAGCTGTATCAGCTGTAAATTCACAGTCAATGAAGAGAAACCCATAGGCATCATTAATTGAAGTACTGGCTGCAGTTATATAGCCATTAATATCCTTATTTCTATCTAAGGAATGAATCTGACAATTCTCAAAAACAGCCTGAGCTGCACCAAATATAAAATCAACATCTCCTTCAATATAGCAATCACTAAAATATTGTCTTCCCTGATTAGCATAAAGAGTATCTTGATGGCCCAGAAAGCGAACGTTTTTGAAAACCATTTTGTCTCCCTGAGATTTAACTGCTACTGCTTGTGAACCATCATCTTGATATTGATCACGCAGATGAGTATTAGCAAATGTTAAATTTTCAGCCTGAAAGTTATCAGCATATAAAAAAGCAGTAGAACTACCAGTAGTTCCATATTTAGTGCCATCTTCTTTTAATTTACCATTAAAATTATCATAACTAATTACAGTTTTAAATTTATCTTCACCTATCAGTTTAATAAATTGTTTTTCAGCTGGTATATTAATAACTTCTCGATAAATTCCCTGCTTAATAAATATTTCAATTGGATAAATATTATTTTCTGGTATTTTATCAATTGCAGCCTGAATTGTATTAAAATCACCTGTCTTATCTTTTGCAACAACTAACTTACTCATTAATTTTTTTGCCCCCAATTTAATTGATTTAATTATATAAATAGCATTTTTTATATTCAGTTGGTGTAAAACCAGTTATTTTTTTAAAAGTTCTACCAAAGTGGACTAAATTATTATAGCCAACTTTCTCTGCAATTTGAGTAATATTTTGCTGACTATTTAATAATAAATTTTGTGCTGCCTTTATTCTAGTATTATTAATATATTCAGTAATAGTATAATCACTTTTTTCCTTAAATAAATGACTCAAATAACTGCTGCTATAAGAAAATTGGTCAGCTAAATTGCTTAATGATAAATTTCTATAATAATTTTGATCAATATATTTCATAATTTCAATGATTTTAATGTGATATTTATTCTCAGCTTCACTTGTTTCTTTACCACTTAAATAACGGTTAATATAAATAAGCAGCTCAATTAAAAGTGTTTTTAAATAAATATTCTGGCCCGGTTGTGCAGAATTATTTTCCATCTCCATTTTAGCAAAAATATTTTCAATAATAATTCTTGCCTGTGAATCAAACTGGATAATGTTTATATTTTTAGTAAAAGAAGAAAGCAAATTATAATCTTCATGGACAAAACTCCCTAGAGATGATTCTTTAAATTTGATTAACATTCTATTAAAAGATTGATTTCCTTCATTAAAAGTTTTATGCTGTTTATATTTATCTATTAAAATTAAATTACCTTCTTTTACTTTAAATGTTTTATTTTTTATATCATAGACTCGATGACCTTCTTTTAAATAATATATTTCATAAGCATTATGATAATGTACTGTTTTCATACCATTATCACTAATTAGATGTTTTTTTTCAAAGCTCAATTCTTCCTGTAGAACTTCAGCTTTACAGACCATTATCAAATCTCCTCCTCATCTCAGCGGGTTAGTCTTAAATAATCTGATCCGCTAAATAATCACTCCACACCTTTTCAAACCAATTATCAGCAGTTGGAATTTCTCGAACTGGGCGCCATTTAAACTCAAATTGATCATTATTATAATTAACTTCCTGGATGAGATCTGCCATTTTATCCTCATCTAAACTAAATCTAAATTTTTCAGCTAAATCTGCTAGAGGTAATTGACCATCTGGATCTTTAATTAAATAAGAACCACGACTTTTTCCTCCCTGTTCAATATAATTTTTAAAAGCTGTTAAGTAAACATATTGAGCCAGAAGTAGATCATAATTTTGAAAAGCAAATTTAAGGTCTTGATAAGAACTAAGTTTACTCTTTTGAGCCAAATTATCCAGATCATCTTTACAGTCTTCTAGAGCTTTTTTTAGTTCAGCTAGAGAACGAATATGTGCTCCTACCTGACTCATGCGCTGACCAATTTTCTGTCGAATTTCAATTACATTAACAGTGGTTGAATTTTTAATACTTGCAACAAAAGAATTAGCTAGCTTAAGCTTGTCTTTTAATTGCAGCTCAGTTTCAGAAATAAAATCAGCTAAAGAAAGAGGCTTTCCTTGATAACGAGCCGCAATATATTGAGCTGCTCTGGTACTGCCAACTTGACCCGAATTTAAGGCTGTTCCACCTGGTCGATAAATTCCATGACTGCCATTTACCTCACCAACTGGGAAAAAGTGCTTTAAATTACTTTCCCACCATAAATTAGCAGCAAGTCCACCATTATTATGCTGTGCACAAACCGCTATTTCCAGCATTTCAGTTTTTAAGTCTATATTATGCTGCTGATATAAATCAATAGCCGGTTGATTCATTTTGGCTAATCTTGTAATTGGTGTGCCAAAATCAGCTTCTGAATTAATCAGATATCTAGCTGCTTCTTCTCCCAGCAAATCAAAGTTTAGCTTACCAGACTGAGAAGCAAACTCTGCATTTTGACGATAATCAAGCCAGACGCGTCTTCCTTTAATTACTGTTTCGTGATAGACTAAGATATCAATCAATGATGAGCCATAATTTGACACTTTACGGGGATCAAAGGGCCATTGATAGCCCTTCAAAAAAATTGCATCAAGCATCTTGCCAGGATCAGAAAAATAATCTGCTAAAAATTCTCGTCTATTTTTACCTTCCTGATCAGTTGAAATGTAAGTAGGTAACACCTGTTGATAAGTTCCTGATAAATTCCAGCGAAATTTAGTTGATGCAATTCCATACTGCCATTCAGTTAAATTTTTCCCAGAAACCCCTGCCTCAAAAGCAAGTCCAGAAGCACCTGTCTGACTACCGGGGTAAACTGAGGTTTTATAAAGCCCGGCCGGACCACCTGTTGCATAAACTATATTCTTAGTGTTAAATAATGTAAATATTTCTTGACCATCTGTTAAATTATTTTTATTAAGTGTTAATACTCCAACTGCTTTTTGCTTTTTTTGGTCAGTTAAAACTGCAATAACTTGATAATTATCAAAAATTTTAATTTCTTTATTTTTAACTTCTGCTTCTAATTTTTCTGTCATATAATGAGAAGTCAACGGCCCAGCAGAAGTTGCACGTTTTCTCGGATCATGATCAGTTTTATAACCTACATATTCTCCATAAGTATTATGCGGAAAAGGAACTCCAAGCTCAACTAGATTATAAAAAGAACGCGCTGATAGAGCAGCTTCCACTAAAGCAAGATCTCCATCCATACTACCCCCAGCAAATAAAGTCCGGGCCATCTCTAAAACCGAATCATTTTCTCCTCCACCAAGAGTTAATTTATAATATGTTTGTTTATCAGAACCAGTATTACGGGAAGTTCCCATTTTTAATCCTTCTGTCACAACTGCAATATCTTGCTGACCAAAATTATGTAGGCGCAAAGCAGCATTCAAGCCTGCTGCACCAGAACCAATAATAATTGTATTTAAAGAATAAACTTCAAAAGTATTTTCTCCTATTTCTAATTTACTTTGCTTCATCTTTTCCCTGCCTTTCTAAATTAAATTTATTTTCAGCATAAATAATTTTTAAAATCTTATTCTGTTTAATATGCCAGGAAATTGTAACAGCATCAGCAGTTTCTCCAATTGTAATTGCTAAAGCCGCTATTATAGCTGCATTTAAGTTTGTATTTATAGTTAATATGATGAAACTAACAACAATAAATACCAAGCCTACTGTTTTCGCAACTGCAATAATAGCAGTTTGCTGTCTTCTCATCATTATTCCCCAGAAAATTTCTCGAAAAGCTCTAATAATCGGAAAAAAAACAAAAGCAAGAATAATTTTTTTAACTAAAATAGAAATTTGGGGATTAACTGCAATCAATTTAATTAAGATAAAATCTCCAACTGGAGTTAAAGATATTATTAGAAAAATTAAACTGGCTAATCCTCCTACAATAAGGGAAAATTTTAAAATTATCTGCCAATTAAAAGCATTAAGATCTTCACTATAGACTAAAGTACATTGATGCAGCATATCAAGGGACCCGACAAAAATCATTACTAAAGTCCAGCTTACTCCATAGGCAGCCAAATTGACAGTACTAAAACTATTTCGAATAATTCCTGCCTGAACAATTGGCTGCACGAAAGGAACTAAAAAAGCCATAATTGCTATTGGAATAAAAAATTTTAAGATTGCTATAAAACTAATTCGATAATTATTATTAGATAAATCAGCTATTACAGATTTATAATTGCCATAACTATGCCGTAAAGCAAAAAATATAAAAATAGATTCGATTGTAATACCCAACAGCCAGACTAAGCTAGCTGCCTTTATACCAGAAATAATTGGGTTTGCTGTTACCCAAATTAAAATAAAAGCAATACAGATAATTCTAATTGTAACTCCTGGGGTTATCAATTTTGTTTTTTTTAAACTAATAGTTAATCCCTGAAAAATATTGCGAAAAGATTCTACCAGCGGGATAAAAGCCATTATCCGGAGAGCCTGATAAGCAAAACTAATTTCCCGAGCTGTTTTTAATCCAATTAAATCACTTAAAATTAATTTGCCTAAATTAGTATAAGATAAAATTGAAATTAAAGAAAAAATAAAAAAACCTAGCCCAAAAAGAAAAGTACTAACTAATCTAAAACTCTGCTGATCATTAACTAAAGCTGTTACAGTCTGACGAGCCATATGTACAGGTGATTTAATTATATTAGTTATTCCTTTAGCAACTGCATAAACTGCTATCGTTATTTCAGGATAAGGTAAACGGGCTAAACTTGCATTAACAGCATTATGTGAAATACCAATTATAATCGGCATTATTGCTAAAGGCAGAAAAAATAGAGCCAATTCCTGATATGAAATTATTTTTTGCTGATCTGCCATTAAAAATGCTCCTTAATTAAATTTATTAAAAAACTCTATTGCCGGGCCAGCTTGAACAGCATGAGAACCCTCAATTAAACTAAAATCTAGCTTATTACTGCTGTGAAGTAATTTATATGCTTTAGCAGCTATCTGCTCAGCTTTTTTAGCTGATTCAATTGGAAAAAGTTGATCATGAACTGCTGCCTGTAATAATAATGGCTTAGGAGCAATAGCAGCCAGAATATCTGGTAATTCAGCATAATTAAGAATACCCGGCAGATAATTATCCAGACAATGTCTTCTGGCCATAATACTATCTTTATAAAATGATGGATATCCACTAACCATAACTGCATTTATTTCTGGTAAAAAAAGAGCTGCCAAAATAGCAATTGGGGCTCCACCAGAAAAGCCTACACAATTAATCTCAGTTAATTCAAACTCATCATTTTCAGTTAAATATTTAACAGCACTCATTAAATCCAAGAGGCGGAGCTTAGCAGTTGTCTGTCCTAAAAGCAAAAGTTGACTGCTAATTCGATAACAAGAGTTAGCTGTTCTATCTTTTTTTAATTCAGGATCAGCTAAATAATCATCTCTTAACCTGCGATCTCCAAAGCCAATCAGCTCAGGCAGAATGACAATATAGCCTGCTTTAGCAAATTCAACTGCCAGGTCATTATGACAGGTAGACTGATCTAGTTTTTCACCCCGGGCATTTAGACCAACAGCCTCTCGAACTCCATTGCCATGACCATGTGCAATAACTACTGCTTTTTGATTAAAATTTTTTATTTTAGGAAGTAGCAAATAAGCAGGTAATTCCAGATAGTCTTTAACTTTATATGAAATTCTTAATCTTATATAGTCAGTTAAAACTTCACGGTTAAGTAAAGTAACAGCTTGATCAACTTCTACTTGATCTGGTAAACCACCAATTACTTCTGCTAATTTTGCTTTCAAGTTTTCCCGCCATAATTTCCATTCAATTAAATTGGCAGCTTTAAAAATAAATTGTCGTTCTTTTTTTTGATAAAGCTTTTCCAGATAGATATCAGGAGAGAAGTCTTTATTTTTTTTCATTATTAGCCTGACCCCTTTCGATTTCTATTGCTGTTGACAGCTGCATTCGCTTACTTCTAGTTGATCAACATTGCTAAATTTAAATTGTAGCTCAGCTTTTAGCTTAAGCTTTACCTGCTTTAAATTCAATCTACTAAGATTACTTACTTGAAGACCTTTACTGCCAGATAAATCAATTTTTTCTAAAGTTATAGATTCCATTTTCTGTTCAGGTAAACCTCGTAATACTATTGGCTGTTCAATATTTTCTCCACTTATATTACGTATAGTAATATTTCTAAATAAAGGAGGCATTTCTGTCTGTGGTTCAACAGTTGTTGCATCATAATACATATTTAAAATGATCCCTTCTGCCCGTAGATCATTAATCTCTATATCTTCAAATAACAGATTCTCTACTACACCACCACGACCTCTCATTGATTTAAGTCGAATGCCACGTTCACCGCCATTAAAACTACAATTATGAACATGAATATTTTTTACTCCACCTGACATTTCACTGCCAATTACTATCCCACCGTGACCTTCTTTAGCTTTACAATTACGAATAACTAAATTCTCACAGGGTTTATTAACTCGCCGTCCATCTTCATTAATTCCTGACTTAATAGCTATACAGTCATCTCCTGTTTCAAAATCACAGTTCTCAATTAACATATTGCTACATGAGTCAGGATTTATACCATCTGTATTCGGACCATTAGTAATTATTTTTAAGTTTCTAATAATTGTATTTTCACAATAAACGGGATGAATTGTCCACATTGGTCCATCAACTATAGTAATCCCTTCAATAAGAATATTTTTAGAATTAATTGGCTGAATAAACTGTGGTCGCAGGCCTTTTTCAATCCCAAAAATACGATCTGCAACAGCTATGTCATTATATTGAGCATCATATAATTTCTGGGCTGCCTGCTGCTGAGTTTGTTTCCAGGGCCACCATTTTTCACCATTGCCAACTAGTTTACCCTGGCCAGTAAGAGCAATATTTTCACAATTAGCAGCATAAATTAAAGGTGAATAATTATAACATTCATTTCCTTCCCAGCGGGTAAAAACTACTGGTAAATAATCAGCAAAATTATCACTAAAATAAATGGTAGCATCTGCTTCAAGTCTTAAATTAATATTACTTTTAAAGTGAATTGGGCCTGTAAACCAATCACCAGCTGGAACTAAAACTGTACCTCCACCTGCTTGATGGCAGCTATTTATTGCTTCTGCAAAAACTTCACTATTATCAAATTTACCATCACCAACAGCTCCAAATTCCTTTATATTAAAAGTTTTCTCTGGAAATTCAGGCTGTCTAACCGTAACTTCAAACTCATTTTTTAACATTTTAACCTCCAATTAACTTAAAATTTTAATACCATTTAAAATTCAATTACTTTATTTTGATCTGCAGAATTTCTAGCACAGAGAGCTGCTTGAGTTACTCGAAAAGACTCTTGCGCACTGATCAAACAAGTTTTTTCACCTTTTAGATCAGCTAAAAAGTCAGCAAATATTTCTTCTGCTGCCACTAGAGGTATTTCTCTAATACCATCAATTTGATCATTAATTAAATAGACTTTTTCTTTTAGAACTTCAATTACACCAGTAGTTCCAGCAATTCTGATACGATCATCATCATGACTGGGAGCTTTAGCTGGGCGCAGATAATCAATATTAACTGACCCAAATACATCATCTTCAAATCTAAAATGACAGAGTGCACTTGCTTCCAGTTCACCATGGTTGTGATTAGACTTTGCTGAATGAGAAGCATAAACTGATTTAAAATCTTTTCCACTCAACCACTGCATCCAGTCAATAGCATGACTGCCTACCCAGGGAATAGTGCCGCCATAGCTAACTCTTTTTTTATAAAAATCTTCCCGCTCACCAAGCCGATAAGATTTTTGGGCATTCATTAATCTAACTTCTCCTATTGCACCTGCTTTAATCTGACGATAAGCTGTTAAAAACCACGGTTTATAGCGAATTCCAAACATAGCAGCCAGACGAGATTTGCTTGCTTGATAAGCATTTCTTACCTTTTCTAGATCAGCTAAAGTAGTCGCTATAGGCTTTTCAACAAACAAATCAATATCTTGTTTTAAGACATCAATTGCTATACGAGCATGATCACCAAAATGACAGGCAACAGCTGCTACATCAGGCTCTAACTCAGCTAACATTTTTTGATAGTCTTCATACTTTTTTATATCATAATCACGTTTTAACTTTTGATATAAAGGTGTTACATCTTCTCCTGCAGAACCAGGTGCGATACCAATAATTTCATCTTCATAATTATTTTTTAACCCATTAACCACATATTTAGTATGTCCTGTTGCACCAATTAAAACTATTTTCATAAACTAATCACTCCCTATTAATCTTTTGGAAAACAATTTCCTTAATTACAAAGAAGCTTAATAATTCAAACAGGGAAATAAAATTAATTAATTTTATTTCCTCTGCCCAATTTAAGTTACAGTTAAATTCACTTTATTTAAAGAGTAACGCCATCTTTAAAAATAGCAATCTCGCGATAATTATGCTCTTCATTTTTAGTTTTAATATCTTTTGAAGCAACTTTAAGTAAATAATCAAAAAATTCTCCAGCAAGATCATCCATCTGCCTATCTTCTAATAGCTGACCTGCATTAAAATCAATCCAGTTTTGTTTTTTCTCATAGATTCTACTATTCGAAGAAACTTTAACTGTTGGTACAGGACCACCAAATGGGGTACCTCTTCCAGTTGTAAATAAAACCATATGAGCACCAGAAACTGAAAGTGCTGTAGTAGCTACCAGATCATTGCCAGGGCTTTCTAATAAGTTCAAGCCCTTACCTTCAACTGGATCACCATAAAAGAAAACATCATTTACAATGCCTGTACCCCCTTTTTGAGTACAGCCCAATGATTTTTCTTCTAAAGTAGTAATTCCACCTTCTTTATTTCCTGGAGATGGATTCTCATAAATTTCCTGATCATGAGAAATAAAATAATCTTTAAAACCATTAACTAATTTAACTACTTTATCAAAAGTAGCTTTATCTTTAGCTCGGTTCATTAAAATAGTTTCTGCTCCAAACATCTCAGGTACTTCTGTTAAAATACTAGTTCCACCATAAGCAGCTAATTTATCAGATATTTTTCCTAGAAGTGGATTGGCTGTTACACCAGAAAACCCATCTGAACCGCCACATTTTAAGCCAATTTTAAGCTCAGAGACTGGAATATCTTCTTGCTCAAATTTTTGGGCGTAATCAATTAACCCATCTAAAATTGATTCTGCAACTTTGAGATCATCTTCTACATCCTGTAAATCAATAAATTTAACTCGATCAGAATTATATTCACCAATTATTTCTTTGAAATCAGCAATCAAATTATTTTCACAGCCTAAACCAACTACTAAAACTGCAGCTGCATTAGGATGATTTACCATCCCTGCTAGAGCTTTTTGAGTGTTTTTTAAATCACCAGCCAGCTGAGAACATCCATAAGGATGAGGAAAGGCATGAATACTATCAATTTTACCAGCATCAATTAAGGGTTGATGTTTTATTTCTGCCTGTAAAGCCATCCTCTCTACAACTTTATTAATACAGCCAACTGTATTAATAATCCAGATATCATTTCTAATCCCAACTTTTCCATTTTTTCTTCTATAACCACGAAAAGTTGGGATTTCTTCTGGTTTTGTGGTCTCAGGTAGATCAGGCTGATAATTATAATTTAATTTCCCTTCTAAAGCTGTTTTTAAATTATGAGTATGAATCCATTCTCCTTTTTTTACAGCTGCAGTTGTTTTACCAATTGGAAAGCCATAACGGATTACTTCTTCTCCAGCTTTAAAATCACGCAGAGCTACTTTATGACCAACAGGAATATCAGCTAATAGTTCTATTTTTTCAGAACCTACTGTTATATTTTGACCAGCTTTTAACTCTTCGACAGCTATTACAATATTATCATTTTTATTTATTAAAAGTGTTTTTGTTCCCATTTGAACCTCCTAGTTATTTTAAATAGCCTGGAATATAAAATCTCCAGGCTATTAAATTTCTATTTACTTAGTTTGATCTCTATTTAATTCTAATTTATTAATTACTTTTCACTAAAAAATAGTTTTTTGGGACCATAATAACTAACATGAGCTACTAAATCAGCAGCTACATTATAAGGCATTCTACCTCTATCAACCTGACGGCCAACAACATTAGCTAGAGTTCTTCTAAACATTTCTGTCCGGGAAGAATAAGACATTAATTTACGGGAGTCAGTTACCATACCGGCTAAATTATAAAATAAATCAACAGTTGTTACCTGCTGCATTTGTTTTTCCATTCCATAAGGACTATCAGTTAACCACCAGGGTGCTCCCAGAGAAACATTGGGGAAAGCTCTGGAAATAGTTGAAGCTGTAAACCAGTGGGTTGGTTCCATAGTATAAAGAACAATATCCAGTTTAGAATCAAACTGGTTAACAAAGTATCTAATATTTTCAGCAATCTCAATATCACTATTTGAAATATCGCCACCTGCATCGGGTCCTAAATTATCGTATACTTTTTCTCGATAATCACGAATAGCTCCAATATGAAGTTGAGTCACCCAACCACTAGCCTGGTTTAACTTAGCAAATTCAAGCAGAATGAAAGCTTTAAAATCTCTAATTTCTTTGCTGCTCAATTCCTCTCCAGCAACTGCTTTTTTATAAATCACAGCAGCATCTCCTTCTGCTACAGCATAAGAAATAGGTTCAACAATACCATGATCACTAGCAACACAGCCTTGTTCAGCAAAATAATCATGTGATTTTTGCAGAGCAGTTAATAAACCGCTTAAATCGTCAACTTCTGTTTTGAAAGCATCTCCTAATTTAGTAACATATTCTTGCCATTTATCTGCTTCAATATTCATTATTTTATCAGGTCGCCAGGTAGGTAAAATTTTAACTCCATCTACTTGCTGACGTGCTTTTTTATGACCTTCAAGTAAAGAATATGGTTCATCGGTAGTGCACATAATCTCTACATTCATTTCCTTTAGAACATTTTGGGGCTTCATTGCAGAAGTAGCCAACATATTTTTAGTCTTCTGCCAGATCATTTCTGCAGTATGAGCAGAAATTGCTTCTTCAATACCAAATCTTCTTTTTAAATCAAGATGAATCCATTCATAAGTTGGATTACCGGCAATTTCTGGGAAAATACCTGCTAAAGCTAACCATTTTTCTTTATTAGTAGCAGAACCAGTAATTTTTTCTTCAGGTACACCTCTTTTACGCATCATTTCCCAGACATAATGATCAGTTGCTGCTTCAACTTCCCAGATGTCCGACCAGCCTTCATTTTTGAGAATTTCATCAATATCACCATGATTATGAGCATCAAGAATAGGTAAATTCTCAATTTCCTGATATAATTTAGCAGCTGTTTCTCCTTCAAGTAAATAATTTTTGTCTAAAAAAGCCATTTTACTCCTCCTTAAATCTATCTTTAATTTTGAAATTGTTTTCATCAAGCTTGATAAAATCCTAATTCTTCGAGATGACGTCCAATATGACTGGCTAAAGCTGATCGATATTCTTTCTCATGATCAGACCAGCAGCTATAAAGCCGATCTCTAAAAATATAATTACCATCTCTTTTATCCTGCAGAATAAAACCATAGGTAATATGCAAAAGCTGTCTTACTTCATTAATTTCTAACAGCTGACCTAGTTCAGCATCACTTATTTTAGCAAGTGATGGCACTTTATCAAGATCAGTAGTTACATGATAATATTCCTTAGCAGCAGAAAATTTTTCTAAAGCATAAGCATGAATATCACGATATAAGGCGGGATCATGCTCAGCAATCACCTTAACTGCTGCTAACCAATTTGTCCCGGCGGTTTTAACATGAACTCTTCCCCCAGTATATTTACCGATAATTGGGAAAACACTAAATTTATCACTTCCAGAATGAATACTAAGTTTATAGCCAAATAAATCAGCAATTTCAGCATGAACTTTAAATTCTTTTTTAAACTGCTCTAAATCACCTATATAATCAATACCTTTCTGAAATTCTCCCACGAAACGAGGTGCTAAACTATTAACTTTTATTTTATTTCTTTTTAGCTCATTAGCTACAAAATAGTGAGCTTCCAGAGTAGTTGCAGTTGAAGTTTCATCAATAGAAATTTCAAAATCAACATCTCTTTCTGATTTTTTTAATAAGTGATTTATCTCAGCAGCAAAGTCAATCATTTTATAATAAATCAAAACAATTTCTTTAAGTTTATCTACTGTATATTCCAACTCATAACCAGAATTCAAAACAAATGTTTTGTTGAGATAGGTATCTTCCCAACCATTTCTCAAATGTTCTGGAACTTCCTGATAAAGTTCATCAATTTCTGCCTCAGATAGCTGATCCAGATCATCATTGATATATTCTGTGCAGTCAAGAGTTAACATTGTATAACCAAGATCAAGTGCATTTTCTATATCTGTTTTTTGCTTTAAATGATCAGCATCAGCAGCAAAACCAGCTTGATAACCTTCCTGAAAAACAGCCCAACTTACATCATCAAGAACTGACTTAAATGTTCTTCCAGTAAGATTTAGTTCCCTTACAGACTGCTGTGCCAGGACAGGTAGTGCCTTACTCTCTCTAACTACAGCTATATGGCCAGGAGTTGCTATTCCAAGACGATCGCCAAGACCAATGCTGGCAGTTTGATTACCAAGAGCTTGAGGAGCTGTAAAAGAGAATAGCTCTCTCAATATCTCTGCATTATAGTGACTCAAAGGAGCCAGCTTAGCTTTAAAACCAGCCAGTTTTTCAGTCTTTCCCTGAAAACGTTCAAACTCTTTACTTTGATTTAAAATAATGAGTTTTTTACTTTGATCTACTTTAGCTAAAAAATAAAAGGACTTGCCTTTTTTAATAATAGATTTGGGATAGATTCTATAGTCATCAGCATATTCAGCAACCTTCTGGATAGCATCTTTCGAAGTACCAACTAGTTCTTCTGCAAAATCTTTCCAGGACATAATATTACCTCCCAATTTGTTAATAAAATTTAGTTTTAATACTAATCTAAACAGCTTTATAAATTAAATTTTTCTGTTTAAAATAAAGTATTATTCTCTATTTAATTAACTTCTCTAAACTGGCTTTCATTCCTGCTTTTTTTATCATTTTTAAATTGCTAACTACCGACTCAGTTAAACCAGGTAATTGATTTAAATCTCGGTCCCAAAAATCCTGATTAGCCAGTACGTCTCTTCCCAGCTCAGCCAGAGTTATTTCTGCTGCTTTAAATTCACTCCATAGTTGGGCAAAATATTCTAAGGCTGATTTATCATCCCTGATTAAATACTTATCTTCTCCTCGATATGCAACTAATTTACCATTCTCAAGCTCTGTTCCCTGATAAAAGGTTATTAAAGCTGCTAAGGAAAAACTTAATCTGGCTGGCACTTTCGATAATTGCTCAATATGTTGAACTAGAGAAGGCAATACTCTTGTCTTGAATTTTGAAGTTGAGTTAAGCGAAATATCAAGCCATTTATGATCTATATATGGATTTTTGAAACGTTCAAAAATCTTATGAGCAAAATCATCTAGTTCAGCTGGATCTGCTGCAAGAGTTGGTATTATATCTTCAAAAACTGCTTGTTTAATAAATTCCCCAACTAACTCATCATTAACTGCATCTCTTACCAGGTCAATACCTGCTAAATAAGAAACTGGTACTGTTGAAGTATGAGCTCCATTTAAAATTCTAACTTTAGTTGTTCTATAAGGTGTTAAATCATCTACCCATTTGACATTTAAACCGGCTTTATGAAAAGGTAATTTTTCTTTTAAACTTTCATCACCTTCAATAACCCAGAGATGGAAGATCTCTCCTGTATCCAGATTTTGATCATGATAAGCTAACTCTTTTTCCAATTTATCTATTTCATTAAAAGGATATCCTGTTACTATCCTGTCAACCAGAGTATTTAAAAAATGATTTGACTCTTTAATCCAGCTGCTAAATTCTGCTTCTAAATTCCAATCTTCAGCTAGCTGTAGAATAATTCTTTTGAGATTATCTCCGTTACGATCAATTAATTCAACTGGAATAATAACCATTCCTTTTCCAGGATCTCCGTTAAAACTCTGGTAACGTCTGTATAAATAAGCTGTTAACTTACCGGGATATGATTCGGGTGGGGTATCTGTTAATTGATCAGTCTCATTATAGCTAATCCCGGCTTCGGTTGTATTAGAAACTACAAACTCAACTGCAGGATCTTCAGCTAATTTTAAAAACTGTTCCCATTCTGTATAGGAGTTTAAGCCACGAGAAATTGCTGTCATAATTTCTTTTTTATTTACTTCTTTACCATTTTCTATTCCCCGCAAGTAAAGTGTATAGAGACCATCTTGCTGATTTAAATTAGCTACTCTACCTTCGGCAATTGGCTGTACAACAACTGCCCTACCTTTAAATATACCTTTTTTATTCATGGTATGAAACATCCAATCAACAAAAGCTCTTAAAAAGTTACCTTCTCCAATTTGAACTACCTTTTCGGGATAATCAAGAATTTCAGCTGAAAAATCTGCCAGCTCTGTTCCCATTAATTCTGATTCTAAATACTCTCTGTTAAGCATTGGTAAATTGTCTTCAGACATTTTTTGCCTCCTCTTTTTAATTGAATCTTTTTTCACTTTAAAATTAGCCTTCTCTTATTATGATACTAAATATAAATAATATTAACAATTAAATAATTTGTTTTTTTATTCATTAAATAGCTAAACCAGCTGCTCAGCAATGATTTGCTGAGGCTGGTTAGCTATAACTTATAATTAATTCGATTTTTTAGCCGCCTGTTTTTCAGCTCTTAGCTGCTGATAAATTGGTAAATAGAGTTCTCTATCTCTAATTACACAACCAGCATTTTTACCCGGAGCAGCCTTTAATTCTGCACATTTACTGCAGCTGATACAAACTTTATTTTTATCCATTTTTCCTTTAGTAAATAAATCACTTGGAAAATTAGGATAAGCAAATCCCTGCCTGCCAAAACCAGCTAGATCAATCCAATCTGCTTTGACCATTCCTGCTGCTGCTAGAGCTCCAAATTGTCTTAGCCAGCTAAATCCCGTTCCAATAACACGAGTTGTGCTGAGATTCTCTTTAGTAAATTTACTTAGACTAAGCAGTCTTTTTACTCCTAAAAGAGGATGTTCTGGTGGCTGATAAGATCCCATATCATAAGGACGATTAATATGAGGTTTCAAATAGGGCGTACTAGCTGTTACATTAATAACTTTAACTCCCCAATTTTCTAATTCTAATAATAATTTTTTTACCTCTGCTAAGTCAGGATTACCACTACTATCTGTTGCCCAACCATCAGGAATAGCATCATAGATATTTAAACGCACAGCTAAATCAATTTCTAATTCATTGCTAACTTTTTGAATAACTTCCCGCAAAAATCTAGTCCTATTTTCATAACTACCACCATATTTACCAGGTCTATCTTTAGCTGCTAGCAAAGCAGAAAGCAAATAACGATGACAGCTTTTAATATCAACAGCATCAAAACCAGCTTTTGCTGCTAATTTTGCACCTCTTAAATAATCATTTTGTAAATTATCAAGCTCAGCATCAGTTATAATATGGAAATCGTTTTCTTTAATTGAAATTGGATCTAATTCTTTACTTCTGTTAACAATAATATTATTTTCTCCAAATCTACCAGAATGGGTTAACTGAGCAACAAGATAAGGTGGCTGTTCTGTTTCTGATCGGATAAGCTCGACTAATGCTTTAAAATCCGGTAAGGTTGTTTCATTTAAATATAGTTGGGTATTATTAGCTCTACCACCTGCCTCAACTGCAATGGCTTCTAGCCAAATTAAAGCAGCTCCACCAGCAGCAAATCTTTGATATCTTCTTTTAGTTAGTGAAGATGGTGTCCCATCTGGATTAGAATCTGAACCTTCCATAGGGTGAATAGCCAGCCTATTTTTAAGCAATTTATCACCAATTTTTATTGTCTGTGCCAGGATATCCGTGTCCTCAGATAAAGGAAGTTCAAAATTTATTTCAGTTAAATCTGCCTGTAATTCCTTTAGAGAACTATATTTGAATTTTTCCCCTTGCATTTAATCAAATCCCTTCTTAATTAAATGGGTTAAACCCAGAATAGTTCTCAACATTAACCCATTCTGTTTTAGCAGTCCAGTCTAGATCTAAATCAGATAATAATTTTCTTTCCTTAAAAGCCTGCCCAATTAATTTATCAATACCAGGCATAATAGTCTGATATTCTCCTGCTTCATTAGTAAATTCTTTTACTTTAGCAACAGGAATAGTTCTTATTTTTTTAGCTGAATCATATGCTGCATTAATTGCAACAACAAAGTTGCGAGTATTTGTTGGAGTGCAATATAAATGTTCAATTAAGCCAAGCTGCTTATCAGCTGCTATTCTAAATACTTCTTTTTTGGGATCAAGCCCTTCATTATCAAATTCTATTACTTGACCGTCATTTAATTCTATTTTAGTTTTCTCATTCATCTGCCAGGTTATTTTACCTTTACTTCCTACAATCTCCATAATTGGATCTTGCTTTTGCTCAGGGACATGAGTCACATAAAAATAAATTTTAGTTCCAGTTGTAGTTTCTAATTCAAGACAAGAATTATCATCTGCTTCGATATAAGTATGTGCTTTATATAACTCTGCTCTAACTTTTTTTACAGTAGCTGAACTATGTATATCTGAACCAGCTATAAAGATCATATTATTTAAATAGTGAGCAAAAGCATTATGCATTGGTCCATCAAGTACTAATTGGCCCATAGCTACACTTTTACCAGCCCAATCATTGCGGTCATAATATGATTTAGTCCGCGGCCATAATCCTTTAGTAGCAATTTCTTTTAATTCCCCAAGTTTACCTTCTAAAATAAACTGTTTGATTTTTCTAATTGTGTGAGAATGAATATACTGAAATCCAATTGAACAAAAACGCCCAGTTTCTTTTTCAGTTTTAATCATTGCATCTACTTCCTGAACTGTTGGTGCAGGTGGTTTTTCTAACAATACATTATAACCAGCCCGCATAGCTTTAATTGCCATCTCTGAATGAGTAGGAATAGAAACTGGCAAACCAATTACATCAACACAGGGCTTGGCTTCCTTTAATAAACTTTCGTAAGAATTAAAAATAGCTATTCCTTTATGCCTTAGTTCCCTTACTTTATCAGCATTATTAACCTGATCATTAACTACTACTGCAGTAAGTTTTATCTTGCCTTCTTGCTCCAATTCTTCAATATTATTTAAATAGCTGCTGGCAAAATTACGTACCCCAACAACTGCAAAACCAACTTCTGACATTAAAAATACCTCCTTGAGTTTTAACACAATTTATAAAAATATAATTATTATCCTTTTAAACCTGAAAATGAAACTCCATCGATTAAATATCTCTGGAAGAAAATAAAGATAATCATTGTTGGTAAAATTGATAAGAATGTCATTGCAAACATTGCTCCCCAATTAGTAACTGCATTAGGATCTGAAAACATTTTTAAAGCAATTGAAACAGGATATTTAGTCACATTTTGGAGATATAGCAAAGGTGTCATAAAGTCATTCCAGGACCAATAAAACCTAAAAATACCAGCTGTTACTAAAACAGGTTTAAGATTGGGTAAAATTATTTTAAAAAATGTACCAAACTTGCTGCAACCATCTATTTCAGCAGCTTCGTCTAACTCAGACGGAATGCCTCGAATAAATTGAACCATTAAAAAAGTAAAGAATGGGACAGGCAGCATCTGGGGAAGAATAACTGGTAAATATGAACCTACCCAACCCCAATTATTAAACATAATATATTGCGGAATTCTTAAAATCTGCATTGGTACTAATACAGTTGCAATCATAATTGCAAACCAAAATTTTTGACCGATAAATCTGGTTCTGGTAAATCCAAAAGCTGAAAAAGCAGCCAAAACAATCTGACCAATTGTTGCAGAACCAGAGATAAACAGTGAATTACGGAAAAAAGTAGCAAACGAAACTCCGCCAAACCCTTTCCAACCTTCTAAATAATTTTGAAATCTAAAAGCATCAGGCAGCAAGGTAGCACTTAATGCATTCCCTGAACTCTTTAAAGATCCTGAGACCATCCATAGCAGAGGATAAAGCATAACTAAACAAAAAAGTCCGACACAAACCTGAAATAAGATATTTTTTAATTTTTCTTTCTGGCTAAAGGTTAAATTCATCAATTATTCTCCTTCCGATTGATAATATACCCATTTATTAGATGTTTTGAAGATTATAACTGTTACAATTGTTAATAAAACAAGTATAATCCAGGCAAGAGCAGAACCATAACCTAAATGTCCAAAGCTAATACCTTCTCTAAACAAATAAACAGCATACATTAGAGTTCTATTTAAAGGACCCCCCTGGGTAATTACATAAGCTTGAGTAAATACCATAAACATTTTAACCATCTGCATAATTAAATTGAAAAATAATACAGGAGTTAATAATGGTAAAGTAACTTTAAAAAACTGCTGAATTTTTCCTGCTCCATCAATCTCAGCTGCTTCATAAAGCCCCTTGGGGATTTGCTTTAAACCAGCCAGGAAAATAATCATCGGAGAGCCAAACTGCCAGGCAGCAAGGATAATTAACGTCCAAATTGCATAATTAGGATGCCCAATCCAGGAAATTCTGTTTTGCATTATTCCTAAAGCGACTAAAAGATCATTAAAAGCTCCCTGAGAAGAAAACAACTGCCGCCAGACAACAGATATAGCTACACTACCTCCCAGAATAGATGGTACATAATAAGCTGCTCGGTAAAAATTAGTAAATGGTCTTGCTTTTCTAAATAGCAGAGCAAGTCCAAGTGCACTTATCAAACGTAAGGGAACCGCAAAAATAACATAGTAAAAAGTAACTTTAAGTGAAAGCCAAAATTTACTATCATCAGTAAATATATTAATATAATTTTTTAAGCCAACCCAACTTGGATCACCAACAATATTATATTCTGTTAAAGAATAATAAAGTGAACTTAATAAAGGATAAGCTATAAAAGCAAGGAAACCGATTAACCATGGCAAAATAAAAGCATAACCGACTAGATTCTTTTTAAGCCATTTTTTACGATCCATTCCTTTATCCAGAGATCTAACAGTATCAAGGGCTTCAAACTTATTATTCAAAAATATTCCCTCCTCAAAATTAGGTGTTAAAACAAATAAAGTAAATAGCAACAATTTATAAGCTAGTGACCAATATTAATTTGGTCACTAGCTTAGTTTTTTTATTTTATCAGCTATTTTATTTTTCTTTAATTATTATTAGAAGTATCTTAATCAGCTAGAATTTTATTAGCAGCTTCTCTAAATTGTTTAGCTCCTTCTTCAGGAGAAATCATTTCATAGATTACCTGCCAGTAAGCTTCTTCATAAGCTGCAATAACTTCCTGATCTTTTGGTGGTTGAGGTGGTAAAGCTGTTCCAGAATTTTTAGATGCTTGATCTACAAAATCAAAAACGACTTTATCGTATTGATTAGCATTTTCTTTAAGTGCAGACACAACCTTTGTATTAGTAGGAACTCCACGATCAGTTCCAATTACTTTACCAGCTTCCACATCATTAAACCAGAAGTTTAAAAATTTCATTACTTCTGCTGGATGTTCAGTGTTTTTGCTGACAGTTAACAGCATAGCTGGTTTCATAAATCTACCTTCCTGAGTTTGATCAGCAGCTTTTGGATAGAGGAAAGGATGTAATAATTTACCAGCACCAGTAGAAATAGCAGCTAACTGATTACTCCAATAATTAGTAGCTGTAGCAGCCTTACCGTTTGTTACTAAATCTTCTTCAACTGCTCGAGCTGATTCTTGTCTTTGCATTGCATTTTGAACAGCACCAGATTTAATTAAATCAAGATCATATTTCATAAAATCAACAAATAATTGATCATCATCATAACCTAAAGCTGTACCATCTTCGTTATAGAAGCTTGCTCCATGCTGCCTTAACCAGACAAAAAATCCTGTTCCATCCTGTTGAGCAGTTGGAGACGAAGCACCAAGAATACCTAATTCTTCATGAATTTTTTTAAACATTTCTGCTCTATCCTGCCAGGTATCATCAGCACTTGGATAATCTATTCCAGCAGCATCAAATAATTCTTTGTCATAGTAACCAGCAGGAGCATTTACACCAGTTGCTAATCCCATTTGTTTTCCATAAATTTTACCCATTTCTAAGTAGGAACTATCAATATTAGTAGTATCAATACTACCATCTTCAATATATGGACTTAAATCTAATAATTGCTCATTTTGTACATAACCACTCATAAATTTACGAACATGTTGAATAATATCAGGTAAATTATCTCCAGCAGCTTGAGCATTCATTTTATCCCAGTATCCACTCCAACCAGTATATTCAGGTTGAATCTTAATATTAGGATATTTCTCTTCAAACATTTCTATAACACGCAGAGTTTTTTCGTGTCTACTTTGAGATCCCCACCAGGAAAAGCGTAGAGTTACCTGATCATCCTGAGCCAAAGCAGCAACACTTAATGATAATGATAAAACAAGGGTCAAAATTAAGACTAAAGAAAAATTTCTTTTGCTAAACATTTAATTTCCTCCTTGGATTAAGTAAGTTTTTATTAAGCTGTTCAATAATAAAATTATGAATTCTTATAAACTTATTAATTTTCTTAAAAAAGAACTAGAGAAAATAACTGTCCCCCTTTTATATTATAGTATATTAAAATAACTACAGACTTATATGCTTATATTTAATCTGAACTTATTCTGCAAATTTTTTCATTTTAGCTGTAATTTAAATACATTAATAAAAAGCAATAAATACCAGGAAAATGTTTTCCTAACAATAAAGTTAAAAACCAATAAAAAAATTGCTCTCTTATTTTTGGGAAAACAATTTCCATAAAAACAATATAATTAGTGAAATTTTTATCACTACTATTATTATAAGCAATTGTCTGTTAATTGTCAAACAATTTTTAGAATATTTTAGTTAAAAAATAATAAGCCTAGCCAAAATTATAAACCCAATTTAAATAAAAAATTATTCTATATTTTTTAGAGAATCTCTTGTTAATAATTTTGGTTCAACTGGCTTAATATTAATATCATACTCTTCATTTAATTGAGCTAATAAATATTCTCCTATATTAGTTCCCAAATTATAAATAGGTAAAGAAATTGTTGTCAATGGCGGGTAAGAGTATTTTGCTTCTGGCAAATCATCAATTCCAAGTACAGAAATTTCTGCCGGGACTTTAACTCCCTGATTATTTAGTTCCCAGATCAGCCCCAGAGCAGTAGCATCATTTGCAGCAACAACCGCTGTTATCTGATCAATTTTATTTAGCAGGCTTAAAGCAGCTTTTCTGCCTCCTTCAAAAGTGAAATCTCCTTCAAATAAAAGTTCCTGTTTAAACTGAAGTGAATGATTCTCCAAAGACTTAATTACTCCCTGCTTTCTTAAGTAACTTGTATAGAGATTTTGTGGACCACTAATAAAAGCAATTTTTTGATGTCCATTTTCAATTGCATAATCTGTTATCATTTCAGCTGCCTTCTGATTAGCAAGACTAATATTTTTAATAGCAAATGGATGAGGAGTTACGCCAAGTAAAATAGTTCCCTGGCTTTTCAGCTGTTCAACTACATTATACATTTCTCTTTCATATCTTTTGTCCATTAAAGCTCCAGCTGCAAAAACAACTGCGTCAGCCCGATTAGCCTTCAACATATTAACAGCATGTAATTCTTTATCAACATCACGGCTAGTATTATAAATATTAACTATATATTCATGTTCAGAGATAAACTCTTCCATTCCTTTAATCATCTGGGCAAAGTAGGAGTCACAAATATCATGTACAATAACACCAATAATATTTGATTTATCATTTTTTAATCCCTGAGCAATTCTATTTGGGGAAAAATTCAGCCTTTTAATTGCAGCTTCAACCTTTTCGGCAGTATCTTTACTCACAGGATGTTCACTATTATTAATTACTCTAGAAACAGTAGTTGGTGAACATTCTGCCAGTCTTGCTACATCTTTGATAGTAATTTCTTTTCTGACCATAAATAACTCCTTCCAGGTTTACAATAGATTCAGAAATATTTTAACATAATTTTTTGAAATTTTCAATGAATATTAAAAATAGCTTAGAAAAGCTCTAACTAAAACATTGAAATTAATTAAATAATTATTTTGACAAAAATAATTATTTATAATAAAATTAGATCGTAGTCATATGTCTGACGTCTAACTATAAAAAGAATATTTTAAAAGGAGAGTAAAAAATGAATCAAGCATTTCTTGCTGCATTAACCGGTTTAATTGTAGGTGGAATTTTTTCCTGGCTGAAACTTCCTATACCTGCTCCCCCCACCTTACCTGGGGTAATGGGAATTGTAGGTATTTATTTAGGCTTTATTTTAACTAAAACATTTCTCTAAACCAAAAATAAAAGCCCCTCTAAAATGAGGGGCTTAACTAACTACTCAATAACTAATATAATTCAATTGTTATTCAGCAGCAATATACTTATTATAAACTAATAAAACATTTCTCATTTCAAAGAAAAAGTTGTTAGTAGAAATGGTAGAACCAGAAATAACATCTGTTTCTGGATTAAAAGGAGTATCAAGTGTCATACCATAAAATCTACTTAAGTACTCTTCGTCTTTCATTTCTGGATGATGATCATTAGAGTCAAGTGGCTGCCATTTTAGAATACTACCATCTGGTTTAACAGCTACAATGATATCTTCAGGATGTTGATAAACAACAGTATTCACCCAGGTACCATAAGCAATAATGTCGCCATCTTTTTTCAATGGAACAAATAAATAGCGAAATTCGTTGTCATCAGGATAGATAATATCTCCAGCGGAATCTGCTTCAGTTAAAGCCATTAATGCTTCTACATAGTCACCCGCATTTCTTTCAGTACTAAAAGTTGTTGCATTCTGTCCATCCCCGATAATTTCTAAGCTTGAGTTTTCTGCCATAACAGAGCTGGCAAAACCCATAATTAAAAATGAAACAAGAGTTAAAACTAAAATCTTTTTCACAGAAATCTTCCTCCTTTTAATATTTGTTATAAATATCACATATCAAATACATTATACTAATTCAGAGTGTTTTTGTCAAGTCAGATTTTAAGATTAAATAATAAAAAATAGTCCTTACCAGGTAATTAAATCCAGGCAGGACTATTTTTATAATAATTCTACTATCTTAAGCATAAAATACTATCTGTTTATACATCAAATTTTTCAATTAAATCTTCTAAATGAGCAGCTCTATCAGCTAATTCATCGGCAATAGAAGAAATTTCTTCTACTGAAGCTGTTTGTTCCTGACTGGCAGCTGCTACTTCTTCAGCAGAAGCAGAAGTCTCTTCAGAAATACCAGCAATATTTTGCGCTTTAGCTGAGATATCTCTACTGAATTTATTCGCATTATTTACTATATCAGTTGATTTATCAATTCCTTGATTAATTTCTTTTAAAGTATTTTCAATCTTAATAAATGTTTTATTAGCAGAATCTAAAAGTTCTTCTCCACTAATTATTTCCTTTTCACTTGTTTTCATTTCTTGACCGACAGAATTGGTAGTATTAATAACTTCATCAATTAATTTTTTAATCTTCTCAGCAGAGGTTGATGATTCTTCAGCTAAATCCCTAATTTCATCAGCAACTACACTAAATCCTCTGCCAGCCTCTCCTGCTCTAGCAGCCTCAATAGCTGCATTCAAAGCTAGCAAGTTTGTTTGATCAGCTATATTATCAATGATATCAATAATACTGCCAATTTCCTGTGAAATAGAATCAAGCTTGTTGATATCTGCTGCAACTTTACGTACAGCAGCAACAATTTGCTCCATTTGAGAACTTAAGTGGGCTAATTTTTCTGCACCTTCTCCTGTAACTAAATTCATATCATGACTCATTGCTTCAACTTCTTCATTAGTTTGAGCTAAATCATTAATTCCTTGAGAAAGTTTCTGAATATTTAAAGATACATCTTCTACATATTTAGCCTGTTGATCTGCTCCAGTAGCAACATCCTGAATTGAAATTGAAACTTGTTCTGAAGTATTTCCCACCTCATGTGAACTCTGATCAAGATGTCTGGAAGTATCAGTGACCTGATTAGAGGTAGTTTTAATATTATGAACTAAAGTATTTAAATCTTTAATCATCTCGTTAAAAACAAGCCCTAAATGTCCTAACTCATCTTTACGCTTTATATTTAAATTAACATCAAGATTACCTGCTGCCACCATTTTCATTTTTTCTCCATAATTTAAAATAGGTTTAACAACATTTTTAGTAATATAAAAAATTATCACTATTATTAAGATAATCAAAACTGAAATTGACAGTACAATTAATCTTTTTAATACATCATCAGTAGCCCGATATGCTTCTTTAAGAGGTATTTGGGCAAAAATAGCTCCTTCTATTTCAGGAATTGGCACAAAGGAAGCTAAACGCTCTTCTCCATGATAATCATATTCTAGATAACCTGATTCGCCATTTAAAGCTCTTGTTAAATCTAATTCTTGACTTATATCATAGCGTTCCTCGACTAATTTTTTATTAGGATGAGCTATTAAATCTCCTGAATGATCAACTACAAAAGTATAACCAGTTTCGCCAACTTTAGTACTGCTAACTAAATTACTAATATTAGCTAAAGAAATATCTCCTGCCATAACACCAACTAGACTACCGTTATTATCAGTCACTTTTTTAGCTACTGAGATCACCATATTACCACTATCAACATCAATATATGGATCTGTCCAGATAGCCTTATTAGCAGAAATAGCTCTTTTATACCAGGGTCTTGTAGTTGGATCAAAATCTGCTGGTAAATTTGCTTCAGGGTATGTATACATATCGCCAGTAGTGGTACCAAGATAAACCATATTAAATTGCTCATAGTTATTAGCAATAGATCTAAGTAATAAATTCAAATTATTATCTGCTAAATTTTTACTAGAACCTTGTTCAGCAGCCAGGTTAATTACTTCTTTACCTTGATTTAAAAATCCTTCAATTTCGGCCTGCAGTTTAGAAGCAATTCCATTATTTCTTGATTGCGCCAGGCTGGTAATTTCTTTACTTACTGTATTGTTAATTAAATAGCCCAGCCCCCCCATGCCAATAATGATAATTACAGAAATCATTAAAATAATTTTAGTACTCAAACTATCCCTAAATTTTATCTTTTGCAAAAAAGATAAAATATTTGTTTTTTCTTCCAATTTAAACTCACTCCTTTTGACAATTTTTTACTGTTAGCTTTATTAACTCTGCTTTATAATATAAATACAACTTCAATTTTATAAAAAAATAACTTCAAAAGCAAGTTCTTAATAAACATTAGTCACAAAAAACTAGGCCAGTCTAGACTGACCTAGAATTATATCAATTTAGTTTGAATTGAGCCGTTGATTCTGCCAGTCTTTCTGCCATTTCTGCTAATTCGCGAGCTGCTGTTATTATCTCATCTGTAGCTGCATTCTGTTCCTGACTTGAAGCAGCCACTTCCTCTGAGTTAGCTGCCGCTGTCTCACTGGCAGCTGCTATCTGCTTAACTGCTGTTTCTACTTCTCCACTGGTAACATTCATTTCCTGAGCTTTATTATTAATGTTTTCAATAATATTACCTAAAATCTGAGCTGCATTTTCAATTTCAGTAAAAGCAGTTCCACTTGCCTCAATTGAATTAACACTGCTTTCAACTACCTGACCTGTTTCCTGCATATTCTCTACTGAACTACCAATATCAGTTTGAATACCTGTAATTAGATCAGCAATTTCATCTGTAGCCTTATTTGACTGTTCAGCTAATTCACGGATTTCATCAGCTACTACACTAAAACCACGACCAGCTTCTCCAGCTCTAGCTGCCTCAATAGCTGCATTTAAAGCCAGCAGATTAGTCTGAGAAGAAATATCTTTAATTAAACTTACTATCTCTCCAATTCTATTTGAAGAATCAGCCAGTGATTCAATAGCCTTTCCAGCCTGTAGGGCATTAGTTTTTACTTTTCCTATTTCCTGAGCTGACTGCTCAATTGACTGATTGCCTTTTGCTATATTAGTCATAACATCATTTGACTGCCTATCCATTGCTTCTGAAGAAGTAGTAATCATTTTAATCTGTTTATCTAATTCTGTAATAGTAGCAGTTGTTTCTTCAACTTGAGCCGATTGTTCTTCAGTATTTGAAGCTACCTCCTGAATTGCTTTACTTACTTCCTGAGCTGTTTCCCCAACCTGATTACCACTGGCAGACAGCTCTTCACTGGAAGCAGCTACTTTTTCTGAAATATTTTTTACATCTAAAATCATAATTTTTAGATTAGCTATCATTTCTTTAAAAGAATTGGCCAGTTTTCCTACTTCATCTTGACGTTTTTGATATTTATCTTTAATCTCAACTCGAAAATCACCTGCTGCAATTTGGGCTGCTACTTCACTTACGTAGTCAAGTGGATTAGCTAGATAGCTTGCAATAATTACTGCAATAATTATCCCTAAAATTAGTGCTGCTGCTACTATAATCAAACTACTATTTTTTAAATTAAACAGATAGCTCATCACCTTATTTTCCTGTGCTACCATAGCAATAGACCAGTTGCTAATTCCTATTGAATCATAAGCAATGAAGTTTTCTATTCCCTGGTAATTATACTGACTAACACCATTTTTACCTGCTATCATCTGATCCGTAATTTTACTCAATTGTTCATTAGCATTAGCCAATTTAGAATTAGCTAGATATTCTGTTTGGGGATAGGCAATAGTATTTTTATTCTGATTAATTATCCAACCATAACCTTCTCCATTAATTTTCATATCAGCAACTAAATTTTGTAAATATGTAATTGAAACTACTGCACTCAATACTCCTTTTAATTCATCATTCCGTGAATCTATAATTGGGGCAGCTATGATAAAAATGTTTTTACCAGTTGTCTGATCTTTCATAATATCTGAAAAAACAATTTCTTGCTTTTCTAGTACTAATTTAAAATATGGCTCTCCACTAATATCAGCTGTACTACCATCTGTAAGATTTGCCTTTCCATTGAGATCTGCTATCATAAATTTATCAATATTAGGGTTTTCCACCCTTTTTAAATATGGCTCCTGTTGATAACGCCAGAGCATACTCTGAATATTATCATTAACAGTTAAATTTTTAATAAATACTTCCATACCAGAGAGCCATTCTGCTATTGTAGCTGAATTCTGTTTTGCACTATTTTTAGCATTAGTAACAATAGATTTCTCCATTATTGAAACAGACTGCTTATATAAAGTAATAGCAGTACCACCCACAATTAGCAAGATAAGGATTGATATAGTTATAATCATTTTCCCTTTAATTGACTGCATAAATTTGACCATTGATAACCCTTCCTCTCTACTCATTTTTTATCTAAAAATTAAAAAGCTATAAAAATAATTATATCATATATTATAATCTTTGCCAAAATAGTTAATAAAAAAAACTAAATTTAACCTTGAACAAAATAAGGCTAAATTTAGCTTTGAAAAAATTATAATTTGATCTCTCATAATTATTAAATTTTGATTAATTAATTTGTTTTGAAATGAAATTCAGTAACTGTACGATATCTTTCACCTGGTCTTAAAATAGTGGAGGGAAAATGTTCATGATTAGGAGAATCAGGATAATGCTGTGTCTCGAGACATAAAGCGCCTCTCTTTTGATAAGCCAATCCTTTTTTACCTTTGCCATTAGCAGAAATTCCATTTCCACTATAGAATTGAACTCCCGGTTCAGTGGTCCAGACATCCATCTGACGTCCGCTAACTTCTTCTTTTACCTTAGCAGCCAGAGCCAATTCTTTATTTTCTTTATTCAAAATCCAATTGTGGTCATATCCTCCAGCTAAGTTTAGCTGTTCTAAATCAGTATCAATTTCTTTACCAATTTGCTTAAATTCGCTAAAATCAAAAGGTGTTCCCGCAACTTCTATTACTTCCCCGGTTGGGATCATCCCTTCATTAATTGGAGTAAACTTATCTGCATTTAAGTAAAGCTGATGATCAGCAATTGTTCCCTGACCATGACCTTTTAAATTAAAGTAACTATGCTGAGTTAAATTAACTATTGTTGGCTGATCAGCTTCTGCTCGATATTCCACTTTTAATTTATTATCATCAGTTAGAGTATAAAGAACTTCTGTTCTTAAATTACCAGGAAAGCCAGCTTCTCCCGCTTCACTGAGATGAATCAATTTTAAGGTTGGTTGACCATCTAAAGTAATTGTTTTTGCAGACCATAGTTGAGAATTAAAACCAGCCTTTCCACCATGTAAGCAGCAAGGATAACCAGCGGGTTTTTCATTTGTATCTAGTTTAAATTCTTTGCCATCAAGTTTAAACTTTCCCCCTGCTATTCTATTTCCATAGCGACCAATTAGAGCACCAAAGTAATTAGAATCTGCAAAATATTGCTCTAATTTATCATAACCTAAAACAATATCTGCCAGATTATTATTTTTATCTGGTACAAATAAATTAACAATTATCCCGCCATAGTTAGTTATTTTGGCTTTGAGACCATTATTATTTTCCAGAGTATATAGATTAGCTTCTCTACCATCATCCAAAGTTCCAAATTTTACTTTTGTTATTTCCTGCATCTTAACTCCTCCAGTATTTATTTTAGGTAATTTACTATATTCTTTTCTCTATATTATTATAATTAGTGCTTAAAGTTAAAAATCCTGCCTAAATGTAGTATTCAGACAGGATAAATTATAATATTTTTGACTAATTTTT
Organism: Halanaerobium salsuginis; assembly: GCF_900114545.1. GTDB lineage: Bacteria > Bacillota > Halanaerobiia > Halanaerobiales > Halanaerobiaceae > Halanaerobium > Halanaerobium salsuginis. The sequence goes on from NZ_FOTI01000013.1 coordinate 62,517, forward strand.
ATTTTCTATTTAAATATTTTTCTAGAGTATTTTTAACTGCACCTGGCCCACTAATCATTTCTTTAAAATAAGCTTCTATTTTATTCGCCAGTCCTAACTGATACAAATCTGTTCCCATTAGCTTTTCGTTAGCAAGAATATCTTTTAGATTATTATCTACAGTCTCTATTTTAGTAAATTCAACTGCTTTAAGCTGAGCAGTTAGTTCATCTAAAAGAGGATCAGAACTTAGTTCCATTTTTTCTCCCAGATCATCTATCCCAAGTAGATAACGTAACCAACCTGCTATAGCTAGTGGAATAGCAACTAGATCTGTTGGATCAAGTTCATCTGCCTTTTGATAAGATTTAATTGTTTCTCCAAAACGAATTGCTATTTTTTGAGAAGTATCTTTAGCAATTCTCTGTGGTGTATCAGGTATATAAGGATTAGGCAGTCTTTCTTCAACTACCTCATCAATAAATTCTGCTGGATCAAGTACACCAGGGTTAACAACTACAGGTAAACCTTCTTGATAACCAATCTCTTTAATTAATTTTACAATTAAGTCATCCTTCATTTCTTGAGCAATTGAAGTATAACCTAAAAGACAGCCATAAACTGCCATTGCTGTATGGAGCGGATTTAAACAAGTTGTAACTTTCATTGTTTCTACTTTATTAACTGTTTCTCGATCTGTATAAATTGCCCCAGCCTGATCAAGTGGTATTTTACCATTAGGAAAATTATCTTCTATAACTAGATATTCTGGTGCTTCTGCATTAACAAAAGCTGCTATTTCTGTGTTTTTAGTTGTTTTTACTATTTCTGTATTTTGAAAGCCAATTTCTTTAAGCTTCTTCTGCACATCTGGAGCAGGTCCGGGAGTTATTTTATCAATCATTGACCAGGGAAATCCTACTTTTGATTCATCACTTAAATATCCTAAAAATCCTTCTTCTACCAGATTATTTTCTACCCATTTTTCTGCTACAGTTAAAACAGCATCTTTAAGCTTCTGGCCGTTGTGAGAGCAGTTATCCATACTGGCAAAAGCAAAGGGATAGGCTCCTGCTTTATAGCGCTCATAAGCTAGAGCTGTTACCTTGGCCATCAGGTGATTTAAATCTCCCTCTGGTCCGGCTTTAAAATCTTCCAGTACAAATGGAAAAAATTGACCATCCATATTATCTAAGGCATAACCTTTTTCAGTTACAGTAAAACTTGCCATCTTTAAGCTCGGTTTTTTAAAGATTTCTTTAAGTTCCTCCCAGTCTTTTTCAAAACTGGAGTCAGCTTTTAAACCCTCTGTAATACTTGCTAATAGAGTTTTTTCTAAACTGCCATCAGCAGACATTTTTACAACCAGGCTCAAATTATCAGCCGGTGCATAAACTTTATCTATAATCTCATAGTCAAAGCCCTCAGCAGCTATGATACCTGTTTCTGCTTCTCCTTCATTTAATAGTTCCTGCTGCAGACGGGCAATAAAAGCTCTGAAGATATTACCGGCACCAAAATGTACCCATTCCGGATTAGCTTTTGTCTTCTCAATTAAATTCTGATAATCAAACTGTAGTGGCTTAATTCCAGCCTTTTCCCACTGAGTTTTATCATTCAGTTCTTCTTTTTTAAGTTTTAACATAAATTATCACCTCAATAATTAAATTAAATTCAACATATACAAAAAGGAATTCCCTCTTTATTAAATTGTAATTAAAAAAGAGAATTCCTATATAGTTTGTTATTTGCTCATTTTCTTAATTGCTTCCCAGAGGCCATTAATATATGTAGCTCCAAGTGCTCTATCATATAATCCATAACCAGGTCTTGCCTTTTCTCCCCAAATCATACGACCGTGATCGGGTCTAACATAACCTTCAAATCCGACATCATGATAGGCTTTCATGATTTCAAATAAATCAAGAGAGCCATCACTTGATAAATGAGAAGTCTCATGAAATTTACCATCCCCATCAAACTTTAAGTTTCTAACATGAGCAAAATGAATTCTATCTCCAAATTCTCTAATTAAATCTGGTACACTATTTTCTGGATTTGACCCTAAAGAACCACTGCAGAGAGAAATACCATTATAAGTATTATCTACCATATCTAATAATTTGCGAATATTTTCTTTTCCTGTCATAATTCGCGGCAATCCATAAATTGGCCAGGGAGGATCATCGGGATGGATAGCCATCTTTATGTCATTTTCCTTACAGACAGGTAAAATAGCTTCTAAAAAATATTTAAGATTTTCAAAAAGGTCATCTTCAGTAATTGATTCATACTTTTTCATAATATCTTTTAACTCAGCTAATCTTTCTGGTTCCCAACCTGGTAATGAAAACCCTTCAGATCCTTTATCAAATTCTTCTACAAGTTTTACAGGATCTGTATTATTAATCCATTCTTCATCATAAGACATTGTAGTTGAACCATCTTCAAGTTCTTTAGCAAGATCAGAACGCAGCCAGTCAAAAACCGGCATAAAATTATAGCAAACTACTTTTATTCCTTCTGATGCTAAATTTTTTAAAGTTTCTTTATAATTTTCAATATACTCATCACGAGACGGTAAACCTAATTTAATTTCTTCGTGAACGTTAACACTTTCTATTACTTCCAGTTCAAGACCTGCATCATTAATTTCTTTTTTAAGTTTTCTTATTTTATCCAGAGGCCATATTTCTCCAACTGGTATATCATTTAAAGCACTTACTATTCCAGTCATACCAGGAATTTGTTTAATTTCTTTTAAACTAACACTATCATCATTTTCGCCAAACCAGCGAAAAATCATTTTCATCTGCATCACCAACTTTTTTATAATCTTTTTTTACTTATTTTTAAAAAATAACTCTAAAGGTCTCTTATAAGATAAATCAACTGCGATTTTTTCTGCCAATGAAATCGGTAACTTCTGTTTCAAAACACTTTCTCCCAACAAATTAGCCAAAGTTCTTCTATATACTTCAGTTCTAGAAGCATAAGATAAAATTTTTCTGGAATCAGTTACCATTCCTGTCTGTTTAGCTAAAACATCAACAGCAGCTATATGGTTAAGATGCTTATCCATTCCATAGGCACTATCATTAAACCACCAGGAAGATCCTAAATTTAAATTTGGAAAAGCTCGAGCAATAGAAACTAATGACTGTAAATAATTATCATTAATTATATAAGCAACAAATTTTAAGTCTTCAAATGTATTTAATAAATATGATAAACCATCTACTATATTAACTCCTGAACCTATTATATCTCCTCCAGAATTAATACCTACATTATCTAAAAGACTTTTTCTGTAATTCCTTCTGACACCAATATGCAGCTGCATTATCCAGTCTTTTTTTCTATTTAGCTCCGCATAATAATTAAGCATAAAAGCTTTAAAATTTATTATTTCATTTATTGATAATTCTTTATCTAATCTTTTATCAAAAATGTTTTCTGCCTGCTTAAAACTTACAGCTTTACTCATAAGGTCAGGCAAATCATGATCACTGGAAACACAACCCATTCTATCAAAATATGAATGTGATAATTCTAAGGCTTTTAATAAATTATCAAGTGATAAATCATCCGTATCTAAATATTTTTGAATAAGCTTTATAATATTTTCCTTCCAATCATCTTCTTCAATTTTACTGTAGCTATCAGGTCTCCAGGTAGGATAAACTTTTAAATTATCTAATTCATCCTGAGCCTGATTGTGATATTTTAAATCTGAAATAGGATCATCAGTTGTACACATAATTTCTACTTTCATCTTTTCCAGTAATGCTCTGGGTTTATAATCATCTTTTTGTAATTTTGATTTAGTTATTTTCCATATTTGATCAGCATTACTGGAATCTAATAATTCTTCAATCTCAAAAATATTTTTCAAATCAAGCTGCATCCACTCAAAAACTGGGTTAAGAGCAAAAGAAGGAAAAACTTCTGCAAAAGCTTTCCATTTTTCTTTATTAGAAGCTTTACCAGTTATTTTATCTTCTTCAATCCCCATTCTTCGCATTAGCTGCCAGATATAGTGATCTGTCTGGCCCTCAACTTCCCAGATATCCTGCCAGTTTTTATTATCCATTATTTCTTTAAGGTCACTATGATTATGAGGATCTATTATTGGTAGATCTCTAATTTCATCATAAATGCTTTTAGCTTTAGTATTATTTAATAAATAATTATCATTTAAAAATTCCAATTTTTATAACCTCCAATTTATAAACTGTAAACCAAGTTAGGTAAAAATAATACCAGATTTGGGAAAAATGCTAAAATCACTATTAAAACAATAATTGCCAGGGTAAATGGAATAGACTGATATACATAATCCTCTACAGGAACATCCATTAGTGAACATACAGTATACATTGTTACACCAACTGGTGGAGTCATTCCTCCCATTGTAACAATAGTCATCATCATAATTCCAAAATGTACAGGATCTATCCCAACTGATTTTATAATTGGAAGAAAAATAGGAGTTAAAAGCAGTACATTAACCGTTGCTTCCATAAGCATACCTGCAATAAATAAAAACCCTAAAATCATAAACAATAATAAAGTTGGATTTTGAGTAATTGATGTAATAACCTGAGCCATCTGTTGAGGAACCTGATTTGCAATAATTACATATCCAAATATTGAAGAACAGGCAATTATTAATACAATTACCCCATTATCAAATAAGGACTGCTTTAAAACTTCTTTTAAATCAGACCACTTTAATTCTTTATAAACATATTTACCAATAATAAAAGCATAAACTACAGCAAAAGCACCAGCTTCAGAAGGAGTAAAGAATCCAAATCTGATTCCAATAATCAAAATTAAAGGGAAAATAATTGCCCAAATACTATCTTTTAAACCATTCCAGACTTCTTTTTTAGTTGGAGCCTTTTCTCTTACAGGAGTATATCCTCTTTTTTTAGATGTTATATAAGTTGTAACCATTAGTAAAATAGCCATTAATAAACCCGGTATTATACCAGCAATAAATAACCTTCCTATAGAAACCTGACCTGTATAACCATATAATATAAGACCAATACTTGGTGGTATAGTAGAAGTAATTAAAGAACTTAAACCAATAACTGCTGCACTATAAGCTTTATCATACCCCTGTTTTGTCATAGACGGGCCTAAAATTCTTGCTTCCATAGCTGCATCTGCAACTGCCGAACCAGAAATACCACCCAAAAGTGAACTTAGAATAATACTAACATGAGCCAATCCACCAGTTAAGTGGCCTACCAAAATAGTAGAAAACTTTATTAAACGTTTTGTAATACCAGTAGCATTCATTAGATTACCTGCTAAAACAAAAAAAGGAACCGCTAAAAGTGGATAATTTTGAGTTGCTGCAACCATTCTTTGAGTCACAATAGAAAACGGCAGACCAGCTTCAAATAAAAAGAATAATGAACTAGAAATACCAATTGTAAAAGCTAAAGGCATTCCTGTTAATAATAAAACTGCAAAAACGCTAACTACTAGTGTCATTAATTTCCCTCCTAAATCAGATCTTTTTATTCACTCTCTGAACTAATAATTTCATTACTTATAAATTTATAGATAATCGTTCTAAACATTAATAAACATCCAATAGGTACACCGGCTGTAGCATAAGAATAGCTGATTCCTAAAGTATTAAAATTTCTTGAAACATTTCTAATTGTAAGATCAAAACCATAATAAATAATTCCACCTAAAAATACTAAAATAATTAAATAGTGTATTATGTAGATGATTTTTTTGAGCTTCTTAGGCAAAAAATTAACAAAAAAATCCACTCCAATATGATTATTAGTCTGTAAAGCCCTATCAGCACCTAAAAAAACCACCCAGACAAATAATAATTGAGCTAAATCAACACTCCAGACAATTGGATTACCTAAATACCTTAATGCTGCTGCAATAAAAACTAAAATAACTAATATTCCTAAAGCAATTGCACCAACTATATTTTCAATTTTATTAATTGAATTATTAATTTTATTCACAGCTATACCTCCTCGTATAATATACTTAGTGATATTGAAATATATCACCATTTAAATATAAACTTTCTTGTTTCCATTAATTTTAGATTTAGTCCCTGATATAATGATATTTAAAGATATCCAGGGTAGATTTTGATCCCCCTTGTGGCATGTAATTACATGACTACTTTAAAAGTCTGATCCCCTGAGACTGATATGAACTCCTAACACGTATGCTGTGTCCTATTTGTTTTCTGCTGCTTTAGCAGGCAGCTGCCTTTGTACTCAAAACTTACTGGTGAACACTAATGGCGAGGCTGTTGAACTCTCAGTTTTTCAGGGACTAAATCTGGTTATCTTTTTTAG
>NZ_FOTI01000054.1 GCF_900114545.1 Halanaerobium salsuginis
TACTCAATAATTTCAGTAACAACTCCAGCTCCAACTGTATGTCCACCTTCACGAATTGCAAAACGTAATCCTTCTTCCATTGCAATCGGAGTTATCAATTCGCCAGACATTTCAATGTTATCTCCTGGCATTACCATTTCTACTCCTTCTGGTAAATGAATTGATCCTGTTACATCTGTTGTACGGAAGTAAAACTGAGGTCTGTATCCATCAAAAAATGGTGTGTGTCTTCCACCTTCATCTTTACTTAATACATATACCTCTGCATTAAACTTTGTGTGAGGTGTTATACTGCCTGGTTTTGATAATACCTGGCCTCTTTCTATATCTTCTCTTTTTACACCTCTTAATAATGCTCCAATGTTATCTCCTGCTACTGCTTCGTCTAACAGTTTACGGAACATTTCTACTCCTGTTACTACTGTTGTTGTTGTATCTTTTATTCCTACTAGCTCTACTTCATCTGATGGATGTAATGTTCCTCTTTCTACACGACCTGTTGCTACTGTTCCACGTCCTGTAATTGAGAATACATCTTCTACTGGCATCAAGAATGGTTTGTCTGTATCTCTTTCTGGTTCTGGAATATAACTATCTACTGCTTCCATAAGTTCGATAATCTTACTTCCCCATTCTCCTTCAGGATCTCCATTTTCCAGTGCTTTTAATGCTGATCCTACTATTACTGGAATATCGTCTCCTGGAAATTCATATTCGCTTAATAATTCTCTTACTTCCATCTCTACCAGTTCGATTAATTCTTCATCGTCTACCATATCTGCTTTATTTAAAAAGACTACGATTGATGGTACTCCTACCTGTCTTGCTAAAAGAATATGCTCTCTTGTTTGAGGCATTGGACCATCTGCTGCTGATACTACCAGAATTGCTCCATCCATTTGAGCTGCTCCTGTGATCATATTTTTTACATAGTCAGCATGTCCCGGGCAATCTACGTGAGCATAATGTCTTGTTTCTGTTTCATACTCTACGTGAGAGGTTGCTATTGTTATTCCTCTTTCTCTTTCTTCAGGTGCATTATCTATTGTATCAAACGCCCTTACTTCTGCCCCTCCATAATTTGCTAATACTGTTGTTATTGCTGCTGTCAGTGTTGTTTTTCCATGGTCAACATGGCCTATGGTTCCTATGTTAACATGGGGTTTTGTTCTTTCAAATTTTGCTTTTGCCATTTTTCTTCCTCCTTAAAATTTTATAATTCCTTATGTAGCCTTCAGGAACACTAATCCACAAAAAAGGCCTGGCGGCTGCAGGCCGAAATCCAGCACTATAGGTGCCGGTTCTATTTATTTGAAATTAGAAGTTTTAACAATTTTTGAAAATTCAGCATTAAATATTGTGTTTTTCTAAAAAAACTTCTAATTTTCTCTTAACTCTCTGTAAAGCATTATCAACTGATTTAACATGTTTATCCAGTGCTTCAGCAATTTTTTGATATGACTTACCATCTAGATATTCTTGTAAAACATCAAACTCCAGATCACTTAGCATAGAAGAAATCTCGCTTTCAATTAAATCATAAGTCTCATTACTAATGAATAAAGCCTCCGGATTAGATAATTTACCACCCTTTAAAACATCCAATAAAGTCCGATCTGACTCTTCATCATAAATAGGTTTATTCAAAGAAATATAGGTATTTAGAGGTTGGTGTTTCTGGCGAGTAGCTGCTTTTATTGCTGTTATAATCTGGCGGGTAATACATAATTCTGCAAAAGCACGAAAAGAAGCCAGCCTTTCAATTTTATAATCTCTAACTGCTTTATAAAGGCCAATCATTCCTTCCTGCACTATATCTTCCCTGTCAGCTCCAACCAGGAAATAAGAGCGCGATTTAGCAAGTACAAAATTCTTATAACGTCTGATCAAAGTCTCTTGAGCTTCCATGTCCCCCTGATGAACCAATTCAACCAGTTCATCATCAGACATCTGTTTATACTCTTCGAAACTGATATCCTCAAAATCAAGTTCATGAGCATTCATCTTCAACCAGAATCCCCTCCCTTATCCATTACACTACTATTATACTTGCTAGAAAAACTTTCGTCAAGAAATATCTCATCCCTGTTGGCGGAAAATTTCATAGATAATTATAGCTGCTGCTACAGAAGCATTTAATGACCCTAATTGCCCACGCATCGGTATCTTAACTAAGAAATCACAATTCTCTCTAACCAACCTTCTCAAGCCACTTCCCTCACTACCTATTACCAGACCAAGTGACCCAGTTAGATCAGCCTGGAAATGGGTTTGTTCAGCAGCGATATCTGCCCCTGCTATCCAATAATTGGCTGCTTTCAGATCTTTAATTGCATAATTTAAATTAGTAACTTTAACAAGAGGAATATGTTCAGCTGCTCCAGCAGCTGATTTAAGTACAACTGGTGTAACATCAACTGCTCTCCGATCTTGATAAATAACAGCATCTGCTCCTGCTGCATAAGCAGTCCTAATAATAGCTCCAAAATTGTGAGGATCCTTTATCTCGTCTAAGATAATTATTAAAGAATCTGATTCTTTTTGCTCTTTAATTGCTATTATATCAGACAAATCATATTCTCTCAGCGAATCAGCTTCAGCAATAACTCCCTGATGGGCATGTGATTTAGCACTAGCAGTTAATTTATCTGCTTCCATTCTAGTTATAGGAACATTCTTCTCCTCAGCTAGTTTTAGTATTTGAGCAATACTATCACCACTAGCACCTGATTGCAGAAAAATACGATGAATTTTTCTTGGTCCACGTAAAGCTTCATAAACTGGATTTCTACCTTCTATTCTTGGCATTTTAAAACCCCCTTTCTATTTATTCAATATCAAACTCCCAATCTGGCCCATGGGGAGTATCTTTTATCTCTATTTTAAGCTCTTTTAAACGATCTCTAATTAAGTCCGCTAATTCCCAATTCTTTTCAGAACGGGCAGTTTCTCTTACTTCTAATAACAATGAAATAAGCGGAGTTGTTAATCTTTCATCAATATTTACTGCATTTTCAACTTCAAATTTCAACCCTAAAATCTCTGCTAATTCAAGCATAACTTCTTCAGCTTTTTCTAAAATAGTAAAGTTAGATTCTGTTAATTTAAACTCATTAGAATTAAGATATTTATTTATTTCACCAGCAAAATCATGTAAAACTCCAATTGCTTCAGCAGTATTAAAATCATCTGACATTGCTGATTTAAAATCTGTCTGTTTTAAAGCTGGTATTTTAGCAAACTCATTATCTAAATTTGTCAGAGGAGCTTTCTCAATATCAAGTTCCAATATTTTAGCAAGCAGCTGTCTGGCATTAACTAAACGCTGTAAGGAATTAGCCGCTTCTGCAAGTCTTTCATATGAAAAATCAATAGGACTATGATAATGTCTTGTTAAAAGAAAATAACGAATTTCCTGGCCAGAAAATTCTTTAAGAACTTCCCGACTGGTAAAAAAGTTACCCTGTGATTTTGACATTTTTTCACCACTCAAATTAACTGTACCATTATGCAGCCAATAATTAACAAACTTACGTCCACTATATGCTTCAGACTGAGCAATTTCATTCTCATGATGAGGAAAAATCAAATCAACTCCTCCGCCATGAATATCAAAAGTAGCTCCCAGACGCTTCATTGACATAGCAGAACATTCGATATGCCATCCAGGCCAACCTTCTCCCCAGGGACTTGGCCACCCCTTTTCCGATTCAACCTTTTTCCAGAGAGCAAAGTCAAGTGGATTATGTTTATCCTGATTAACTGCAATTCTTGCCCCAGCCTGCATTTCTGCTAAAGTTCTTCCAGAAAGTTTTCCATAACCAGCAAAACTTTCCACACTAAAATAAACGTTACCATTCTTTTCATAAGCAAAACCCTTTTTAATTAAAGTACTTACCATCTCAATTATCTGATCAATATTTTCGCTAACTTTTAGATATTTGTCAGCTGGTTTAACATTAAATTGTTGAATATCTGTTAAAAAAGCGGCTGAATATTTAGCTGCTAAATCGGCAGGGGAAAGTTCTTCCTCTTTCGCTCTTTTAACTATTTTTTCATTAATATCAGTAAAATTTGAAATGTAATCAACTTGATAACCAAGATACTCTAAATATCTTCTAATAACATCATAGTTAATAGCGCTTCTCATATGACCAATATGCGAGTAATTCTGCACAGTTAACCCACAGACATACATTTTCACCTTTCCTGGCTCGACTGGCTTAAATTCTTCTTTTTGACCTGTTAAAGTATTATATACTTTTAGCATTTGTTCACTCCTTTCTCTAATTTACACTTTTTTTCTAAATAGATTTAACAATTTAATTGTTTTAAAAAAGAGCCTTCTCTTTTACTGAGAGAAGACTCCTATTTAATCTAGGTAATATTATTTATTTTGCCATTTCAAGCGCAGAATCTAGCCGCTTAGCAACTTCATCAGCCCCAAAAATAGAAATAACACTTGTCATTTCAGGTCCAGATCCTTTTCCAGTAATGGCCAATCTAGTTGGATGATAAATCGTTCTACCACCCACATCGAGTTCCTTTTTCAATTCTTTAAAAATTTCTCCAACTGTTTCATTTGTAAGCTGATCTTTTGCGTAAAGTTTCTGCTTCAAAGTGCTAAAAACTAGCTTAACATCTTCGCCAGCAAACTCTGCAGCCGCTTCAGCTGGATTATCAAAACTACGCTCAGTTAAAAACAGTTCAGCTTCTGCCGGTATTTGAGCTAGATAGTCAACATTTGTCCTGACTTCGTCAATTATTCGGGCCAGATGGTCATGCTGAGAAGTAATTTCTGCTTCACTAACCAGATTTGCCTCAATTAGAAAAGGAATAGAAAGCTCAACAATTCTATCAAGTTCAGCTGCTCTAATATATTTACCATTCATCCAGTTTAATTTTTCTCTATCAAAAACAGCTCCACTTTTATTAACATCTGCAATCTCAAATCTTGCCATAATTTCATCTTTACTCAAAATTTCCTCTTCATCACCAGTTGACCAACCAAGCAGAGCCATGAAATTAAATAATGCCTCTGGAAGATAGCCCTGTTCTCTAAATTCACCAATATAAACCGAATCTTTACCTCTTTTTTTCAACTTAGCTTTATTTTCATCAAGAATTAGCGGCAAATGGGCAAATTTTGGCAGTTCAAAACCAAGTGCTTTATAAATTAAAATTTGTTTCGGAGTATTAGAAATATGATCCTCACCTCGAATAACATGAGTGATTTTCATTAAAGCATCATCAATCACTACTGCAAAATTATAAGTAGGCATACCATCAGATTTAAAGATGATAAAATCATCAAGTACAGAAGTACTAAAAGTCATATTTCCTCTAATCATATCTTCAACTACTACATCTTTTTCTTCTGCTGGCAACTTGAATCTAAGTACCGGTGTTCTACCTGCTGCCTCAAACTCTTTTTGTTCTGCTTCAGTTAAATTACGGCACGAGCCATCATAACGAGGCATTTTATCATTAGCTTTAGCTTTAGCTCTCATATCTTCTAATTCTGCTTGAGTACAATAGCATTTATAGGCATAACCGGATTCTAATAGTTGCTCAGCATATTTTTGATAAATATCAAGCCGTTCAGTTTGACGATAAGGGCCATATTCACCACCAATACCTACACCTTCATCAGCGTCAAGGCCAAGCCAGTCCATTTCTCTAATTATAATATCTTCAAATTCTTTAGTTGAACGTGCCTGGTCAGTATCTTCGATTCTTAATACTAATTCCCCACCTTTTTTCTTGGCTACCAGCCAGTTAAATAATGCTGTTCGCATATTACCAACATGTATTTTACCAGTAGGACTGGGGGGGAAACGCAGTCTTATTTTATTACTCATAAGCTTATAATTCCTCCTAGTATTTAAACAATAATTCTACTTTCATTTTTAGTTCATTATTTTTCTTATTTTAAAATATAAATTCTTAAATTTCAAGTTCAAATTTAAATAACACTTGTACCAACAGTCAACTGCTCAGGTCCATCCACAAGCGCATGACCAAATTTACCAAAAATAGCCACTGAGATATGTCCTTCTCCCCGAACTACAGCTATTTTAAATCCACCACCAAGGCCTGGATTTATTAAATCAAGCTGACTATAAGCATCTTTAACTGCATTGGAGACAGCCATTTTCTCACGAGAATTTTCACTAATTACTCCCCGCGCAATAGCAGCTACAGTTGTACTCTCTCTTAATTTTATTGGTAACTTTTCTGCACTAGCTCCAGTCTGGGTAATAGCACCGCGGTAGCCATAGCCTTCTATCTTTTTAAGCCAATATTCTTCATAATCACGACTTCTGGTCATTGAAAGATAGATAGCAGAACTTTCTGGAGTAATTGTTTTTTTCTCCATTTCCATTTCTTCTTCTTCATCTCTTAAATAACCATATACTATATCTTCTGAAGTAACTATACCAACTAACTGCTGATTATCACTAAAAACTGGCAAGCCTCCAATGTGATTATCGGAAAGTTTTTTAGCAGCTTGCTGAACAGTACTGTTCTCATTTATTACAATTAAACTATCTGACATAAAGTCACTGATTGGAGCCTCCAAATTTTTCTCTGAAATAATATCTCCATCGGTTAGCATTCCAATTAATTTATCATTTTCCACAACTAGCAAACGTCCAATTTTATTAATCGAAAGCATTTTCTCAGCTTCCAGAATACTTGCTTCCGGACTAATTGTGATTGGATCTGCTGTCATGATACTTTTTACTAACATCATATATACTCCCTTCCATGTCTAAAAACTCAAAAAACTGCCACAGTTTCTGCTCAACTACACTTATAACAGCATAAGCTGCTATTCCTTCTCTCCGGCCAGTAAAACCCATCGTTTCATTTGTTGTAGCCTTCAAGTTTATAGATTCCGGCTTAATTTTCAAATGATTCGCAAGACTCTTTACAATTTTAGTGCGATACGGTTTTAGTTTAGGATATTCTGCAATTATAACTAAGTCACAATTATTTACCAGGTAATTTTTCTTGCTAACAAGTTCCATTACATGATCCAGTAAAATAAGACTGCTAACACCTTTATATTGGGGATCAGTATCCGGGAAATGGCTACCTATATCACCAGCCCCAATTGCTCCCAATAAGGCATCCATTAAAGCATGGGTAAGCACATCAGCATCTGAGTGACCTAATAAACCTAATTCAGATTCTATTCTAATTCCACCCAGAATAAGTTCTCTTTCTTCTACTAAACGATGACTGTCATAAGCAAAACCAACTTTAAACAATTATACTCTCTCCTTTAAAACTAATTCGGCTGGTTTCAAATCATCCGGAGTTGTTATCTTAAAATTATTATAATCTCCCTCGACTATATAAACTTTCCCTCCGCATTTTTCAACCAATGAAGCATCATCAAGTGCTTTTTTTGCCTGACAACGACTATGAGCATTTTTAATCAACTCTAAGCTAAATGCCTGAGGAGTCTGAATAGACCTCAGCTGACTTCTTTCTAGAGTTGACTCTGCAAAAGATTCATTAACAACTTTAATTGTATCTTTTACTTTCACCCCACAGCTAACTGCATTGTATACTTGTACAGCCTGATAAACCTTATCTATCAATTCAACTGTTACTAAAGGCCTTGCGCCATCATGTATTATAACATAATTAATCTGCTTACTAAAGGAATTTAAACCATTATTGACAGATTCCTTACGGCTTTTACCACCGGCAACTAAGTTCAAGCTTGTATTTTCAGGAAAGAGAGGCAATAAATTTTTTTTAAAATATTCAATTTCCGCTGGTTTCAAAATAACTATTATTTCTGTTGCTACCTGCCACTTTAAAAAAGGAATAATGGTATGATAAAGAATCTCTTTACCAGCTAATTTTAAAAACTGCTTATTAATTCCTTTTCCCATTCTACTACCACTACCTGCAGCAGCAATTAAAACACCAACTTTAGCCATTATCAAAATCATCCTTTTTTAAAATTAGTTTGTTTTTGGACGAGCAAAAATCATTCTACCAGCAGCTGTCTGCAAAATACTGGTTACAAGGACTTGTATATCATCTCCCATGTATTTTACACCTTCTTCAATTACAATCATTGTACCATCATCAAGGTAAGCTACACCTTGACCATTTTCCTTGCCTTCTTTAATAACTTTAACATCCATCTCCTCACCAGGCAATACAACTGGTTTAACAGCATTGGCCAGCTCATTAATATTTAATACTCTAACTCCCTGTAACTCAGCAACTTTATTAAGATTATAATCATTGGTTAAGACCTGACCTTCAATTAACTGTGCCAATTTAACCAGCTTGCTATCTACTTCAGATATTTCTTCAAAATCTTGTTGGGTTATTTCGACTTCTATCTTAGAATCATTCTGCATTTGACGCAAAATGTCAAGACCACGACGGCCACGATTTCTTTTTAAATCATCAGCAGAGTCAGCAATATGCTGTAGCTCTTCTAAAACAAATTCGGGAATTATAAAACTACCTTCAATAAAGCCAGTTTTGCAAATATCAAAAATTCTCCCATCAATAATAACACTTGTATCAAGAATCTTATCACTACCTATTTTAGAGAGCTGTTGATAATCAATTTTTTTTCTACTCCCAGAGAAAATGAAGGCAGCGAGCTCTTTTTCTTTATGTACAGCAAGGACAAAACCAATATAGGTGAATGTGATGTTAATTAAGATTTGCAATGGCATCCCAATTCGGGGGATTTTTGCAATAGAAAATACATAATTAATAATAATTCCTGTAATTAAACCAATGATTAATCCCAACACATCAATCAAAATCTTCTTCCAGGTTATCTCTTTTACCTTGAATTCAAAATTCATAATAAAACTCAGTGATTTATCAAATAAATAATAGAGCAAAAAATAGCCTAGTAAAATGCCAAAAATCACAGCTGAAAACTGTGTTGTTAAAAAGAAGCCTTTTATATTATGCAAGTTAAATTCATAATCACTAGCTAGACCAATTATATCAATTAAGTGAAAGAAAATAACCCCACCAAAAATAGCAAATATTATTCTCATTAATCTTTTTAACACCTCTTCACCTCCTCTCTTCTGCTTGGATTTGACTAAACTCATTTTTATTCTTCTTCAAGTATAAATAGACCATCCATCTTTTCAGAAATTTCTTCTTCGTTCATATCTTTAGCTAGAACAAGCTCACTAATTAAAATTTGTCTAGCATTACTTAACATTTTCTTTTCACCTGTAGAAAGACCTTTTTCACGATCTCTAATACTTAAGTTCCTGACTACTTCAGCAACTTCAAAAATATCACCTGTTTTTAATTTTTCTTGATTAGCTCGAAAACGACGATTCCAATTTTGAGACATCTTACTTTTTTCTCCATCTAATAATTCAAAAACTTCATTAGCTTTTGCCTCAGAAATAACATCTCTAATCCCGATTTTATCTATTTTATCAACTGGAATCATTACTTTCATTTCTCCAATCGGAAGCTGCATTATATAGTATTCTTTTTTTTCATCAAGAATAGTTTTTGTCTCTATACCAACAATTGTTCCTGCTCCATGATTTGGATAAACTACTTTGTCACCAATTTTATACATTTTATCCACTCCTCTTTTGTGAAAGCAATAAAAATCCACCTTATAATTATATCATTTAAAAAAGCGGCAGTCAATTTGCGCTGATTTTCCTGATCTTAGTTATTTGAGTAAATATAATAGTTAAATATGTCTATCCAGCAAAACTTGATCTCTTAAACGCCTCAGACCATCTTTAATCGCCTGAGCTCTAACTTCCCCAATTCCATCTACATCATCAAGTTCATTCACAGATGCTCTAATAATAGATTGCAAATTACCAAATTGTTCTACCAGATTTTCGATAACTGGCATAGGCAGGCGAGGGATTTTGCGTAAAATACGATAACCACGTGGTGACACAGTTTCATCAAGAGCATTAACACTACCACGATATCCAAGTGCTTTACTAATAGTATTTAAAGTTAATATTTCTCCAGAAGACCAGTCAGTTAGACTTTCTAGAACTTCTTCAGGATCAGAAGCATCTTCTTCCAACTCTTGAGAAATATAATCTTCGATTAGCAAAACTCCTTCTTCTTTAACATTATTAACAAGTTCTTCCAGCTGCATTTTAATTAAACGACCTTCAGAACCAAGTTCAGAAATATACTTTTCTATTTCCCGCTGGATTTTTAATACCATCTCTGTCCGCTGAATTACTGTAACCACATCTGAAAGCGTAACAAGATCTTCAAACTCAAGTGCACTAAGATTAGTCAGTGCCTGATCAAAAACTGAACGGTATTTTTCCAGAGTTTGAACAGCTTGATTAGCTTTAACAAGTACAACCCTTATATCTTCTAAAATATGTTTAGAATCACCCTTATAAATGGTAATAATTGAACGCCGCTGAGAAATCGCAATCACCAGTTCCCCTGTTTGTCTGGCTACTCGCTCAGCAGTTTTATGTCTGGTACCTGTTTCCGAAGATTTAACAGTTGGATCTGGAATTAATTGAGCATTAGCAAAAAGAATATTCTCCGCCTGTTGATCAAGCACTATTGCACCATCCATTTTGGCAAGTTCATATAATTTAGCTGGTGAAATTAAAGTTCCAATTTTAAAACCATCGTTAACTAAATCAAGAACATCTTCTTTGTCACTTACTACAATAAGTCCACCAGTTTGAGCTCTCAATATATTTTCCAATCCATCTCTAAAAACAGTTCCTGGCGCTAGAATTTTTAAAATATCAAGTAATTTTTCATCTATTTCTTCCATTACTTCACCTCTTTTCTTTTTAATATTCTAATTATTTTTCATAAAAACCTTATTGATAAGAGAATAACTTAGCAAAATAGTTATTTAGCTGTTTAATTATTTATAACTTAATTTTTCCCTAAAACAAGTTTGATAAACTCAGCTATATTAGTGACTCCATCGATTGCTAGTTCTGGGTCAAAAGCAAGATTTTTAGCATTACCAGCCGGTACAATAATTTTTTTAAAACCAAGTTTTTTTAATTCGCTAATTCTCTTTTCTATCTGCCCAACAGCCCTTACTTCACCTGAAAGTCCAACTTCTCCAATTACAGCTGTTTTATTATCTAGAGAATAATCACGATAGCTGGAAATTACAGCAGCAATAATTGCCAGATCAAGCCCTGGCTCTTCGACTCTAATCCCCCCAGTAATATTAACATTAACATCCTGATCCTTAAAATTAACTCCCAGCCTTTTTTCCAGAACAGCTAATAATAAAGAAACCCGCTTATAATCAACACCATTTGCCAACCGCTGTGGTGCAGCAAATGCTGCTGATGTAACTAAAGCCTGTACTTCAACTAAAATAACCCGGCTTCCTTCCAGAGCAGGTGTAATAATCGATCCAGAAACATTATCTGGTCTTTCATTAATAAAAAAACTTGAAGGATTTGCAACAGCTTGAATTCCATTTTCCTTCATTTCAAAAACACCAATTTCGTTTGTAGACCCAAAGCGATTCTTCCGTGAACGAAGCATCCGATACATATGATAATTATCTCCTTCAAATTGCAAAACTGTATCGACAAGATGCTCCAGAACTCTGGGGCCAGCTAGTTCACCTTCTTTAGTGACATGACCAATTAATACAATTGGAATTGCTAATGTTTTTGCAAGTTTTAATAAGCGATTAGTCACTTCCTTAATTTGAGTTAAATTACCTGGCGCAGCTTCTAATTCTGGAATATGAACTGTTTGAATAGAATCTACTACTATTAATGAATAATCATTATTTTTAAGCAGATGATTTTCCAGAACCAAATAATCTGTTTCTGCCAGTATATTTAAGCGCGGATTCAGGCAGTCAAGCCTTTCTGCTCTCATTTTAACTTGGGGAGCAGATTCTTCCCCAGAAAGATACAGAGTTTTTCCATATTTTTGACTAAAAAGAGAAGCCACCTGAAGTATTAGGGTTGATTTACCAATACCAGGGGCTCCACCAAGTAAAACTAGAGAACCAGAAACAATACCTCCACCAAGTACTCTATCTAATTCTTTGATATCAGTTTTATAGCGCTGCCGATTACTTGAAGTAACTTCAGTAATTGGCAGCGGTTTATTATCCACTCGTTCTCTTATATTTTCTTTTTTAGAATCTGTTTCAGTTATCTCTTCAAAACTGTCCCAGGATCCACAATTAGAGCATTTGCCCATCCAATTAATAGATTTATAACCACATTCCTGGCAGAGATAATATTTTTTAGTTTTTGCCATTTTTTTTTAACTCCTGTTGATGCAGTATAAATATAGATAAATTAATAACATTTATTATGAATATTTGTTAATAATTATATCATTTTTTACAGCATTTTACAAGAAAAAGCAACAGCATTAAACGCTTAACTAAACAACTTCAAAAGTGAATTCATCATCAGCAACATCTACTTTGATCTTACTTTGGTTTTGTAATTCTTTATCAAGAATTTTAATTGAAAGTTTATTTTCCAGCTGACGTTGAATAGTTCTTCTTAAAGGACGTGCTCCAAATTCAGAATCATAGCCATCATCAGCAAGTTTATTTTTAGCAGCTTCTGTAATCTTAATTTCAATATCTTTATCTGCTAAACGTTCTCTTAAATCATCAAGCATTAAATCAACAATTGCTTTAATATGCTCTTTATTCAAGGAATGGAAAACAATGATCTCATCAAGTCTATTTAAAAATTCTGGCCGGAATGTTTTCCTTAACTTAGACATAACATTATCTTTCATATTTTGATAATCCACATCATCATCAGATTCAGTTTTAAAGCCAAGCTTAGATTGTTTTTCAATAAAATCTGCTCCAACATTGGAAGTCATAATAACAATTGTATTTTTAAAATCAACTTTTCTACCATGGGTATCTGTCAGAACTCCATCTTCAAGAATCTGTAATAAAACATTAAATACATCAGGATGTGCTTTTTCAATTTCATCAAATAAAATTACAGAATATGGTCTTCTTCTAACAGGTTCAGTTAGCTGCCCTCCCTCATCATGACCAACATAACCAGGAGGTGATCCAACTAATCTAGAAACAGAATGTTTTTCCATATATTCCGACATATCGACTCTAATCATAGCATCTTCATCATTAAACATTGTTTCTGCCAGAGTCTTGGCTAATTCTGTTTTCCCAACTCCAGTTGGCCCCAGAAAAATAAATGAACCAATTGGTCGTTTAGGATCTTTTAATCCCGCTCTGGCCCGACGCACAGCTTCAGAAACTGCCTTAATTGCTTCTTCCTGGCCTATCACTCTTTTATGCAATTCTTCTTCTAATCTTAATAATCTTTCAGTTTCAGCCTCTTCTAATTTAGTAACAGGAATACCAGTCCAGCTGGAAACAATTTCTGCAATATCTTCTGTTGTAACTACAGCTTCTTTTCTACCTTTTTCATCTTCCCAACTACTTTTTAATTCTTCTAATTCTTTTTTTAGTTCTTTCTCCCGATCCCTCATCCGGGCTGCTTTTTCAAATTCTTGATTTTTAACAGCTGCTTCTTTCTCCTTTTCTGCTTCTTCTAGTTTATGGCTTAACTCTTTAAATTCAGGTGGCCTAGTACTGTTACTTAATCTAACTTTAGAAGCTGCCTCATCAATTAAATCAATTGCCTTATCCGGTAAAAAACGATCGGAGATATATCGGTGTGAAAGCATAACCGCATCAGCAATCGCCTGATCAGTTATTTTAACTTTATGATGGGCTTCATAAGGATCACGCAATCCTTTAAGAATTTCAATTGCTTCATCAGCAGAATTTTCCTCTACTAACACTGATTGAAACCTTCTTTCTAGTGCAGCGTCTTTTTCAATATATTTACGATATTCATCTAAAGTTGTTGCTCCTATTGCCTGCAGTTCTCCCCTGGCTAAAGCAGGTTTTAAAATATTAGCAGCATCAATTGCTCCTTCTGCAGCACCTGCTCCAACTAAAGTATGCATTTCATCAATGAAAAGAATTATATCGCCACTTTCTATTATTTCATTCATTACTGCTTTAAGACGCTGTTCAAATTCTCCCCGGTATTTTGAACCAGCAACTAAAGAACTCAAATCTAATGATACAACTCTTTTATTTAATAATAGTTCAGGTACATTTTCACTAATTATCATCTGAGCTAATCCTTCAATAATAGCAGTCTTACCAACACCAGGTTCACCAATTAAAACAGGATTGTTTTTAGTTCTACGGCTTAAAACCTGAATTACTCGATTAATTTCTTTATCACGGCCGATAACCGGATCAAGCTTATTCTCTCTGGCCATTTCTGTTAAATCTCGGCTATATTCATCTAAGTTTTTAGTCTTTCTAGCACCAGCTTTAGAACTTTTCTGCAGAGAATTTTTGCCACCTAATAAATCAACCACTTCTTCTTTTATATTAGCAATATCGCTATTTAAGTCCATTAAAATACGAACAGCAACACCCTCACCTTCTCTAATTAAACCAAGCAATAAATGTTCAGTTCCTATATAATTATGACCCATTTTGCGAGCTTCATCCATCGCTAAATTCAAAACTTTTTTACTGCGAGGGGTTAAGCCAATTGAACCTTTAACTTCAGTTTGTCCTTTGCCTATTATATCTATGATTTTACTTTCTACAACTTCTTTGCTAATTCCATTATCAATTAAAGAACGTGCAGCAATTCCCTGACCTTCAGCTATCAATCCATATAAAATGTGTTCAGTTCCAACATAACTATGTTTTAGTTTTAAAGCTTCTTGCTCAGCAATACTCAAAACTTTTCTAGCTCTCTCTGTGAATTTAGCAAACATAAATTTCACTCCCTTTACAATTTATTTCTAATTAATTCTGCTCTTTTTTTATTTAAATTATTTTGGTTTAAATCATTATTATAATTAAGATGTGCTGGTCTAATTTTAAATAAGAGTTCACTAAAAAAATTATTATCTAATTTTTCAGCAAGCAAATTACAATCCAGACCAAATTTTACTCTTGATAAATATTTTAATGCTTCAGTTTCAGAAAGTTGATAGGCATATTTTAAAATACCATAAGAACGGTTCACATTATCCTTAAGCTCTAAGAAATTATTTCTAACTAGATATTCTCTACTTTTTCTTTCTTCATTTATAATTTGAATAATTATAGCAGTCAGATTTTCAATAATTTCATGTTCACTATGTCCTAAGGTTATCTGATTTGATATCTGAAAAATTTCACCTACTGAGCCGCTACCTTCACCATAGACCCCTCTGACGGTTAAACCAAATTTGCCAACTGTTCCTAAAATATTATCAATTCTTCCGCTAATTGAAAGAGCTGGCAAATGGCACATTGCTGATACTCTAATTCCTGTTCCTACATTAGTGGGACAGCTTGTCAAATAACCCCATTTTTCTGAAAATGCATATTGTAAGCGGGCATCTATTTGATCATCTAACTGGTCAATAATTTCCCACAAATGTTCAAAAGAAAGCCCGGCGTGAAGAATCTGAATTCTTAAATGATCTTCTTCATTAACCATTAAAGAAATATGCTGGTCATTATTTAAAAATAAAGCTTTACCAGCTGGAGATAACAAATGTTCTTTGCTAATTAAATGCTCTTCCTGCAGAATATTTCTTTCATTTTCTGTTAATTCTTCCATTAAGGTAAATTTATAATCAGCAGCTAAAAAATCAAGTTTACTGCACATTTCTGACAGCAAAGCATCCTTTTCATCTTTACTACTCTGATTAGGAAATTTAAAATCATTAAAATTTCTGGCCAATCTAATCCTGGAACTCAAAATTACATCTTTTTCTGGACCTGAATCATTTAGCCAATCCTGATCAGATAAATTATTAATCATTTCCATCTGCCTCCATATTTTTTTGAAGAGCATGTATTTTATCTCTCAATTCAGCAGCTTTTTCAAAATTTTCAACTGCAACTGCTTTTTCCATAGCCGCTTTTAAATCATTAATTTCTATTACAGTTGCTTCCTGCTGTTTTAAGTAATGAACTTTTTTACCAGAATGCCTGACATTACCATGTATTCTTTTAAATAAATTATCCAGTCTCTCACTAAAAGTATTAAAACATTGGCTACAACCAAACAAACCTTTGCTGGCAAATTCTTGATAACTAAGTCCACAGCCAGGACAGACTTCAAATTCTGAACTTGACTGTCTATCCTCAAGAGTATTTTGCTGATAAAACTTAGTTTGATCAAAGCCAAAATTATTATTTAAAATACCAGCCAATAAACTCTGCACACTTAAGTCATTCTGATCAGTATTTAATTTGGCATTGTCTTTTGCACATTCTTCGCACAAATGAATTTCTTCTTTTTTACCGTTTATTATTCTGGTCAAATGGACAGCTGCTTCGTTTTGATGGCAATTATCACAAAGCATAAGCTAATCCTCCTTTACTTTAAAAATCACTTCCAGCATATTTTTTAAAATTCTACCTCGCAATATATCCCTTTCTGGAAGAGAAATATTGAGCACACTGCGATGAACAACCTTTTCCATCAAATAATATTCTCGCTCAGAAATTAAATCATTTTCATAAAGCCTCCTAATAATTCCATTTGCTTCATGCTGACTCAAAGAACCATTAAGTTTATTAATTATTTTCTGGATTACTTCCTTATTTGAATTTAATTTAACTCGAATAATTCGAATAAATCCGCCTCCACCACGCTGACTTTCAACAACATAACCTTTTTCAACAGTAAACCTTGTATCAAGTACATAATTTATTTGGGAAGGAGCACAATCAAAATTCTCTGCTAATTGATTTCTTCTTATTTTGACTTTACCTTGATATTTAGAAATTTGCCTTCTGAGATATCGTTCAATCTGGTCAGATAGACTTGACATTTCTCTCCCTCCTAACTTTGACTTATTTTGACCTTTGATTATATAATACTACATTTTAAAAAAATTTCAAGTATTTTATACTACATTAATTTACTTTAGATTAGAATAATTAAATAATAATTAGTATTCAAAGGCAGCTTAATCAAATTATCAAAATCAATTATTTTATTAATTAATCAAAAAGCTTAGCTAATACTTAAAGTTTTTAATCGCCTGCTTACAGCAAAAATATCTTTAGATAATAAAAAAAGAAGCCAATTGGCTTCTTAAAGTATCTTATAAATCAAAAAAATCATTTACCCAACAGGATAAATGATTAAAAATTTTAAAGTGGCTCCCCGAGCAAGACTCGAACTTGCGACAGGATGATTAACAGTCATCTGCTCTACCAACTGAGCTATCGGGGATTATTTCAAAAAAGGACCGGCAGTGACCTACTCTCCCACACCGTTACCAGTGCAGTACCATAGGCGCTGGAGGACTTAACTTTTGTGTTCGAAATGGGAACAAGTGTTGCCCCTCCGCTATTACCACCGGAAAGCTATACAATCAAAGATACATATAGGAAATAAATGATTAAGCCCTCGATCTATTAGTACCGGTCAGCTCAATATATTACTATACTTACACCTCCGGCCTATCTACCTTATCATCTTTAAGGGATCTTAACTCCTTAACAGAGTGGGATACCTTATCTTGAAGTCTGTTTCGCGCTTAGATGCTTTCAGCGCTTATCTTTTCCACACTT
>NZ_FOTI01000065.1 GCF_900114545.1 Halanaerobium salsuginis
CTTCTAAAACTAAACTCAATAGAGTTTTAAAATGTGATCTTTTAATTATTGATGACATCATGTTTATGGCAATGGAAAAGCAGGAATCCAACCTCTTTTTCCAGCTGATAAACAAACTGTATGGTCAGACTTCAATTATTATTACCTCAAATAAAGGACCTTCAGATTGGGGTGAACTAATAGGCGATCAGGCAATTACAGCTGCGATATTAGATCGCATAGTTCACAAGTGCGAAATCATCAATTTAGATGGTGATAGCTACAGATTG
This sequence comes from Halanaerobium salsuginis, assembly GCF_900114545.1. Taxonomy (GTDB): domain Bacteria; phylum Bacillota; class Halanaerobiia; order Halanaerobiales; family Halanaerobiaceae; genus Halanaerobium; species Halanaerobium salsuginis. The sequence goes on from NZ_FOTI01000065.1 coordinate 270, forward strand.
ACTCACAGAGAAACCATTTTTGGAAAATCTTAGGTGTAAAATCTTAATGAGCGAAAAGTGTAAAATATTATTTGACATTCACACCAGGATATTTATCTTCAATTACTACTGAAGATAAACCTATACAGGCAGCTGTATTTCTCTTCATTGGTTCTACTATTATATTTTCTTCTGGTATACCATCCAGCTGTTTTTTAATTGCTTTTTGATAGGCTTCATTAGTTGCAATAAAAACCTGTTCTAAGGGAACAAGTTCATTTATTCTTTCTACAGTTTCCTGCAGCATTGTTTTTTGGTTGTCATTAAGCTTTAAAAACTGTTTGAAATGGTCTGGTCTTTTCTACTTAAAGGCCAGAATCTGGTTCCTTCTCCTCCAGCCATGATTAGTGCTGTTATCATTTGAAATAAACTCCAGATTATCATTGAACATACTATTTTTTCTTTAATAATTTAAGGATTATCGTGTACAAAATATTATATAAAGACCTCAATATTGATAAATTTTCAATATCCCTATATAGTTTCCAGTTATATTTTAATAAATCAATTTTATTTGACGATACTGAATTATTTCTAACTCTATAATATGCCAAATTTTCATTTAATCCATGACCATCGACCTGTTTTAATATTTTAAGCCAAAGACCATAATCCTGCCGTTTTCTAATTTCTGGCATACAAATTTTCCCTAACTTATTTGTATCATACATAGCTGTCAAACAACCAATATAATTAGTATGCAAAGCTTTTTCATAATTTAATTCTGAAGGCGATTTGACTATTCCATTAACTAATTCGCCAGATTCAGTCATTTTTTGATAATTAGTATATGTAAAAGCATAATCATTTTCTTGCATAAATTGAATCTGTTTCTCTAACTTCTCTGGTTGCCATAAGTCATCGCTATCTAAAAAAGAAATATATCTTCCTTTAGCCACTTTTATAGCTGTATTTCTCGCAACAGCAGCTCCGCTATTTTTTTTTAATTGGACTAATTTAATCCTATTGTCATTTTCTTTATATTTCTTTACAATATTAACTCCATTATCTGTTGAACAGTCATCAACAATTATCATTTCCCAATTAGAATAACTTTGAACTAATACTGATTCTATTGTTTCAGATATAAACTCTTCTGAATTATATAATGGAGTTATTATTGAAACTAAATCATTTTGCATTTTATTCCCCTATTTCCTAATCTTGTTTATATTTTATAGTACAAAGTGATCTTTTCCCTAAATGTGCTGAATCAAAACAAATTTGTGTACCTTTTCTGTCCCATCTCGGATGTAAATCACATCTAATTTGTTCTTTATAATTTAAAGGAGACTTTAATTTTGCAATTATTTCTTTTCGATTTTTATTTAAATCAAAAACACTTAATTCTTGAATCCTAAATCTATCTGGATATGTATCTGTAACAATTAAATCATTCTTTTTGCAATATTGGGGATGACCATCACTTGAGTAAATATCATTATTTATATATTCATATTCATTGCTTTTATCTTGAAATATATAATAACCATCTCCATTTTTTTTAGTATTAGCATAGGCAAAAACTCTATTATTATCAATCCAGGTGAAATGCGATACCATATCATTAGTAGGAAAAATAAACAATTTCTTTTTATTAATATTATAAGAAATTAATCTTGTCTTCAATCTTTCTCCACTTCTATACCATCTGTGTAAAAATAAAAATTTATTATCATTAGGAGAAAAAAGACAGTGAGTAAAAAAATGATAAGCATTTTCCATATTTTCACTAGTTTCTAAATCAAAAATATCTTTTACAGAAAATAGAAATTCATAATCATTATTTTTGATATCTATTAATTTAAGACCGGATTCTCGTGGAATATTTTCATCTCTAAAAGAATCATTCTCAAAAGGATAACCATAACCAAACATTCCAACGTTCAATCTCTCAAAACTGTATCCCAAAGCATACTTTCCATCACTTGATGTAGCACCGATTGGTGATTCTAACTCTTTTATCTGATTACCATTTGTATCAATTATTCTCGCAATATTTTTTTTCCCATTCCAGTCATTATATATGATATTTTCACTTTTATCTAGCCACTGCAACATCGAACCCTGTTGCCAGTTCCATGATTTAGAAGTTTCTAAATTCTTAAATTCAGTATAATTATCACCATAGAAATAACCAATCTCAACTAGATCTCCTTTTTTAACAATCCTATTTTCTATTAAGGGTTTGTGAGCTAATAATTTATTATTAGCTTTTGACCAGGGAATTTTATCATGAAATCCATAGAAATAACCTTCCCGTTCTATAATATCATAATTACTTTCTTTATTTTTTTTAGGCACAAAAGATAATATACGCTGATATATATCCCTGATAAAATTTTTAACTTCTGGATTTTTTTTAACTAGATTATAAATTGTTTTTTCAAGTTCATTCACAAAACCACCACTTAATTTAAATTTCTAATACAATTATCTGTTGACAATCCAATAATTAATTATGAACATCAAAATCATCGTAGAATTCTTTACGTATATATTTTAAAGATTCTACATAAAAATCTGCTCTTTTTTTATAATTTAAAAATCCAGTTGTTTGTTTTTCATTATGAAAAATTTCAACTTCACTATTATAATAACATTTTTTATCATATGTTCTTAAAAGTTCTGAAATATAATTTTCTTCACTATATAAAAATGCATCAAATGATTTATCTTTAATAATATCAATAAGCTCTTTCCTCAAAGCAAAAAAACAACCCTGTACTGCATAACAATATTGACTTTTGGATTTATCTTTTTTTGTCAATTTAGATTTGTATTTTCCTAACTTTAAATAAATAAGAGATAGCAATGGGTGTTTATGAATAAATATTGTTTTATTAATTTTAGATATTGGTATGCGGTTCTCATATTTAGGATTATCATATGTTTTATTATTCATATTATACACAGAAGGAGCAATACACCATGTTTCATTAGAGTAATCATAGGAAAAAAATTCATTGAAAAAATCTTTATTTTCAATTATTAAATCTGTATTACTTATTAAAATCCAATCTAAATTATAATTGTTTTTTTTAATAAATTTTTTATAACCAAATAAACAACCATTAAGATATCCAAGATTTCCTCCAGCATCATAGATATTAATTTTTAAATTAATATCATTTAATTTTTGATTAAAATCAAACTTAGAAATTGCTCCCATTTTATTTATAACAATAACCAATATAATTTTATCAGAAATACTTTGATTTTCTAGAGATTTTGCATATTTAATAACCTCTTCTTCATTCGCATAATTTATAACTAAATTTAAAATATGTTTCATAAAATCCACCTTTATATGTCATAATTAAAAATTAAATGCTTTACAATTTATTATCTTCAATATTACCATACCATTCTTTATTGTCAAGATACCATTTAATTGTCTTTTTAATACCTTCATCAAATAAAATAGTAGGTTCCCACCCAAGTTCATTACTTATTTTAGTAGGGTCAATAGCATATCTTAAATCATGCCCAGCTCTATCTTCAACAAAAGTAATTAAAGACTCAGGTTTATCAAGTTCATCTAAAATAGTTTTAACTACTTCTAGGTTACTTCTTTCATTATGACCGCCTATATTATAAACTTCGCCATCCTGACCTTCATGTAGAATTAAATCAATAGCTCTGCAGTGGTCTTCAACATATAACCAATCTCTAACATTTTCCCCTTTACCATAAACAGGAAGTTTTTCTTCTGCTAAAGCCTTAGAAATCATTAAAGGAATTAACTTCTCAGGAAACTGATAAGGTCCATAGTTATTAGAACATCTTGAAATAGTCACTGGAAGCCCAAAGGTTCTATTATAGGCTTCTACTAACAAATCAGCTGAAGCTTTTGAAGCTGAATAAGGCGAAGAAGTTGTAATTGATGTATCTTCGGTAAACATTAATTCGGGTTTATCTAATGGTAAATCACCGTAAACTTCATCTGTCGATACTTGATGAAATCTTTCAATTCCATATTCCCTACAGGCGTCCATTAAAACCTGAGTTCCCATAATATTGGTTTCTAAAAATACTCCTGGGTCTTCTATAGAACGATCAACATGAGACTCAGCAGCAAAGTTAACAACCATATCAAAGTTTTCTTCTTCAAAAAGATCAAAAACAAATTCTCTATCTCTAATATCGCCTTTTACAAATCTAAAATTATCATTTTCCATTACAGGTTCTAAAGTTTCTAAATTCCCTGCATAAGTTAAAGCATCAAGGCAGACAATTCTATACTCAGGATGCTGATCAAGCATATAAAATATAAAATTACTTCCGATAAAACCAGCTCCACCAGTTACTAAAATATTCATAATATCCTCCCGTTAAAATTTAAATTTAGTTTCTACTAAACTATTTAACTCTTTATCTTTCTCAGATAAGAGTATTTTATCAATATCTTCTAAAGGCCAGTTTATATTTATGTCCCTATCATCCCAAATTATTCCACCTTCATCTTCAGGATGATAAAAATCTGTACATTTATAAGAAAAAGTAGCTGTATCAGATAAAACAAGAAAACCATGAGCAAATCCTTCTGGGACATAAAATTGCTTTTTATTTTCACCTGAAAGAGTTACTCCCTGCCACTGACCATATGTTTCTGAATCAGTTCTTAGATCAACTCCAACATCAAAGACTTTTCCATTTAAAACTCTAACCAATTTGCCCTGTGGATGTTCTTTTTGAAAATGAAGTCCTCTAAGAACCCCTTTTTTTGATTTAGACTGATTATCCTGTACAAAATCCATTGTTAAACCAGCCTGATTAAATTCTTCTTTGTTATATGTTTCCATAAAATAACCTCTGTCATCACCAAAAATAGAGGTCTCAATAATATACATATCTTCAATGTCCGTTTTAATAAAATTAAATTTAGACAAATGATCACCCCATTATTTTATCTATCACTTTTAGCAATGTTTTTTAAGTATTGACCATAATCTGTTTTTAGTAATGGTTCAGCGAGTTTCAATAATTGTTCCTCATCAATATAATCTAATCTATAAGCTATCTCTTCAATACAGGCAATATATAAACCCTGTCTGCTTTGAATAGCTTCTACAAAGTTATTAGCTTCCAGTAGACCCTTATGTGTTCCAGTATCTAACCAGGCCATACCTCGACCAAATAATTCTACTTTCAGCTCATTTCTTCTTAAATATTCATTATTTACTGCAGTTATTTCCAATTCTCCACGATCAGAAGGTTCAATATTCTTAGCAATATCAACTACATTATTATCATAAAAATATAAACCAGGAACTGCATATTTTGATTTTGGGTTTTTCGGTTTTTCTTCTAAAGAAACAACATTTTTATCATCATCAAATTCCACAACACCAAATTGTTTCGGATTGTTTACATAATACCCAAAAACTGTTGCTCCATTCTCTTCTTCAACTCTATTGACAGCAGTCTTTAAAATATGAGTAAAATTCTGTCCATAAAATATATTGTCACCAAGAATTAAAGCAACATCATCATCACCAATGAATTCTTCTCCGACTAAAAAAGCATCTGCTAAACCACGTGGCTCATCCTGTACTTTATATGCAAAATTTAATCCAATCTCATTTCCGTCCCCTAAAAGGTCTTTATATAAATCAATATGTTCTGGTGTTGAAATAATTAAAATTTCTGTAATGCCGGAAAGCATTAATACTGATAATGGATAATAAATCATTGGCTTATCATAAATAGGTAATAATTGTTTTGAAACTGATTTAGTAATAGGATATAGTCTTGTCCCTGCTCCTCCAGCTAATATAATACCTTTCACTTTATCACTCCATTTCTAAATATTCTTCTAAAGATTCTTCCCAGTATCTAAAATTATTTTTATCAATTAATTTAAGCATATAATTATCTAATACAGAATATTTTGGTCTTTCTGCAGCTCTTTTAAATTCATCTGAACTTACCGGACTAACTTTTATATCAATATTTTTAATCTCAAATATTTTTTTAGCAAAATCATACCAGCTACACTGTCCTTCACATGTGGCATGATATAAACCATAATGTTCCGTTTCCATTAAATCGATTATGGTTTTTGCTAAGTCAACTGTACTTGTCGGTGATCCAATTTGATCATTAACTACATTTAATTCTTCATTTTCTTCAGCTAATCTTAACATTGTTCTAACAAAATTATTCCCATCTCCATATAACCAGGCAGTTCTAAATATAAAAAATTTTGAAGAAAACTGTTCAACATATTTTTCACCTAATAGCTTGCTCTTCCCATAAACAGTTTGTGGGGAAGAATGTTCATATTCTTTATACGGTTTCTCTCCTTGACCATTAAATATATAATCTGTAGAAACATGCACTAATTTTGCTCCAATTTTTTCTGCAGCTATAGCTAAATTTTTAGCTCCCAATGCATTAACTTTAAAAGCAGTTTCTTTATTATTCTCACAGCCATCAACATCTGTATAAGCTGCACAATTAATTATTATATCAAGTTTTTCATTAGTAATCTTTTCAATCACTAAGTCTAATTCAGTTATATCAAATTTAGGTAAATCCAATGTGATATATTCAAAGTTCTTATCTTTGAGCTGTTTTTGTAATTCTAAACCAAGTTGCCCACTTGAACCAACTAATAAAATAGCTCCCACTTAAATCCCCTTTCTATTATTAACTTATTAATTATCTATTTTCCCAAAATTATTATTTAAATAATCTATAATGCCTAGAAAAATATATTTTATTTTTTTAAATTTATCTTTTTCAAAAAATAAAATTTGAAAAAAACTTAAAATAATCATAACAAACTTTTTAAAGCAAAACACTGGGAACTCTTCTTTGTATTTATTAATAACATAAAGAGTGTTGCGTGTAATATAATATCTTCTTAAATAATTATGATTAGTAATTAATAATTTTTTATTTAAAATATCTATACTTTTACTTATATCTCCCAATTCATGATTTAAAACAGATGAATTAATTTTTATAACCTTATAACCAAACTTGTTTAATCTCAGACAATATTCATGATCAACTGAATCAATAAAAAGCTTCTCTATAAAATCCCCAGCTAATTTATAAATGTTTAAATTGAGCAAATTACCAGAAGTCATAGTTGTTAATACTGTTTCAATTTTTTTAGATGCCATATTATTCCTATTAATTTTATGATGTGGAGTTATAATTCCAATTTTTGAAGTATCATTATTTTTAATGTAACTTATCATATTTTTTAAACTATCACCAGTAAAATAACTATCTTGATCCATAGTTAGTAACCATTGATAATTACTCTTTAATGCTTTTTTTGCAGCCAAGTTTAATGGAAAAGCAATACCTTTATTTGAAGATTCATTTATGTATTTTAAATTTTCAAATTGACTGAGTTTATAATAGATCGATTTATTTATATTTTTTGAATTATCAACTACATAAATAATATCTACATAATTTGAAAATGATTTAATATTTTGTATTACTTCTTTTTTAGGATTATAAAGAATAATCACACAAGCAATCCCATTTGAATTAACCATTTAAATTACACACCTTTTTTCAAAAAATTAATAATGCTAAAATAAAAAGAATTTTTGATATTTATTTGTTAAATTTCAATTTATTAAAATTAATCAAATCGAAATTAAAATATTTTTTAGACTCTTTAATATCTATTTCTGGAATTTATTCAAAACATTTTTACTATATTTTTTAATTTTATAATTGATTTATTAAAATAATAAAATTTAGTACTAGAAATTCTGATTTTTAAATAATCCAAAAGAATGAACTGACTTAATGAACTCATTTTAGCTTTCATTGATGGCTTTTCAATATTAATATTTTAATCAATCGGTTCTTTAACAAATGTTGTGAAATCTAAATAGCATCCATTGAATCATGTTGGCTCTTTAATTTTTTGAATTGCTCTTAAATACTTAGTAATGATAAATATACTCAGCGTTTTAAGTTTTCAACTTTGGGAACGCTGTAGCCAATTGCCAATTCTTTTGGTTAATTTAATTTTGTTGTTTAATCCTTCAGCAAATCCGTTAGTTATTCTAGTTTTAAAATAGTTAATAATGTGTTTGTTCCCAGCGTTTTACTGTTCCTTTAGCTCTATAGAAAAGATTTAATTTGGACTGACTGACATTTTCATACCAGTGATTTAAAGCTTGAATAGATTCTTTAACATCAGGTATCTGGAGTAAGTCTCTAAATTCTTCTTTTAGCTCCTATGCTTTTTCTAAAACAGGAGATAGTTTAAAGATCTCTATCAGCCGCTGGTGTCCGTCATCATCAAGTTTTTCACCAGCCATTAAAAGAGTGAGCCTTGTTTGTAGAATTTCTTTCTATTGGCAGCAGTCTGCTTCTTCTGCTCCTTGATTCTAAGCTTATCCAGGGCTTTATTGATAGCTGTGACAAGATGGAATTTATCAACCACTATCTTGGCATTAGGAAAGACAGTTTCTGCTACAGCTTTATAGGGACTCCACATATCCATTGAGAAGTATTTGATCTTTTCTCTAAGCTTTGGATTTTCAACCCTTTTTTCTTCATATTTCACAATCCTTAAATTTAATAATATTTTTAAAACAAAACAGTTCTATAAGGAATAATACGCCATGGCTCCACTCCGCCATCATATAACATTTTCCAAAAAACTAAAAAATATGCCGATAAAATTATTACCGTTATTAAGTATTTACTTTTCTTCAAATGGAAAATGAAATTGGGTATTAATATTATTGAAAATAATTCAAAATATAATGACATTCTTGAAAAAACAAGATAGTTTAACGTATTTATAAGAATTATAAAATAATATAAATAACCATTTATAAAAAATTTATTTATTCTATCTGGTTGTATAATTAATGTTGTGAAGAAAAAACTGTAAATCTAAAAATATCTAAATAAAAAAGGCATTTGCCTGGCTCCGTTGAATTAAATAGTTACAACACCAAAAATTCAATAAAGGAGTCAAGCAAATGCATAATAATCTTATCACAGATTTAATGGATTTACCAGACCTAGTTGCAACAGATTTAATTAAAACGGAGGAATATTTAGTTTTTGTAGCTGACTATAAAATAGATCATGTTAAATGTCCTGTCTGCGGCAAAAAAGCAGAAAAGATTCATGATAGAAAAACTCAAATGATTCAGGATACTTCTCTTCGAGATAAAAAAACAGTTA
>NZ_FOTI01000074.1 GCF_900114545.1 Halanaerobium salsuginis
AGTTCAAAGTGGGATAGAATCTACCCCCGCTTAGCTCAAAGCTGGTTTGAAGATAAAGATGAACTCTTTACTTTTTACAAATATCCAGATAGTATTCAAAAATCAATTTATACAACTAACTGGATTGAAAGAGCCAATAAAGAAATCAGAAAAAGACTTAAAACAATGAATAGTTTACCAAATGAAAAGGCAGCAGAAAAAATACTATATCTTAAAATCTTAGACTATAATTCTAAGTGGTCAGAACGAAGACTAAAGGGATTTTTAGCTGCTAGAGATAAACTAATTCAACTATTTGAAGAACGATATTAATTTATTTACACAAAATACTTGACGTTACCTTCAGGTGTTGCCTTATTGATATATAAAACATTTAATTATATTCACTAAACTAATTAATAGAAAATAAATATTAAAAAATAGGTGATTTTATGCAAAATTTTTTAGAATTATACAGCAAATCTGTTCTGACAGCTCTTGGCTTTTTTTGGAAAGCAGGTTGGGCTTTTATTCTGGGTTATTTTATTAGTGGAATGATTCAATCTTTTGTTCCTAAAAAACAACTAACAAAATATATGGGAAAGGCTAATTTAAGAAGTATTTCTATTTCTACAATATTTGGAGCTGTATCTTCATCTTGTTCTTTTGCAGCTTTAGCAGCTGCAAGAACTCTTGTTAAAAAAGGGGCTAATTTTATTGCAGCAGTAGCATTTATGTTTGCTTCCACTAATTTAGTTATTGAGCTGGAAATCTTAATTATGCTTTTTCTCGGCTGGGAATTTTTAGCTGCAGAAATTATCGGCGGTTTAATTTTAATAATTATTAGCAGTATTATAATTAAACTTACTTATCCAGATAACATATTAAAAAAAGCAAGAGAAAAAGTTAAACAAGACAGTTCTAATATTGAAGATGATTTTGATTGGAAGAAACGAATCAAAAGTAAAAAAGGTTGGCGAATGGTTGGTAATAGTTTTGTCAGCGAATGGAAAATGGTCTGAGAAGAAATCTTAATAGGATTTACAATTGCTGGTTTTGTAGCAGTATTTGTTCCTACAGAATTCTGGAATAAAATATTTTTGATAGATATATCAGCTTCTTTACCCAGCTGGGCTATTGCTCTAGAAAACGCTATGGTTGCTCCGTTTGTAGCAGCACTAACTTTTATTGGGTCTATGGGCAATATACCATTAGCTACAGTTTTAAATAGCAATGGTGTTTTATTTGCGGGTATTATGGGCTTTATTTATTCAGATTTAATGGTGCCACCACTTGTTGCTGTTAATGCTAAATACTATGATAAAAAAGTGGCTCTTTATATTGCTGTTGTAATGTATATAAGTATTGTTATAACAGCTCTTATTTTAAATGGAATTTTTAGCATTTTTAGTATAGTACCAGAAAGCAACAGAGTAGTTAGTGAAGTAGCCCAATTTAAAATTGATTATACATTCTATTTTAATATACTTTTTACTTTAATAGCCGGCTATTTAATTTATCTTAATAAGAAATTTATTAAAATAGACAATAATAATAGTTCTGATATGGACATGGAAACTAGCTCTTCTTTAAAAAGAAAGATAACCTATCTATTCATAATTATTCTTCTGGGAGGCTTAGTGCTAAACTTATTTATGTAACTATAGCTAAAAAATATTAAAATATGATAGTATGATTTTGGGTATTGTTGAAAATTGTTTGGCCAAAATAAAAATATATCTAGAACCAGAAACTGTAAATGACCAATAAAGAAAAATTTGTTTCATTTCATCCTAAAGTTAATACTTCTACATTAACTTTAGAATATATTGATTTTATAAATTACTTAGAATGGACAGGAAATCAGATTATTTATTTATAAGCAGTTGACAAAATCAGCTGCTTATATTATTATTACTTAATATAGAAGTTATAAAAAGTTATTTAAAAAGGAGGTAGTCAATGAAAACTGCTAATGCCCATCTAATGAAAGAAATTAATAAAAGACTTGTCAGAAAAAATCTTTTGAAAAAAAAGTCTGCTACTAAAAAAAGGCTGACTAGTTTAACTAATTTAAGTGCTATGACAGTTGCTAGTATTGTAGAAGAATTAGTAAAATCTGGTGAAGTCTATCAAGGGGAAATGATACCCTCAAATGGAGGAAGACCAGCTGTAGAATACTGTTATAATGGTGATTTTTCCCATGCCGCTATTATATATGGTTATCAAAAAAATAATAGTAATCATATTTTATTAAAAGTTTTTAATTTATTTGGTAAATGTGTTTACAAAAAAAAGAAATATCTATCTGAAGTTACTATTGAGCATTTTGATGATCTGCTTAAAGAAGCATTTAACTCAATAGATAATATAGCTATGATTGGATTTGGTTTACCTGGCGAAGAAGAGGAGGGTACAATAACTATTAATGATTATCCAGCCTTAATTGGCAAAAATTTTATGCAATATTTTCAAACTCAATATCAAGTTCCTGTTATCTTTGAAAATGATGCTAATGCAGCTGCTTTTGGCTATTATAAAAGCAGGCAAAAATTGAAAAATAACGCTGATACAATTGTAGGACTTTATTTTCCTCGACTTTATGTGCCAGGAATGGGGCTAATTATTAAAGGTGAAATTTATCGCGGACAGCAAAACTTCGCTGGTGAATTTGGTCATCTTCCTCTTGATATTAATTGGGAGGATTTGAACTATCAAAATAAAGAAAAGCTTTATGCTGTTTTTGTAAAATTACTTTCAGTTATTTGCTGTTTATTAGCGCCAGAAAAAATTGTTCTATATGGCGACTTCTTTTCTAGCCAGGATAGTAGTAAACTTAAAAAGCTTACTGAACAAACATTGAATAATGATTTTATTGTAAATATTGAAGTTTCCACAAATTTTGCTGTTGACTATGAAAATGGATTAAAAAAGATTATATTAGATAATTTATTTAATCATTTATTTGGAGAACTCAACTACAATTTAATTAATTTTTAAGGAGGAGACAATTGTTTACACTACTTGTTATAATTTATCTAGCCTTTATTAGTCTCGGTTTACCAGACTCATTACTTGGTTCTGCCTGGCCCGTAATCCAGACTGATTTATCAGTCCCATTATCTTATGCAGGCATAATTGCAATGATTATTGCTGGCGGTACAGTTATTTCTAGTCTGTTTAGTGCCAGAGTTATCAAAAAATATGGAACTGGTCTGGTGACTTTAGTCAGTGTAACTATGACTGCATTAGCACTGCTTGGCTTTGGTTTAGCAAACTCTTTTCTAATACTAGTATTATGGGCAATTCCACTTGGATTGGGAGCAGGTTCAGTTGACGCAGCTTTAAATAATTTTGTAGCTTTACATTATCAGGCTAAACATATGAACTGGCTCCATTGTTTTTGGGGAATTGGAGCTACTACTGGACCTGTAATCATGTCTTTCTGGCTAGTTAGAAATAATAACTGGCAACTGGGCTATCTAAGTATTGCCGGTCTGCAAGCAGCTCTTGTAATAGTACTTCTAATTTCTCTTCCCCTCTGGCAAAAAGCATTAAATAAGCTAAATACTCCGCAGTCAAATAATAACCAGGAAGAGGCAGTCCAGACACTTTCTTTAAGTCAAGTTTTTAAAATACCTAATTCTAAAATAATTTTAGCAGGTTTTTTTGCCTATTGTGGTTTGGAATTAACAACTGGTCTCTGGGCCAGCAGCTATGCTGTAAATAGTTTTGCTATTTCATCAGAGGTTGCTGCAGCCTGGGTTTCAATTTATTATCTTGGGATTACAGTAGGCCGTTTTTTAGCCGGTTTTTTAGCAATTAGATTTTCTAATAAACAATTAATTAAGCTCGGTTTAACTAGTATATTTTTTGGAATACTACTTTTATTACTGCCTTTGTCAAGTTCTAAAATTCCTGTTGCACTTTCCTTAATTGGTCTAGGTTGTGCCCCTATATATCCTGCTATGTTACACCAAACTCCCAGACTTTTTGGTAAAGAAAATTCTCAAGCAATGATGGGCGTTCAAATGGCTTTTGCCTATATCGGCTCAACTTTTATGCCTCCTTTTTTTGGCTTAATTGCAGAATATATAGGAATATTTACTCTGCCAATTTTTTTACTAATTTTAACTATTATTATGGTAATCAGCACTAGAAAAACAGCAGTTAATAATTAACTTTATTGACTTTACATTAATTAAAATATTGAGCAAAATAATTTCTATAATTAAACTAAAAATAAATTTAATTGCAGGAATTTTTTGCTTATTGTCTAAGTAATATATTGAATTATCAAAATATTATCATATAAAATAATTTTTCCCTTAGCTAAATTGAGGAGGTAAATCATTTTATTTAAAAATTTTTAGTTTCATTGATAGTTAAATTTTAAGAAAGTAATACGGTAAGATGTCAAGAGAAAAAAAGAAAATAATTTAATTTATTTGGCTGAAAACGGTCAAATTAGGCATAGTTCTATCCGCCTAGCCTGAATAGTAATTTTTACCAATTCAGCCCATGACTAAATAATAGTTCTAATAGAAAATTAAGTAAACAGACTAATTTGCAATAATTATCTACCTCCGTGGTTGATATATTTCGCCTTTGCTTAGCAGAGCAAAAACGAGACGGACAAATTTACGTGCTGTAAGCACGAGGGCTCTTTTGTGTTTGTGCTTTGGAACTTCATTATACTTTTTGTAGTAGTAGTTTTTATAGCTATCATTGTGTACTCTCAATGAATTAGCGG
>NZ_FOTI01000096.1 GCF_900114545.1 Halanaerobium salsuginis
GGTAACGTCAAGTATTTTGTGTAAATAAATTAATATCGTTCTTCAAATAGTTGAATTAGTTTATCTCTAGCAGCTAAAAATCCCTTTAGTCTTCGTTCTGACCACTTAGAATTATAGTCTAAGATTTTAAGATATAGTATTTTTTCTGCTGCCTTTTCATTTGGTAAACTATTCATTGTTTTAAGTCTTTTTCTGATTTCTTTATTGGCTCTTTCAATCCAGTTAGTTGTATAAATTGATTTTTGAATACTATCTGGATATTTGTAAAAAGTAAAGAGTTCATCTTTATCTTCAAACCAGCTTTGAGCTAAGCGGGGGTAGATTCTATCCCACTTTGAACTGAAATCATTTAAAGCCTGATCAGCAAACTCTCTGCTGGGAGCTCTGTAAATTTTCTTGAGATCTGTAACAATTTCATCTGTATGTTTTTTCTTAACTTTATGAAGAGTATTACGAACCTTGTGAACAACACAGCGTTGAACATCAGCTTTTGGATATACTTTCAGAAATGAGTCAGTTAATCCTGGAAGTCCATCCATAACGCCCAGAAGTACTTGTTCTACGCCTCTAAATTTCAGGTTCATTAGTACTTCTTCCCAGAGTGCAGCTGATTCTGTTACACCAATGTAGAAGTCCAGAATTTCTCTATATCCTTCTTCATTGATTCCAATGATAATATATGCTGATTCATTACCAACATGCTCACGACGAATCTTGATACTCAGAGCATCAATAAAGAGTACACTGTAGCGTTTTTCTAAGGGTCTGTTTTTCCACTGCTCAATTTCTTTTACTGCTACATCAGTCAGGTTGCTAACACTGGTAGCACTGTATTTTTGACCATACATTTGCTCAATTAAATTAGCTATATCACGGGTGGATAGACCTCTGGCATACATTTGGATTACAGTCTGTTCCAGCCAATTATCACGGCGTTTATATGGCTCAAAAAGAGCAGTTTGAAAATCATTGTTTCGATCTCTTGGAACCTCAAGATTTTCAATGACACCGTATTTAGTCTGGAAGTTACGAGAATAATTACCATTGCGGTTGTTGCCAGAGTTTTTACCAGTAACTTCATATTTATCGTAATTTAGAAATTCGGTTAATTCAGACTTAAGCAATTTTTCGAGAAAATTTTTGATCAAATCATTAATCATGTCATCAAAATTCACTTGACCATTGTTGGGTTTTTCAGGTATACTTTTCATGAGGAGTCCTCCTAGTGGTTTGATTTTTTATTTTCGTCGATAAATATATTCAACCACTTAAAGAAGGATTCCTCTTTTTTTATTTTAAAAAAATATCGATATTTAATTTACACAACTTATTGTACATTACT
>NZ_FOTI01000049.1 GCF_900114545.1 Halanaerobium salsuginis
TAAAGAGTCTATTCAAGCTTTAAATAACTGGTATGAAAATGTTAGTCAGTCTAAATTAAATCTTTTCTATAGAGCTAAAGGAACAGTAAAACGCTGGGAACAACACATTATTAACTATTTTAAAACTAGAATAACCAACGGATTTGCTGAAGGATTAAACAACAAAATCAAATTAATCAAAAGAATTGGCTACGGTGTTCCCAAAGTTGAAAACTTAAAACGCCGAGTATTTTTATCATTGCTAAGTATTTAAGAGTAATTCAAAAAAACAAAGAGATAACATGATTCAAACGGTGCTATTTAGATTTCACAACATTTGTCAAAGAACCATTTTAATTAACTAAAAGCAGGAATTTTACTTCTAAACAATAATATTATATATAGTTAGTTAATTAATAATGATTCTCAAAAATTTAATATATTTGAAATTAGTTTAGAATGGACTTAGTATTTGTTTTAATTCTTGGCAGTACCAAATTATAAGGAGTGGTAATTATGGCAAGAGTTTTAAAGTCACCAGCAAAGTATGTTCAGGGTAAGGATATTCTTGCTCAAATGGAAGAACATTTTAAAGAGCTGGGAGAAAATGTTTTTGTAATTGTTGATCCGGTAGTGGCTGATTTATTTGCTGAACAAATTAAGGCTGGCTTGGCTAATATGCAGGTTAAACAGGAACATTTTCAGGGAGAATGTTCAAAAGCAGAGATTAACCGTCTGCAGCAGTTAGCTGAAGAAAATGGTTCTGAAATAATTATTGGGATTGGAGGCGGAAAAACTCTTGATACAGCAAAAGCTGTTTCTTATTATAGTAAGTTACCAGTAGTTATTGTACCGACTATTGCAGCTACTGATGCTCCCTGCAGTGCGCTAGCAGTTATTTATTCTGAAACAGGAGTTTTTGAAAAATATTTATTTTTAGATCAAAATCCGGATGTAGTTTTAGTCGATACTAAAGTTGTGGCCCAGGCACCAGAACGTTTTCTGATTTCTGGTATGGGCGATGCTTTGGCAACTTATTTTGAAGCAGCTGCCTGTGCTCAGACTAGAACGGCTTCTATTGCAGGTGGTTCACAAACCTTAACAGCAGTTAAGCTAGCTGAATTATGTTATAATACTCTGCTTGAGTATGGGCGAGATGCCAGGAAAGCAGCTGCAGCAGGAGCTGTTACAGAAGCGCTTGAAAAAATTGTCGAGGCAAATACTTTATTAAGTGGAATTGGTTTTGAAAGTGGTGGACTGGCTGCGGCTCATGCTATTCACAATGGTCTGACTGTACTGGAAGCAACTCATGCAATGACTCATGGCGAAAAAGTTGCTTTTTCAACTCTAGTACAGCTTGTGTTGGAAGATCGTTCTCCAGCTGAGATTAAGCAGGTTACTGAATTTTGCCGTGATCTCGGACTGCCAACTAATTTAGCTGATTTAGGAGTTAAAGAAATTGACGAAGCAGAAATTATGCAGGTAGCAGAAGCCAGTTGTGCTGAAGATGATACAATGCATAATATGCCATTTCCTGTGACAGCTGAAATGGTAAAAGATGCAATTTTGGCAGTTGATAATTATTAAGTTAGTAAATATTTTAAGTGAGGTGCATAAATTATGAATCAACAACAATTAGATATCATGAAAAATAAGTCAGGTTTTATTGCAGCAATGGACCAAAGTGGGGGTAGTTCTCCTAAAGCTCTGGCTGGTTATGGTGTTGCAGAAACTGAGTATAATACAGAGGAAGAAATGTTTAATTTAATTCACCAAATGAGAACCAGAGTTATTACTAATTCTGCTTTTAAACCAGATAAAATAATTGGTGCTATTTTATTTAAAGAAACCATGCGTAGCAAAATGGAAGGATTACCAACAACAGAATATCTCTGGCAAAAAAAACATATTGTTCCTTTTTTAAAAGTTGATGAGGGACTTGCTGAACTGCAGGAAGGTGTACAGTTAATGAAACCTATGCAGGAGCTTGATTCTCTGCTTAAAGAAGCACAAAAAAATAATGTTTTTGGTACTAAAATGCGTTCAGTAATCAAAGAGGCTAATCCAATTGGAATTAAAAAGGTAGTTGAACAGCAATTCGATTATGCTGAAAAGATAATGGCAGCTGGTCTTGTGCCAATTATTGAACCAGAAGTTGATATCCACAGTCAGGATAAAGCTGAATCAGAAGCTATTTTAAAACAGGAAATTCTTAAATATCTAGTTAATTTAGCTGATAACAGATTGGTAATGCTTAAGTTATCACTACCTGATCAACCAGATTTTTATCAAGAGTTAATTGATCATCCTAAAGTTGTTCGAGTAGTTGCTTTATCTGGTGGCTATGAACAGCAAGAAGCAGTCGATTTATTAGCTAAAAATCATGCGATGATTGCTAGTTATTCTAGAGCTTTACTGCAGGATCTGCAAGTTGAACAGAGTGAAGCAGAATTTACTTCTGTTCTAGAATCTGCTATTGATAAAATATATCAAGCATCGCTGACTTAATTTTTAGATCTAAAGTTTTAACTAGTAAATCCTTGACAGACGGTTTAAAATAATATATACTTGAAAAAATTAGAGTAGAGCCTAAGCTGAGCAGAGTTAGAGATGAGATGAGATTAGATTAGATAAAATAATAATTAGGTAGCAAGTAGTAACTTAATTCAGTTAGTTTAGCTGAATATTTATAGCAAGTTATGATTTGTTATTTGTATGTATATTTTACTGCTGACAAAAATTGGAGACAGTGATCCAGCTATTAATGGATGCCTGGATTCGATGTGAGCAGTTAAATTAGAATATCTCTTTAACTCAAATTAGATAATTACGGCCGGGCTATTTATGTCCGGTCGTTTTTTTATTTTTAAAGCTAATTTATTAAGCTGGCTAAAATTTAAGTTTAGCTACTATGAGGAGGAGAGAACAGTGAAGAGTTTTAGCGAATTTTCAAATTTAGCTGCAGATTATAACTTGATTCCACTTTATAAAGAGCTAATTAGTGACATTGAAACTCCAATTGCTCTTTATCAGAGACTGGCCTGTCAGCAAGAGTATAGTTATTTACTAGAGAGTTCAGAAAATGATCGTTATTCATTTTTAGGTTTAAAACCAGCTGCAGTTTTAAAAAATTATCCTGATTATCTAGAGATTATCAGTAATGGTCAGGTAGAAAACTTACCTGAAACAGAAATAATTCCTTATTTACAATCCTACTTAAAAAAATTGAATGTTTATGAAGACGAAAAGCTGCCCCCTTTTTCTGGAGGCTTTGTTGGATATTTCAGCTATGAAATGATCGAAAAATGGGAAGACATCTATCATCTGGAAGCTGATAGAAAATTAAAGCAAGCCGATAATCCGCTCAGCATGCTTGTTATGACAAAGATTATAATTGCCTATGATCACCGGCATAATACAGTTAAAATTATAAATAATGTTCAGCTTCCAGAAAGAACTGATAATTTACAATTGCGTAGAGTTTATCAAACTGCCTGTGCTGAAATCGAGAAAGTAATAGATAAATTAAGAAATAAACAGCCAAAACACTCTGGTTCAATTTCTGAAAAGCATTCAGAAGAGTATTTTACTTTAAATGAATCAGAAACTGAATTTAGTTCTAATACTACTCAGGCAGAATTTTCTGCAATGGTTAAACAGGCTCAGCAGCATATTGAAGCAGGAGACATTTTTCAGTTAGTATTGTCGCAAAAATTTTCACTTAAAAATAAGCTGCCTCCCTTTAAGATTTATCGGGCTTTACGCTCAGTTAACCCTGCTCCCTATTCATTTTATCTTAATTTCCCTGAGCTTAAAGTAATTGGTTCCTCGCCAGAAGTACTGGTAAGAGTCAGAGATAACAAAGTTATCACTAGACCACTGGCCGGGACAAGACCCCGGGGAGAAAATAAAACTGCTGATCAAAAGCTGGCCGAAGAATTAGTTTCAGATGAGAAAGAAAGAGCTGAACATACAATGTTAGTTGATCTTGGTAGAAATGATCTGAGCCGGATAGCAGTGCCAGGCAGTGTAGAAGTAACAGAATTAATGGCAGTTGAAAAATATTCGCGTGTGATGCACATTGTATCTCAGGTAGAAGCTGAACTGCAGCCGGATCTAGATAGCCTCGATGTTTTAAAAGCAGTATTCCCTGCTGGAACAGTTTCGGGTGCTCCCAAGATCAAAGCAGTTGAGCTAATAGATCAATTAGAAAAAGAAGCTCGTGGAGTTTATGCTGGGACAGTTGCCTACCTTGCTTTTAATGGTAATCTTGATAGTTGTATTACAATTAGAACTTTTTCGCTGCAGGCTGGAAAACTAAATTTACAGGTAGGAGCAGGTATTGTAGCTGATTCTCAGCCAGAGAAAGAATATCAGGAAACTTTAAATAAGGGGCGTGCCTTGTTCGAGGCTCTGACTTTAGTTAAGGAGGCAGGTTTAGATGATTTTAGTTATTGATAATTATGATTCTTTTACTTATAATCTGGTTCATTTACTGGCAGAATTTGCTGAAGTTAAAGTCTATCGCAATGACTGCTTAACTTTGAGTGATATTGAATTAATGTCACCAGAAAAAATAGTTATTTCTCCCGGGCCAGGAACTCCATCTGAAGCTGGTATTTCACTAGCTTTAATTAAAAAGTTTCAGGATAGTATTCCAATTCTGGGAGTTTGTTTAGGTCATCAATGTCTGGCTCAGGCTTTTGGTAGTAAAATTGTCCGGGCAGCAAAAGTAGTCCATGGTAAAGTATCTTTGATTAAAAAGTTGCCTGGTTCAGAAGAAATTTTTGCTGGGTTAGGAACTGAATTTCAAGCAACTCGTTATCATTCTTTATTAGTAGAAAAAGCAAGTTTAAGTGAAAAATTGCAGATTCTGGCAGAAAGTGAGCAAGGAGAAATTATGGCACTTAAACATTGTGATTATCCCTTATATGGTGTCCAGTTTCATCCAGAATCAATTTTGACTAAAGCTGGCCCCCAGATTATTGAAAATTTTTTGAATATAACAGCAGGCAGCAGTTGTAAAGAATAGTAAAAAGAGAGATCAGATTTAGAGGAGGAGAGCAGATGTTTAATAATTATCTAACTAAAGTAATGCAAGAAGATGATTTAAGTAGAGCTGAGATGGTAGCGGCAATGAGGCTGGTAATGGATGGTAAAATTACTAACAGTCAGTTAGCTGGATTTTTAGTTGCCTTACGAATGAAAGGAGAAACTATAGCTGAGATAACAGGAGCAGCTCAGGTAATGCGGGAAAAAGCAGCTCCCGTCAGGACAAAATTAACTGGATTAATTGACAGCTGTGGAACTGGTGGTGACGAAAAAGGAACTTTTAATATTTCTACTACTGCAGCTCTGGTGATGGCAGCAGGAGGATTAAAAGTTGCTAAACACGGTAATCGTTCTGTTTCTTCGCGTAGTGGAAGTGCAGATCTTTTAGAGGCACTAGGGGTTAAAATAGATTTAACTCCAGAGGCTGCAGCTGATTGTTTAGCAAAATGTGGAATAACATTTTTATTTGCCCCTCAGTTTCATCAGGCAATGAAATATGCTGCTGTGCCAAGGCGAGAGCTCGGCCTGCGAACTATTTTTAATATTTTAGGTCCCTTAACTAATCCAGCCCAGGCCGACTATCAGGTATTGGGAGTATATCAGGAGGAGTTGGTGCGACCATTGACAGAGGTACTTAAAAATCTAGGTTTAAAATCTGCCCTTGTTGTTTATGGTGCAGGAGGAATTGATGAGCTTTCTCTAGCTGGAAAAAATAAAGTTGCTTATCTCAAAAATGGTCAGATTAAAGAATTTAGCATTGATCCAGCTGAATTAGATCTACAAGCCGCTCCAATTTCTGCTGTTTTGGGGGGCACTCCAGTTGAAAATAAAGCAATAACACTTGCTATTTTAAAAGGAGAAAAGGGGCCCCGACGGGATATAGTTTTGCTTAATACAGCAGCAGCTTTTTTAGTTAGCGGTAAATGTGATAATCTTTCAGCTGGGATTAATTTGGCAGCAGCAATTATTGATTCAGGTCAGGCAAATCAAAAATTAGCTGAGCTAATTGAGTGCAGCAACTCTCTGGAGCCGGTCTTATGATTTTAGACAAAATTGTGCAGGTAAAAAAAGAAGAAATAGCTGCTCTGAAAAAACCAAATCATCCCCTGCAAGCTAAACTGGCTGAACCAGATTTAAGTCTGCTGGCTGAAATAAAAAAAGCTTCACCCAGCAAAGGTTTAATTAAGGCTAATTTTCAACCTATAAAGCAGCTGCAAGCTTATCAAAAAGCAGGGGCAGCAGCAATTTCAGTTTTAACTGATCAGCAATTTTTTCAGGGCAGTACAGAAATTTTAGCTCAAGTTCGTCAGGCTACAAATTTGCCTGTTTTGCGGAAAGAGTTTATTATCGATGCTATCCAGGTTTACCAGAGTCTTTTTCTAGGAGCAGATGTAATTCTCTTAATTGCAGCTATTTTAAGTCAACAGCAGCTGGAAAAATTACTTAGTTTAAGCAGAGAACTTGGTCTAGAAGCTATAGTTGAAGTCCATACAGCAGCAGAACTAGCAAGAGTTATGGCCACTGAAGCAAAAATTATCGGGATTAATAATAGGAATCTCCATGATTTTACAGTTACTTTACAGACAACAGCTGAGCTATTAAATATAATTAAAAATAAAGGTCAGCGGGCTAACTATTATATAATTGCTGAAAGTGGAATTAAAACTAAAACAGATATTAGTTATTTAAAAGACTTGGGTGTTGACGGAGTTTTAATTGGTGAAACTTTAATGAGAGCCCCTGATCCTATTAAAAAGGTAAAAGAATTAGGAATTAGTTAAGCAGCTTATAAGGAGCTTGAGGAGGTAAACTAATGAAAACTAAAAAAGTCATGGTTAAGGTTTGTGGTTTGCAGAGAAAAAGTGATTTGCTTTATGCAGTTAAGTTGGGAGTAGATGCATTAGGATTTATTTTAGCTGACAGTCCTAGACAGGTTTCAATAAAAAAAGTAAAAAAAATTACCACCGGGCTGCCACCTTTTGTAATTAGAGTAGCGGTTGTAGTTAATCCTTCCCAAGAAAAATTAATTGAGATAATAGAAAGTCAGCTTTTTGACTATATTCAGTTTCACGGACAGGAAGATCCAGACCTACTTAGAAAAGTACCATTAAAAACAATTAAAGCTATTCCAGTGGCTAAAAGTAGTGATCTTAAACTTGTTGATCAGTATAGAGAGGCTGCTGATTACTTACTTTTTGATACTAAGGCTGGCCAGCAGACTGGAGGTACTGGTAAAACATTTAACTGGCAGCTTTTAGCCCAACAAGAATTTGAGCAACCTTTTATTCTGGCTGGTGGTCTAGGGGCTGATAATATAGAAACAGCTTTACAGCAGGTTAAACCAGCTGCAGTTGATATAAATAGTAAAATAGAAACTTCACCGGGGATTAAAAGTAACCGTCTTTTGGAACAGGTAATTACCAAGATTAGAAATTTTCAAGTAGAAAAGTCTGGTAAATTAAAACTTAAATTTATTTAAAGAAGGGATGAGCAAAGATGAGTCGAGCAGTAAAAAATGAGTTTGAGATGAGCAGAGGATATTTTGCTGATTTTGGAGGTAGATTTGTACCAGAAACTCTTGTACCAGCTCTGGATGAATTAGAAACAGTATATCTAGAATTAAAAGATAAACCAGAATTTAAAAATGAATTGAAATCTCTCCTTAAAAATTACAGCGGCAGGCCAACCCCACTTTATTTTGCTGAACAATTAAGTAATTATTATGATGGGCCCAGGATTTATTTAAAACGAGAAGACCTTAATCATACAGGAGCCCATAAAATTAATAATACCCTGGGTCAGATTTTATTAGCAGTTAGAATGGGTAAAAAAAGAATTATTGCCGAAACAGGTGCTGGTCAGCATGGTGTTGCTACTGCTACTGTTGCAGCCCGCTTTAATTTGGAATGTGAAATTTATATGGGAGCAGAAGATATCGAACGGCAGGCTCTTAATGTTTATAAAATGGAAATGCTGGGGGCTAAAGTAATTCCGGTTACTTCGGGTAGTCAGACTCTAAAAGATGCTACTAATGAAGCAATTCGTGATTGGGTTCGTAATGTTGAGGATACTCATTATATAATTGGGTCAGTTGTTGGACCACATCCTTATCCAATGCTGGTACGTGATTTTCAGCGTATTATTGGTGATGAATGCCGCCGTCAAATTAGTGAAGAAACTGGTCAGCTGCCTGATTATATTTTAGCTTGTGTTGGTGGAGGCAGTAATGCAATGGGAATCTTTTATCCTTTTTTAGAGGACTTAAATGTTAAACTGATCGGTATCGAAGCAGCTGGTCATGGTGTTAAAACTGATCAACATGCAGCAACTCTAACTGCTGGTCGAGTAGGAATTTTACATGGTAGTAAATCATACTTATTGCAGGATGAAGATGGACAGGTTATTCCTGCTTATTCAATTTCAGCCGGACTCGATTACCCCGGAGTTGGACCTGAACATAGCTATTTAAAAGAAAAGCAGCGGGTTAATTATCAATCTGTTACTGATCAAGAAGCTATCGCTGCCTTTAAACTATTAAGTGAAAAAGAAGGAATTATTCCAGCCTTAGAAAGTTCCCATGCACTTGCTTATTTAGAAAAATTAGTGCCTCAGCTGCAGAAAAAAGATGTTGTGGTAGTTAATTTATCTGGTCGAGGCGATAAAGATATTAATAATTTCAGGAAAATTGAGGAGGCTGATCTGCATGTCTAAACTGAAAGATAATATAATTGCCCAACAATTTAAAGATAAAAAGCCGCTCATCACCTATATCTGTGGGGGGGATCCTAATCTTGCTCTGACAGAGAAATTAATTCCCTGTCTGGCTGAAGCAGGTTCTGATTTGATTGAGGTAGGAATTCCCTTTTCAGATCCATTAGCTGATGGCCCGGTAATTCAGGCTGCTGCTCAGCGTGCTCTGCAGAGTGGTACAACTCTAAAAAAATTACTAATTAGTTTAGAAAAATTGCGTGATAAAATAGATGTTCCTTTAATTCTAATGGGATATTATAATTCAATTCTTAATTTTGGAGAAGAAAGATTTGCCCGGGCGGCCAGAAAAGCAGGCATAGCAGGAGTAATTATTCCAGATTTGCCGGTTGATGCTGCTGCTAAACTGCCAGTTTATTTAGCAGAGGAGGAAATCAGTCAGATTAGATTGGTTACTCCTAATACTTCCCGGCAGCGTCTGCAGCAGATTGCCAGTCAAAGTGAAGGCTTTCTCTACTGTGTTGCTCTGCTTGGAACTACTGGAGCTAATGATCAGATATATCCTGAACTAAAAGGCTATCTAGATCGAGTAAGGCAGGCTGCAGGCAAGCTTCCTCTGGGATTGGGTTTTGGAATTGATGGCCCGGAAAAAGTAAAAAAAATAATTGATTATCCTGATGGTATAATTATAGGGAGTGCCTTAATTGAAACTATCCAGACAGGCGGAGATGAAGCAGAAATGTTAGCTAAAGCAGCTGAGTTTATAGAAAGTATTAAAGCAGCTATGCCAGCAGCTGCTGTTAAATAAAATTAAATTTAGTTGAC
This sequence comes from Halanaerobium salsuginis, assembly GCF_900114545.1. Classification (GTDB taxonomy): domain Bacteria; phylum Bacillota; class Halanaerobiia; order Halanaerobiales; family Halanaerobiaceae; genus Halanaerobium; species Halanaerobium salsuginis. The sequence goes on from NZ_FOTI01000049.1 coordinate 9,565, forward strand.
GCTAATTGAGTGATTATATATAATTTAGCCAGAGCTAGTTAAATTTTTATAAAAATAAAGCAGAGCTAGTTAAATTTACTAACCAGAGGAGAGATTCTTATGAATTTTAACTTAGCAATTCAGATAGGGGGATTTTTTAATGGCACAGTCGGATCATCTGCAGGCTAGATTAGTTTTAGGTAAAGGCCATGATCCCTGGTATAATCTGGCGGTTGAAGAATATTTATTGGAGAATCTAAATAGTTCAGAAATAATTATTTATCTCTGGCAAAATGAAAAAACAGTTGTTATTGGTCGTAATCAGAATGCCTGGCAAGAATGTTTAGTTGGCAAACTGGAAGCTGATGGTGGTAAACTAGCAAGACGATTATCAGGCGGAGGAGCAGTTTTTCATGATCTGGGTAATTTAAATTATACCATTTTGATGCCGCGACGATTTTATCAGCTGCAGGAACAGCTAACTCCCATTCTTACTGCTCTGCAAGATCTTGGTATAGCAGCTAAATTTTCTGGTCGTAATGATTTGCTTTATCAAGACAAAAAAATTTCTGGTAATGCATTTTATTATGGGAAAAAGTCTGCTTATATCCATGGGACAGTTTTAGTTAATAGTGATTTATTTAAACTGGCTGCTTACCTTAAAGTTGCTGAAGCAAAGATTAAAGCTAAAGGAATTGATTCAGTAATTTCCCGGGTGATCAATTTAACAGATATTGAGCAAAATATAACTGTAGCAGATGTAATAGCAGCTATTAAAAATAGTTTTAGTAAAAAATATAATGGCGGGCAAACTTTGCCACAAATTATGATAGAAAAAAATGATCGACTTACAGAGCTTTATACTAAATATGCTGATTGGAACTGGCGTTTTGGTAAAACGCCAGATTTTGATCTTGCTCTGGCCCATCGTTTTAGTTGGGGTGGGATTGAACTTAATTTAAAACTAAGTGATGCCAGGATTAAAGAAGCAGTTATTTATTCTGATTTAATGTACAGTGATTTAGTTCAGCAGCTGACTAATAATTTAAAAGATCAACCATTTAAATTAGCTCAATTGCTCCAGATAGTAAAAAAGACTCTAGCTGATTATTCCTATTCAGATCAAGTAGTTAAGCAGCAAATCAAAACTGAACTTAGCAGCTGGTTAGCAGCTGAGTTGGCCGAAATAATTTATTAGCTTAATTATTAAAAAGATAGCCTTACTATTTTAATAAGTAAGGCTATCTTTTTATATTTGAATTGTGACTTTTAATATAATATAATCATTGTTATATTTAATAATCAGTAAGTTTTAATTTTAATTTTGATTGGGGAAGGATATTTATTATGACAAACAAGCTTGCTCAAGTAGAAAATTCTGCTTCAGAGAAATTAACCGGGTCTAAAGAAAAAGAGGATAATATTTTTAAACACCCACTGCTAGTTCCTCTAATGGCAATTTTTGCCTGTATTCTCTGGGGGAGTGCTTTTCCAGCTTTAAAAACTGGTTACCATAGATTTGGAATTGCCGCTGATGATATTTTTACTAAAATGCTATTTGCGGGGTATCGTTTCTTACTAGCAGCAATTTTTTTGTTTGTATTCCAGCTGTTAACTGGTTCAAAAAATAGCTTGCACTTAAAAAGATCACAGCTAAAATTTATTCTTTTTTTAGGATTGATACAGACTACTTTGCAATATTTCTTTTTCTATAATGGATTAGCTCACACAACTGGTGTAAAAGGATCTATTCTTAATACGATTGGAATATTTTTCACAGTAATTGTTTCGCATTTTATTTACCAAAATGATAAGATAAATTATCAGAAGATAATTGGTCTAATTATTGGCTTAGTTGGAGTAGTCTTAGTTAATTTGAGTAAAGGCAGTTTTAATTTTGAATTCAAATTAACTGGAGAAGGTTTTATAATTTTTTCAGCTTTAGCTTCTTCAATAGCTACTATTATGGTGAAAAATAGTCGAGAAAAGATAGAAATTATTGCTTTAACTGCCTATCAAATGTTTGTAGGAGCTATATTTTTAATTGTTCTGGCTCTAACAAAAGTATCTCCATTTACCCTGCAGTTTAATCCAGGATCAATTATGCTGCTTTTATATCTTGCTTTTATCTCAGCAGCTGGTTTTGGTTTATGGTATGTTTTAATCAAAAATAATAGTCTGGGTTATATAAGTATTTATAGATTTATGATTCCTGTTTCAGGGACCATTTTATCAGCCATTTTTTTAGCAGACGAAAGATTATCTTTTAATACTTTTATTGCCCTGGGGCTTGTTTCAGCTGCTATTATTGTTATTAATCTTGGTAAGCAAAGCAATTAATAGTGATTAATAAAAAATTAATAGCAATTAGCAGATATGGTTTTAGCTTTTTTTAAGCTGGAGCCATTTTTTTATAATATAAAATAATAACATAATAGTCTGATATTATTAGAATAATATGTCAGAAAACTCAAATTTTAGTGACTAGTGTACATTATTTCTGTAGTATTATAGAAATATGTTGTAATATAAATAATAAGCAGGCTTTGCTATAATTAAATCAAGAAATGAGGGATGTGGTAATATGGCTCAACTTCTTAACCAAAGACAGATAGATTTATTTAAATTATTGCTAAGTGATAATTCATATAAGCCAATTAAAAACTTTGCCAATAAATTGAATGTGTCTAACAAAACAATAGCTTCAGATTTGGATGAAATTCAGGCAATTATTAAAGAAGTCGATGTTACCATCAAAAGAAAAAGAGGCAGTGGAGTTAAACTTTTGTATAATGATCAGCAATTACTCGATTTAATGGAGATAATTAATGATCAGAATAGTACTAATGATCCAATTTCTGTGGAAGAACGTCGAGCAGAGATTGCAAGAACTTTACTTTTAAACTCAAAAGAATATACAACTATACAGAAATTATCTGATCAATATTATGTCAGCCGAACTTCTATTTTGAATGATTTGAAATATATAGAAGCTAGTTTTAAAGAATTTAATATTAAAATTATTAGAAGTAGAGATGGCACTAGAATTTCAGCTAAAGAGATTGATATTAGAAATGCACTTGTTTATGTACTTCAGGAAAATATTAATTACAACTCTAATTATTTAATTGAATATCAAATTTTACGTCAAAATGAAAGTACTATCGAAGGACTGGACGAAATTAATGAGGTTAAATTTTTTCAGAAATTATTGAATGATTTGGAAAGTGATATTAATAAGATTATTTATGAACCATATTATACCAACTTATTAACTCACTTATTAATTATGACCCGCAGAGTAAAAGAAGGTAATAATCTTGAACAGTTAAATTCGGGTAGTTTTGATATTACTCAAATAAATAATCGTTTATATAAAAATGCTTATAAAATAGTTAATAAGATAGAAAATCATTATCAGATAACTATTCCAGAAAATGAAGTACTTTATATTTATCAATATTTGATTTCCAGTGGAGCTAGCAGTAATAATCAAACCTTTGAATTTGATAATAAGCTTGAATTAATTTCAAAAAAGTTTACTCATAAACTGATAGTAGTAGTTTCTGATTTAAGCGAAATTGATTTTGCTTATACAAATCGTCTTTTTCAGGCATTATTACTTCATATTAAGCCCATGCTAAACCGGCTTAATGCTGAAATTAGAATTAAGAATCCTTTGCTTCAGGAAATGAAAGCAGAATTTAGTAATTTGTTTTTTATGATTAGAATTGCAGCTGATATAGTATGTGATCTTTTTGAAATCAAAAAAATCAGTCTGGATGAAGTTGCCTATATTATGACTTATTTTCAATCAGAAATTGAAAAATTAAGTTCAAATAAAAAAGCTTTAGTAATCTGTCATAGTGGCTATGGAACTTCACAACTTTTAGCAACTAGATTAAAAAAATCATTCTCTAACATTACAGTTAGCAATGTTATATCTTCTAGTAAGCTAAATTCTATTTCACTAGATGATTTTGATCTAATAATTTCTACAGTTAAATTGAATATTGAAACTCCATATATTTTAGTTTCAGCTTTTTTAAGTGAAACAGATATCAGAAATATTAAAAATTTACTAGATAAGCAGCTGCCGCTTAAGTCTGTTCAGAATTTAAAACAAAACTTTAAGATTTTAGAACCAGCAGCCACTTATAATTTTAAGACTAAAACTGATCTACTAAATAAAGTTAAACAAAAAACTGGTCTTAAAATAAATAAAGAGCAGCTTATTTCTCTAGACAAGAAAGTTCAATTATATCTAGCTAAAAGTAATCAAAATAAAGATACTTTGTTTTGTTTTGAAGGATCAGAAAACAGTAATTTTTATTTGATAGAATATCAAGATTATCCTTATTTAATTAATAAATTAAAGATTTTAATATAATTAACTAAAAAACTTAAATTTTAACAGCAGATAAACTAAAAAATAAAAGCTATTAGGGGTGTTTAAAAATGGATTTAAACAAAATAATTAGAGAAGAGAGAATTAACCTTAATCTGGAGGCTACAACTAAGGCTGAAGCGATTGATGAATTAGCAGAAATATTAGTTAAAACAAATTCTGTTTCAGATAAAGCCGGATTTATTAGAGATGTTTATGCCAGAGAAGAAATCGGAGAAACAGGAATGGGAGGATATATAGCTATTCCTCATGGTAAATCTAAATATGTAGAAAATACAGCTATTGCTATTGGAAGAACTAAAGAAATTCTAGAATGGGAAAGCCTTGATGGCAAAGGTGTTAAATTTATTCTCTTATTTGCAGTGCCAGAAGAAGCAAAAACTACAGTCCATATCAAATTGCTTTCTCAAGTTGCTTCTACTCTGGGAGATGAAGAAGTATGTGCTAGATTATTAACTGTTGAGTCAGCAGATGATATTTTAGAAATTATGACAAATCACTAAATTGAAAGGAGGTGGAAGAGATGAAAATCGTTGCTGTTGCTGCCTGTACATCAGGAATAGCTCATACTTATATTGCTAAAGAAAAATTATTAAAAGCTGCTGAAGCTGCCGGACATGAAATTAAAGTAGAAACTCAGGGAACCGTTGGTGCTGAAAATGAATTAACTAAATCTGATGTTGCACAAGCGGATGTAGTTATTATTGCTGCTGATATTAAGATCTCAGGTCAGGATAGATTTAAAAATAAAAAAGTTATTGAAATACCTACCAACGTTGTAATCAAATCACCTAAGGGGTTTATTGCCCGGGTAGAAGAATTATTAAAGGGATGAGGGGATAAAAAATGTTAAAGAAATTACAATTAAAAAAACATGCTTTAACAGCTATTTCTTATATGCTGCCTTTAGTTGTAGCAGCTGGTCTGCTAATAGCAGTTGGGAATCTAACTGGTGGTAGTGTAGTAGCTGATTATACAGAAGCATATTCCATTCCAGATGCACTTGTTTCCCTGGGAGTACTGGGCATGGGTTTGCTTGCTCCAGTAATCGCAGCTGGGATAGCTTACTCAATTGCTGATCGACCTGGAATTGCACCTGGTTTATTTATGGGGTTAATTGCTAATTCAATTGGGGCAGGTTTTCTGGGAGGAATGCTGGGTGGATATCTAGTTGGTTATTTTATTAATTGGTTAAAAAAGAATGTTAAAGTTCCCAAATGGGCCGAAGGTTTAATGCCAATGATGATTTTACCAATGGTTTCAACTACTGTAATTGGACTGTTAATGTATTTTGTAATTGGAGTTCCAATAGTAGCAGCTACCAATGCTTTAACAGCTTTCTTGATGAATATGCAGGGAGCATCACGTTTTGTATTTGGTTCAATTATGGGAGGAATGGCTGCTTTTGATTTTGGAGGTCCAGTCAATAAAACTGCTTCTCTCTTTGCTGATGGATTATTACTGGAAGGCGTTCTTGAACCGGAAGCTGTTAAAATTCTTGCTTCCATGGTTCCACCATTTGGGGTTACACTTTCCTGGGTTTTTTCTCGAATCTTTGGTAAGAAAATTTATTCTAGTCGTGAAATTGAAAACATCAAGGTTGCTTTTCCAATGGGAATAACTATGATTACAGAAGGTGTTATTCCAATTGCAGCAGTTGACCCACTTAGAGTAATTTTCTCCTGTACAGTTGGAGCAGCTATTGGTGGTGGCTTATCAATGATGTGGGGAATTGGTTCACCTGTTCCCTCAGGTGGAATGTTTATTGTACCTGCAATGAATCATCCGCTTAAATTTGTAATTGCTTTGGGAATTGGTTCTTTAATTACTGGAATACTGCTATTTGTGCTAAAAAAAGAGCCAGTAGAACAAGAAGAATTTCTGGAAGAAGAGGAAGAAGAATTTGATATGTCAGCTGTTGAGATATCTTAACAATTATTCAGTTACTAAAAAATATTTTTATAATAGTTACTGACTATAAGGCTATAAGGAGGCCCAAAATGTATGTTGCAATGAAAGAAATACTTGATCGGGCAAATAAGGAAAATTATGCAGTGATGGCCATTAATTGTTTTAATTTAGAGACTGCACGTACAGTTATTACAACCGCTAATAAGTTAAATGCACCAATAATTATTAATATTTATCAGGCCCATCTGGCAGAACATGCTTATACTAATCTAATTACCCCAATAGTTAAAACTATAGCTAGCCAGGTAAAGGTACCTGTTGCTTTAAACCTTGACCATGGTACAGATAAGGAGTTAGTTTATCAAGCAATTAATGATGGTTTCTCCTCAGTTATGTATGATGGAGCAGAATTTGAGTTAGAGAGAAATATTGCAGAAACTAAATCAGTAGTTTCCTATGCCCACCAGCATGGTGTATCAGTTGAAGCTGAATTAGGAAGTTTAGGAGCTACTGCAGGTGATAATTATACTTTAGATGATATGAAAACAAATCCTGATCAGGCAGCAGATTTTGTGAAAAAAACTGGCATAGATGCTCTAGCAATATCCTATGGTAGTTCACATGGTAACTATCCTGAAGGAATGACTCCAGAATTTGATTTTGAACGTCTGCAGGCAATTAAAGCAAGTGTAGATATTCCACTAGTCTTGCATGGTGGATCTGGCTCTGGCTCAGAAAATATCTTGAAATCTGTTCAGTATGGTATCAATAAAATTAATGTTGGCTGTGACTTTATGAATGCTAATCGTGATAGTACTCAAAAAATTATTCAGGCAGATCCTGATGTTAATTACTTTGACTTAATTCATCAGGTTGAGCAAGATAGTGCTGAAGTTATTGCACATTATATCGAATTGTCTGGTTCTAAAAATAAAATTTCATAACTATAATTAAAATAATAAATGGAGTGGTAAAAATGCTAATCAATATGGAAGACTTACTAAGTGTTGCTCAAGAAAATAAATTTGCAGTACCAGCGTTTAATATTGGAAGTGGCCAGCTGTTAAAAGCAGTAGTTCAGAGTGCCAATGAAACTAATTCACCAGTAATTTTAGCTATTCACCCTGATGAATTATCTTTTCTAGAAGATAGCTTTGTGGCTTCTTGCATTGCAGAAGCTAATCAAAGCAAAGTTCCAATGGTAATTCATCTGGATCATGGTGCTACCATTGAACAAGTTTTGAGAGCGATTAGATGTGGTTTTACTTCAGTAATGATCGATGCTTCTCATATGTCTTTTGCAGATAATATTAAGATTTGCCAGCAAGTTGTAGAAATTGCTCATCCTTTAAATATATCTGTAGAAGGAGAATTAGGAACAATTGGTAATACTGGCAATTCAGCTGAAGGTGGAGCAGATGATATTATTTATACTGATCCTGCTAAAGCAAAAGAATTTGTTGAAAAAACTGGGATTGATACTCTGGCTGTTGCTATTGGAACAAAACATGGTATTTATCCAGCTACAATGAAACCCGAGTTAAAACTAGATCTCTTAAAAGAAATTAGAGCAGAAGTAGAAGTGCCTTTAGTTTTACACGGTGGTTCCAGTAATCCTGATCAAGAAATTGCAGAAGCAGTAGAATTAGGTATTACCAAAGTTAATATTTCTAGTGATATTAAATCAGCTTTTTATAAAAAAGTTAGAGAAATTTTTGCTGAAAGAGGAGAAATGTATGAGCCAAATGCAATTTATCCTGACTGCATTCTGGCTGCAAGAGAAGTAATTGAATATAAAATGAAATTATTTAACTCTTTAGGTGAAGCTGATAAGTATTGTAAATAGGCTTAAATTAAAGCTATCCTGAATAAAATAGACTGTTAATTAAACTGCCTCATTGCTGGGGCAGTTTTTTTGTTTCTTTTAACTTGACATTAGTTGACTAACTATTATAACCTATGTTAATAAGCTTTATTTATACTTGCAATAAATATTATTAAAAGGAGAAAAAAGATGTTATTCAATATTTTAAAAACAGATCCAGCCTATTGGGAACAGGTTAAAAAATACGATAAAATCGATGCTTTACGTGCTTTTTTAGTCTGGTTAGTTGCAGTTATTACTTATTATAACGTTGGTAAATACTATGTTAGAACAGGTGATAATATTGGTTCTTATGCTTCTTTTTCGCTGGCATTTTTAGCAATTATGATGGTTTTTACCCGGGGAGAAAATCTAACTACAATCGGTTTTAATTTAAAGAATGGATTTAAATCAATTGTTATGGGGATAGTTTTAGGGATTGTAATAATAGTTACAGTTAACTATGATTTTATCACTATGTTTGCTTATGGTTTTAATTCAAGTGATTTTAAATTTTTGCTCGATAATTTTATTTATTATTTTTTCGTTGTTGCACTTGTTGATGAAATTGTTTTTAGGGGCTATGTGCAGACTCGTTTGTATGGGTTATTTAAAAATCAGTTTGCAGCTATTTTAGCTGGAGCAATATTATTTGCTTTATTAAATATTCCTTTCCAGCTGGCTTATACAGAAACTGGTTTTAGTGAGCTGGGTTTTTATTTTACTTTTTACTGGAGAAATCTGGCTGTTCCTTTTGGTCTTCATATTTTACTTAGCTTACTTTATAAACGTTATAATTCAATTTATGGACCAATAATATGTTACACACTTATTACCTGGTCAGGTACTTTATTTTTATAGATTTTAAATTAAACAGGATTAATCTGATCTTATATTTAAAAAAAGTAAAAAAAGCAGGTGAATTAAACACTATAATAGTTATAATGTTTAATTTTTATCCTGCTTTTCTTTGTTATTTGCTGTATAGCTAATTACTCTGACATCTTCGATTGTTACCAATCCTTCTGTAACCATTTCTTTTATTTCAGGAAGAATCTTTTCTATTTTTTCAGCCTGATCAACAACTTCAATCACCAATGGCAAGTCTTCAGAAAGTTGCAAAATATGGGCTGTTTTAATTCTGCTATTTAATCCAAAACCTTCTATTCCCTGGATTACAGTAGCTCCTGCCATACCTTTTTCTTTAAATTTTTTAATTAAAGCATGATATAAAGGTTCATGTTTCCATTTATCTGTTTCACCAATATAAATTTTTAATATCTTACCATTACCTGAGTATTCCATTTTTTACCCATCCTTTCTAGCTATAAGGTGATTTGATTAAATTTATTTTATAATTAAGCGAATTTCATAATACGCTTAATTTAGTTTAATTCAAAAAAATATTGTCTGTGAATCATAAAAATAAGCCTTTTAACTTGAAATTGTAGATTTTAAAAATTTACCATAGATTTACTGCTAAATTTAAACGCACTTAGCTTGGGTAACTTAAAATCATGTTTTAAAATGCTCTTTAAGCAGCTAAAGTCTGGTTTTGAAGCTTGATTTTCTCTGCTGCAATTCTTGCAGCTATCAAACTGATTGAGCTTAACAGTAAATGAGTTTTAACTTTTTTGGCTCCCATTACAGTTAAGTTCTCTAAATTCAGATGCTCTTTTAGCCTGGA
>NZ_FOTI01000066.1 GCF_900114545.1 Halanaerobium salsuginis
ATTTAATTCAACGGAGCCAGGCAAATGCCTTTTTTATTTAGATATTTTTAGATTTACAGTTTTTTCTTCACAACATTAATTATACAACCAATTTTTTTCACTATTTTGATCAGAATCAGTTTTTTTATCTGACTCAAATTGATGCAGCAGTTCAGGTACTTTTGCTAAAATACTTTCTAAAGGCCCTTTATTTTTAACTGGAAGCATTTTAACTTCATCACCATTAATAACTAAAATAGCATCAGGCGATATTTTACAGCCAAGTCCACCACCACCGCCAGCAGACTTGCTTTTCTCTTCACCAACTCCTCCTCCTAATCCAAATGAAGCTGTTATAATAGGAATCAGTTTAATATCACCAACTGTAATTGCTTTGCCAATTACAGTTTCTGTCTTTAAAAGATGATCAAGCTTATCATACATTGTTTCTAAAACTTCTTTAGTTGTTTCCATTTTATTTCAGTCCTTTCTTTTCAATTGAGATAATTTATTTAAAAAATGACGGTTTTGAGCAGAACTAAGATAAGTAATTAATTGCCAGCAAAATAACCAGAGCTTTATTCTACCTGTCATTAGAAATTCAAAATCAAGTTTCACCTCCTGCCAGTTTAGATTTATTTCTATTTCTGGATCAAGATCATTGAATATCTTTTTTGAAAATATATCCTTTAAAGCATAATAACCAGCAATAAATAAAGCATTATAGTAAGGATCTCCCAACGAAAAATCTATTTTTAATTTCAAATGGGAAGGAACAATAATTTTCAGTATTTTTTTTAAAACAGCTAATATTTGACTAAAATTATCATTATCTAAATAAAATTTGAGATCTTTCAATTTGGTCAATTTACCTTCTTTAGCTTTAGTTTTATTTGATATTTTATTTTTATTAAAAAAAGAAGATAAATTAATCTTTTTGCTATATTTAGAAAATTTAAGCAGCCATATTTTTTCTTGATTAGACTTTTTGAAAATTAGATTTATTCCTAAATAAGAAAATTTTATTAGAAACGCTAATTTATAATTATAGTCCAACTTAATTTTATATTTTAAAGGAATAAAAAGGCTTAAAAATAAACAGCTAATTATAGAAACGAAAATTATAAAAATAAAGTTTAACATAATTTCCTCCTTTAAGTTAGCTGTTTTGTTTAATTTAATTGATAATTATTTCCTATTATGTTTATTATAATAAATAAATTAACTTTTGTATAGCAGCTAGCTTCTTTTTATCTATATTAATAGACATTAAGCCGTTGATTAGATATAATAATTTATAGTTAATCTAAAATAGTGGAGGTAAAGAGTATGGAGTATATAAGTACAAGAGGAAATTATCAACCAGTAAATTCAGCAGCGGCAATTAGCCTGGGTATGGTACCTGAAGGAGGGCTATTTGTCCCGGAAAAAATACCTACTTTTTCTTTAGCAGATTTAATTGCTAAAAAAAATTATAGTTATCAAGACTTAGCTAAATGGATATTTACAGAATTTTTAACTGATTTTAAGCAGGAAGAAATAACAGAATCAGTCGAAAAAGCTTATGCAAAAAGCAATTTTCCCCAAGTTGAAAAAGCTCCTTTAGTACAGCTGGATCAACATACATATATTTTAGAATTATGGCACGGACCAACCGCTGCTTTTAAAGATTTTGCATTACAAGTTCTGCCCTATCTTTTAGTTAAAGCTGTTCAGAAAAATAATATAAAAAATGAAATTATTATTTTAGTAGCAACTTCTGGTGATACTGGTAAAGCTGCTTTAGAAGGCTTTAAGGATGTACCAGGAGTTCAAATAGTTGTTTTTTATCCTGCTGCAGGAGTTAGCAAAGTTCAGGAAGATCAAATGTTAACTACTGGTGGTAGCAACACTTCTGTAGTTGCTATTCCGGGTAATTTTGATGACTGTCAAAATACAGTCAAAGAAATTTTTGCTGATAAAAAATTTAGAAAAAAATTATCAAATAATAATTATCAATTTTCTTCAGCTAATTCAATAAATTGGGGAAGGTTACTACCTCAAATAGTATATTATTTTAAAGCTTATTTTAATTTATTAAATAATGGAGATTTAACAGCCAGTGAAAAAATTAATATTACAGTTCCAACTGGTAATTTTGGCAATATATTAGCCGCTTATTATGCCTATAGAATGGGGCTGCCTGTTAATAAATTCATTTGTGCATCTAATGATAATAAAGTTTTAACAGATTTTTTGAAGACAGGTGTTTATGATATTAAACGAGAATTCAAAAAAACAATTAGTCCTTCAATGGATATTTTAATTTCTTCCAATTTAGAAAGATTTTTATATGAAATTACTGAGCATGATAGTCAGAAAATAAATAGCTGGTATACTCAATTAAAAGAAGAAAAAAGCTTTAAAGTAGATCAAAAAACATTAGAAAAAATTAGAGAATTGTTTGTGGGTGAATATAGTACTGAAACAGAGGTAAAACAGGCAATAAAGAGCTATTACGAAAAATATGATTATCTGCTTGACCCTCATACAGCTGTTGCGGTAGATTCATTGGCAAAATATCGTAATCAACTGGGAGATGACACAATAGCCATTGTTGATTCAACGGCTAATCCATATAAATTTAGCCGGGCAGTTCTTGAATCAATTACTGGCTCAGAAATTCCCAGCGATGAATATAAAGTAATTGCCAAGCTAAAAGAGCTGACTGCTTTAAAGATTCATCCTGGTTTAATTGGTTTAAACGGGCTTGCAGTAAAGCATTATCATAAGTGGCAGCAGAATCAGGTTAAAAATAAATTAATAGAATTATTTAAGCTTACTTAGACTTATAGTTTAACTTTTTTATTAGCTTAATTTTAGCTAGATAAATAATATTTTATTGCTCAATGCAGGTTATTAGCCTACATTGCCGAATAATAATTTATATCTTTGAATAATCGGCAGCGGAGGTAATAAAATATGATTAAACAGATTAGCATTTATTTAAAACTAAAAAGGTTATCTGAAAATAAATTTTTATCTTTCCTAATAATTTTATTTTTATTAAGCCTGATTAGCTATCTAGTTTATAAAACAGGTGGAACTCAATATAGTTATATTCATCTTATTTATCTGCCAATTATTTTTACTGCTTATCTTTATAAAATTAGGGGTGGTTTAGTAAGTGCCCTATTAGCAGGGCTTTTATTAGGACCGCTTATGCCTTTAAATACAGCAGCTATGCTGAGTCAGCAGAACAGCAATTGGATCTTCAGAACCCTCTTTTTGATTTTAATTGGAATTTTTAGTGGTTGTTTATTTTCGCTTATAGAACAGCAATTAGGGCTGTTAAATAAACTTGCTTACTTTAATAGTGAGATCTCACTTCCGACTAAAATTAAATTCAAACAAATTGTAGAAGAAAGAATTTCAGGACAGAAAGATTTTTACTTATTAATCTTATCAATCAATAATTTCTTTGATATTTATAAGTTGATTGGTTTTATGAATTCAACTAAATATATCAGTCAATTTTTGCAGAATGTCCAGAAATTTATTGGTCATAATAGTCTTATTTATTATATTAGTGAAGATAAATATGGAATAGTTTTGCCCAAAAATAAGTATTTAAATGTTAAAATTTTTTTAAATAGATTAGCTAAATATCTGGAAAAACCAATCGAATTTAAGGGACTATCAATATTTAATGATATTTCTTTTGGATTAAGTAGTTATCCTGAGAATAGCAGCATTTTTGCTGAATTAATTGATCAGGCTTTAGTTGCCTTAAAGAATGCTAATGATCTAAAAAAACAATACTACTTTTATAAAAATTCAGCAATTGAATCTAAAAATAATAAAATAGAGCTTTTAGCAGCAGTAAAAAAGTCAATCGATAATAATTCTTTTGAACTTTACTATCAACCAAAGATAAATTTATACACCAGAAAAGTAGAAACATTTGAAGCACTAATTCGCTGGAATCACCCTGAGAAAGGTCTAATTTCTCCAGCTGAGTTTATTCCAATTGTAGAACAGAGCAGTTTGATTCAGCCTCTTACCGATTGGGTTTTAAAAACTGCTCTTGCTGATATAGCTGAATTTAATCAAAATTTTAAATTCGATTTTTATAACATAGCAATTAATATCTCAGCTCGTAATTTACAAAACCCTGAATTTGCTGATAGTTTAATTTCTCATCTTAATTCTGCCAAAGTTGCAGCAAAAAATTTGAGTCTTGAAATAACTGAAACAGATTTAATGCTAGAAATTGAAAGTAATATTAAAAAATTAAAAAAACTAAAAGAAAATGGAATTAAAATATATCTTGATGATTTTGGCAAAGGATATTCGTCACTTAAGTATTTGAAAGAAATCCCAATTGATTATCTTAAAATTGATCGTTATTTTATTCTAAATATTGGAAAAGATAAATCAGTTGAGGAAATTATATCTGCAATTATTAAATTGGCTCATTCGTTAAATATTGAAGTAGTAGCTGAAGGAGTAGAAAGTGAGGAGCAATTATTATTTTTAGAAAAGCTTGCTTGTGATTATGCTCAGGGATTTTATTTTGCCTGTCCAGAGAAGAAAGAAAAAGTTATTAGCTGGTTACAGGATCACTATAAAATAGAATCATTATAATATGATAATTTTAAAAATTTATTGAAGAGGTGATGAATTAGTTGAATTTACAAAAGGCTAAATTAAAAGACATTCCTGCAATTATGGAAATAATTAATTCTGCCCGGGAACAACTTGCTGCTAATAATATAGAGCAGTGGCAGGGAAGTTATCCTGATCAAAGTATTTTTCGAGCTGACATTATAGCTGAAAATTGTTATATAATTAAAAACTCAGCTAAATTAATTGCCGTAGCCGTGATTAGTCTGGGAGATGATCCTAGCTATCAAAATATTTATCAAGGAGAGTGGCTTAGTACAGAAAAATATGGTGTTATTCACCGAATTGCAGTTACTGCTAATTATCAGGGTCAGAGTCTGGCTTCTTTATTTATTAAAAAGGCTGAAGAAATCGCTCTCAGTGAAAATATTAAAAGTATTAGGATCGACACTCATCGTGATAATTTAGCAATGCAAAATTTACTAAAAAAAAACAAATTTAAATATTGTGGCATTATTTATACTCTTAGAGAAGCAGAAAGGCTTGCTTTTGAAAAACTGCTTGTCTGAAACTAGTTGTTCTAGTTGTTAAAGGAGGAAAAAAAGTGACTGAGATGAGCGAAGAAAAATATCTGCAGCTTTTAGCAGAGCAATTTCCGAATATTCCTGCTGTAAGTACAGAAATTATAAATTTAAAAGCTATTTTAAATTTACCCAAAAGTACCGAACATTTTCTCACTGATTTACATGGTGAAGCAGAAGCCTTTAAATATATGCTTAAAACTGCTTCTGGAGTTATTGAATACAAAATTGATCAGATTTTTGAAGAAAAGTTAAAAGATAAAGAAAAAAGAGAACTGGCTACTTTGATTTTTTATCCAGAAGAAAAAATGAAAACCTTACAAAAAAGAGGTGGAATTCCACCTGAATGGTACAAAGAAGCCCTTGATTATATAGTAAAGATTTCCCGCGAAGTTTCCGCTATTTATACTCGTTCTAAAGTTCGTAAGGCCTTACCTCATAAATTTTCTTACATAATTGAAGAATTACTCCATCTAAACGAAAATGAATTAAGCAAGAAAGACTATAAAGATCAAATTTTAACTACAATTATTGAAGTAGGCCAGGCTGAAAATTTTATTATTGCTTTATCAAATTTAATTCAGCGTTTTGCAGTTGATAAATTACATATAATTGGTGATATTTTTGACCGTGGACCGGCACCAGAAAAAATTATGAGTTTTCTAAAAAACCATCATAATGTAGATATTCAGTGGGGTAATCATGATATTCTATGGATGGGGGCAGCCCGAGGTCAGAGAGCACTTATTGCAACTGCATTAAGAATTGCTTTACGTTATGGTAATTTAGAATTTATTGAAGAAGGTTATGGTATTAATTTACGTCCTCTAGCCCGATTTGCTTTAAAAATATATCCGGAGGTTAATCAGACAGTATTTGCTCCTCGCTTATTAGATAAAGAATTAGCTCAGCCTGAAATTAGTCTGATTAGCCAGATGCATAAAGCAATCACTATTATTCAATTCAAACTGGAAGGACAGTTATTAAAACAGCATCCAGAGTTCAGATTAAGTGAGGCTCTTTATTTTGAAAAGATAGATTTTGAACAGGGAATTCTAAATTTGGATGGGAAAAAATATAAACTGACAGATTCTGATTTTCCAACTATAAACACTGATCACCCTTATCAATTAAGTTCTGAAGAAGAGGAAGTAATTGAGCATCTTCGCTATTCTTTTCGCAATAATGATAGATTACAGGAAGATATTAGATTTTTATTTAATCATGGTAGTCTTTATAAGAAATATAATGGAAACTTACTATTTCACGGCTGTATTCCCTTAAATAAAGCTGGTAATTATGCAGAAGTAAAAATTGCGGGCCAAAATTATGCTGGACGTAGTTTGCTTGATTTCTTTGATGATGTTGTCAGACAGAGTTATTCACTTAATAAACAAGAAGAAACATATCGAGATTGGCTCTGGTATCTCTGGAGAGGAAAGATGTCTCCCTTGTTTGGCAAAGAAAAAATGACTACTTTTCTGCGATATTTTACAACAGTAGAGGATAAAGCACTTTATTTAGAAAAGAAAAACCCTTACTATAAAAAGAGAGAAAATGCTGATTTATGTAAGCAGATTTTAGCTGACTTTGAGCTTGATCCAGAAACAGGTCATATAATTAATGGCCATACTCCTGTTGCTGAAAAAAGAGGGGAAAGCCCAATTAAAGGAGAAGGACGTTTATTGGTTATTGATGGAGGGATTTCCGCTGCTTATCGTACTAAAACTGGGATTGCAGGTTATACCTTAACTTATAGTAGCAAAAATCTTCGGCTAATTTCCCATGATCCATTTTTATCAAGAGAAAATGCTTTAAATAAAGATAGTAGAGATACAATTTCTGCAACTGAAGTAGTTAAATTTAAGCAGCCTCTTAAAATTTCTGCAACTGATATTGGTAAAAAATTAGCCGATGATATTAATTATTTACTAAAGCTACATGAGGCTTATCAAAATGGAAGCTTAAAAGAAAACTATAGTACTTAACAAAGGAGCTGATCAGAATGCCTTTTTACTCTGAGTTTAGTAAAAATTATGATAAAATATTTCCTCTTAACTCAAAAAAATTATCTTTGCTTGATAATATATTTAAAGATTTAGCTACCACAAGAAATAGCATACATTTATTAGATATTGGCTGTGGTACAGGTAATTATGCGCTTGCTTTAGCAAAACTTGGTTATCAGCTTGAAGCTGTTGACCTTGACTTCGAAATGATAGCCTTAGCTAAAGCTAAAGCTGCCACAGAAGATAGCAAAGACTTAAAGCTTAGATTTCATAATTTAAATATGTTAGCTTTAGATAAAGAATTTAAGCCAGGGAGTTTTCAGGGGGCATATATAATAGGCAATGTATTGGTTCATCTAACAGAATCTGAAATTAAACAATTTTTAAAAATAACTGCTGATTTGTTAGTTAAAGATGCTAAATTATTTATTCAAATAGTAAATTATGATCGTATTTTAGATTTAAATCTAGCAGGTCTTCCTACAATTTATAGTAATGATAACTCTCTTTATTTTACAAGAAATTATGAATATCAAAAAGAGAAGAACACAATTTTTTTTGAGACCAAGTTAATTGATAATCTAACTGATAATTTGCTTTTTCAGAATAAAGTAGCTCTCTATCCCCTTCGCCAGCAAGAATTGATGGCTAATTTAAAAGAAGCAGGTTTTAAAGTGCTTGCAAGTTATGGTAGTTCTAAAGGAACTCCTTATAAAAAGTTAAGCTCAGTTCCGTTAATTATAAGTGCTCGAAAAACCACTTGAGTTTAAATATCAAATATAAAAAAGTAAATATTTATTAATCATTAAGTGGACTTAATTGTCCACTTTTTTGTTGTGTTGACTTTTAGTAAAAAAATTAAATAACTTAATTTTGTCATTTTTAATAACTGCCAGAATTATTTTTCTTATCCTTGTAATTGTCGAATTTTAATCATAAAATTAAATTAGCGCTAGAGGAAATAGCTCAAGCTTAACTAAATTACTGATCATAATTTAGAAATAGTCATTTTTACTCGCTAATAATTTGAATATTTTTAATTATTAGTTCTTAAAAAATCTTAATTAAGTTTTGAAGGAGTATTTGTTTATGAAAATTAGTTCTAGAACTAAAAAAATTATCAATATTTTATTAAATAAAGACGATTATATTACAATTAATAGTATTGCCAGCTGGGTTGGAGTTAGTTCTCGAACAATTATTAGAAACTTAGCTGAAGTAGAAAATTGGCTTGCAGAAAACAATTATAATTTAGAAAAGAAAAAAGGGACTGGAATTAGACTCAAAATTAGTCTTCAGGAAAAAATAAATGTTAACAAGCTGCTTGAAGGAGAAAATATAAATCGGCACTATCTGCCAGAAGAAAGAAAGTTAATCATTTTAACTGAATTACTAAGCAGTCAAATACCAGCTAAACTTTATACCTTCACCAGACTGACAAATGTTTCGGAAACTACAATAGCACATGATCTTGATGAACTAGAACAATGGTTAAAAAATTACAATTTAGAAATAATACGTAAGCCAGGACTCGGTGTTTATCTAGCCGGTAAAGAAAGAAATATTAGAAAAGCTAGTATTGACTTATTATATGAAAACTTTGCCTTAGAAGATATTTTAAAAATTATTCAAGATAGATATTTAAGTCAAAATAGAGCTTTAATTAGAAAAAATATTGCTAAAGAAAAAGGTTCTTTGACAAATGTTGTGAAATCTAAATAGCACCGTTTGAATCATGTTATCTCTTTGTTTTTTTGAATTACTCTTAAATACTTAGCAATGATAAAAATACTCGGCGTTTTAAGTTTTCAACTTTGGGAACACCGTAGCCAATTCTTTTGATTAATTTGATTTTGTTGTTTAATCCTTCAGCAAATCCGTTGGTTATTCTAGTTTTAAAATAGTTAATAATGTGTTGTTCCCAGCGTTTTACTGTTCCTTTAGCTCTATAGAAAAGATTTAATTTAGACTGACTAACATTTTCATACCAGTTATTTAAAGCTTGAATAGACTCTTTAAC
>NZ_FOTI01000067.1 GCF_900114545.1 Halanaerobium salsuginis
ATTTACTACAGATTCCTGATGTTAAAGAGTCTATTCAAGCTTTAAATAACTGGTATGAAAATGTTAGTCAGTCTAAATTAAATCTTTTCTATAGAGCTAAAGGAACAGTAAAACGCTGGGAACAACACATTATTAACTATTTTAAAACTAGAATAACCAACGGATTTGCTGAAGGATTAAACAACAAAATCAAATTAATCAAAAGAATTGGCTACGGTGTTCCCAAAGTTGAAAACTTAAAACGCCGAGTATTTTTATCATTGCTAAGTATTTAAGAGTAATTCAAAAAAACAAAGAGATAACATGATTCAAACGGTGCTATTTAGATTTCACAACATTTGTCAAAGAACCAACTTATATTAGTAAATTTTTCTGCACTAAATTTAATTTGTGTCAAATAATCTGTAAATATTTCATCTTCTTTTAACTTAGCAATCTGAT
Source organism: Halanaerobium salsuginis (assembly GCF_900114545.1). Lineage (GTDB taxonomy): Bacteria > Bacillota > Halanaerobiia > Halanaerobiales > Halanaerobiaceae > Halanaerobium > Halanaerobium salsuginis. The sequence goes on from NZ_FOTI01000067.1 coordinate 442, forward strand.
TTTCAATGTCTGGTAAAAACAAGCTATCTCTAGGTTGATTAGATTTTAATGCAGCTTGCAAATCAGGAATTTTCATAAATCACCTCAAAACTTTTAAAATTAATGTTACAGGATTAATTTAAGTAAAGCTTATAACGCATGATCTGCAGCCACATTTTCTCCATTCCAGATCTTTTGAGAAGACCACTGCCGCTCAGGATTTGACCAGAAATTCGAATCATTAGCAAGTCCAAGAGCAAGAAAAACTTCATTAATTAGATAAAGACTGCCGGTATTAATATACGGTTCACCTAAATCAGGTTGTTTGCCATAGAGTCCTATAGTTAGCCAACCATTTTGATCAAATAAAGTATCAGCTGCCATTACCCGCTGGATAACTGCAGTTAATGCTGTCCTAATCTGAGCAGGTTTTAAAGAATAAGGTAATTTTTCTTTTAATGCTAATTGTGTTAAAAGTTGAAAAACACCAAAACGATAAGTTATTGAACGTCCTAAAGCTGGGAAAGTACCATCAGGAGCAATCATTTTTTCTAAAATTTCCCCATAGCGCTGTGCTCTTTTAACAATATCTTTTTCTAGAGCAGCAATTTCAGAATCTTTATCTTTCATAACATCAACAATATCTAGCAGCATTGGCTGAATAACAAAACTATTATAATAATCAAAATGAAACTCTGGGCCATCGCCATAAACACCATCACCCAGATACCAAGATTGATGTTCTCTTAAAGCATAATCAATTCTAACTGTATCATACTCTTCTCCCATAAAAGCTAGTGTTATTTCCACCATTGCTGAAAAAAGCAGCCAATTACAATAATATGGTTTGATTTTTCGGCTGTTCTTTAAAGATTTAATTAACATTTCTTTAGTTTCAGATTCAAGCTTATACCATAATTCATGAGGAGCTCGAATTATTGCTTGAGCTAAAAAAGCGGTATCAACCAGAGGCTGACGAATCTGATCAGCAAAGACCATATGATCTGCTGAGGCAGGATCCACTGCTTTAGAAAGTGCTTTTCTTGCTAACTTAGCATATTTCTGTAAAACTGACCTTTCCGAATCGGAAAGATCAGCTGACTTTGAGTTTAACTCTAACCAGGGGGCAATTCCATTTAATGTCCGGGCAAAAGCTTCTAAATAACTAAATTTGACTCGTTCTGGCTCACCCTGTACTGGTAAATTAAGTTTTAATGTTTCCTGACTTAGATTATTTAAAACAGGATTAATTATTTTAAGCATTGCTTTTAGCCAAACTTTTCTTACCATCATTTTAGTCCTCCATTAAATTATATTTAATTAATAAATTAAAATAATTAACTTTTAATTCCAGACATTGCAATACCCTCAACAAAATATTTTTGTAAAAATAAAAAGACAATTATGACAGGAACTACTGCAACAACAGATGCTGCCATTATTAATGCATAGTCTGAAGAATATTGTGTCATAAATTTCATTATACCTAACTGAATAGTTTTATTGCTATCTGAAGATAGATAAATTAAAGGGCCCAGATAGTCATTCCAGACAAAAACAAATTGAAAAATAGCTAAAGTTGCCAGCGCAGGTTTGGCAAGTGGCAAAATTATTTTAGAAAAAATACCAAAATCATTTAAGCCATCTATTCTGGCTGCCTCACTTAATTCATTAGGAATACTCATAAAAAACTGTCGCAATAAAAAGACTCCAAAAGGAGTAAATGCCTGAATTAAAACTAACGCCCAGAGTGAATCACTTAATCCTATATGCCTAATTATCATAAACTGCGGTATCATAATAACTTGAAACGGAACTGCTATTGTTCCAATATAGAGTAAGAATAATAAATTACGTTCTGGAAATTCAATCTTAGAAAAAGCATATGCTGCTAGACTACTAGTAAAAATACTTAAACCTGTAACTACCAGTGTTAAAAAAACTGTATTTTTATAATAAGTTAAGAAATCAATTTGTTTCCAGATTTCAATATAATTATGCCATTGTGGGTTATCTGGTATCCACTTAATTGGATATTCAAAAACTTGAATATCCGTTTTGATTGATGCAGAAAGCATCCAGACAAATGGAAATACCATAATTATAGCTCCCACTAATAATAATATATATATAATTGTTTTTTTGGTTGTTGACATGATGTTGCCTCCACCTCCTATTTATCAAGTATAGTTAACCCACTTTTCTTCTTTTTTAAATTGGAAAACTGTAATTGCCAGCACAATAAAGAATAATACAAAAGCAATTGCAGAAGCATAACCAAATCTATTATACACAAAAGCTTGATTATAAATATAATAAACTAAAACATTACTTGATCTTCCTGGACCTCCACTAGTCATAACCATAACTTGTGTAAATACTTTAAAAGATCCAATTAGAAGCATAATACTAACAAAGAAAGTAGTCGGTGTTAACATTGGTAAAGTTATGTACCGAAATTTCTGCCAGGCATTGGCACCATCTATTTTTGCTGCTTCATAAAGATTAGACGGTATTCCCTGCAGACCGGCCAGATAAATAACCATATAATAGCCAATTTGTTTCCAGACACTCATAATAATAATCGCAATCATTGACCAGTCAGTAGCAGCAGTCCAGCCAGGTGGATTATCTACTCCAAGTGTTCTCAAAAAATTATTTATTGGTCCCATTGAAGGACTGTACAGCATATTCCAGACAATTGCAATTGCAACCATAGAAGTAATATAGGGAATAAAATACATAGTCCTCAAGAATTTAACTCCTTTGACTATTTTATTTAATAAGATTGCTAAACCAAGAGAAATTACCATAGTTGCTGGTACTGAAACAATAGTAAAGAAAAATGTATTCTTAAGTGAAATTATAAATGTTTGATCTGTAAACATATAAGTAAAGTTTTTTAATCCAACAAAACGCATTGGATTGGAAAAGTCCCAGCGGACAAAGCAAAGCACAAATGCAACTACGATTGGAATTAGTGTAAAAATAAAAAAACCAATAAAATTTGGCAAAAGAAAAAGATAAGCTGTTTTTCTATTTCTTTTTGTTAATAATCCTGATTTTTTACTCTTAAAAAAACTTTTCATAATTTTGGTCACCTCCTAAGTTATCTTAAAATCTGGGCGAATGATAAAAATATCGCCCAGATTAATTTTAATTTACCAGTTTAATTCTTGATTAATTCTTCTTTCTATATTATCGATTCCTTCTTGAATTGTTTCCTCTTTAAGCATAATTAATTCATGTTCTTCCTGAATAATTGAACTCATAACACCAGCATTTGGAGCTGGAGGGAATTCTAAAAGAAGTTTTTTGGCTTCAAGAGCTGCTGCTGCATTTTCTGGGAATCCATCTGCTGAAGTATATACATCTAATACATCCTTAGTTTTTACTGCTGGAAGTACTCCATGTTTAGCAAAAATTTTAGCACCAGCTTCACTTCCGGCAAATTTAACAAATTTCCAGGATGCTTCTTTTTTATCACTATTAGCATTGATTGCTAATGGAGTTACAATAGCAACCGCTGTATCAGGCTCTTTCATACTGGTCCAATGAGGAGACTTGACAATACCCCAATTAACATCATGTCTACCTGCCTTGTGATCAGAAATAAGTGCACCAATTGTCCAGGTTCCAATATACATCATACCAACTCTACCAGATTCAAATTGAGTTCTATAATGGGCACTGGAAGTAGTCGCTTCACCATAAGACATTACAGATTTATCCTCATACTGCATTTTTAAGTAAAGTTCATAGCCAGGACGAAGGAAATCATAATTTTCACCATTAGCTAAAGTTATTTTTCCTTCCTGTTTTAAAACTCCTAAATTAGTTGCTAAAGACATCCAGGGCTGTAAGAAAGCTCCATATATTTTATCACTGCCACTACCACTTGTTAAAGCAGCAGCTTTTTCTCTAAACTCAGTCCAGGTCATATCATTGGTTGGATATTCAACCCCTGCCTGATCAAAAATATCTTTATTATAAAATAAAATCCAATTATCAGTTCTGTATGGAATACCATAGTATTTATCATTAACTTTAATTTCTTTCATTAAGCCACTATAAACAGAAGTATCAAAATTATCTCTTTCCATGTATTTATTTAAAGGTTCCAGACGATTCATTTCAATAAAATTCGAATAACCTGGCATATCTTTAACTGCAAATACATCAAGATCCTCTCCACCAGAAAGCATTACAGTAAGTTTATCACCATAATCCTGCGAAGTAACATCAATTACATCAATTTTAATGTCAGGATTATTTTTTTCAAAAGTTTTAATTAGTTCATGATACTCTGGTGACATTTCATAATCCCATAGAGCAACTTTAATAGTTGTCTGGGCACTAACTGAAAAAGTAACTAATAATAAGATTGAAAAAATAAAAATACAGCTAAAAAATGAATTCTTTTTCATAAAAATTTTCCCCCTTTAGTATTTTTTCTAAACTAATTATAAGAATAATTTCCAAAAAAATAAATACAGTATATTAATAATTAATGTACAAATCTAATTAATTTTAATATATATAATTTTCTCAAAAGTAATTCTATTATTTTCTTATACTTTTTATAGGTTATTTATAGAAATTTAATTGGTAGCCTAATAATTATTTCAGTAAATTCTCCCGGTTTACTATTTATTTTAAGACCATATTCTGCACCATAATTTATTTTTATTCTTTGATTAACATTATAAAGTCCAATTCCATTCAAACTATTTTTATGCTTAGCTGCCGTATTATTTAAAATTTTAGACTGTATATCTTCACTCATTCCAACCCCATTATCAAAAACTTTAATCTCTAATCTATTTTTTTCTTTGTTATTAGATTCATCCCGGCTAATAATAACTTTAACTAAATCAGCTTTTTCTTTAGCCTCAATGCCATGAAAAATAGCATTTTCTACCAGAGGTTGTAAAATAAATTTAAGAATTTGAGCATTTAATAGTTCTGCTTGTTTGATTTCTTTTTCAAATTTTATTTTTCCATTATATCTAATTTCCTGAATGTAAATATAATCATCAAGAATCGCTAGTTCTTCTTTAAGCTTAATTTCTTTATTTGTATCTACAGAAAGATTACGCAGTAATCTCCCCAGAGCAACAATCATTCGTTTAATACCATCATTACCATGTACAATAGCCATCCACTTAATAGAATTAAGCGTATTATAAAGAAAATGAGGATTTATTTGATTTTGTAATGCTTTTAACTCAAATTTTCTCTTTTTTTCTTCTTCTTCAACAATCTTTTTCATTAAAATTTTAATACTTTCTGACATACTATTAATCTTAGCTCCTAAAATTCCTAATTCATCCTGGCCTTCTATATGTTTATTTTGATCAAAGACGCCCAGAGAAATTTGATTGACCTGTCGGATAATTTTTTTTAATGGTTCAGTTAAATTATAGGAAAGATAAATTGTAAATAAAGAAGTTAAAAGTAAACTTATAAAAAATATTAATAGTGAGGTATGTTTTAAAACTTTATTTTGTTCTGCTAAAATAGTCATAGGTAATTTTTCTACTATAGTCCAATTATTTTGGGCTAATTTTTGATAAACATAGAGTGTTTCAATTCCCTTATTTTTAAGTATAAAATGACCTTTATCCTGATTAGACATCTCAGTAAGTTTAAGCTTTAAATTCTTGTTATTAAAAAATAATTTGTTTTCATCAGCAGCAAGAATATTATGCTGATGATCTATAGTGTAATATTTTTTAAAATCTGAATTGCTATTATTAACATAAATATCAGTAATTAAACTTTTTTTAAACCCAATAAAAAGCCAGCCGATTCTTTTATATAATATAGTATCAAAAATAGGTCTAATGACTGGAATAATATTTTTATAACTGCTAATTTGAGCTGGGTTTTCAATTAAACCGGGCCAGTAAACAGAATTAGAGTTTTGGCTTTGGTTTTTAAACCAAGTTTCTAATTCAACATCTTTAACATCAATCATAGAACCATCGCCAGCAAATTTAAATACTTTACCATTATTACCAATTACTAATAAAGAGCTAATATAATTTTCTAATGATGAGTTTGTTATATAAAGCTTAATTTGTTTGTAGAGTTTTAACTCAGCTCTAGCTGAAGCTAAATTATCTTCTCCCAGAATATTATTAAAATTAGAATTAAAATAAAACCAATCAGTAAATTTATTTGCCATTGAAATATGTTCTTCCACATTATTTTTTATATAACCAAGATCATTAATTGCGGTTTTAAGAGTATTTTTTTGATAAATATTACTAGTAGTATAGTAATAAAAAAAAGATACTGATAAAGAAAGAATAATTGTTACAAATATAAAATATAAAATTATCTTATTTTTTAATTTTTTGATTTTCATTTTAAATCCCCATTTTTAATTTATTTATCAAACCAATCATAATAATAAAGTAATAATAATTTACTTTATTACTATTTTATCTATAATTAAATAGTTATGTAAAGCCAAAAACCATATTTTAAATAATATTATTTAAAATATGGTTTAGATAATTTTAATTAAATATTCAATTAAGCTGCTATTAAGACTACTTTAAAGCAATATCTGCCTGGTACCAATTAATAAATATTTCTACAAACTCAACCGGTAATAATTCAAGATAAATAGTTAAATTATCAGCCATTGTTTCACTGTCATAATCAACAATAAATTTACCACCTGAAAGTTCATACAATTTTTCATCTATTTTTTCAAGCTTTTGCTGATGTGGGATTTCTAAATCTTCTCCTCGCAGAGAGCGAAATATTATTTTATTGATATCCTGACGGCTAATAACTCTAGTTTGGAGATGATTATCTCCTTTAACAATAATAGTTCTATTAGTCAGGACAATTTCTTTATTCCATGACTTATAAGTATTGATAATTACTGGTAGAGTATCAAAAATAAATAATAATGCACCAGATAAATAAATTAAATAAATTAATAATCTCTGATAAAAGCCGACACCTGGATAAAAAAACTGCAGTAAAAAACCAGCTAAAATAATTCCCACTGGTGTGTATAACTTTTCCAGAAACTTATATTTATTATAGCTAAACTTTTCTTCCATTTTAATCACCTTCTCAATTAACAGCCAGTTTAGAAAAAAATAATAAAAATAAAACAACTCCTTTAAAGTAAAATAGGAGCAGTTTAAGTTAATTATTTAATAGAAAAGCTTACATCAAAATCACCGAATTTAGTTTTAAAAGTGACCATTAGAATCTTTTCTGCTTCAGAGGAAATATTAATTTCTTTACCAGTTACTATTTGTGGGGGGGCAATATCACAGCTTAAATCTAATTCAGCTAAGCCTGTAGTTGCCTTACCACTAATAATATTTCCTAATTCTCCCATTGCTGAAGTAACAAATTTATCAATTTTTTGCATTTCCATACCGGACATAGCTTCAACAACAGCTAATGCCATTTCACGAGAAAAACTAAAAACTATTGAGCCCTTAATATCACCAATCATTCCAATAATAACATTTACTTCTTTATTAGTAACTAATTCAGTTCCTACAGAAACATTTTGCTTTTCAGGTTTAACTGCTAACATTGTTTGAAAAACAGAGTCGGTTGCTGCAATCACTGGATTTAAATATCTTACATCCATTATTTAGTATCCTCCTCATTCAGAGAGTTAATGTAGTCCCCTATTTTTTGATCGGTTGCTGCTACATGATTTATTAACCAGGTTAATAAATAGCCGCTAAATTCCATCAGTAAATCTTCATCATAGCCGCTGGCTTCAAATTCCTTTTTAAATTCAGCAATTTCTGATTTGAACTGCTCATGTACTTCATGATGATTCTCAAAATCAGGGTAATTATATTTTTTTTGTAAAGCTTCTTCGGCATTAAAATGGGTAACAACATAATCACCCAGAAAAGCAAGAGTTCGATCTATTTCAGCTTTTTTGGCAGCTACTTTTTCTGCACTTCTCACTGTTTGAATAAAATCTCCCAACCGATTAAAAAGTTCTTTATGCTGTTCATCAACCAGATCAACACCAATCTTATATTCATCTCTCCAGATCATTTTTTCACTCCTAACAAAATTATGTAAAATAAAATATCAGTTAAATATATTATTTCTTCATACTAATAATAATTCCTGCTCTTTAAAATCAATTAAAAAAAGTGGTTGTATAATTAATGTTGTGAAGAAAAAACTGTAAATCTAAAAATATCTAAATAAAAAAGGCATTTGCCTGGCTCCGTTGAATTAAATAGTTACAACACCAAAAATTCAATAAAGGAGTCAAGCAAATGCATAATAATCTTATCACAGATTTAATGGATTTACCAGACCTAGTTGCAACAGATTTAATTAAAACGGAGGAATATTTAGTTTTTGTAGCTGACTATAAAATAGATCATGTTAAATGTCCTGTCTGCGGCAAAAAAGCAGAAAAGATTCATGATAGAAAAACTCAAATGATTCAGGATACTTCTCTTCGAGA
>NZ_FOTI01000008.1 GCF_900114545.1 Halanaerobium salsuginis
GATAACGTCAAATAAAATATGATAGTTACCATAAAATGTAAGTAAATAGTAATAGAGTATCACTAATTTTAATTATAATAAAAATCTTAAGAATGTCAAAAGCTTGAAGATGTAAATGATGTAAAAAAATGTAATTAAATAAATATAAAACTCTAAAAGAGTTGAGCAAGATTTTTTGAAAAGTTATTCAGTAAAGATATTTAGTTACTTATCAGTTTTGTTGATCCACCTGATAAGTTGAGCCCAGGAGTTAATGGGCTGGCCTCTTGAATCTTCAACAACAAGAGGAGCCTTGTTATCAAAAGAGCTATGAGGTTTTATATAGTTAAAATATAGCTGATATAAAGTTAAATGAGCAAGAGCACCATCAAAGGAACTAAAGCTTTTATGACGTTTGTAATGAGCTTTATAGGTGCCAAAGAAACGCTCAATGATGTTTTTATAGGGTCTGTAAACCTCATCTGAATTATCGTCATCAGTAAAAAGTCCTTTAACTTGTCTGTGATCTACATCGGTCTTTAAAAAGGCCTTTGCAGCATGCACAGCAGTTCTATAGATTGGTGCCATATCAGAAACCAGGACAAAATCCCGACCCTGGTATTGGTCAATAATTCTTTTGAGAATGGTGATTGCACCTTTGGCATCTCGATGTTTTGAGAGATGCTGAGCAATGATACAGCCGTTTTTACCATCAATGGCAGTAAAAAGATAATGCCAGCTGCCTTTGATTTTGATATATGTTTCATCAACAGCAACAATGCCAGATAAAGGTAGATCAAGGTCCTTAATGTTAGGACCAAGTCTGTGAGCTAAAGAGACAGTCCAGTTTTGGATAGTCTGAGCTGAAGGTGAAACATTATATGCAAGTTTCAGGGCTCTTTTAGTCTGTCTTAGAGAAAGACCAAGACCCACATAAAAATCCATAGCTTTGGAGATTATGAAGTTCCCATACTGGGAATGATCCAGGTTAACAGGTTCTTTATCAGGTCTTGAAACTTCAAGGTTTTCGACATCAAAATCATAGGCTCTATAGCGATATCTTTTGTGTTCATTTTTCCATTTAGAGCAGTCATCATTGCGGCATTTATACTTGGTAAAATGCTTACGCTCTTTCTCTTTAGATAAAGCATAGCCGCAAAAAGGGCAGCGATAGGTAGGCCTGTTACTGGATCTTAGTTCAGGTTTTTCAGGAGCCCACTGATGATCACAAACTTTGCACTGAAGCTTCTGGTAACCATCTGGGTCATGACCGAAGCTGTAGAGATATTTTTTAGGAGCGCCACATTCGGAGCATTTTTCGACTTCTACAGTCAGAGGTTTACGGCGGTTAACAGGCTTTATGGGCTGACCATTTTCTTTAGCTTCAGCCAAAATTTCCTGATAATTAAGCTGTTCAATAACAGGAAGTGGGTCATCAAAGCTGTTAAACTTAGTATAGCTGTCATCAAGTTTTTCTTTGGGTTCAAAGTCAACGTGAAAGAGCTTGGAGAAAAAGAGATAGACCAAAAGAACAAAATTCATAAGAGGTTTAAGCAGGAAATTAGGTAAATTTCGAGAAATCATAACTTAGGATCCCTTCCTTTCTGGGTGTAGTAGGTTGTGACTTCTCAATTACTATTTACGAGCTCAGGGGGAGGGATTCCTGCATTTAGTGCAGATTCCTAAACTGACAATTATGATAACTATTAATATTTTTAAAAAAACTATTAGATTTGACGTAACGTAAAAAAGAAAGGAAGGTTTAATTATGGAATTAAGTGCAGTAACTTTTTCGGCAATAATATTAATAATATTTTTAATTTCTAAAGTTCCTGTTTTTGTTTCTTTACTTGCTGGAACAATGACATATTTTGTTATATCTCCGCATGTTCCTTCGATAATTGCTGCTCAGAGAATTTTATCTGGAGTCCAAAGTATTCCTTTGCTGGCTATTCCTTTCTTTGTGAGTGCGGGTATTTTTATGAATTATTCTGGAGTATCTAAAAGAATTATGAATTTTGCCCAAAGTCTAACTGGTCATATGAGTGGAGGATTAGCTCAAGTTAATGTTTTATTGTCAGCTTTGATGGGTGGTCTTTCAGGCTCTAACCTTGCTGATGCTGCAATGCAAGCTCAAATGTTAGTGCCTGAAATGGAAAAGAAGGGACTTTCGAAAGAATTTTCTTCAGTAGTAACTGCTACTTCTGCTATGATAACACCTTTGATACCACCAGGAATAGCAATGATTTTATACGGCTCGATTGCAAATGTTTCTATTGGCAAATTATTTGTCGCTGGTATTGGAGCGGGACTTTTGCTAACAATTGTTTTAATGATTTTAATATCTTATTTATCTAAAAAAAAGGGTTATAAACCAGTTAGAGATAGTATGGTTAGCGGAAAAGAATTACTTCAATCAATAAAAATAGCTTTTTTGCCTTTACTATTACCAGTTATAATAATTGGTGGAGTAAGATTTGGTATATTTACTCCAACTGAGGGGGGAGCGGTTGCAATTGTTTATGCTTTGTTTTTAGGCTTTCTATATAAAGAAATGAAATTTAAAGATATAATAACTGGAATCAAAGAAACAATAACAAGTACAGCTTCGATTATGGTTATAGTTGGCGCTGCTTCAGCTTTTGCCTGGATTTTAACAAGAGAAAGAATACCACAAGAAATAACTCAACTGATTGTAAGTAGTATTTCAAATAAGTATATATTTTTATTTATAGTAAATATATTTTTAATAATTGTAGGTATGTTTATTGAAGGTAATGCAGCAATGATTGTTTTAGTTCCACTTCTAAAACCAATTGCTTCTGCTTATGGTATTAATGATATTCATTTTGCGATGATATTTATAGTAAACTTATCTATTGGAGCTTTAAGTCCTCCATTAGGGACTTTGATGTTTGTAACTTGTGGAATAACAAAATGTGAGATAGAAGATTTTATTAAAGAATCTATTCCTTTTTATATAGCATTAGTTGTAGTATTATTATTAATTACTCTATTTCCGATTTTTTCAGTCGGAATAGTTAATCTTGTTTATTAAATATGGAAATTTGATTATTAAGGCTGCTCTTGATTTTTAATTTATTTCAAAAAATAATAGACTAAATTTAAAAATCAGTTGACAAGCTTTTAAAATGATGTTATTCTTTATAGATAAATAATAGTAAACTACTAAAGTTATTGAAAATCAAACTAAAAATTTAATAAAAATTCATCAAGAGTGGCGGAGGGACTGGCCCTGTGAAGCCCGGCAACCTACCATTAAGGTAAGGTGCCAAATCCTGCATTTCAAAGAAATGAAAGATGAGAGGATTATTAAACCCTCTCAGGAGGGTTTATTTTTTTATTGCCACTTTTGTAATTTAATTTCAAAAGTGGTCTTTTATTTTTCTACTAATTGATTTTTAGTTGATTATAGTAGAATTTCTTAAATTAAATGGAGGTGAGAAATAGACTGAATTATTTTTGCTGAGGCTAAACAATATATAAAGTTGATCATTGAAATTATGTGGTATTATTTAAAATCAAGTTTAAATTAAATAATTTTTTTAAGTATTAATTAAAAAGATAATAAATAAACTATAAGTAGAGGAGAATTTAAATTATGAAAACAAAAATTAAAGCATTTTTATTAAGTAGTGGAGTATTTTTAGCAGTCGCTTTTTATCTCTTACTTTCTTTGAATCCTGTTCAGGCAGCAGATCCAGTCTTAACTGTAGGTGCAACCGCCGGCCCATTTGCTCAGATTCTAGAAGCTGTCAAGCCAGTTTTAAAAAGAGATGGTGTTGAGTTAAAAATTATTGAGTTTAGTGATTATGTAACTCCTAATCTAGCTTTAGCAGATGGCAGCCTTGATGCTAACACTTTTCAGCATATTCCATATTTTGAGCGTTTTAAAGCAGATCGTAATTTAGATCTTGTTTCAGTAGCTAAAACAATTATTATTCCAATTGCAATTTACTCTGATAAATATAAATCATTAACAGAATTACCAGATGGTTCTACAATAGCAATTCCTAATGATCCAACCAATGGGGGAAGAGCACTGCTTCTCTTTGAAAAGGCAGGCCTAATAAAATTGGCTGATTCAGCTGGTATAGCAGCTTCTGTAGTTGATATTGAATCTAATCCGCATAATTTTAACTTTTATGAAGTAGATGCAGCTCAAACTGCTCGAGTTATTCCAGATGTAGCAGCTGCTGCAGTTAATAGTAATTATGCTTTAGAATTAGGAATGAATCCACAGCAGGATTCGATTTATATTGAAGATGCCGATTCTCCTTATGTCTGCATTGTAGCGGTTAAGCGAGAAGATCAGGCTAATCAGTTGATTAATAAATTTATTAATGCTTATCATTCTGAAAAAGTTCGCGAATTTATTAAGACTGAATTTAACGGAGCTGTTATTCCAGCTTTTTAGAATAATTTAATTTGAAATAATAACATATACGAGAGTAAAGAAATAATTAGAGGAGTGTAATTTATGCCAGCATTAAATAAAAAAATAAATAATTTTACTGATTCGGTTATTAGAAGAATGACTAGAATAGCCAATCAACATGATGCAATTAATTTATCACAGGGATTTCCTGATTTTGATCCTCCTGTAGAGTTGAAAAATGCTCTACAGGAAGTAGCTGGTGGAAGTATTCATCAGTATGCTGTAACCTGGGGAGCACCTAATTTTAGAGAGGCTCTGGCAGCTAAGCAGAGCAAGTTTATGGGAATTAAAATTGATCCGGAACAGGAAATAGTTGTTACATGTGGTAGTACAGAAGCAATGATGGTAGCAATGCTGACTGTCTGTAATCCAGGCGATAAAGTTGTTGTTTTTTCACCTTTTTATGAAAATTATACAGCTGATGCAATTCTTTCGGGAGCAGAGGCAATTTACGTCCAATTACAGCCACCAGAATTTAATTTTGATCCAGCTGAACTAGAAGCAGCTTTAAAACAGGGTGCAAAAGCATTAATACTCTGCAATCCTTCTAATCCAACTGGCAAGGTTTTTAGTCGAGCAGAGCTGCAAGTAATTGCAGAGCTTGCTGCCCAATATGATATTTTTGTAATTACAGATGAAGTTTATGAGCATCTTGTTTATCCGCCTTATCAGCATAACTATTTTGCTGCACTACCTGGTATGTTCGAGCGAACGATTTCCTGTAGTTCGCTTTCAAAAACTTACTCAATTACTGGCTGGCGGCTTGGCTATCTGATTGCTCCTGCTAATATAATTGCAGCTGCCCGGCAGGTACATGATTTTCTGACAGTTGGAGCTGCCGCTCCCCTGCAGGAGGCTGCAGTAACTGCTCTTAACTTTAAAGATGATTATTATCAACAACTACAGCAATTATATTTAAAAAAACGTGATTTTTTTCTAGCTGGTCTGGATAAACTTGGTTTAAAATATACTGTTCCACAGGGAGCATATTATGTAATGGTAGATATTAGCGACTTTGGTTTTGCTAATGACTTAGATTTCTGTGAATGGTTAATTAAAGAAATTGGTGTAGCAGCAGTACCTGGGTCAAGCTTTTTTAAAGCAGATATTAATCATTTAATTCGTTTTCACTTTGCCAAAAAAGAAGCAACTCTAGCTGCTGCGCTGGCTAGATTAGCTAAACTACAGGAAAAGCTCAGTCTAAGAAATAAAAAATAGCAGTTTAAACTTAAAAATTAGAAAAGGAGTAGTGGAATAAATGCATTTAGTAATGGGATCGCCGAATAGATATTTACAAGAAAAAGATATTTTATTAAAAGCTGGTGAGCAGATTGCTCCTCTGGGTAAAAAGGTATTATTAGTTGGTGACGAGACTACTCTAGCTGTTGCCCGGCCCAAATTAGCGCCTAGTTTAAACAAAGCTGGACTTGAGTTTGCAGAAGAGGTTTTTGCAGGTGAAGTAACTAAAGAGGAAGCCCACCGAATAGCTGATCTACTTATTAACGCTGGCTATGATCTAATTATTGGAGTTGGAGGTGGAAAAGCGATCGATACAGCTAAAGCAGCCGCAGCTTATGCTGATCGTAAACTAGTTACAATTCCCACCCTTGCCTCTAATTGTGCTCCCTGGACACCATTATCTGTTTTTTATGATCAAACAGGTGCTTTTGAAGAATATATTATTTTTCAGTTCAGTCCAGCTCTGGTACTAGTTGATACTGAAATTATAGCTAAGTCAATGCCTAACTATTTTAAAGCAGGTATTGCTGATACAGTAGTTAAATTTTATGAAGCCCGTGCTTCAGCAGCAAATAAAGAAAAAAATGTTCCCACCCGGGCGGCATTAAAGATTGCTGCTGAATGTAAGTATATTATATTTGAGTATGCAGTTCAGGCTGCTAAAGATCTGGAAAAACAGAAAGCAAGTAAAGCAGTTGAGAAAATTGTTGATAGTATTATTGCTCTAGGAGGCATGGTAGGTGGAATTGGTAGTGATAATTGTCGAATTGCAGCTGCTCATGCTATCCACAATGGTTTAACTGTTTTGCCAGAAACACATCAGCTTTTACATGGTGAAAAAGTAGCTTTTGGCACTCTTGTTCAGTTAGAATTAGAAGGAGCAGAATCAGAATTTTTTGAGCTCCTGGAACTACTTAATCAGTTAGATCAGCCGATTACTCTGGACCAGCTAGGCCTGTCAGATATTGAACAGTCAGCTTTAGAGAAAGTAGCAGTTAAGAGTTGTTTACCAGCAGAATCAATTCATAATCTACCTTTTAAAGTAAATCCTGAGCTAGTGATTAAAGCTATTCAATCAGTTGATGAGAAAGCCCAGGCTTATCTAGCAAAATTAAAAAAGTAGATTAAATAATTTAATTTTTAATAGTTTGAATAGATAGCTTGAATAGCTTTTTTAAACCAGTTAAGTTAACTTAGCTGGTTTTTTTATTAAATCTTTAACTTGCTAGGCAGGATATTTTTATTTTGTATTTAATAATTAAACTAAGCTTGTGTTTTATAGATTTTTTAGATTACTTTAAACAGCTCATTAATTATAAAAAAAGGGGGAGATATTATGACAATAGAACAGGCTTTAATTACTGGTTATGCTGTTAATCAATCAGAAGCTGTTCCGCTCAATAAATTATCTCCAGCAGATGCAAAAGTTAGTGCTGATCATTTTGTCTGGTATCATCTTAATGTTCAGACAGCAGAGGCCCGGGAATGGCTGCGTAACAATAGTGGGTTGTCAGAGATAGTTATTAAAGAATTAATTACAGAAGAAACTAGACCCCGGGTTTTAAAAGATGAAGCAGGTATTTTAATTAACCTCAGAGGTTTAAATTTAAATCCTGACTCAGATGAAGAGGATATGGTTTCATTACATATGTGGATCGAGCCTGGCCTGGTAATTACTACCAGGAGTGAACGAGTCTTTACAATTAATGATATTGATGATCTTTATAGAAAGAATGAAGGGCCAGCTACAATTAATGACTTTTTGCTGCAGGTTATTGATGGCGTATTAGATCGAATTAGTGATTATGTCTATGATTTAGAAGCTCAAATTGATACTATGGAAGAATCTGTTTTGACAGCTGAACTAAGTCAGATTAGATCGCTATTAGCTGAAAAACGTCGGGAAGTTGTAATTATTAGACGCTATATAGTACCACAAAGGGAAGTGATGACGCGACTGTATCGAGAAAAAATTGATTGGCTTAATGAAGATGATAGAGAATATATTTATGAGTTTTCTAATTTAACTATTCGGCAGGTGGAGGAACTTGATTCGATTCGAGAAAGAGCTGTTCTGGTTCAGGAAGAGTTAAGCAATAAAATTAATGATCAAATGAACCGCACAATGTATATTTTATCAATTGTTGGAAGTGTTTTTCTACCACTTGGTTTTTTAACTGGTTTATTTGGAATTAATATTGGAGGGATGCCTGGAACTGAAAATGAGTATGCTTTCTGGGTATTTTCTTTTTTAATGGTTTTAATTATTATAATTGAATATTTGTTATTTAAAAAGAACAACTGGCTTTAAATATGTATCCAGGCATAAATCAAAATAAATAGTTGTAAAATAAAAAATTTTATGTTAAACTAATATACAAAATACAGTACATTGTATTGTGTTTTATTTTAACTTATTGTACAGAATCCTGTATATTGAGGAGGGAAAAGAATGGTTTCTGAAATAAAAACAAAAATGATGTCTAAAATTGGCTATACAACTTCAATGTTGGCCCGGGAATTTCTTTTAAAAAATAAAGGAGATAGAATTAATACAATTAGTGCTTATGCAGAAAATTTTAGTACTGGGCGTGGAACTGTTCAGGCAGCTATCTCTTTTTTAACTGAACATCATGCTTTAGAGTTGGAATCAAAAGGTCATCTAGGCAGTTATATAATAAATCTAGATTATCAGCTGCTCTGGGAAATTGCTGATTTAGGTATGATAATGGGATTATTGCCTTTACCTTATTCATTACGTTATGAAGGCCTGGCTACCGGTTTGAACCGGGAATTTAAACAGGCAGATTTTCAGTATAGTATTGCCTATACAAGGGGTTCAGAAAAAAGAATAAATGTACTGCAGGAAGATAAATATGATTTTGTAATTCTATCCAAATTTGCTGCTAATTATTATCAAGCAGAGCTGCAGAATGAGCTTGATTTAGAAATTTTAATGGGTTTTGGTCCTGGCAGTTATCTTTCTAAACATGTAATAGTTTTTTCTGATCCAGCCAGTCAGCAAATTGAGTCTGGTATGAAGATTGGGCTTGATCCATCGTCAGCTGACCATAAAATTTTAACGGAGCTTGAATGTCAGGATAAAGATGTAGAGTTTGTAGAATTAACTTATATGAAAATAATGGAGCATATTAGAAATAAGACAATTGATGCTGCAGTCTGGAATTATGATGAAATTAGTGAACTAGAAAATATTAATTTTTCTGATCTGCAGAATGAAAGCTCTTTAACAATGAATAAAGAAATTAGCACTGCAGTTATTCTGGTTAACAAAAACAGCAGGCTAATTAGGAGAATTCTCAATAAAACAATTGATCCAGCTGAGGTAGTCAAACTGCAGCAGGCGGTATTAAAAAGACAGTTGATTCCAGAATATTAGGAGGAATAAGATGGATGCAAAGTTGAAAGAAAGACTTGAAATTTTAGTAGCAGGAGATTTGTTGACAGAAGAATTAAAAAATAAGTTAGAAAGTTTATTAACTGATTTTGAAGCTAGTTATCAGGTAGAATTAAATAATGATAATGCAGCTATGCTGGTCACCCATTTGCCAATGGCTTTAATGAGAATTAAGCGTGGCGAAGCAGTTGAAGACTTAAATGAAGCAGTTTTAACTGAATTGAAAGCAGAAGAATTTTATACAGATTGTTTAGATTTTATTGAGAAAATTGAAGTGGAAACAGGAATTGAAATACCAGAGGGAGAGAAAAACTATCTGGTACTTCATTTTTGTAATTTAATTAAACAGCAGAGGGGGTAATAAGATGAAGATAGTAATTGGAGGTCAGGTTGATCGTCAAAAAATTGCTGATAAAGTAGTAGAAATTACTGATTCTGAAGTTGAAGTCGAAGTTATGGATGATATTCAAGCAGCAACAGCTATTAAAACAGGAGCAGCTGATTATTATTTTGGAGCTTGCCACACTGGTGGCGGTGGTGCTTTAGGTATGGCAATGGCTATTTTAACTAGTGCTAAATGTGCAACAATTTCGATGCCTGGTCGTGGACCTAAAGAAGAAAAAATAATTGAAGAATTAGAAGCTGGTAAGGTTGCTTTTGGTTTTACAGCTGATCACATTGATAAAGCTGTTACATTATTAATCAAAAATATTTTGAATTAGGTTTTACTTGAGCTAAAAATATTACTTAGATAAGAAAGCTTGCTCAATTAATTAAACAAGGGGTGGAAAAAATGCAGACAATTTTAATGGCCTTAATGGGTGGACTGGCAGCTATTTTGACTAATAAGGGGATAGCAGTGTTTAATGATGGCCTGCGGCCAATTATTCCAGAAAATGTTGAAGGTAGGATGAGCAAAAGAGACTTAGCGGCAACTTCTTTTGCAATGAGCTTTGGTCTGGTAATTGGATTTGGAATTCCATTTAGTCTTTCAGCTAATATTCTTTTGATACATAGTATTTTATTAGGAACTGATGTCATAGGGACCTGGGCACCAAAAGGAAAAAAAGGAGTCCTTACTGCTGGTGTAGTTGGAGCTCTCTATGGTCTAGGTTTAATGTATGGTCTTGGTTTTATTGTAGATGTTTTTGCTAAATTACCAGTTAACTTTCTTGATGATTTAGGTAAGGTTGGTAATCCAATTGTAGTAGCTTTTGCTGCCTTCCCTGCTCTGGCAACAGCTTATCAATTTGGTGCTAAACGAGGTGTTTTTAATCTGCTTGCAGCAGGTATTGTTCGTCAGCTGGCAGTTAGATTTAGTCCTCTGCAGCTAGGAGAAATCCAGGTTGCAATTAATCCAGAAGGAATGGCACTTATTACTGGAATGGTAATCTTACTAATCTTTGCTGCTGGAGAAAAAGGAAAGAGTAGTGGAGTTAGTGATCTAGTTTCTGTTTTTAGCGAAAGAGTTGCCAGGATTAAAAAGAATTTACCTCTGCTGGCAATAATGGGAGCACTTGTTTCAGCTGCGACTGCCTATCAAATTCTGGCTGGTGATCCAATTTCTCTAAACTTAGTTAAAGAGGGAGATTTAAATGCAGCGGCTTTAGCAGCTCTGGCAAGAGGAATTGGTTTTATACCTCTAATTGCTACTACTGCAATTGCAACAGGTGTGTATAGTCCAGTCGGTATGACTTTTATTTTTGCTGCAGCTTTATTTTTAAAGAATCCCCTTCTGGCAGCTTTAGCTGGTGCGATTATTATTTCTTTAGAAATTCTTTTTCTGGATAATATGGCTGGTCTGCTTGACAAGTTTCCCGGTATTAAAAAAGCAGGTGATAATATCAGGACTGCTATGAGTAAGGTGCTAGAAATTGCTCTTTTAGTTGGTGGTATGAATGCAGCTAATGCTATCTTACCTGGCTTTGGCTTCTTCTTTGTTGCTGGTCTCTATATTTTAAATGAAATTGCTGATCAGCCTATAGTCAGGATGGCAGTTGGTCCTACCGCCGCAATTTTGGTTGGTATAATTGCTAATATTTTTGCTATCTTTTCTTTAGTATAGTTGAAAATTTATCCGAAAGGATTTGAGTAAGAGATGAAAGATCTGTCAGAAAAATTATTAACTAAATTTAATAATGCTCTCCAGACAAATTCTGCTGCAGTGGTCTATCATAATCGGAATTTAAAACCAAAATTAATAAATCTTTATAATACAGATAAAGAGCATTATTTATTTGGAGTCAAAAATACTGCCCAAATTCCAATTGATTTAGTAAAAAAGTTAAGTCAGGATAATAAATTCTTTTTACACACAATTGATAAGATGGCCTGTGGTGGACGCGCAGTTGACCCTGATTTGATAAATCCACTAACTTTACGTGTAATGACAGGTTCTAGTAGTGGTGGCTGTATAAATATTCTGGCGGGAATAAATGACTTAGCAATAGGCACAGATGGAGGCGGCTCGGTTTTAGCTCCTGCTGCTTCCACAGCTTTATTTGCAATTATGGCGAAAGGTTTAGGATTAAAAGGTCAACAGCAGAAAATATCTACTGATGAGCTTAAATTTGTACCTGGAATTGGATTTATTGCTGCTGAATATCAAATTTGTCTAGCTGCTGTAAAAAAGTTACTTTCTTTTCCGGAACTGCCAGAGTTAAACAGTAATTTAACTATTGCTCTTCCGCAGCCGGGAAGCTGTACTTTACCTGATGGCCAGGATATGGCAGAGTTAGTTGCTTTAGCTGAACCTAATCTAGCAAAATTTAAACTAAATAGAATTGACTTAACTGGTGCAGCAGATAGAAAAACTGCAATTAGAATTATTGAAGCTGCTTTTGCAGCAGGAGCTGAAATTATTATTACAGCAGAAGGGCCGGTAGATTATTATGGTTATGGAGATTCAGTTCATGGCAGCTGGCAGATTGGAAAAAGCAGCCAGCAGCGCAGTGGTAAATACTTGATGCGGGCAGCTAACCTAGTTAATGCAACTGCATTGGCTTTGCCAACTAACAAGCTGGCAACAGCTTTAATTTTAATTGCTCGTCCTGGCTTAGAATCTGGCCTAAAATTACTGAGCTTAGGTCTTAAACTGCAGAATTTATTTAAACGTCCTGAACTTTTTAAACGATATTTTATTAACCAGCAGAGAAATGAAAAGGAAAATTTTTTAGGAGCTGATAATTTTGATCAATACTTTGGCTAAACAAATAACTCCTTCTCAAATGGGAATTACTATGTATCATGAGCATTTGACGATTGACCTGTCCCGGCAAAAGTCAGATTCTGATGCTAAATTAACTGGAGATTTATTACTCAAAGATTTATCTAGAATCAAGGAATTTGGAGTTAAAACTATTATTGAATTGAGTAATATTGGGATGGGTAGAAATTTAAAAAGAATGCAAGAACTGGCTGCTAAATTTGACTTTAATATTATTGCCAGTACAGGTTTTTATAAAGAGCCTTATTTACCAGAAATTTTTTATCAAAAAAATGCTGATCAACTTACCAGTCTAATGGTTTCTGAAATTAAAAATGGTATTGAAGGAACAAATATTAAGGCAGGAGTTATTGGTGAAATAGGAAGCAGTAAAGAATTTACTCCAGCAGAAAAAAAATTATTTAAAGCAGCAGCACAGGCACAACAGCAAACAGGAGTGCCAATAATTACTCATCTTACTCTGGGAAGTTGTGGCTTAGAACAATTAGAAATTTTAACTGCTAATGGAGCTGACTTAAATAAGGTAGCTTTTAGTCATCTTGATTTAGCAGAAGATATTGACTATATTTTAAAAATTGCTGAACGAGGTGTTTTTATCGGGATTGATACAATTGGTAAGCTCAAATATCAGACTGATCAGTTTAGAGTAAAAATTGTACAAGAATTAATCAAAGCAGGTTTTAGTCAGCAAATCTTGCTTTCGACTGATCTAACCCGCTTATCTCATCTCACCGCAAATGGTGGACATGGGTATCAGTATTTATTTGATAGTTTTATTCCACAACTTGAAGCAGCTGGTTTGAGTAAAGTAGAAATTGAAGCCATAATTACTGATAATCCAGCGCGGCTATTTTCTTGATTGGAGGTTAAAAGATGAAAACTTATCCACTGCAGTCATTAACTATTAATGAAGCAGTTCAATTACAATATCAATTAGTTGATACAATTCAAAATGAATTTAAAGGAACAGAACTTCTAAACGGAGGTGACTATGGGCTTGATCCTGATCTAAAGCAGCCTCGTTTTACTCATAAAGTAGAACAAGTATTGGCTGATTTTTTTGATGTAGAACAGGCTCTTTTAGTTAGGGGAGCAGGAACAGGTGCTTTAAGATCTTTTTTTAATGCTAATCTTAAAGTAAATGAATCTGTATTAGTCCATGCTGCTCCAATTTATCCAACAACTAAAGTAACTCTAGATAGTATGGGCTTAGCAATTATTAAATTTGATTTTAATCAACTCCAGAGTACTGCTGATATAAAATTATTGCCTGATAAAGATTTTGCTGCTATTTTAGTTCAACACAGTCGGCAGCGAATTGATGATCACTATGATTTTAATAAAGTAATTAAAATTTTAAAAACAAAATATCCAGCTATACCAATAATTACTGATGATAATTATGCTGCTCTAAAAGTTAAAAAAATTGGGGTTCAGGCAGGAGCTGACCTAAGTACATTTTCTCTATTTAAACTGCAGGGACCTGCTGGAATAGGCCTTTTATTAGGGAAAAATAAATATCTAACTGCTGTTAAGAAAATAAACTATTCTGGAGGTAGTCAGGTGCAGGGACCAGAAGCTATGGCTGCTTTACGGGCAATGGTAACTGCTCCAGTAATTCTTGCAGTTCAGGCCAAAAGTGTAGCTGAGGTAAATGAACGTTTAAATCAAGGAGAAATATCAGCAGTAGAAAGTTCTTTTATTGCTAATGCTCAATCCAAAGTAGTGATTATGAAATTTAAACAGGCAATTGCTAAAGAATTTTTGGCTAAAGTTAATCAATATGGAGGAGTTCCTTACCCAGTTGGTTCAGAATCTTGTTATGAGATTGGAGCTATGTTTTACAGAATATCAGGAACATTTCGAGAGCAGGATCCAGCCGCAGAAAATTATTTAGTTAGAATTAATCCAATGCGGGCTGGAGCCGATACAATACTGAAAATTATTAAAAAAACTTTAGCCAATTTATAAAGGTAGTGATAATTATGTTTTTAGAGAAAATGCAGCAGCGAAATCCAGAATTAATTGAGACAGCTTTCTATTTACACCGCAAAGAGATACTGGAAGCAAATACATATATTTTAGACCTTGACCAGATTAAGGCCAATGCAGCCTTAATGGCAAAAGAAGCAGCTCACTATAATTTCAAACTTTATTTTATGACTAAGCAGTTGGGACGTAATCCATTAGTTGCTAAAGCAATATCTGCAGCAGGGATTGAAAAAGCAGTTGCTGTTGATCCCTGGGAAGCCAGAACTCTGGCCCAGGCTGGTATTAAATTGGGAAATGTTGGTCATTTAGTTCAAGTTCCAGATACTATGCTGGCTGAGATAATTTTTTATCAACCGGAAATTATGACAGTATATAGTCTTGCTAAGGCAAAAAGAATTTCCGAAATTGCTCTGGCTCAGGGAAAAGTGCAGCCAATTATGTTAAGAATATACAGTCCAGATTCTTTTAATTATCAGGGGCAGATGGGAGGAATTAGCTTAACTGAGCTGGATAAGTTTGTAACAGAAATTATTAAATTAAAAGGAATAACTTTAGCCGGTTTAACTGCTTTCCCCTGTTTATTATTTGATTACGAAACTAAAGTAATTAAAACTACACCTAATTTAGAATTAGTAGTTAAAACAGCAGCTGATTTAGCTCAAAAATACGGAATTAAAATTAAACAGCTAAATACTCCAAGTGTGACCTGTCAGAAAACTATTAGTATGTTAGCTGAAGTTGGTGCTACTCATGGCGAACCAGGTCATGGCTTAACCGGAACAACCCCCTATCATGCTTATGCTGATCAGGGAGAAAAGCCAGCTTTACTCTATCTTTCGGAAGTGTCCCATCTTTTAGATCAGCAGGCCTATATTTTTGGAGGAGGATTTTATAGCCGTTCTCATTTAAAATATGCTTTAGCTGCTGGAGATAACTATCAGGTAGAATCAAAACTATATTCAGCCAGTCAGCCGGCTGCTGAGATGATAGATTATTATGCAGCTCTAGATAATAGCTCAGCTAAGCTTAAAGTTGGGGATACAGCTTTACTGGCTTTTCGAACTCAAATTTTTGTTACTAGAGCTCAGGTAGCAGTTGTAAGTGGAATCCAGACTGGTAAATTAAAATTACATGGTATTTATAATAGTCAGGGCCAGCTGCTATCTAAAAAGGAGGAACTACTATGAGCAAAAGAGCTATTTTATTAATCTTAGATGGATTAGGAATTGGAGCAATGGATGATCTTGCAGAACAGCAACGTCTGCAGGATAGGACAGCAAATACTTTAGCTAATGTTTTAACAAGTAATCCAGATTTAGAATTACCCAATTTAAATAAATTGGGTCTGAAAGCAGCGGCTAGTTTAACTGAAAGCAAGCCGCTAGCAGCTGAAATTAATGCTGCTTATAGTCGAGCCAGACTATCCTATGATGGAGCAGATACCTTTATGGGACATCAGGAAATTATGGGTTCAAGTCCAACTCATCCTAAAATTCAGCCCTTTAAAGAAGTTTATCACGAGGTCGCAGCTGCTTTGATAAAAGCAGGTTATCAAGTAACAGTTCCAGATCAGAATCACCCTTATCTATTAGTAAATGAAAAGATAGTTGTTGCAGATAATATCGAAGCTGATTATGGACAGATTTATAATGTTAGTGCCTCTCTGGATGAGATTAATTTTGATACTGTGCTGGCAGTTGGTAAAACAGTTCGAGCTGCAGTAAAGGTTAGTCGAATTATTGCTCTAGCTGGTAAAAATACAACTACTAAGCAAATTATAGATAGTATTGAAAGCCCAAATTCTCAAATAACAGGAGTTAATTCAACAGCTTCTGGAGTCTATGGTGAAGGTTATCAGGTAATTCATTTAGGTTATGGAATTGATCATCGTAAGCAAATAAGTTCTATTCTGGCTGAACAGGATTGTGATGTTAGATTGATTGGTAAAGTACAGGATGTTATTCACTGTCCACAAGCTCGCGAAAAATTACCAGCAGTAGCAACTGAACAGGTTCTATCTTTAATGTTAAGCAGGTTAGAAGAAGTTGAAAGTGGTTTAATAGCAGTTAATGTTCAAGAAACAGATTTAGCTGGACATCAACAAGATGCAGCTGAATATGGTCGAGTCTTAAAATTAGTTGATTCCAAAATACCAGATATTTTGTCCCAACTAAAAGAGGATGATTTACTGATTATTACAGCTGATCATGGAGATGATCCAACTGTTGGTCATAGTCATCATACAAGAGAAGAAGTTCCTCTTTTAGTTTATCAACCTGGAATTAAAGCTCAAAAATTTGATCCACGGGCCAGTCTAGCTGACATAGCGGCAACAATTGCTGATTATCTAACTGTTAAGGCACCGGAAAGTGGAGAAAGTTTTCTGGCAGAGCTTCAACTTAGTTGATTAAAAAATTTATTTAAATAATAAAACCCTCCAGTTTTATAGCTGTTTAAGTTTGATTTAAAAATTAAATTTAATAATTAGTTAAGATGCAGAATAAATTTCTTATTTTGCATCTTTTGTTGTTTTAGTAGTATAATTGATCTAAACTATTTTAGCTAGAATCTTTTAAGAATATCTTAAAATAATTGGGAGAGCAGTTATTATTTTTATAGTTAGCTGACAATGTGAGCCAGCTACTTGACCTCCTAATTTACTAATTATAAAATTAATTTAAAAAGGTAGGAGTGAACTTAAATTTATGAATTCAAAAACAGCTAAAAAACGTGTTTTTTCTGGTATTCAGCCGACAGGACAAATTCACATTGGTAATTATATTGGAGCTTTAAGCCTCTGGGTTGAAAATCAGGCTAAATATGATAATATTTTTTGCATAGTTGATCTACATTCATTAACAATTCCAGAAAATATTACGGCAGATTATCTTCGGCAAAAAGTGAGAGAGGCGGCAGCACTTTATCTTGCCTCAGGGATTGATCCTGAACAATCAACAATTTTTGTTCAATCTCAGGTTCCAGCTCATGCTGAATTGACCTGGCTTTTAAATTGCGTAACTCCAATTGGCTGGCTAGAAAGAATGACTCAATATAAATCTAAATCAGAAAATGTGGAATCAGTTGGAACTGGTTTATTTGATTATCCTGTTTTAATGGCAGCCGATATTTTGCTTTATCAGACAGATTTAGTGCCAGTTGGTGAAGATCAAACTCAACATATTGAAATTACCCGTGATATTGCGCAGCGTTTTAATCATCTTTATCAGCCCACTTTTAAATTGCCAGAAAAATTAATTAGGCGTAGTGGTGCTAGAATAATGGGATTTGATGAGCCAACTAATAAAATGAGTAAAAGCAGAGCTGAAGTTTCTGATCGACATGCAATTGGGTTACTTGATTCGCCAGCTAAAATTAAAAATACTATTATGAAAGCAACAACTGATTCTGACCGGGAGACTAGATTTGAATATGCTTCACCTGGTGTAAAAAATATGCTGGTTTTATATGAAGCTCTAACTGGAGAAAGTCGAACAGAGATCGAAAATCATTTTGCTGGCTCGGGATATGGTAAATTAAAGCAAGACCTGGTTGAGGTTGTGGTAGAAACTTTGCGTCCTATCCAAAATAAATATCAGCAGTTAATGGAGGCAGAAGATTATTTAACAAAGGTATTGAATGAAGGTCGTGAGCGTGCTCAGACTATAGCAGTCCAGACATTGAATCAGGTTAAAATGAGAATGGGTCTAAAGTAAAGGTGAGGTTAAATTATGAATTTGGTAAAACAAATTAAAAATTATCACCCTTTTAATGAACAGGAGGCAGCAGCTCAAAGGGTAATCTTAGATTGTTTTGAAATTTTTCCGGATTTGCTAACTAGAGAAAATGAAGTTGCCCATCTAACTGCTTCTGCTTTTACTCTAAATGAAAATAAAGATAAGACATTAATGGTTTATCATAATATTTATGACTCCTGGGCCTGGACAGGTGGTCATGCTGATGGAAATGATAATTTATTTCAGGTTGCTAGACAAGAGTTGATAGAAGAAACAGGAGTTAAAAATATTAGGGCTTTGAGTCGAGAAATTTATGCTCTCGATCTGCTGCCTGTTTTTGCCCATTGTAAAAATAACAATTTTGTTGCTGGTCATCTGCATCTAAATTTAAGTTATTTATTGCAAGCGGCAGAAAAAGATAAGCTGCAAATTAAGCCTGATGAAAATAAAGGCGTAAAATGGATACCTCTATCTGAAATCAGAAATTATTCCACAGAAAAAGATATGTATCCTGTTTATGAAAAAATCATTAGTAAATTCAAACTGAATGGAGTAACTTGAAATGGTCAAAAAAAGAATTCAATTTACCTTAACTGTTGAACAGGCTAAAGAGTTAATTGTTATCGCAGTTAGCAAACATAGTGTGTTTAAGCAGGCAGTTAAAGCTGGTAAGATACTTTTTAAAGGTGGTACAACAGTTTCTAGATTAACTGAACTGCTTTATGATTATCCGCTGCGAATTTCAGGCCGAATTACAGCCCGGGGAACTACTGCTGCTGCTAAAAAAAGTAATCTTCCGCATAGTATTTTAGTTGAAAAAGGAAATATAGTTAGTGTTGATCCAGAAATTTTAACTATTTCGCAAACACTTGGGCCAGACGACCTGGTAATTTGTGGAGCTAATGCTATTGATGCTAGAGGACAGGCAGCTTTAATGGCTGGTAGCTCTGGTGGGGGTAAAGCAGGTAGATCAATTGTTTATTGGCGTAATAGAAACGTTAATTGTTTAATTACAGCTGGTCTTGAAAAGTTAATTCCAGGTAATTTAAGGCAGCTGACTGATCAAATTAATAGAGAAAACATAGATTTAGCCTGGGGAATGGCAGTTGGATTGATTTTACTGCCTGGTCATTTGATTACAGAGCTTGAGGCAGTTAAGCTCCTGGCAGAAGTTAACTGTTATGCAATTGGAGCAGGTGGAATTGGCAGTGCTGCTGGTAGCTCAGTTCTTGAAGCTTATGGAGATAAAAAAGAAATTGATAAATTAATTAATATTTTAAAAAATCTGAAGTCACATAGTAATCAGCCGGCTGGTTTACCAGACTCTTTAGTTGAGTGCAGACCTGGCAGTCCCGATTGTGCGGACCATTTAAGCTGTGGCTATCTGAAAAACAGGTTTTAAAACCTGTTTTTTTTTATGCTATAATAAGCCTGTAAGTTATTAAAAATGTTTAAAAGGAGGTTGCTATGATCATTAAGTTAAATAAAGAACTGCTGGCTGAACTTACCAATACAGAAAAGCAGATCATTAATTATATCAACGAAAATTATCAAAAGATACCAGGAATGTCTATTATAGATCTAGCCGAAGAAACTTATACTTCACCAGCCAGTGTTTCACGGGCAGTAAAAAAATGTCAGCTGGCTGGTTTCTCAGAACTGCGATATTTAATTTCAGAGAGATTAAACAATAAAGAAAAATCAAAACCTCTAAATGATGCTCGCGAGAAGTCTTTGCTAGAAATTTCAAATACAATTGAATATTTGTCTTTAGCTAATATTTTAGAGGCAGTAGATATTATTAGAAATTCACGTAAAATCTATGTTATTGCACGCGGCTTATCTGAGCTGGTGGCCCGGGAATTTTCACTTAAACTGCAGCTCCTTGGTTTTAATACATTTCAGATTGCTGATCCCAATATTATTAAGAGCTTAACTGGTGAAAATCTTCATCCTCAGGATTTAATTTATATTTTTTCGCTTTATGGTCAAACAGAATCATTATTAATAGCAGCAGAAAATGCAGTTTCAATTGATGCCCGGGTAATTAGCTGCTGTTGTGCTGAAAATACTCCTTTAAAAGAATTATCAAATGTTTTTTTGCAGGGTTACAAACATGAGCATCATTCAATTAAAAATTTTGAAGTAAGTTCCCGACTTCCACTATATACTATTTCTCGAATTGTTGTTGATTACTTAGTTCAGGCTGAAGAAAATAAATAAAACTCATTTGAATATAGTTATTAACTAATTGAGGCTGAAAATCTTTTCAGAAACTGGAAAGACATTTTCAGCCTCTTATTATA
The DNA here is from genome assembly GCF_900114545.1 of Halanaerobium salsuginis. Classification (GTDB taxonomy): domain Bacteria; phylum Bacillota; class Halanaerobiia; order Halanaerobiales; family Halanaerobiaceae; genus Halanaerobium; species Halanaerobium salsuginis. Next base: position 20,354 of record NZ_FOTI01000008.1, read on the forward strand.
TACTGAAAATGAGCTGAGAGGGGGGAAGCAATGATTTACACATTAACAACTAATCCAGCTATTGATATGAATATAGAAAGTAATAAAATTAGACCAGGAGTAGTTAATAGGACTAAATCTACTAGTTATTCTGAAAACGGAAAAGGAGTTAATGTTTCACTAATTTTAAAACATTTTAATGTTCAATCGACAGTGTTAGGATTTTTTGGAGGTTTTTCAGGTAAATTCATTTTAGATGAACTTGCTGCTAAAGATATTCCTAATAAAGCGGTTTTAGTAGAAGAAGCTACCAGAATCAATATTTTCCTCAATGATGGAAAAGATGAGTATAAGATTGTTAATAAGGGCTCTTTTGTTAGCCGAAAAAAACAGCTGGAATTTCTTGATTTATTAAATAATCTCGATGACTGTCAATATCTTGTTATAAGCGGCAGTTTACCAAAAGGAATTAAAGAAAGTTATTATAACGAAATTTTAGAAATATGTCAAAAAAATAGAATTGAGGTTATTCTCGATATTAGTTCCAGCAAACTAAAAGACTTATTGAACTATCAGCCACTTTTAATTAAACCTAATGATGATGAAGTTAACCAGATATTTTCTCTTGCTACAAGTACTGAAGCAGAGATTAAAGCCTCTTTACAAGAGATCCATAAGCTTGGTGCTAGAAATATTCTTTTAACAATGGGAGAAAAAGGGCTTTATTTTTCAAATAGGAAAAAAATTTATTATTGTAATGCTCCGGAGATCGAACTTTGCAGTTCAGCCTGTGCGGGAGACTCTGCTCTAGCTGCTTTTTTATCAGAATGGATTTATCAGCCTGATAATTTAGAATTAGCTTTAAAACAAGCTTCAGCTACAGGGGCTAATGTCGCTGAATCAGCTGGTAGAGGCGAATTAAAAAAAGTGGAAGAATACTTAGAAGTTTTGCAAATCAAGGAGGTTAAATAAATGAAAAAAATTGTAGCTGTTACTGGTTGTCCAACTGGTATTGCACATACTTATATGGCTCAGGAATCTTTACAGGAAGCAGCCAAAAAACTTGAGGTTGAAATTAAGGTAGAGACTAATGGAGCTTCTGGTGTAGAAAACAGATTAACTGCAGCTGAAATTGAAGCAGCAGAGGGAGTAATTGTCGCTGCTGATGTTGATGTTAATCTTGATCGTTTTAATGGTAAAGCTGTTATTGATACCTCGGTTCAAGATGGTATTCATCGTCCTGAGGAATTAATTGAACAAATTTTAGCTGGTGAAGCAGAAATAAGACAGGGGGTTAAACAGTCCCAACCAGAAAAGGCAGCAAATGCTTCAATTGGAAGACAGATTTATAAACATTTGATGAATGGAGTTTCCAAGATGCTACCTTTTGTAGTTGGAGGCGGAATTTTAATAGCTGTTTCTTTTCTCTGGGGAATTCATTCGGCTGATCCCAATAGTGACCAATATAATGCTATTGCAGCAATGTTAAATCAATTAGGTGGCACAGCTTTTGGTTTGATGGTACCAATTCTAGCAGGTTATATTGCTTTTTCAATTGCTGATAAAGCTGGTTTAGCTGCTGGTTTTGTAGGAGGAGTTGTAGCTCGAGATACTGGGGCTGGTTATTTAGGTGGAATTCTAATCGGATTTTTTGCTGGTTATTTAATGGCTTATTGTAAAAAATTAATGGCTAATTTTCCTAAACAGCTCGAAGGTTTAAAATCAATCTTTTTATTACCCCTGATTGGAATTTTTATTTCTGGAACTTTAATGTATCTTCTGGGAGCACCGGTTTCTGCTGCTAATCAGGCTTTAAAAGCCCAGTTAGAGGCTATTCAGACTGCTAATCCAATTATTTTAGGAATAGTAATTGGTTGTATGAGTGCTTTTGATATGGGAGGACCTGTCAATAAAGCGGCTTATATTACAGGTACAATGCTTTTAGGAGAAGGTAATTATGAGTTTATGGCTGGTGTTTCTGCTGCCTGTATTACACCACCACTTCTAACAGCTCTGGCTACCACTATTTTTAGAAAAGAATTTACTGAAGAAGAAAAAGCTAACGGATTAGTTAACTATATTTTAGGCTCAACCCATATAACTGAGGGAGCAATACCATTTGCTGCTCAAAATCCTCTAGTTGTTATTCCAATTTTAATGATTGGGTCCTCTATTTCTGCAGTTTTAACTTATATGCTGCAAATTGAAGTACCAGCTCCTCATGGTGGATTTTTAATCTTGCCGTTGGTTAATAAGCCATTTTTGTGGGTAGGAACTATTTTATTAGGTTCTTTAGTTGGAGCTCTGCTCTATGGTTTTTATCGTAAGCACAGCAATCGGAAGCTAACTGCCAAATAGAAATTAAAATAAAAAAGAATGAAAAGGTGTATAAAGATGGAAATAAATGAATTTATTAATGAAGAATTAATCAAACTTAATTTAAAAAGTCAGAGTAAACAAGCTGTTATAGAAGAATTAGCAGCAGTTGCAGCAGCTGCAGGAGTAATTACTGATCAGCAGCAGATAATTACTGCTGCTCTGGAGCGAGAAGCTAAAGGTACTACTGGAGTAGGCAAGGGAGTAGCAATTCCCCATGTCAAGAGTTCAGCAGTGAAAAAGCCAGCTGTTATTTTTGGACGTTCTCAGTCTGGAATTGATTATCAATCGATGGATGAAAAACTAAGTTATTTGTTTTTTCTGATCACTGTACCAGAAAATTCTCATGATCAGCATCTCAAGCTGCTGGCTCAGCTTTCTCGTAATTTAGTTCATGCTGATTTCAGGGAAAAATTAATGGCTGCTCAAAATAAAACAGAAGTAATTGATGTTTTGACTAATCATTAAGCTACTATTATAGCTAACAATTTAAATTTGGCTGAATAAAAATTAATTTATTGAATCTCAACTGAGGTGAATACAATGTTAATAAATACAAAAAATATGCTGCTTGATGCTCAAAAAAGGCATTATGCTGTCCCTGCTTTTAATATTCATAATCTCGAAACACTAAAGGTAGTTGTTGAAACAGCAGCAAAATTAAGGTCACCTGTTATTCTGGCAGCAACTCCAGGAACCTTTAAATTTTCTGGGAGAGATTATATACAAAGTATTGCTGAAACAGCAGCAGCTAAATATCAAATTCCAATTGCTCTGCATCTTGATCATCATAAAGATTTTAATCAGATTAAAGAATCAATTGATTTAGGTACAAAATCAGTAATGATAGATGCTTCAGAGTATGATTTTGCTGAAAATGTACGTCGAGTTAAAGAAATTGTCGCTTATGCCTGGCCCCGAACAGTAACTGTTGAAGCGGAACTTGGGGCACTTGCTGGGCGAGAAGATGATCACCAGGTGGCTGAAGCTGATTCTAAATATACTGACCCTGATCAGGCAGTTAACTTTGTTCAGCAAACTGGAATTGATTCACTGGCAGTAGCAATTGGGACTGCCCATGGTTTGTATGATTATGAACCTAAATTAGATTTTGATCGTCTGCAGGCAATTAGAAAGAGAGTTTCTATTCCACTTGTTTTACATGGAGCTTCAGGGATTAGTAAAGCAGATGTTCAGCAGAGTATTAAACTAGGAATTACTAAAGTTAATATTGCAACAGAATTGAAAATACCTTTTGCTGCTGGGGTTAAAAAATATTTTACTTCTAATCCAGAAGCTAATGATCCACGGCAATATCTGCAGGCTGGTAAAGATAAGATGGCAGTAGTTGTTGCTGAGAAAATAAAGATGTGTTTAAGTGATAACAGATATTAAATAATAAATTATTACTATTAATTAAATATGTTCTATTAAACCTTCACTTTGCTAAATAAGTGGGGGTTTAATTTTTAGCTGTTGATATTCAAATTAGGTAGAAAAAATTAGTTTTCAATACTTTTTTGGAAAAAATTAAAGTTATTTTAAAATAACTGTTGACATAAGTAAATATTAGTGCTACACTATATGAGATGGAAAACAAAAAACAAGTAACATTTCCATTGTGAAAAATAGGAGGAATTATTTAATGATTTACACAGGAACAGTTAAGTGGTTTGATGGCAAAAAAGGTTTTGGCTTTATTGAAAGAGAAGATGGAGACGACGTGTTCGCACATTTCTCAGCTATTCAAGAAGATGGATTCAAAAACCTTGAAGAAGGCGAAGAAGTGGAATTCGAAATCGTAGAAGGCGACCGTGGCCCTCAAGCTGCTAATATCGTTAAATTATAAAGCAAATAAATAAGTTTTATAATAGAATTGAAAGCCCTGATTGCTTTTTAAGTAGTCAGGGCTTTTTTGATTATTTAAGAAATTATAGCTAGTTTTAGTGTGTCCCAATTAGAATTATAATTATTAATTAATTTAGAAATTATAATTTGAGATAATTAATTGTGATTGTGACCATAACTAAAATTTAAATAATAAATTTAAAAATAAGGAAGTTAAGTTGACTTTATAAGAGAAAGGATTTTTAAAGTGGAAAAGAAAGAAATAATTAATTTAGCTGTTATAGCTCATGTTGATGCTGGAAAGTCAACTCTGGTAGATGCGTTTTTGAATCAGAGTGGTGTTTTTAGAGAAAATCAAGAAGTTGTTGATTGTGTAATGGATAGTAATGATCTTGAGCGAGAAAGAGGGATTACTATCTATTCTAAAAACTGTGCTATTGAGCATAATGGTGTTAAAATTAATATTGTTGATACACCAGGTCATGCTGATTTTTCTTCGGAAGTTGAGCGAGTAATAAAGGCAGTTGATTCGGCTATTCTAATTGTAGATGCCGCCGAAGGTCCTATGCCCCAGACTAGATTTGTGCTTAAAAAGTCACTGGAAAAAGGAATTAAACCAATTGTATTTATCAATAAAATAGATAAAAATAATCAGCGGGCAGAAGAAGTTCGGGATGAAATTTTAGATTTATTTATTGATCTTGATGCCAGTGATGAACAGCTGGAATTTCCTGTTATTTATGGAGTAGCAGTTAACGGTAAAGCTTTTTATGATTTAGATGGTAAAAGTAAGGATTTAACTCCTCTTTTTGAAACTATTATTAAAAATGTACCCAGTTATCCTGATCTGGATGAAAAACCACTTCAGCTGCAGGTTTATGATCTGGCCTATGATGATTATTTAGGTAGAATTGGAATTGGTCGTGTTTATCAAGGAACTGTTAAAGATGGACAGCAGGTAGAAGTTTCTAAACGAGATGGTACAGTTGAAAAAGCAAAAATAAGCAAGCTCTCTGTTTATGAAGGACTTAATCAAAATGCCGTAGAAACTGCCTACAGTGGAGAAATTGTCTCAATAGCTGGTATTCCTGATATCTCAATTGGAGAAACAATTTGTGATTCCGGTAAGGTTAATCCAATGCCGATGATCGAGATTGCTGAGCCAACTCTGGCGATGTATTTTCTGGTTAATGATTCTCCTTTTGCTGGACAAGAAGGTCAGTATTTAACTACCAGGCATCTTAAGGCAAGATTAGAAAGAGAATTAGAGGTTAATGTTGGCCTGCGAGTTGAAAAAGCTGAAAATACAGAGGCTTTTAAAGTTTCAGGAAGAGGAGAGCTTCATCTTTCAATTTTATTAGAAAATATGCGGCGAGAGGGTTATGAAGTTTCTGTTTCTAAACCCGAAGTGCTGATGAAAGAAATTGATGGGAAAAAATATGAGCCAATTGAAAAAGTTATGATTGAGTTGCCAGAAAAATATTCAGGAACAATAATTAATAAATTGAATCAACGTAAAGGTATTATGCAGGCTATGCTGCCCGATGCTGACTATGTCCATTTAGAATATTTGGTGCCAACCAGAGGATTAATTGGGTTCCGTAGCGAATTTATTAATGATACAAGTGGTGAAGGTACTTTAATTAGATCTTTTGCCAGTTACGAGCCATTTAAAGGTGAAGTTCCTCAGCGTCAGAATGGAGTTTTAATTTCTAATCAGCAGGGAACAGCTATGGGTTATGCTCTATCTAATCTGGAAGATAGAGGTCAGATGTTTATTGAACCAGGAACAAAAGTTTACGAAGGAATGATTATCGGTTTGCATAATCGCGATAATGATTTAACTGTTAATGCCTGTAAAAATAAAAAATTGACCAATGTGCGGGCTTCTGGATCTGATGATGCAATTAATCTTGCTCCAGCTAAGAAATTCACTTTAGAGATGGCTCTGGAATTTATTAATGATGATGAATTAGTAGAAATTACTCCTCAGGCAATTAGATTACGTAAAAAGATTTTAAATGAAAAAATGAGACTTAGAAAAAGCAAATAGTAAGTGTTATTAGATTAAATTTAAATTAGAAATAGCTTTTATTTTTAAAAAAAGCAGGATATCTTTAGTTAAACGAGAAATATATACTATGTAAGTAAGGATACTCTGCTTTTTTAGATTTATTAGGATCTATTCTTGACAGTTTTGATGAGAAGGTGCTATACTATTAACAGTAATAATTATTAATAACTGGAGGTAGAAAAAATGGTTAAAAATGATATGACAGCTCAAAATCTACGTTCTGCTTATGGTGGCGAAAGTATGGCTTACCAGCGTTATAAAGTTTGGGGTAAAAAAGCAGCAGAAGAAGGCTTTGAAAATGTAGCTCTGTTATTCGAAGCTATTGCTTATGCAGAAGAAGTTCATGCTGGTAATCACTTTACAGCCCACGAAAATGTTGATGGTGACTTTTTAGTTGCTTCTGGAGGAGAATTTGGTCTTGGAACAACTTCTGAAAATCTGGTTGGCGCTATTGCAGGAGAAGAATTTGAAGTTGAGCAAATGTATCCTACATATAGTTTAGTTGCTAAAGAACAAGGTGAATCAGATGCGGTTCGGTCTTTCCATTATTCATTGGAAGCAGAACAAATTCATGCTAAATTGTACCGTGAAGCTAAAGAAAAAGTTGATCAAGGTGAGGATATTGATATAGAATTTGTTAGTATCTGTGAAGTTTGTGGTCATACAGTAATTGATGATACACCTGAAAAATGTCCGGTTTGTGGACGGCCTAAAGAGAAATTTCATATTTTTAGAAAATAATTATTTAACTCAAAAGTCTTTTTTAATAATGTTAAAATAAATTTAAAAAAGTTAGTTAATAAGTTTTTAACTGGTTAATTTTTAGCCGGTTAAATTTGTTAATAAATTAATAAGTAGTTTTAAAATCTTAAAGGAGGAATTTAAAATGGGTTATTATGATCTTAAGAAACTGGAACACACTGGTGAAGATAAGACAGCTTTAGAAAAGAAACATGTTCCTTATATTCAGGCACCTGATAAAGTAAAAAAAGGTGAGTACTTTGAAGTAACAGTTACTTTTGGCAAAGAAATTACTCATCCAATGGGTACAGATCACTATATTCAGTATTTTGACCTGTATGCTGACTATGCAAATCTTGCTAGAGTAGATTTTACTCCTGACATGAAAGCAGAAGCTACTTTAAATGTGAAATTAGAAGAATCCTGTAAGCTCCGTGTTTATGCTTTCTGTAATCTGCATGGACATTGGGAAGGCTTCAAAGAAATTGAAGTTGAAGCATAAATTTAACTTACTTTAGAGTTGAATTTCATTTTAGAATTAACATAGCAAAATTAATTGCCGCCCTCTGGGCGGCTTTTTTTTGCCAGAACTATTTACAAATCAGCAGAAATCTGTTAGAATCTATTTAAACAATAATTTAAATGAATAAACAAAAATTTAAAAGAAAGGCGGTGGCACTAATAGATAATCTAACTGAACGGGAAAAAGAAGTTTTAGAGCTGATTAAAAATGATGCTTTAATTAAACGAGATGAAATTGCAGCTAAGCTAAAAATTTCAGAATCAGCTGTGGGAACTTATATCCATCATTTAAGCACTAAAGGCTACCTACTTGGTAAAGGCTATATTACTGCGCCAGAGAAAAAGATAGTTGTGGTTGGGGGAGCAAATCTTGATATTAAAGGTTATAGTCCAAATTATATTAGTGGAACTTCAAGTCCAGGCTGGATAGAAGAAAGTTTGGGCGGAGTTGGCCGTAATATTGCCGAAAATCTGGCTCTCTTAGATCAGGATGTCTTGCTTTTATCAGTTGTTGGTGATGATCATTTCGGGCGTAAACTTCAGATGGAGACTGAAGCAGCTGGTGTTGATCTTAGTCAATTGAAAATTACTGCAGCTCCAGATAATAAAACTGGAATTTATCTAGCACATCTTGATGATAATGGTGAACTGCTTGGGGCTGTTAATGATATGAGAATTTTAAAAGAAATAGATCAATGTTACTTAACTAAAAAAAGAAAAATAATAGAAAATGCTGCTCTATTAATTTTTGATACTAATTTAGATCAAACAGCAATTGATTTTTTATTTGAACTAACTTTTGCTCAAAATATGATAAAAATTGCTGATACAGTTTCACTTGAAAAAAGTTTGAAATTAAAAAATAGGCTGGATCAATTAGATTACTTGCGGGCTAATCTAGTTGAAATTGAAGTATTGTTGGCCATTAAAACTCTGTCAGAAGCAGATTATCCTGACCCTCTGACTATAACTGAAAGAGTAACAAGAATATTTAATATTTATCAGCAGCAAAATGATCTGCCTGCAATGATAGTCAGTGCTGGTAACCAGGGGGCATATTATTTTAATAGAGAGCAAGATAGAGCAGTAAGCAAACATTTTCCAGCTGAAGTAGTTAAGAAAACAGATATTGGAGAGACAACTGGGGCAGGAGATGCATTAACTGCTGCTTTTGCAGCTGGATTAAATGAAGGCTTGGCTGTTGAATCAGCAATAAAATTAGGCATAAAAGCAGCTGCGATAACTATTAAAAGTAAGCAGACCTGCAGTCCAGAGCTAGCAAATTTAGAATTAGGCTGCCAATAAAATAAATTAAGTTAAACTGGCAGCAAAAATTATTTAAAAAAGATTGATTACATTATTTAGGAGGGTTTATTAATGAAAAATTTAAATAAATATCTAGAAATCAAGTCCGATGTTAAAGAGGCAATAGCAGCTGGCAAACCGGTGGTTGCTCTAGAATCGACAATTATTGCTCATGGTATGCCTTACCCAGAAAATATTGATACAGCATTGGAAATAGAAGAAATAATTCGCGAAAATGGTGCTGTGCCTGCTACAATTGGTATTATTTCAGGTAAAATAAAAGTTGGACTAACTAGAAAAGAAGTTGAATTTCTTGGCAAATCTGATGATGTACTCAAAGTTAGCCGGCGGGATTTGCCATATGTACTTGCTGCTAAAAAGCATGGTGCTACAACAGTTGCAGGGACAATGATTGCTGCTGATTTAGCTGGCATTAAAATATTTGTTACTGGTGGTATTGGCGGGGTACATCGGGGAGCAGAAAATACTTTTGACATTTCAGCTGATCTGGAAGAATTAAAGAAAACCTCTGTTGCAGTTATTGCAGCTGGTGCTAAATCAATTCTTGATCTTGGTTTAACTTTAGAAAAGTTGGAGACTTTTGGTGTGCCAGTTTTAGGCTATCAAACTGCCGAATTTCCTGCTTTCTACAGCCGTCATAGTGGCTTTAATTGTGACTATAAGGTAGATAATCCACAAATAGCAGCCGAAATTATTCGTTCAAAATGGGAAATTGGACTTGAAGGAGGAGTTTTAATTGCCAATCCAGTTCCAGAAGCCGATCAGATTGAAGCTAATATAATTAATGAAAAAATAGATTTAGCTTTAAAAGAGGCAGATCAAGCTGGAGTAAGTGGTAAAGAAATAACACCCTTTTTACTCGATAAAATTAAAGAAATTACCGCAGGGGAAAGTTTAAAAACTAATATTGCTCTAGTTAGAAATAATGCAGAAGTAGGAGCAAAAATAGCAGCAGCTTTTGCGAACTAACTTGCTTAACCAGGCTAGTTCCAATTTGATTAAATTAGCTTAAATTGATTAATTTAATTAGTTGTGATAATATAAAAAGAAAACTTTGTTTGTTAAATAAAGGCAATTATTGCTACAAATTAAATGTAAATTTAATCATAATTGGGAAGTGAAAAGATTGCGTAATTATATAATTAAGCGGTTACTGTTATTAGTTCCAATCATTATGATAGTAGCAGTAATTGCTTTTTTTATTACAAATTTAATGCCAGGTGATCCAGTCCGGGTTATTTTAGGTAACATGGCAACAGAACAAGAAGTTAATCGCTTAAATCAAAGTCTTGGCTTTGATCAGCCGCTTTTAGTAAGGTTTTTTAGCTGGCTGCAGCAAATAATTAGAGGTGATCTTGGAGACTCTCTTTATTTAAATGCTCCAGTAGCTCAGATTTTAATTCAGCGAATGAAACCAACTTTTTTAATAGCAGTAACAGGAGAAATTTTAGGAGTTACTGCTGGTATTTTATTAGGAATTCTGGCAGCTGTAAAACATCGTAAATTATTAGACCAGCTGGCAATTACAGCTTCTTTATTTGGAATTTCTATTCCTAGTTTCTGGCTTGCTTTAATACTAATGTTTTTATTTTCGGTTAAATTACGTTGGCTGCCTGTTAGTGGCTATGAATCCTTTGCTGAGGCTGGATTAGCTAGTTTTAAATATATTATTCTTCCTGCGGTAACGCTGGCTTTTATGCAGGCGGGGTTAATTGCAAGAATGACCAGAAGCGCTATGCTTGATACTTTAAAGCAGGATTATATTAGAACAGCTAAAAGTAAAGGCTTACCTGGTCAAATCATAGTTTTTAAGCATGCTTTGAAAAATTCTATGCTGCCTGTAATTACTGTGATTGGTCATAATTTTGCAGTTTTATTAGGAGGAACCTGGATAGTCGAGACTATTTTTGTTATTCCAGGCACAGGCTTTTTAGCGATAAATGCTATTATGCGGCGTGATATACCGGTTATCCAGGCTTGTATAATTTTTGTAGCAGTAATTTATATAATATTAAATTTATTAGTTGACTTAAGTTATGCTTTTTTAAATCCTAAAATACGCTATAATTAAAGGGGCTAGAACTAAATTGCTTAAAAAATATCGTAGATATAAACATCCTTATATTATAACTTCAATTATAATCCTGAGTTTATTACTTTTTTTAAGCCTGGCAGCTCCGTTATTAACAAATTATAATCCGGTCAGAAATGATGCTCGTAATCGGCTCAAAGCGCCATCTGCAGTTCATTTTCTGGGTACAGACCAGTTTGGACGGGATGTTTTTACGCGGATTTTATATGGCTTGCGAGCTTCTCTGGAGGTAGGCCTTGCAGTAGTTTTTCTGACTGTTCTTACTGGTGGAATTGTTGGTGTTTTAGCTGGTTTTTATCCTGGACTCGATAAATTTATTATGCGTATTCTAGATGCTTTAATGGCTTTTCCGGGGATCATAATTGCTATCTCCCTGGCTGCTATTTGGGGGGCTGGCAAATTAAATATAATTCTGGCTCTATCTTTTGCGTATTTCCCTAAAATGGCAAGGATAGTCAGGAGTTCTGTTGTGGCAATTAAAGACTTAGATTATGTAGAATCTGCCCGGGCAGCTGGTGCCAGAGATAGCCGGATTATAGCTGCTTATATTTTGCGTAATTCTGCTTCTCCAATTATGGTTCAGGCTACTTTTAATTTTGCCCTGGCAATTCTAGATGAAGCTGCACTTAGTTTTCTTGGTGTAGGTATTATGCCACCTGCTCCTAGCCTGGGAGCTATGATTACTGAAGCTAGAAATTATATGGTGGTTGCTCCCTGGCTGATAATTGCTCCTGGAATAATGATTATTTTATCCGTTTTATCTTTAAATCTTTTAGGTGATGGTCTACGTGATTTACTTGATCCACATTTGAAAAATAGTTTTAAAAAGTAAAAAGGGAGGATAAAATATGTTAAATAAAAAGAAAAGTATCTATGTTGGTTTACTGGTGATTATTTTTTTAGTTGCTTTTAGCACAGCTTTATTTGCTCAAGATCAGGAGCATTATGGTGGTACAATGAATGCTGCTTTTCAGATGTCAGTTGCTCATCTTGATAGTGATAATTCAACTGATTCAATGATTACAACAATGATGAATCATGTTTATGAAGGCTTATTTGAGTTTGATGAGAATTTAAAATTACAGCCTCATTTAGCAGAAAGCTACCAAGTTCTAAAAAATGGTCTTGAATATAAAGTTAAACTGAGAAAAAATGTAATGATGCATAATGGGCAGACTATGAATGCTGATGATGTAATTGCTTCTTTTCAGCGCTGGTTAAAAATTAATAATGCCGGGCAGCTGGTTGAACCTTATTTTGACAAAGTCGAGAAAATTGATAATTATAATTTGGTCTTTAAATTTAAAGAACCATATGCTCCATTTTTAAATTTATTGGCTTCACCAGTTTCAAATCAAAAATTTGTAGTACGCTCTAAAGAAATAGTAGATAAGTTTGGAACTGATGTTATTACAGAACATGTCGGAACAGGCCCTTACAAATTTGCTGAGTGGATTCCTGATCAAAAGCTCGTTCTAACCAGGTTTGATGATTATACTCCCAGTCCATTAGAAGCATCTTTTTTTGCAGGTAAAAGAACTGCCTATTATGATAAGATAGTCTTTAATTTTATTCCAGATGCTCAAGTAAGAGTTTCTGGAGTACAGACAGGCCAATTCCAGTTTGCAGAAGAAGTTCCCCGGGATCAATATCAGCTTTTTGAAGCTAATCCTGATATTAAAAATATAATTATTTATCCTGATCGAATGGCAATGTTTATTACTAATAATGGTATTCCTCCTTTTAATAATAAATATGCCAGACAGGCAATTGTTTATGCTCTTGATTTTGAAGAACTTGGGTATGCAATGATTGGTGATTCTAAGTTTTGGCGTCTGGAATCAGCTTTACATGAAAAGGGAAATCCCTGGCATGTTGAAAATGCTGGTCAGGGTATCTATGGAGTCTATGATCCAGAAAAAGCAAAAGAATTATTAAAGAAAGCTAATTATGATGGGACTCCGCTAGTTATTTTAAGTGGTCAAGATAATGAGATGGAACGGCAGGGTGCAATTGCCATTAAAGATCAGTTAGAAAAGATAGGAATTAAAGTTGACTTACAGCTTTTTGATCGGCCAACTGTGGTTGAAAAAAGATCCCAAAAAACTGGATGGAATATTCATCTTTCTCCTTTTATTAAAGTAGTTCCTGACCCTCAGATCCATCAGGGTTGGACTGGAACTAATAAATGGATAAGTAATTGGGATAGTAAAGAATCACATCAAATGGATCAGATTTTTGCAGAATTATTACAGGAAGTAAATTACCAAAAACGTTATCAAATTATGGAAAAATTAGAGACAGAAATGTGGGACTCAGTACCGTATTTTAATATTCTTGATTATAGTCGTCTGCACATTATTCGTAGTGAAGTTAAAAACTTTAAAGCTGGTTGGCAGCCCTTTTTCTGGAATAGTTATCTCGAATAAACTATTTTAAGTTGGATACTAGATTGGCTTTTTTAATTTCTTAAAATATTATAGATCAAATATAAAACAGCAGTTAAGAAATTTAAATCTCTTAACTGCTGTTTTTTAATATATTTTTTTAATTAAATTATTCTATTTCTGGAATTTGATAATTAATTTTGCTAAAAAAATCACCTAGAATAATTGAGCTAATTATTACCAGAGGCAGTGAAACTCCAATTCTAATTGCAGTAAACTTAACGCCCAAAATAGAAGCTTCCATGACACTCATAGGAATCATAACTAAAGAAGAAGCGCTAACATAAACAAAAATAGCAGAGTAGTTTGCTCCTTTATGATAGAGAGTATTTGCTACTGGAAAAGCAACAAAAGTTCCTCCAACAGTAGTTGCTGCTAATAAAATTGCATAAATATATTTTTTAAATCCTGAACTGTGACCAAAATTTTTTTCAATGCTTTTCCTGCTAATCCAGACATCAAATAAACCGATTAAAACAAAGGCTGGTGGAAGAATTGCAATCATATCGCGAGAAAAAATCATAAAATTTGCTCCTATTTTTTTGCCGATATTAAAATTTACTAGATAAGAAATAAATATAAAAGCGGCAAAAATAGTGAATAAATAATAGTTTGTTTTATCTTGCATTTTTTTAGACATTAAATTAACACCTCTCCATATAAAATTCCTGTAACCAGGGCAATTAAAGCTGAAATTATAAAACCTGCAATATTACGCCATATTGTAGCTTTTACTCCGAAATATTCTTTTTCAACTGGAAAAGTTGCCACCCCAACTAACATTAAAGTTGTGATAAAAGCAGCAACAACCATATAATTAACACCACGAGCTACTAATATTCCCGCTAGAGGATAAGCAATAAAGCCCGGCATCATAGTTATAGAACCGATAATTAGTCCCATGATAAGACCGATAAAAGGAGCCTGGTTTCCTAAATAGTTAATGATAAACTGATCAGATATTAATAAAATAATTGATAAAATGATTAATAATTTTAAATAAGTTCCCAATATTTTAGAAAATTTTTTCCAACCGATTAGTAATCCATTAATAGTTTTTTGACGGTCTGCTAAAAAAGAAATTAATATTGCTGCTCCAGCAATATAATAAAGTTTATACATAAATTATCCTCCTCCTAAATACCCTGATGGGGTATCAATATAATTATCATATGTTTAAAACTGAACAAAAAAAGTAAAGTGATTTACAAATTATAAAATTATATCTATAAAAAGCGATATATAATAGCAGATAAAGTATTTATTTTAAAGGTTTAAAAGATTTGCTCAATATCATAGATCAGATGTAAAAAATCTTGCAAAATTAGGCTGAAAAATATATACTTGTGATAGTATTATTAATCTAAGTAGCAATATAAGAACATAAGGAGGAAATACTATGTCTGCAAATAAGAAAATCCAGTCACAGGATGATTTAAGAATTAAACTGGATATTAATAATGTTTTTGCGGAAATGATTGGTGAAGAACATGGACTGACAAGGAAAGAATTAGAAGCAGCTAAAGATAAAGCACTGCAAGCACATAAAAATATATTACAGGCTGAAGCGGAAGGCAAAATGGGTTTTATGGAACTTCCCTATCAGCAGAAAGAAGTTGTTAAAGAACTGCAAGCAACTGCTGCAGAATTGAAAGATAAGTTTGATAATTTTGTCGTTTTAGGAATTGGGGGTTCTGCCTTAGGTAATATTGCTGTACAGACTGCTATTAATGACCCTTATTATAATATGTTTACTGAAGTAAGAGATGGTTATCCCCGTCTTTTTGTAAATGATAATGTTGATCCAGAGGGAATTAAAGCTCTTCTAGATAAGCTTGATCCTGCCAAAACATTATTTAATGTTATTTCTAAATCAGGAAGTACAGCTGAGACAATGAGTCAGTTCTTATTGGCCCGTAAAATTGTAGCAGAAGCCGTTGGTGAGGAAAATGTTGGCGAACATTTTATTGCTACAACTAGTAAAGATTCAGGCTATTTAATTGAAATTGCTGAACGAGAAGGAATGAAAAAATTCTTTATTCCAGATAATGTTGGGGGAAGATTTTCTGTACTAACTCCGGTTGGTTTATTGTCAGCTGCTATGACAGGAGTTGATATTGAAGCTCTGTTAGCTGGAGCAGCTTATATGGATAAAATTTGTCGTAAGTCAGATTTCTGGCAAAATCCAGCTTTAGTGAATGGTCTTCTGCATTATCTGGCTTATGAAAAAGGAAAAGTAATGTCAGTTATGATGCCTTATTCTGATCGCTTAAAAGATGTAGCTGATTGGTATCGACAGTTATGGGCAGAATCTCTGGGTAAAGAAGTTAATCGCGAAGGCGAAAAAGTAAATGTTGGTCCAACTCCAATTAAGGCACTTGGAGCTACAGATCAACATTCACAGGCGCAATTATATATGGAAGGTCCTTATGATAAAATAATTACTTTCCTGGAAGTAGAGAGTTTTAATCAAGAGCTTGAAATTCCTGCTGCCTATCAGGACTTAGCTGGACTTGGTTATCTGGGTGGGCATTCTTTTGCTGAATTAATTAATACCGAAAAAGAAGCTACTGAATTAGCTTTAAATAAAAGAAACCGGATGAATCAAACTGTCAAAGTACCAGCTGTAAATGAATTTACTCTGGGACAGTTATTCTACTTTTTTGAATTTCAGACTGCTGTTGCTGGCGAATTATTCAATATTAATGCCTTTAATCAGCCAGGAGTTGAACTTGGTAAAAATTATACTTATGGAATTTTTGGTCGTGATGGTTACGAGTCTAAAAAAAATGAGTTTGAACAATCGGCTGCTCATAAAGAGGATTTAATACTTTAATTTGCGATAGTAGTTGTTTTCTAATTGAATTTTAATTATGATCCTTTATTATAATTATAAGGAGTAGTGAATTTATTTTAGGATAAATAATTATTTTATTCTACTTTTTATAAATGTTAGGGGAGCAAATATGGACAAGAATAGAAAAAATGAATCGGAAGCCAGACCAGATGTTAACTATTCTCTTTTAGAAGGTGAATTAATTAAAGAAAAATTATTTGAGCAAACTAAGCCTAAATCAAGGGTCAGACTTGATTTAGTTAATGAACTTAAAGAAATTATTGATACATTACCAGCTCAGCTGCCAGCTCAGATAGTTAACTATCAAAAAGTAATTCAGGAAAATGGCGAATATTATTTACTCAGACAGGGGAAAAAGAATCTAACTCCCCTGCCTGTTTTTCTAAGACAGAACAAATTTAGTCTAAATAATCTGCTCTTAGAACTGGAGAAACTTTTACCTTTATTAAAAAACAAAGAACTGTTAGAGAAATTATTTCCAGTGGGGTTAAATGCTGCTAATTTCTGGCTTGATGACCAGCAGCGGTTCTACTTACTTCCAGAAGCTTTTCTTAAGTTAAAACAAAATTATGGTACTTATACTTATGATCTGCCGGGTGATGAATATTTTAAGCCACCTGAGATAATCTCGGGCAGCGATTGGACACAGGAAGCTTACTTATTTAACCTAGCAGCTGATTTTTATTATTTTTTGAGTGGGCAGACTATTTTTGCTGATCAAGATTCAGCTCGGGTTTTAAATAAAATTCAACAGGAAAATATTCTGGACTTAAAATTAATTAATCCTAAACTTCCGGAGGCTCTGACTGATCTTATGCAGATACTGCTGCGGCGTAAAGCTTCAGCTCGGCCAGATTTAGCTGATGTTCAGGCTAAGTTGACTGAAATTTTACAGAGCTTTAATGAGAAGATAGAATTAGATCCCTGGTTGGAAAATCAAGATATTCTAGTTGGCAAAGTTGTTAAACGAAAAAGAAGACAGGAGAATGCTAAGCTTTTTCTTAGGCAAAAATGGAAATTTATTCTTTTTCTGCTGGTTGTTGGGGGAACTTTTATCTGGAGTTTAACTTCAGGACCACCCCCAACTATTACAAAGGCTAATTCACCAGCTGAAGTAGTTAATTATTTTTACCAGGCTGTTGCAGATAAAAATATTACTCTGGTTGAAGAAGCAGCTCAAGTAGATTTAGGGCAAATGGATAGGTTGATTTCTGAAAGCCATGTTATAGAAAAAATGCAGCAGGCTTATAGTGACCCAACTAAGACTGAGCAAACAGGTCGAGGTGTGTATAGTCTGACTGATTTAACAATTACTCAGCTTTCTAGTAATGGAAAGCAAGCTTTATTTTTAGCTAAGTATAAATTTGATTTTAGAGATAAAAATGGTATATATAAAAATAATTTAACTGACCAACTAAAATTAACTAAAATTGATGGTGTCTGGCGTATAACTAAAATAGCTGGTGATTTTGGTCAGATGATTCAGGGAAAGTATCCCTGGCAGAATAAATCAGTTTCAGCAGGAGGAGAATAATACAATTGAAAAAAAGTTTGTTTTTTAGCTTAATAATTATTTTGCTGGCAGTTAATTCCATACTGGCAGCTGATTTTCCTCTTAGTTATCAAGATGATCTAGGACGCACAATAGTTATAAAGAAACCAGTAGAAAGAATTGTTTCACTAGCGCCAGGAATTACTGAAACACTTTATGCACTTGGACTGTCAGATAAAATAGTTGCTGTTAGTTCAGCAGCTGATTTTCCTGAACAGGTTAAGCAGAAGACTTCTGTGGGGAGAATTTCTGAACCAGATATAGAAAAGATTGTTGCTTTAGAACCTGACTTAGTTCTGGCAGAATCGTTAACTAAGCTTAGCTTTCTTAATCGTCTAACAGAGCTGGGAATAAATAATGTCGGTTTTAACCCAGAGAGCATAACAGCTACTTTGACAATGATTTCTGAGATAGCTCAATTATGTTCAGCTGAAAAAAAAGGTGAGTTATTGATTGAAAATCTAGCAGCTGAGCATCAGCAGTTGAAAAAATTAGTTGCTTCGAAATTAAAGACAAAATCGCGGCCCCGGGTTTTTTATCAAATTTGGCCTGATCCGATTTATACGGCTGGTAAAGATACTTTTATTGATAATATGATTTTTGAGGCTGGCGGCTATAATATTGGCAGAAATGCTGGCTCTGGCTGGCCCCAATTTAATATGGAAAGTTTATTAACTGCTGATCCCGAGGTTTTTATTATTAGTGATCATAATGGCAGTGGTTATAATCTTAATAAATTACGCGAAAATAAATTGTTAAGAGAAATTTCTGCATTTAAAAGCAAAAGGCTTTATCAGGTTAAAGCGGATCTTGTTAATCGACCTTCGCCGAGAATTGTTGCAGGATATAAGGAGTTTGTACTGGCTATTTTTCCTGAGTTAAAAAAGGAAATAGAATAGTTTTGTTGAATAGCAAATAGTGGTAGGCAATTTTTACTTAAGCCTTTTTTAAAAGGATATAAGCAAGAAGAATAAGACTAAGAGGTGATTTGATGAATTTATCAGATTTTACAATTGATGATTTTACAGAAATTGACGGGGGACAATCAATTGGGAAAGTAGCAATATTATTATCGATGGTTAACGATGAGTATGACGGCAGTATTATCGATGCTTATAAGAATGTTGGTTATAAGGCTGTCATTACTAGAGCTGGTGGCAAGGGATCCAAATTAAAAGATAAAGTGTTGAGAAATTGTCTGGGGGCAGCAATTAAAGGAGATGTAATTACTGAATCTGTTCAGGATCAGCGAATTTTAACTCGCTGTGTAGAACGGGCCATGCTTGATTTTGATAAACCGCTTTCTGGTATTTCAGGAGCAGGAATTAAAATTGGGATTGTCAGTAAAGAACCCCATCTTGCAGTAGCACTTTATGGAAAATTAGGCATTCCTGGGCTTGATGTTGACCATGAAATTTCAGGAATGGGGATACATTATTATGGACTCAGCACAAGAAAATAATGAAAGTCAATTCAAAATTTTAAAGAGAGTTTTTTCATATATACTACCATATAAAGGCAGGCTAGCAGGTGGCGTTTTTTCCATGCTGGTTCATGCCTTTTTAACGGTTTTTTTTGTAAAAGTTTTTCAGGATTTGTTAGAAACAATTATTTCAGATATTTCGGTTGGAAAAGAAGGCATAATCCAGCTGAGTTTAATTGCTGTATTTATGATTTTTATTTATTTGTTTAAAGGGATAGCTTATTATGGTCAAAATTATCTTGTTTCTTATGTTTCGGAACGGGCAATTAAAGATATGCGAGATCAGCTCTATAGTCATTTGCAAAATTTATCGCTGAGTTTTTATAGTAAGAATAAAACTGGTGATATTTTATCTCGAGTGACAAATGATGTTTCTCAGCTGGAAAAGTCAATGATTAATGCATCAGTAGGTACTGTAGATAAGTTTTTTACTTTAATTGGCGGAATTATTTATTTAGTTTATTTAAATTATCGCCTGACAATTTTTTTGTTAATAATTTTACCTTTAATTGCTTATGTAATGAGCTCTTTTAATTTAAAGTTAAAACGGGTTAGTCGGAGAGTTCAGATTCAAATTGCTAATGTTTCAGACGTATTACAGGAAACTTTATCAGCAGTTAGAGTTGTTAAATCTTTTGGTAGGGAAGAATATGAATTTGATCGTTTTAGCTCCCGTAATCAAGCTAACTTTCGGGCCAAAATGAAAAAAACTCAGTATGGAGCAATTCTGACTCCGTTAGTAGAGTTTATTGCTGCAATAGCTTTTACAGCAATTTTATGGTATGGAGGCTATGAAGTTATGCAGGGGAGAATGACACCTTCAGAATTAATTGCCTTTTTTACTTTACTGTTAACAATTAGTGATCCACTGCGTTCGCTAACTAAATTAAGTAAACGGCTGCAGCAGTTATTTGCTTCTGCTGAAAGAGTTTTTGAAATTATGGATACAGAAAGTGATCTGCGTTTTGATGATGAAAATAAAATTGAATTACATTCAGTTGCTGGTGAAGTTGTTTATGATAATGTAACCTTTGCTTATAAAAAGAATGAAAATGTTTTAAAAAATATTAATTTAACTGCTTCCCCGGGTGAAGTTGTTGCTTTAGTAGGCCATAGTGGAGCTGGTAAGACAACAATGGTTGACTTAATTCCCCGGTTTTATGATCCAGTTGCAGGTAGAATGAGAGTCGATGGTCATGATCTAAGAGATGTCAAGCTAGATAGTTTACGTAATTTTATCGGAATTGTTCCTCAGGAAACTATTTTGTTTAGTGGTACTTTGAAAGATAATATTGCATACGGAAATCTTAATGCAGATGATCAGGCAATTCAAGCAGCTGCCCGGGCAGCTAATGCTCATCAATTTATTATGAGTTTTCCTGCTGGCTATGAAACTGAAGTTGGAGAACGTGGGGTTGGACTTTCGGGAGGACAGCGGCAGAGAATTTCTATTGCCAGGGCCATCCTTAAAGATCCCCGTATTTTAATTCTTGATGAAGCTACTTCTTCACTTGATGCTGAATCAGAAGCACTAGTTCAGGAAGCACTTGATCATTTAATGCAGAATCGGACTACATTTATTATTGCTCACCGCTTATCAACAATTAGAAATGCAGATAAAATTATTGTTATGGAACAGGGCGAAATTGTTGAATCTGGAACTCATACTGAATTATTGGAGCAGGCTGGTAAATATGCTGCTCTTTATCAGGGTCAATTTATCGAAAACTAAGCTGGCGAAGGAGGAGGCTTTATTGTCTATAAAAAATATTTTTAATCAAGATAAGGTTCTGCCTCTGCTAGCCTATAATTTACTGCGCTGGACTAATATTAGTTTACGTCTGCAAGTAGAAGGCTGGGAGAAGGTTAATGATGATCTAAAAGCTGGTCATTCACTTGTTTTTTCAATCTGGCATGGTAAGTTGTGGCTTCCAGCTTATTTTTTGCGGGCTAGAGAAATTTATGCGCTTGCTAGCCTCAGTCAAGATGGCAGTTATATTGCTGATGTTCTGGAACGATTGGGCTGGAGAACAGTAAGAGGTTCAAGCAGTCGGGGAGCGTCACGTTCTCTGCTTTCTCTCTATAGAAAGTTAAAGCATGGTGCCAGTGCAGCTATTACTCCAGATGGACCAACTGGTCCAATTTATCAGGTTAAGGGAGGAATTATTTTTTTGCAGGAAAAAGCTGATGCTTTAATTGTACCTGTTGGTGCTGATGCCAGCTGGAAAAAGAATTTTTCCAGCTGGGATAATTTTATGCTGCCGCTTCCTTTTAGCAGGGCTGCTCTTGTCTTTGGAGCTCCGTTTTCTTGCCCAGAAGCTATGGAGATGGAAGCCAGGCAAGAACTTCTCCAGTCTAAAATGAAAGAAGTTAATGACCGGGCTGCTCAATTGATTAGTCAGTGAATTAGTTGATTGGAGCTGATTTTTAATTTATAGGTATATTTTAAACAAATCTGGTCTAAAATAAGTGGTGGAATAAAATGCTATATTTACAGAAATATATTGAAAAAATTATTAGAGGAGAAAAGACAGGTTATCTAGCTGCTGTACTAAAGTGGCTGTTATTTTTGCTTTCTTTATTTTATTCCTGTTTAGCAAAATTACGCTACTATCTATATCAGCATAATATTCTGCAGAGAAAAAAAGCAGAGGTGCCAGTAATTAGTATTGGGAATCTGGCAACTGGTGGTACTGGCAAAACACCTTTTGTTGCCTTTTTAGCTGAAGAATTGGGAAAAGACTACCAGATAGCAATTATTAGTCGAGGCTATGGAGCTGAAAAAGAAGTTGTAGAGCCATTTTTAATTAGTGATCAGGCAGGTCTTTATGCTGCTGCAGCTCAAGCAGGTGATGAATTATTTATGCTGGCTAGAAATAATAGTGAGCTGATTTTTATTCGTTCTGCTGAACGAGCAGCAGGGGCTAAATTAGCAGTAGAAAAAGGAGCTGATTTAATTTTACTGGATGATGGATTTCAGCATTATCAGCTGGAACGTGATCTTGATATAGTATTAATTGATGCACTGCGACCATTTGATCAGGCAAAGGTACTGCCGGCTGGATTCTTAAGAGAGCCAGCTACTGCCTTAAAAAGAGCAGATTTATTTTTGCTTACTCGCAGTGATAATGTTGATTGGAATCAATTGAAAGCTATTCAAGATTCATTACTTGAATACAGTCCTGATAATGATGGTGTTTTTACAGCAGTAACTGAGCTAAAAGGATGTATTTCAGTTGCTGGTCAGGAAAAAAAAGCAATTGATTTCCTGGCAGGTAAAAAAGTTTTTGCTTTTTCAGGAATTGGCAGTCCAACCGCTTTTAAAAAAAGTATTGAAATTACAGGAGCACGTTTAGTTAGTTATAAAGTTTTTGCTGATCATTATAATTATCAGCAGGAAGATTTATTAACTTTACTTGATCAATATTCTGCCTCACAGGCGGACTTGATTTTAACAACTGAGAAAGATGCGGTTAAGTTATTTGATTTTGCTGAAATGATTGGTGACCTTCCTTTTTATTATCTGCAGATTGCAATGGAGATCAATGAGTCTGCTCAATTAATAGAAGTTATTAAAAATAAATTAGCTCTTCGAAAAGCCAGGCATAAAAACTAAATTCATTATATTTTGAGGTGTAAAAATGACTAATTTAAAAACCGCTGCTATAATTCCAGCCCGCTATGATTCTAGCCGTTTTCCTGGTAAAGCACTTGCCAAAATTGCTGGTAAAGCAATGATTGTTAGGGTAATGGAAGCAGCTCAAGAGTGTAAGCTAATTGATCAAGTCTTTGTTGCTACAGACGATGATCGCATTAAAGCAGCAGTTAAAGCAGCAGGTGGCCAGGTAATTATGACTGCAAGTACACATCAAACAGGAACAGACCGGATTGCTGAAGCAGCAGCTGGATTACAGGAAATGGACTTAATTGTTAATATTCAGGGTGATGAACCTTTAATTAAGCCAGCAACTATTGCGGCTGCTTTACAGCCTTTTGCAGTTGAGCAAGAGCTAATGATGAGTACTTTAAAACGAGAAATTACTTTTTTAGAGGCCCAAAACCCCGATCTTGTTAAAGTGGTAGTTGATCAAAACGATTATGCTCTTTACTTTTCGCGTTCTCCGATTCCATATTATAGAGCAGATAATGCTGTTAAAGTTTCAGATAAATTATATTATCAGCATATAGGACTTTATGTTTATCGGCGTGATTTTTTGCTTGATTTTGCTAGTCTAGCAGCAACTCCACTGGAAAAAGCAGAATCTCTAGAACAATTAAGAGCTCTGGAAAATGGCTATAAGATTAAAGCTATTACTACAGCTGCAACTTTAATTGGGGTTGACCGTTTAGCTGATATAGAGCTAGTTGAAGCAGAATTAGCAAAGAAGAGACTTTAAATGAAAGATAATTAAACTGACCGATTTTTTAATTAATTAATTGATTGGAAAGTCAGCTTAAATGAGGGTGATTAATTATGAAAAAAGTAAGACTAAATGAGCAGATAGTTTTCGGGGATCAATCTAAACCTTTTGTTTTACTGGCAGGTCCCTGTGCGATTGAGGAAGAAGAGCGGGTAATTCGGATTGCTGCTGAAATTAAAGCAATTACTGAGCGGCTTGGTATTCCATATGTGTTTAAGGCTTCTTTTGATAAAGCAAATCGATCTTCTATTGATTCTTATCGGGGACCAGGCTTAGAAAGAGGTTTAGAAATACTGGCCCGGGTTAAATCAGAATTAGATTTACCGATTATTTCTGATGTGCATCTGCCAGAACAGGCAGCCCAAGCAGCAGAAGTACTTGACATTATTCAGGTTCCTGCTTTTCTATCCAGGCAAACTGATCTTTTGCTGGCAGCTGGTAAGACTGGTAAAATTGTTAATGTTAAGAAAGGACAATTCTTAGCTCCCTGGGATATTGATCAGGTGGCTAATAAAATTGCCAGTACTGGTAATAAAAAAATACTTTTAACTGAACGGGGAGTCTCTTTTGGCTATAATAACTTAGTTGTTGATATGCGTTCTTTGCCGCGTCTACATGCAGCTGGTTATCCAGTTGTTTTTGATGCAACTCATTCTGTTCAGCTGCCAGGTGCTGCTGGGACTAGTTCTAGTGGAGAAAAAGAATATGTACCACCTCTAATGAGGGCAGCTCTAGCAGTTGGAGTTGATGCTTTGTTTATGGAAGTTCATGATGAACCAGCTTTAGCTAAAAGTGATGGGGCAAATATGCTGCCGCTTGCTGGTCTGGAAAAAATACTCAAGCAAGCTCTAATTATTGATCAAGCACAAAAAGATTGTCAGAAAATAAATTAGATATTTTAAAGTTGCTTAACGAACAAATTTTAGATGATTGGGTGACAAAAATGGAAAAAACTAAATTAACAGAAAACAGTACTGCCGATGATAAATTAAATAAATGTTTAGTTGAAGCGAGAAATACTTTAGAAATTGAAGCACAGGCAGTTTCTCAGTTAAAGCAAAAGATTGGTTCAGAATTTAAAAAGGTTATGGAAGTAATTATTAATTGTACGGGAAGAGTTATTTTTACTGGGGTTGGTAAGACAGGGCTAGTTGGTCAAAAACTAGCTGCTACTTTTTCTAGTACTGGTACTTCTGCTTTTTTTGTTCATGCTGGAGAAGGTTCACATGGGGATCTTGGCATGATTAAGCAGGGTGATGTTGTAATTGCAATTTCTAATAGTGGAGAAAGCGAAGAAGTAATTAACTTACTGCCTTCTTTACGTAGGATAGGAGTTACTTTAGTTGCTTTAACTGGTGACAATAATTCTACACTAGCTAAACAGGCTGATTTAATTCTGGAAGCTTCTGTAGCAGCTGAAGCATGTCCTAATAATTTGGCACCTACGGCAAGTACTACTGCTGCTATTGCTCTGGGCGATGCTCTAGCAATAGCACTTTCGACATATTATGGTTTTACCCCAGAAGACTTTGCTCTTTATCATCCCGGGGGATCTCTGGGCAGAAAGCTTTTAACTAAGGTAAAAGATGTAATCAAAATTAGAGAGCAAAATCCAGTTGTAAATTCTGCCACTGCTACAGTCAGGGAAGCACTTTTCGAAATGACAAAAAGCAGAATGGGTTCAACTTCAGTCGTTGATCAGGCTGGTAAATTAGTTGGAATTATTACAGATGGTGATATTAGAAGACTGTTAGAAGAATCAGCTGATTTTATTGATCAGCCAGTCAAGAAATATATGACAGTTAATCCGACAACTATCACTGCTGATAAACTGGCAGCGCAGGCTCTGCAGATAATGGAAGCTAAAGAAATTAATGATTTACCAGTTGTAGCAGCTGGCGAGCCTGTGGCGATGCTTAATTTTCAAGATTTATTGCGTGCCAAAGTATTTTGATCATAAATAAATCAATTGCTTAAGATTAATTAAATTTAATTGAAGTGACTTATTAAAAGAGGGTAAAAATGGGAAAAAATAAATTTAAGGATTATTTAAGTGTTTTTGCTTATAAGTTTTTTAAATATATAGTTAATATCTTGCCTAATTTTTTGATAAAACTTCTTGCTAAATTAATAGCTAAACTTGCTTATTTATTGACAAAAAAACGCAAAAAAATAGCTTTAGCTAATTTAAAAAGAGCACTTAATTTAGATGAAAAATCAGCTAAGCAAATATTAAAAGATGTTTATCAGAATTTGAGCTATAATTTTATGGAATTTTTACAGCAGGATAAATTGAGCCAGCAGCAGCTGCTTGAGCTGATTTCTTTTGTAGATACTGAATATCTTGATCAAGCTTTGGCAGCTGGCAAAGGGGTTATTATTTATACCGCTCATTTTGGGAATTGGGAACTATTAGGAGCTGCTTTAACTGCCCGGGGTTATCAAGTTAATGCAATAGCTAGAAAACAAAATAATTCTTTTTTTGATCGGGAAATTAATCAAATTAGGCAGAATAGCAGTCTCAAAATCATTCCAAAAGGACTCGCAGTAAGGCAAGTTTTTAAAGCCTTAAAGAAAAATGAAATTGTTGTTATTTTAGGTGATCAAGATGCTCGTCAGAGCGGCTGGAAACTAGATTTTTTTTCCAGACCAGCTTCAACTTATAGTGGGGCAGTTCAATTTGCGAATAAAACAGGTAGTCCGATTGTACCTGCCTTTTTAAGAAGATTAGGCTGGCTGGAACATCAATTTAAATTCTATCCTGCTCACAGTTTAAGTAATCTTTCTGAGGCTGATTTAAAACAAGAACTGCAGGATTTATTAACTATTTCTGAAGCTGAAATTAAAGACCGGCCAGCTAATTGGATGTGGCTGCATAGGCGCTGGAAAACTTTTAACTAATTCAGCTGTAAATGTTTAAATAGTTAAAATATCTTAATTAAATTAAGCTATTTATTTATTAAAAATTGAATTTTAATCAAGAAATCTGAGGGAGTAAAGTATGTATTTGATATATAATTTATTGTTGCTTTTTCTGTTGATTATTTTATTACCCTATTATTATTTTAAAAATTTAAGCTCAGGTGATAATTTAGGAATTAAAGAACGATTTGCTTTTTATACTGAGCAGCAAAAAGATCTATTTCCCGCCGAGCAAGTAATCTGGATTCAGGCTGCTTCAGCGGGGGAAACTCTTGCTGCAGAACAGCTGACAGCTGCAATTAGGGATCAATATCCAGCTGCTAAAATAATTTTTTCTACATTAACTGCTAGTGGGAAAAGTCTGGCAGAAAAAAAAATTTCAACTGCTGATTTAATTATTTATCTGCCCTTTGATCTCGATTTTATTGTAAGAAGAGCAGTTAAACTGTTTCAACCTGATCTATTTATAATGATTGAAACTGAACTCTGGCCTAATTTAATTAAAAATTTAGCAGCTAATGATTGTAAGTTGATTTTGGCTAGTGGTAGAATTAGTGATGATTCTTTTGATAATTATAAATTGCTTGCTCCTTTAGTAGCTAAAACTCTGACCAAAGTTGATGTGTTTAGCATGCAAAATCAAGAAACAGCTGGTCGTATTGCAGAACTGGGTGCACCGCTATCTCATATTTGTATTAATGGTAATCTTAAATATGATCTTGGTTTAAATTCGCCTACCACAGCTGAAATAGCCGTTGAGTTCAAAAGACTTGGCTTAAAAGCAGCAAGTCAATTAATTGTAGCAGGCAGTACTCATCAGGGAGAAGAAGAAATAATTTTAGCTGTTTATAAAAAATTAGCTGCTGAGTTTAGTCAGCTTAAATTATTATTAGCTCCTCGCTATGTAGAGAGGAGAGAAGAACTACTGCAGTTGTGCTCAGATTATGGATTGCGAGCAGAACTTTACTCTAAACTAAAGAAAAAAGCTATTCCTACTGATCAGAGACAGTCAAATCAGGTAATAATTATTGATACTATGGGTGAATTGGCCCGACTTTATTATTATGCGGAACTTGTTTTTGTTGGTGGGTCATTAATTAAACGGGGCGGTCATAATATAATTGAAGCAGCAGCTCTAGGCAGGGTTGTATTATTTGGTAACAGCATGTATAATTTTAAAGAAGAACGGGACTTTTTATTAGCAGAAAAAGCTGCTTTTGAAGTTAGTAATCAGGCTGATTTTTATCAGACAGCTTTTAATTTGTTAGCTGATGATAATTATCGTCAGCAAACGGCAGAGCTAGCTAAAAAAGTTATTGCAAAAAATCGCGGTTCTGTTGCCAGGCATCTAAAATTAATTGAGGTCTTATTAGATCAGGGAGTAGATGATAATGCTGAATGATAACCCAGAAAGAATCTTAGTGACAAGGTTAAGTGCAATTGGTGATGTTGTTCATGCTTTACCAGTAGCTTATGCTCTGCGCTGTAAATTTCCTAATGCCAGGATCGACTGGTTGGTTGAAGATAAAGCTTATCCACTTGTTAATTTAAATCCATATTTAGATCAGGTAATTATCTTGCCGCGCAAATATTGGCGAGAAAATTTAAAAGAGCGGGGCTTTATTAAAACTGCCAGATCTTTTTTTGGCTTTTTTTCTGATTTGAAATCTAATAATTATGATTTGAACCTTGACTTACATGGGCTTTTTAAAAGTGCATTAAGTGGTTTTCTTTCCAGGTCATCTTTACGAATTGGACCAGCTGATGGAAGGGAATTGAGCACTTTATTTTATCAGGCTAAAATTGCTCTACCTGATAAAAAATTACATCAGGTAGAAAGAAATCTTCATCTGGCAGCTGCTCTGGGAGCTGACCTAAATGAAGTTAATTATGGTTTGAAAATAACTCCTGTTATTAAAAGTAGACTAAACAGATTATTTAAAAGTGAAAAAATTAGCAGTGAGAAAAAAATAGTAATTATTAATCCTTTTACGACCTGGGAATCAAAAAATTGGTATCTAGATCGTTATTTTAGATTAGCAGAGCAGTTAATTGCAGCAGGTTATTATATCATTTTTACCGGTTCAAGGTCTGATCGGACAGCTTTAAAAAAATTTACTGCTGATCAGTCTGCTTATACAAATCTAGCTGGCAAAACTGATTTACCTGAGTTAGCAGCTCTATATGAAAAAGCCCAACTTTATATTGGAGGAGATACTGGACCTACTCATCTAGCAGCAGCAGTTGGTCTGCCAGTGGTCGCTTTAATGGGGCCTACTGACCCTGAGACACACGGGCCTTATGGTAAAGGGCACACTGTTATTCAGGATAATAGTCTAGAGTGTATTCGTTGTTGGGATCATCACTGCAGTCGTAATATGCAGTGTATGAAGTCAATTAGTGTAGAACAGGTGCTCAGAATAGCTAAAAAGAAACTAAATGAATAAATTGAATTTTTTAGCAGCAACTTTGAGTTAGCTTAATTCTTTATGAAAGCAAACTTGAATTTGAAGCTCAGACTCTGAATGAGGAATGGTTAATATGGAAGCAGTAAAAAGGATAATAGTAGTTGATCTTTTGTATCTAGGGGACTTATTATTTGCTCATCCATTTTTATCAGGTTTAAGGAAGCTTTTTCCGGCAGCCAGGATTGATCTGGTGGCAAATAGTAATTTCGCTGAATTGATGCGAATTAATCCCAACCTTGATCATGTTTATAGTTATAATAAAACTTGGAATACAGGACGTTCTTATAAGTTTGCTAAGAAATTAAAAATGAATAATTATCAGCTTGGCTTAAATATTCATGGTAACTGGCGGACTGCATTATTGTTAAAAGTCATTGCAGCTAATTATAATATTGGTTATGGTGGTCAGGGAAGAGGGATTTTTCTGGAGCAAGAGGTTAATCAGACTATTGATGGTCATATGATTGATTCTTATCTTGACTTTTTAAATAAACTTACTCAGAATGAACAATTAGCTGATCATTTTAGTGATGAGCAGGTTTATTCTAGCAGTCAAATTACAGATATACCTCAATTAGAAATTTCAGCAGAATATTTACAGTCTGGAATAGCTAAATTAAAGATGATAGGTTTAAATCAGGAGCAAAAATTTATAGCTTTAAATACAGGTGGTAGCTGGCCTACTAAGCGCTGGCCAGTAGAACATTTTACAGAGCTAGCTGCCTGGCTAATTGAAAATTCCTGGCCAGTATTGTTTATTGGTGGCCCGGGAGATCAGGAGCGAGTTGCTCAAATCTTAGCTCAGCTGCCTGATTCAGAATATCTTTTTAATCTAACTGGACAGACTTCTCTAGTGGAGTTGACAGCAGTTTTAAAACAGGCTGAGTTGATAGTTAGTGGTGATACAGGTCCAGTTCATGTAGCAGCAGCAGTTGGAATACCAACTGTAACTTTGTTTGGACCATCTGATGAAAAAAAATATGCCCCCCGGGGTAGAGCAGATAATATTGTGATAAAAAATACGGGTCTTAACTGTCGTCCTTGCGGTGAACACGAATGTCCTTTAGGCCACTTTAAATGTCTGCGAGAGTTAACTTCAGAGTTAGTAATTGATAGTTTAAAAGCCAGGGGGCTGATCTAATGGCTGATTTGACAGCTTTAGTTTTAACTTATAATGAGGAAAAAAATATTGCTGGCTGTTTATCTAGTCTTGACTGGGTTAAAAACATAATTATAATAGATTCTTTTAGTACTGATCAGACTAAAGAAATCTGCCTTAGTTATAATAATGTGCAGTTTTATCAGCATGAATTTAATAATTTTGCTGAACAGAGAAATTTTGGTCTTAAAAAACTGAAAACTGACTGGGTTTTAGTGGTTGATGCAGATGAAAGAGTGACAGAAGCTTTACAGTTAGAAATAACTAAAACACTTAAATCTCCAGCTGCTCCAGCTTATAAAATACCTCGTAAAAATTATTTTCTTGGTAAATGGATTAAATATTGTGGTTGGTATCCTGATTATTCTATTCGTTTATTTAAGAGCAGCTATCACTATCAAGGGCTTGTTCATGAGTCACCTATTATTAAGGAACCTATTTTGGCTTTACAGAATGATTTTATTCATTATACTTATTCTGATCTGGCAAGTTATTTAGCTAAAATAAATCAGTATACCACTTTAGATGCTGCTAAGAAGTTTGCGCGGAATAAAAAAATTGGCCCTTTATATCTGCTCATCAGACCTATACTTGAATTTATTAAAAAATTTATTCTTAAAAAAGGTTTTCTATTGGGGAGTCAAGGCCTTATTCTGTCTGTTTTATCTGCTTACTATCAATTTTTAAAAGCTGCTAAATTATGGGAATTAAATAATCTTAAGGATGAAAAATGATGAAAAATATTGTTTTTTTAAATAGCTGCCCTGTCTGGGGTGGTGGTGAAAAATGGACTTTTACTACAGCAAAAGCTCTAGCCGAAGATCCTGAATATAATGTATATATTGCTACTGGTCGAGATACTGAGCTGGCCCGGCGATCAGCTGCAGCTGGACTTGAAGTTCAACCTGTAAACATTAAAAGTGGAATTACAGTTCTTAATTTTGTTAAAACATATCGTTTTGTTAAATTTTTACAGACTAAGCAGATTGATATTATGTTTTTAAATATGTCTCAGGATTTAAAATTTGGTGGTATAACTGGTAAATTGGCCAATTTAGATAAGGTTATTTATCGACGGGGATTAGCAGTTCCTATTAAGAATAGATTTTATAATAAATATTTATTCAAAAATTGTTTAACTGATATAATTGCTAATTCTTTAGCAGTAAAGAATTCTCTTTTAAAATATACTGAACAATGGTTAAAAGAAGATAAAATAACTATAATTTATAATGGAATTAATTTTAAGAAAGTTAATTTAGCAATTGAAAACCGACAAAGTAATATTCGTGAAGAATTTAATTTGAATGCTGAGACAACGATTATAGCTAATGTGGGTCGTTTAACAGAGCAAAAAGGCCATACATATTTAATAAAAGCAGTTGATTTACTTGCTAAAAAAGCTAATAATTTTAAAGTTTTAATTATTGGTACAGGTCCTTTGTTAGAATCAATAGAACAAGAAATAAGTAATTATGATTTAAATGATAAATTTATCTTAACCGGTTTTAGAGATGATATTTATAATATTTTAGAACAGAGTGACTTTTTGGTTCATACTGCTCTCTGGGAAGGATGTCCTAATACTATTTTAGAAGCAATGGGAGTTGGGCTACCAATTGTTGCTGTTAATATTGATTCAGTTAAAGAAGTAATGATTGACAATAAAACTGGATTTTTAGCTGAGAATAAAAATTATGTTGATATAGCAGATAAGATTGAAAAAATGATTTTTAGTCAAAAAAAAGAGTATTTTAGTAAACAGGAAAAATTATTAGTTAAAAATAAATTTTCCTTTAAGATAATGATTGAAGAAGTAAAAAAGCTTTTGGAATAATAATTAGGGGGAGATTTTTATTTCAGTTAAAATTAATTTTATTGATAATTTTATAGTTGGTAGTTTGATGTTTATGATGTTTAGTTCAGCTATTTCAATTGCAGGTTCTAGTATTGGGATGGGATTAGCTTTTTTAGCCTGGATTATAAAGTTAATTTTAGTTAAATTTAAAGGAGAGAAGATTTCATTTGTTAAAGTTCCTTTTAATAAAGCTATTTTAATTCTTTTTTCGGGGATTTTAGTGTCTTTTATCGGCACACTTGATTTTGATATGAGTCTAGCGGGCTTAGAAGATATTTTAATAGTTATTATACTTTTTTATTTAGTTGTTAATAATGTAAAGACTGTTAAAACTATAAAGAAGATGTTTGCTCTGGGAATAGTTTCAATAATTATTTCATCTATATATGCTACTTTTTATCAACATTTTTACTTAGGAATATCTAGAGTTGATTCAACATTTATGGCACTAGATTTTGGTGCTTTACTTTTAATATATTGTATTTTTATTATGATATTTTTATTTTTTAATGAAAATGGGCTAAAAAGTGATTTCTTATCTGGCTTTGCTTTAATACTACTTTTAGTTACATTAGCTTTAAATAAATCTCGAGGTTCTTGGTTGGGGTTTGTTGGAGGTTCTGTAATAACTTTTTGGTTACATAAAAAGAAACTGATACCAATTTTTTTGATTGTTTTACTTGTTGTAATGTTATTTGCCCCAGCAGCTATTCATGATAGAATAATGAGTATTACAGATTTAAAAAACAATAAGAGTAATTATACAAGATTAGGTCTCTGGAAAAGTTCCTTAATGATTTTTAGAGATAACCCAATTAATGGGGTTGGAATTAATAATTTTAGGCAAGCTTATAAATCTGGCTATGAACAGTCCAATGTAGACCATCCTTTTTCTCATGCACATAGTACATTTTTAAATTTTTTAGCTGAAACAGGGGCGATTGGGCTAGGTTCTTTATTGTACTTATTTTATAGTGTTTTAAGATTTCTTTATTCAGGATATAAATATGTAGAAGATAAGTTTTCTAAGCTATTTATTTTAGGAACCTTTTCATCATTTATTGGAACCTTTTTAATTCAAGGGATGACTGAATCTAACTTTTCTAAATCTGTTGTGGGGCGGACAATCTGGTTCTTAGTTGCTTTAGCTGTTGTTTTAGTTAAACTAAGTGAAAAGCAAGAAGAAATCCCCCAGTAATTAGGAGTTAACTAAGATGAATATTAGTTACTACAATAATAAAATAAATTATTGTTATAATAACCATTTTGATCAAGAACTATTACGAATGGCAATTTCCTTATTAAAAAATGATGTAGTTCCTGATAAAAGATTTGAATTAGTCAAAGCAGAGCCTGAACGCAAGGTTTATAAAGCTTTAATTAATGGGAAGAGTTATTTTTTAAAGCAGTATAAATATCGCAAATTAAAAAAAAGAGTCAAAAATATTTTCCGGAAGTCTTCTGCTTGCCGAGCATTTAAAATGACTAATAAATTATTAGACAAAAAAATAACTGTTGTTAAACCAGCTTTAGCAGTTACTTACCGACATGATTTTTTCACTCTAGATAGTTTATTCATAACAGAAGATTTTATGGGGTCTGATCTGCAGAGCTTTATTGCCCAGGGAAATTATGATTTAAAGACTAAAAGTAAAGTAATAAAGCAGGTTGCAAAATTATGGGCTGATTTATATAATAATAATTTTATTAATGGTGATCCTAACTTGCCAGGTGTTTTATTAAAATTTACTACTGAATTTAAGCTTTGTCTGGTTGGTGTAGATAATATAAGACATTTTCCCTACTTAACTAAAAAGGCCATAACTAACAATTTGGCTAAATTTAATGCCCATAGTTATTCAGGACTTGCTGGGCTAGGAAAAGCAAGATTGTCTCATCAGGATCGAAAGCTTTTTTATAATGAATTTTTAGCTTGTTATAATAAGAGTGGTATATTGCTTTCTGATATTAAAAATAAGACTTTTAAGATATTATCTGATTGGGATAAAGGAGATCTAATATAATTTAAAGGAGAAGATCACTTTGAATATTGTATATGTTTATGGACGAGACTGGCCGGGTGAAAAAGCTGGCATAAGTTTTTCTACCTATACTGGCTATGGTATAGCAGAGAGTGATAAAAAAAATAACATAGAGATGATATTTGCTAAAAATACTAAAAAAGACCCAGAGGAAGTTTTAAGTGATTATTTTTCGTTAGATCCAATTTCTAATTTTAATATTAATTTATTAGATAATAGTACTTTTTTTAGTGAAACAACAAAATTTTATTTTCAAGCTTTAAAAAAAATAATAGAGTTAAATAAGAATAAAAAAATTGATGCTATAATTACTAGAACTGTAAAATTTTTGCCATTTTTGTTCTTATTAAAAAAATTATATGGCTTAAATATTTTTTTTGAGGCACATAGTTTTTATCTTGATCCAGATTTGAAGCAAGAATATGATCGTAAAAAAGAATATATTTATCAGAAGCTATTTTTGCCTAGTTTTGATGGTATTATATGTCATCAAAGTCAGATAAAAAATTTATACCAGAAATATATTCCAGAAAGTAATTATGCTACTATAACTTATGGTATTAGAACTTTAGAGAGGGTTAATGATATTTGGGAAAATCAATATATTGGCTATGTAGGATCACTTTATGAAAATAAAGGTGTAGAAGATCTTTTTAAAGCTTTTAAAAAGATAGAATATCCAGGCTTAAAGCTATTAATTATTGGTGGCAGAGATAAGCGAATAGCAAGATTTGAGAACTTAGCTCGTAATCTTAATATTGAAGATAGGGTTGAAATTACAGGTTGGGTTGATAGAGGTAAAGTTGATGATTATTTAAAAAAAGTGAAAATAGGAGTAGTTCCAGTCAGAGATACTTTTCATGGTAGATATCTTACCTGTCCCACTAAAATATTCAATTATTTTTCTCATGGTATTCCAGTTGTTGGTAGTGATTTACCAACGGTTAAGGAAGTAGTAACAGATAAATGTGGTTTATTTTATAAAGATGGTAATATTGATGATTTAACTAAAAAAATAAATAAATTATTGGATTCTAAGGAGCTATTTTACAATTGTTCTGATAATATTATGGAAATAGCTAAAAATTTATATTTTAAAAATCGAGGAAAAAAATTTATTGATTTTATTGAATCTGTTTCAAATTGATTGACATTATTTAGTTAGGAGAATAAAAAATGAAAGTAGCGCTTGTACATAAAAAATATACTACTCATGGAGGTACAGAACGTTATTTAGTTGGTTTATCCAAGTTTTTAGTTAAAAACAATCATCAAGTTCATGTTTTTACAGCAAGTATTGATCCAGAATGTAGAGATGAAAAGATCAACTTTCATCAAGTTTCTGCCTGGGGTAAGCATCTTGGCATTGATAAATATACTTTTTCTAAGAATGTGAAAAAAGAATTAAAAAAATATGATTTTGATATTATTCAAACTTTTTCTCGAGTTGGTTTTGGTGATGTAATTCGAATTGGTGGAGGATGTCACCAAATTTTTCTGGATAAATATTTTAATAGTTTAGAAAATCCACTTTATAAATTAAAAAAGAAAATTGAATATAAACTTTCTTTACAAGATTATTTTACTAGATATTATGAAGCCCAAGATTTTAAGAAGGGTAATTATAAAAAAATAGTTGCTGTTTCACAGATGGTAAAAAATGAAATTATAGCTAATTATCATGTTCCACCAGCAGATATAATTGTTAATCATAATGGAGTAGATATTGGAAAATTCAACCCGGGTAATCGAGAGGAATATCGCAGAGAAATTAGAAAAAAACATGAGATTGCTAATGATGATTTTATGATATTGTTTTTAGGGACTGGCTTTAAAAGAAAAGGTTTAAAATATATAATTAAAGCATTACCTGATATACCAAAGATTAAATTAATGGTTGTTGGCAGAGGTAATATCAAAAGATATAGAAAATTGGCTGCGGAATTTTCAGTACTAGATAGAACAGTTTTTGTTGGTCCTATAAAAAATGTTGAAGCTTATTATGCAGCAGCAGATATTTTTGTTTTTCCTTCTATTTATGATCCCTGTGCTAATGTGACTCTAGAAGCTATGGCTTCTGGATTACCGGTTATTACTTCAGAGAGTAATGGAGCGTCAGATGTTATAAATCATGGTAAAAATGGATATATTCTAGATAGTGCAGATGATACTCATGATATTAAAAAATACATTAAATTTCTAATTGATAATAAAATTCTTAATGAATTCTCTAAAAAATCTAGATGTACAATGTTAGATTATAGTAAAGAGAAAAATTATCAAAAAATGTTAGATATTTATCGGGATATAGATAGATAAAAATATTATTAAGTATAAATTATCTTTAATTTTAAAAAACATATTTTATATATAATATAATTTAAGGTGGATGTTATTATGATAAAAAATATTTTATTTATAAATACAGGAAGCGGTTGGGGGGGGCTAGAAGCCTGGTTTTATAAAACCTCTGCTGCTTTACAGCAGCGAAATTATCGTGTATTTATTTTAGCTCAAAATGATTCTAAATTTTATAATAAATCTATTGAAAAAGGATTTAATGTTACCGGAATTGATCATATTGGAGATGGAACATTTTTAAATCCATTTAGGATTTGTTTTTTAGTTAATTATCTAAAAAAAAATAATATTGATGCTATATTTTTAGCTCAATCTTCTCATTTTAAATATGGTTCAATTTCAGGTAAATTGGCAGGAACAAAAAAGATTATTTATCGCAGAGCAATTGCTAAGCCTATAAAAAATAAGTTCTACAATAGATTGTTTTTAAAATACTTTATTACGGATTTTATGTCGATATCTAAAATTACTAGAGATATGAATTTGAAAGATATTCCAGAAGGTGTTTTAGATGAGAGCAAACAAAAGTTAGTATATAAAGGTGTTAAGAAAGACAATTTTTTAAATCCCGAGATCAAATCAGATATAAGAAAAGAATACAGTATAAAAGATAATGAATTAATATTAGTAAATATTGGTAGACTCTGTCGTCAAAAAGCTCAACAATATTTAATTGAGGCTCTGCCTGAAATTATAGAGGAGCATCAAAATTTTAAAGTTTTATTTGTTGGTAAGTTGGGTGGAAAAGAAGATGAATACATTCAAAGAGCTAAAGAGCTTGGAGTAGAAGACAAGATTATTTTTACCGGCTTTAGAAAAGATATACCATCTATTTTAAAACAGGCTGATTTTATGGTTCATACTGCAATTTATGAAGGTGGCTCTCCCTGGGTGATTTTAGAAGCAATGATGGCCGGTCTGCCAATAGTATCAACTCGAGCAATAACGATTCCTGAATTTGTTGAAGATGGTGTTAATGGCTATCTAGCTGAAGATAAGAATCCAACTGATATTGCTAATAAAATAATTAAGATGATTGAAAATAAAGATCGATCCCAAATGGGCAAAAAATCAGCAGAAATTGCTGCTGAAAAATATACTTTTAAAAAAATGATAGATAATATTGAAGAAAAAATATTTGAGAAAAAAAATTATGATGAATAATTTAAATGGAGTAATTTTAAAATGCTTACTAAAAAAACATACAATAATAGAATTAATGTTTATTCACAAAATAAAATTGAACCTGAGCTAATAAAAATTATTATAAATTTTTTGTTTTATAGTAAAGAGGATTCAGAACATAATTTTGAATTGATTAAAGCAGATAAAGTAGGAACAGAAGTCTGGAAATTAAACTATAAAAACCAATTTTATTTTTTAAAAAAATATTTCCCAGTTAAATTTGTCAAAAAGATTAAAAATATATTTCGACCAACCGAAGCAGTCAGACACTTTATTACTACCATTTTATTAAATAGATCTGGAATAGATAGTTTTGAACCGGTAGCTGCTTTGACTTATAGAAAGTCTTTATGGTCATTTGATAGTATTTTTGTTATGAAAGAGTCTAAAGGACTATTGCTTAAAGATTTTATTAAATCTGATTTAGGAAATCTGAAAAATGATGAAATAATTGCAAAAAAATTTGCTTTACTGTGGAAAAACTTATTAAAAAATAATTTTTGGCATCAAGACCCTAGCCCAGTTAATTTTATTGTAAATACTAAAACTTCAAAACCAGAAGTGAATTTGATTGATGTTGACAATATTTATAAAGTTCCTTATAATTAAGTACAAGGCTAAATCGCTGGCTGTATTTCAACATAAGATTTTATTATCATTAGAGCAAGAAAAAATTCGTAATTTTTCTTTTGAGCATTTTCTGGAAGAATTATTGAAAGTTTCAGACAATACAGCATTGGTTAAAAAGTTTATTTCAAAAACTAATCAAGAACTGCTGGCGAGAATTTATAAAAAGAATGATCAAATATTTATTAAAGAAAATCCATACCTAGAAAAAATCAATTATAAATATCAAGGAGGAAATATAAATTGAAACATTTAGTTACAGGTGCAGCGGGTTTCATTGGTTCAAATTTGGTTAAAAGATTATTAGCAGAAGGAGAAGAAGTAATTGGAGTTGATTGCTTTACTGATTACTATCAGCGCAGCTTAAAAGAAAGAAATTTAAATGGACTGCAAAGTGCTCAGAAATTTGAATTTATTGAAGCAGATTTATTAGAAATTGATCTTTCCGATTTATTAAAGAATATTGACTACATATATCATCAGGCAGCCCAAGCAGGAGTTCGTTCTAGCTGGGGAAAAGATTTTGAAATTTATAATCGCAATAATGTTTTGCTAACCCAGAAACTTTTAGAAGCCGCTAAAGCAAGTAAACAGCTAAAAAAGTTTGTTTATGCGTCATCTTCCTCTGTCTATGGAGATACTGATCAATTACCTATGCAGGAAAGCAACCGCTTACAGCCTGTTTCACCTTATGGAGTTTCTAAATTGGCAGCTGAAAATCTTTGTTATCTATATTATAAAAACTTCGCAGTCCCAACAGTTGCTCTGCGATATTTTACTGTTTATGGGGAAGGACAAAGACCTGATATGGCTTTTCATATTTTTATTAAAGCTTTTTTGGAAGGAAAGGAAATTGACATTTTTGGTGATGGCAACCAGAGTCGTAACTTTACTTATGTAGGCGATATAGTAAGGGCTAATATTTTAGCTGCCAGGCAGGCACCAGCAGGTGAAATTATAAATATTGGAGGATCTGGTAAAGGAATTGTACTTAATGATACCTTAAATTTGATTGCAGAGTTAACTGGCCAGGAAACAAAAATTAATTATCTTGATCAGGTTAAAGGTGATGTCAGACATACATCAGCAGACACCACTAAAGCAGAAAAATTATTGAACTATTATCCTGAATGTTCTTTTGCTGATGGTCTGCAAAGAGAAGTTGATTGGTTGAAAGATATCTATTTAGCAGATTAATTTATATAAATTTACTATAGACTGATTATTCTTTTTTAAAAGTAATTTAATGATTTTA
Source organism: Halanaerobium salsuginis (assembly GCF_900114545.1). GTDB lineage: Bacteria > Bacillota > Halanaerobiia > Halanaerobiales > Halanaerobiaceae > Halanaerobium > Halanaerobium salsuginis. Next base: position 59,949 of record NZ_FOTI01000008.1, read on the forward strand.
AATGATTATTTTTAAACTAAAATAGACTAAATTAAGGATGTTAGCAGATGAGTTTGGAAAATAATTCTTTTATAAATTATACTAAAGATGAGATTAAAGTTATCGTTAGGGCAGATTTGGATCCTATCTGGGTGGATAAATTCATTGCTGAGCATTGTGAGAATAAATCTGGAAATTATCAAGCAGAAACACTTTATAATAAAAGGAATAAAATTAGTCGTTTTACTGATCCAATTTTAGAAAGAGATATTGCAGTAAAGGAGTTTCATTTAGAAAAAAAATATGATCAATTAAGATTCAGATTTTTAGATTCAAAAGCAGTACGTTCTTTAAAAATTGCACGCGCTTTGCAAGAAATTGGCCTATTGACTCCAGAACCGCTGGCTGTAATTGAAAAAAGAGCTGAAAACAAAGAAATTATTTATAGCTATTATATTACTGATTATCTTAATTATGATTTTAATTTACTCGATATTGCCAAAAAAATGGATCATCCTGAGCGTTATAAAGTAGCAGAACTAATGCCTCAGTTAGCAGCTGAGTTAAAAAGAATGCATGCTGCTGGAATAGTTCATAATGATCTGCATGCAGGCAATATATTAGTTAAAAATTTTTCCAATCAGCCAGAAATTTTCTATATAGATTTAAATAGAGGTCGGATTAAAACTGATCTAGCAAGAAAAGAAAAAATTGCCGATCTTAAGCGTTTGAAGTTGACTACTCACGAACAGAAGATTTTTTTAAAAGAATATGCGGGTAAAAACTGGCAGGGTTATCAAAAAGAACTACAGCGGGCCAGGGCCAGACGTAGAACATTTGTTAAATTAAAAAGAAAAGTTCGTAATTTTTTTAATTGAATTTTAGTAAGCAATATTAACTAAGAAAGGAGGCAATAAATAGTGAAATTAATTGATAAATTAATTAAAACCAAAACTCAGCAAAAGCTTATCTTGGGAACATTAATTGTAATTATATTTTTATTATATTTTATGAATAGCTGGAGTTATGATCTCTGGTCACCCGATGAACCTCGTTATGCAGAAGTAGCTAGAGAAACAGCCTTAAATGGCAACTGGATAATTCCTCAATTAAATCAGCGAACTTATTATGAAAAACCTCCACTCTATTTTAATTTAGTTGCTTTAAGTGGACTTTTAATAGGCCGATTTTCAGTAACTTCTGTGAGATTACCTGGTATAATTATAGCTGTACTTTTACTTGCTTTTTTAACTTATTTTGTCAGAAAAGAGATTGATTTTTTAACCGGAATCTTAAGCTTTATTATTTTAGCTACAACTATCAATTTTTTCTGGTTGGCTATGAAGGTTAATCTTGATATACCATTACTTTTTTGTACTACCCTAGCTTCTCTGCTACTTTTTAGAAATAGAGATAATTATCAGTCAAAACGTTGGACCACTTATTTAGCATTTTTATTAATGGGATTAGGGACTTTAATTAAAAGTCCAATTTCTATTCTACCTGTGCTAACAATTATAGTCTATCTTTTTTTGCATAAAAATATTTATCGACTTAAAAAGTTTCCCTGGTTAGGATCATTTTTCTTTTTATTTTTACCTGGGATTATCTGGTTATATTTAGCCTATCATATTGCTGGATATTCTTATCTAAAAACAGCAGTTTTTGATCAGCTGATTGGTTATTCAACAGGTGGTCAAGGGCATCCTCAGCCTTTTTATTATTATTTAATTAATTTTCCACTGCAGGCACTTCCCTGGTCTTTGTTTTTAATTCCAGGATTTTATTATTCGTATAAGGTACGTTCTAATTTACCAGACCTACTTAATTATGCCATAGTTTCATTTTTAGTGATTTTTTTAGTCTTTTCATTAGTAGGTAGTAAAAGAGGAGTTTACTTAATGCAGTTGTATCCTTTTGCTGCTATTATAATTGCCTGGTTTTTTAAACTTCATTTCAATGGTAAAATTAAAAATAATAAATCAATTATTATTCCAACTTTAATTATGGCTATCTTATTTCTATTTCTAGGAATATATTTATATTTACAGGGGACAGATCTCCTTACAGATCAGTTTCAAATTAATTTACAGCAGCAGTCAGGCTTTGTATTTTTCTATCATTCTCTAGTATATCTTTTCATAATAACATCTTTAATATTAATTACTATAACTCTGTTTCGTTCAGCTCAGTTTAATTTTAGTTTTATAGTCTTATTTGGGGTGATATTACTTATTATGCTCAAGACTATTTTCTTACCGACTCTAAACCAGGTTAAATCAGAAAGATATTTGGCCAATGATTTAGCGGCAGCTTATACTAAACAGGCTGAAATTGGTCTCTGGGGTTCACTAAATAATGATAGTGGTTTTGTCTTTTATACTGGTATTTATTATGATTATATTTTTGAAAATGAAAATGAAGTTAAATATTTTTTAGCTAAACCAGGTAAGCAAATTCTAATTATTAATGATGTTGATAAGTGGGAAGAAAGTTCTTTTAAAGATATATATCAGCAATATTTTCGGTTAAAGCAATATCAGGTGGGCAGTAATAAAATGCTGCTTTTAACTGAGAACTAAAAAATATCTGTTAAAAAAGTTTTTTCTGTTTTGAGTAGAAATAATTTATCGGACTAGACTAATTATTATAAAGAGGGTAATTAAAATGAATATGAATAAATATAAATATGATATTTCTTTTGTAGTTCCAGTTTATAATGAACTACAAAATTTAAAACCTTTAACAGCCAGAATTATTACTGTTGTTGCGGAATTAGATTATAATTGTCAATTAGTTTATGTTGATGATGGTAGTCAGGATGGCAGCAGTGAACAAATTGATCAATTAGCAAAAAAACATCCTAATTTAAAGGCACTTCATTTTACAGAAAACAATGGTCAGACTGCCGCTTTTTTAGCTGGATTCAGAAGTTCTGAAGCAAAATACATAGCTACACTTGATGCTGATCTACAGATTGATCCGGCAGATGTCAAAAAATTAATTCCTTATTTAAAAGACTATGATATGGTAATCGGAATTAGAAGTAAAAGGAATGATAGCTGGGTTAAAAAAATTTCTTCCTTAATAGCTAATCGAGCTAGAAATCTAATTACTGCAGAAGAAATAACTGATACTGGCTGTCCATTAAAAATTTTTAGAAGTGAAGTACAGGCTAATTTTTATCCTTTTCAGGGTATGCACAGATTTTATCCTACTCTGGCAAAAATGACTGGCTATCAAGTCAAGGAAGTTGAAGTTAATCATCACCAACGCCAACACGGAAGTTCCAAATATGGAATCAATAATCGTCTCTGGTGTGGTATTTTAGATACTATTGCAGTTAGATGGATGAAAAATAGAATAATTAATTATCAACTTGAGGAGGAATAAATTTTATGGTCTGGATTTTAATTGGTCTAGCTGGCCAGGCGATGTTTTCAATTCGCTTTATAATTCAGTGGTTGGCTTCTGAGAAGGCAAAGAAAAGCATTGTGCCAGTCTCTTTCTGGTATTTTAGTATTGGAGGTAGTGTGATTTTATTAATTTATGCTATTCACCGCCGGGATCCAGTTTTTATTCTTGGCCAGTCAACAGGGTCATTTATTTATTTGCGTAATTTATATTTAATCAGGCAAGAAAATGAAAACCAAAAAAAAGAAAATAATCTTAAATAATAAATTTATAATAGTGAGGAGGAATAATTACTTGGATTTAGCTAAATTTTTTCGCAAACGCACTTATATTTATCTAGTTATTTTATTTGCTTGTTGTAGTATCTTATATCTTCCCTCTGCTCTTAATCGGGATTTACACTATCGTGACGAACTTCGTTATGTTGAGGTAGCTCGGGAGATGTCAGTAACAGGTAATTATCTTGTGCCTCATTTTGGAGGAGAAGTTTATCCTGATAAACCTCCAGTCTATTTCTGGCTGTTGAACTTTAGCAAAAAAATATTTGGTAACTACTCTACTCTGGCAATGATATTTCCGAGCTTAATAGCAGCTTTAAGCATGATTATAATGACTTTTTATCTCGGCAAGTTGTTTTGGGAACAGCAGACTGGTCTGCTGGCAGCTTTAATTTTAGCTACTAATATTTTATTTTTTGTTTTTGCTGTGATGGTAAGAATGGATTTGATAATGTCAGTTTTAATTGGGGGCTCATTAATATTTTTTTATGTAGCTTATCAGCAGAAAAAAACCAATTATTATCTGCTAGTTTATTTTTTGATGGCCCTTGCAATAACTGTTAAAGGCCCAGCTGGTTTTTTGATGCCTTTAGTCATTATACCTACTTTTTTATTTTGGGAAAGAAATCTGGCTGAACTTAAAAATATGAAATTAAAAACTGGTCTGCTTATATTCTTCGGAATATTATTGCTCTGGCTAATACCTGCTTTATTAGTGGGCGGTAAAGATTATGCTTATCAGCTATTAATTGTGCAGACCTTTGGACGAGCTGCTAATTCTTTTATTCATACTGAACCATTTTATTATTATTTTGTTACTTTTCCAGTTGCTTTTTTACCCTGGTCTTTGTTTTTTATAGCAGCTTTGTTTTATCTTTGTTTTAAAAAGAAAGAGTTATCAACTGCTTTAAAGTTTATTTTAAGTTGGTTTTTAGCTCCTTTAATTTTATTTTCTTTTTTTAGTAGTAAATTACTATTTTATTTATTACCTATTTATCCAGCAGCAGCTTTATTAACTGCTTATTTATTTAAAGAGCTAAAAAATAAGTCTGAAATTAGATATTTTGTTATTGTTCCAGTAATTTTAACTATTTTTGGTCTGTTAATTACTTTTAATTTGCTGCCGGCAAACTATGCTGGTTATAATCTAAATATACTATTAAAACCAATTTTGATTGCTTTAATTATAAGCATTCCAATTTTAATTATAATTTTAAAAAAGAAAAAAATGGTTTATATAAGCTCCTTGTTAATAGGATTAGCCCTGACTTTTATTCTCAATTTTTCATTAGTAATTATTCCAGCCGCTAGCTCAGAGTACACAAAAGTTCCTTTAGCTGAAAAATTAATAAATTTAGAAAAAAGCTTTGGTCAGCATAATATAATTGCTTATCGCTATGGTCAGCCAGAGTCATTGGCAGTTTATACAGACTTTATGATTAAAGATTTAGGTAGTGAAAGCAATTTAATTGAGTATCTTAGCCAGAGAAAAAAAGCTATTATTTTAGTTGACCAGGATGATTGGCAGGACTTGAATTTAACTGAGATAGAAAACAATGAATTATCTGGTCAGTTTAAAACTATTTATTATTCAAATGATTATAAATTAATTGCTTATTACTTACCATAAATATAAGTATTAAATTAATTTTAAACATAAAAAAAAGACAGCCTAATGGCTGTCTTACTTACAAATTGGCACCCTCAAGGGGATTCGAACCCCTGCCGCCAGGATGAAAACCTGGTGTCCTAGACCCCTAGACGATGAGGGCAAAACACACAAAAATTTGTTGACTGCATTAAATATAATAGCATAACATATAGTATGAGTCAAGCTTTTTTGAAAATAAATTTAAGATTAATTAAGAAATAATTTAAAAGATAAATTTTATTAATGAGAAAATAATAACTTAATTGATTAACAGGAAGTAAAGTATGAATCTAGAATATTACTATAGTAAGTGTTAATCTGTTTTTAATTAGTAATTATTTATTTGTTTTTAATTTGCGTAATAATTACTTTTGAATTATAAGATCATATAAAGTAGCGAATATTTAGGAGTAGAATCTAAATTTAGAGGTGATTAGATGACAGGATTACTTGATTTTTTTGCAAAAAATGAATTACTATTAGCTCAGGGATGTACAGAACCAGGTGCAGTTGCCTATGCTGTGGCTGCGGCTGCAGAATACAGCATTGGTGATTTGCAGGAAATTAAGCTTAAATTGGATGGATTTGTTTATAAAAATGGTATGTCAACAGGTTTACCTGGTATTAGTAAATATTATGGTAATAAGACTGCAGCAGCTCTTGGCTACTTTGCTAAAAATGCGCGTAGTAGGAAGTTGACTGTATTGGCAGATCTTCAAGCAAAGTTAGCACCTGCCTTAGAAATAATTGAAAAAATAAAATTTGAAGTTTTAGAAGATAAAGAGCCAGTTTATGTGGAGGCTATAATAACTGCTGATAATCAGGTCAGCTCTTTAATTAAAGGCAGTCATGATCATTTGGTAGAAATAAAAGTAGACGAGGAATTGGTTTATCAGGCAGAACAGCAGTCCGCTGCTAGCCAGGAACTGGCCCGAGTAGATCAGCAGTTAAAGGAGATGGGAATTAAAGAACTAATAAATTTAATAGAAACTGAATTTTCTAAAGAACATTTGCAATTATTAAAGGATGGGTTTAAATTAAATTCAGTTATTGCACAGGCTGGTCAGCAGGAAATTGGACCTCAAGTTGGTCAGAAATATCGTCAGCGTCCTGGTTTTAGTAAAATAAATGAGATTTCTGCCTTAGCAGCTGATGGAACTGGTGCTAGAATGGCCGGGGTACCATCACCAGCTTTAGCTTCTTCTGGAAGTGGTAATCAGGGTATATTTATTTCTCTGGTTACTTATTATAGTGCTCAATATTATTTTGATTTAAGTGAAGAAAAAATTTTTAAAGCTACTATGCTGGCTCATTTAATTGGCCACTATGCTAAAATATATTTGGGTAGGCTGTCAGCCTTATGCGGTTTGTTTTATGCTGCAGCACCAGGTGTCCTGGGAGCTTTACTTTATCTAGCAGATAAAACAGATAAAATAGAGGCTGCTATTAATAATTTGATTAGTGATACCAGTGGTGTTTATTGTGATGGTGCTAAAGGAAGTTGTGCCCTGAAATCACTAACAGCAGCTGAATTAGCAATACGTCATTTTGATTTTGTTCAAGCTGAGCTAGACTGTTATTTACCATCTGGATTTATTAGCCCCTCTTTACAGCAGACATTTACTAATTTGGCTGCTATTGCAAAGCCGGCTGAAGGTACAGTAAATAACACGCTATTTAAAGTAGTCGAAAAAACTGCCTGTCAAATTTAGTTTTATTAATCATAATTAGTTTTAAAGGAGGAAGTAGATAATGAAAATAGCAATAATTGGTGGAGTAGCTGCTGGAACAAGTGCTGCTGCAAAAGCAAGTAGAACTAATCCTGAAGCTGAAATAGTTATTTTCGAGCAGGGATCTGATATTTCCTATGCTGGTTGTGGTTTGCCTTATTATATTTCTGGGGTGACAGAAACTAAAGATAAATTGATTATGAATACAGCTGGAGAATTTAAAGAAAAATATGGAGTCGAAGTTAAATTGAAACATACAGTAACTGCTATTAATCCCGGACAAAAAACAATTGATTATCAAGATTTAACTAACTCAACTACAGGAAGTTATAGTTATGATAAATTAATTATTAGTACAGGTGCTTCGCCTATTAAGCCCCCATTACCAGGGATAGATCTGGAAAATATTTTCACCTTGCGCTCAGTTGCTAACGCAGAGAAAATAAAAGCAATGCTCAAGACAGCTGATACGTCTAAAGTTGTAATTATTGGTGCAGGTTTAATTGGCTTAGAAATGGCAGAAGCATTTAGCAAATTGGGGCTTAAAGTTACTGTTGTAGAAATGCAGGAACAAGTTTTACCACAGTTTAGTTCAGAAATGGCAGCTCTGTTAGAAAAACATTTAAAAGATCAGGGGGTTGATTTAATTCTGGGCGATGGTGTAGATCATTTTATGGGAAGTGGAAGTGTAGAAAAAGTTTTTACAGCTGAAGGTAAGGAAATAGCAGCAGATTTAGTCCTGCTTTCCATTGGGATTAAAGCTAATTCTCAGCTGGCAGAAACAGCTGGTATAGAGCTTGGAGCAAGTGGAGCTATTGCAGTGGACGAAAAATTGGCAACAAATTTAGCTGATATTTATGCAGCTGGTGACTGTGCAGAATCTTTAGATTTATTAATTGATAAACCGGTCTGGGTACCACTTGGCTCAACTGCTAATAAACAGGGACGAGTAGCTGGTGAAAATGCAGCTGGTGGTGATTCTGTTCATAAGGGAATAATTAAAACTAGTATAACTAAAATATTTGATCTAACTGCTGCTCGAACTGGACTAACTCAAGAAGAAGCTAAATCAGCTGGAATTGAAACAGCTGCAGTTAAGATTAAAGCGCCTAATCATGCTAGCTATTATCCTGGAAGAGAAGAAATTCATCTGCGTGGTATATTCAATCAGCAGACAGGTGTTATTGTTGGAGCAGAAGTTATTGGTGGTGCAGGCACTGATAAGAGAATTGATGTTCTGGTGACTGCAATTAGCCAACAATTAACTGCTAATGATCTTTTCCAACTTGATTTAGCTTATGCTCCCCCTTATTCTGGTCCTAAAGATGCAGTAGCCATTTTAGGTATGGTAGCAGAAAAGAAATTATAAGCTTTTGTTGTTTGGGCATTTATTTGGTATAATTAGTATATATAAGTATTTTACTAAACATTAAATAAGGTAACAGGAGTGAAAACTATGGCTCGTCCAACAAAAGATCGCTTAATAGAGCAATTACCAGAAATAAAATTTTTTAAACCAGCTGGAGTTCCTGGACATCAGTTGGAAGTAGTAGAAATAACAATGGAAGAAGTAGAAGCTCTGCGTTTAAAAGATGTTGAAGGTTTAAAACAGGAGGAAGCAGCTCGCCTAATGAATGTATCTCGGCCTACTTTTCAACGAGTGTTAACATCTGCTCGTCAGAAAGCAGCAGAAGCTTTAACCTGTGGTAAAGCAATTAAGTTTGCAGGTGGAGACTATAGAGTTGTCAGACCGGGTCATTGTCCTAAATGTGGCAAAAAAATGCGACATAAAAGAGGGCAGCGTAATATTCAAGGTGAAATTAAAAAACCTTGTTCTGATTGCTCACCAACAGATTAAGTGGAGGAATTGAAAATGCAAATTAATGTTAACTGGGAAGATGGGCTAGCTTTTAATAGTAATTTTCCTTCAGGTCATAAATTGATGTTAGATGCTAATCCAGAAAGTGGGGGCCAAAACAAAGGTCCTCGTCCTATGGAGGTAATGTTAAGCGGGCTTGCTGGCTGTACAGGTATTGATATTGTACTTATTTTAAAGAAAATGAAAGTTGAGTTAGAAAGTTTTGAACTTGAAGTAGAGGCTGAAAGAGCAGCAGAAATCCCCCGCCGATTTACTAAAATAAAGATTCACTATAAGCTAAAAGGTAAAAATTTAACTGATAAAAAGGTAGCTAGAGCAATTGAATTATCACAGGAAAAATATTGTTCAGCCAGTAATTCTCTTAATGCAGAAATTAGCTCTGATTATGAAATAGAGATAACAGACTAGCAGCTTGAAAAAGATATTGAAAAAAATAAATTGAAAGCTGGTATTACGATAAATTAGCGGTCAAAAAATATATTAAAAACCTTAGAGTTTAAAACAATATTGACAATTTGACTAACATTATCTATAATTATATATGGAATTAAAGTTAAGTTGATATTTTATTTCTGAAATTTAGTTAGAATATAAAATTAAAATAAAATAATACCTCATATAATTGTGATAAGATGGTTCACGACTTTCTAGTGCCTACCGATAACTGGCAACTATGAGGGGAGTATATTTATGTAGCTTTCAGCTTGAATTACTTATTTAGGTAAAGACCTATTTTTTATTGCCTGAATTTAGTAATTTGCTGTGCTTGATTTAAAGATTTAACTCAAGAGATTTAAATTCCCCCATAGTCTGGAATTTAATCTTTTGAGTTTTTTTAATGTCTAACTAAAAAAAGATATTTGATTTATTTTTAGCTGTCAGCTGATTTAATTCTGTTTTGATTTAAAAAATAAGGAGGAAATTATTGATGAGTTCTAATAATGGTTTTATGGAAAATTTTTTTCAGCTAAAGAAAAATAAGACAGATGTTAAGACTGAAGTTATAGCTGGATTTACAACTTTTATGACTATGGCTTATATTATTTTTGTTAATCCAACTATTTTAAGTGATGCAGGAATGCCTTTTGATGGCGTTTTTATTGCTACTATTATGGGAGCAGTGCTCGGTACTTTAGCAATGGCATTTTTAACTAATTATCCTTTTGCACTTGCTTCTGGAATGGGACTTAATGCTTTTTTTGCTTATTCTGTTGTAATTGGGATGGGAGTTAGCTGGCAGACAGCTTTAGGTGTTATTTTAATAGAAGGTATAATTTTTATTATTTTAAGTGTGACTCCGGTTAGAGAAATGATAGTTAATAATATTCCAATGGCTTTAAAAACTGGGATTAGTACCGGAATTGGTTTATTTATTGCTTTTATTGGCTTTCAGAATGCCGGGATAGCAATTGATGATCCAGCAACTTTAGTTGCAATTGGTGATGTTTTATCAGGACCTGCTTTAATTGCTCTAGTGGGACTTTTAGTGACAGGGGTTTTGCATGCTAAAAATGTAAAAGGTGCTCTTCTCTGGGGAATTCTAATTTCAACAGCAATCGGTTGGCTGAATGGAGTTACTCCATCATTTAATGGTGTAGTTGCTATGCCTAAATTTGCTGATTGGTCTGAAGTATTATTTAAATTTGATTTACGTTCAGCACTTGATCTTGGGATGGTAGGAGTTTTAATTTCATTCTTATTTGTTGATATGTTTGATACTGCTGGAACATTGGTTGGTGTAAGTCAGCAAGCCGGCTACCTTGATGAAAATGGTGATTTACCAAAAGCAAGTAAAGCTTTACTTGCTGATGCAATCGGTACTACAGGTGGCGCTTTATTCGGAACTAGCACTGTAACTACTTATGTAGAATCTGCTTCTGGAGTTGCTGAAGGTGGTAGAACAGGTTTAACTGGTATAGTAGTGGCAATTTTATTTTTCTTATCTTTGTTTTTTAAACCTTTAATTGGTATAGTTCCAAGTGCTGCAACAGCACCAGCTTTAATTATTGTTGGAACCATGATGATGGGTAATATAACTAAATTGGACTGGGATGATTTTACTGAAATATTACCTGCCTTTGTTACTATCGCTGCTATGCCGCTCACTTATTCTATTTCAAATGGAATTGCTCTTGGCTTTATAGTATATCCAGTTATAAAATTGTTTACTGGTAAAGGTAAAGATGTGCACTGGTTAGTTTATATTTTAGGAATAGTATTTGTTTTTTATTTTTTAGTTAATTAAGTTTATTTTAATTTTAAGACTTGATATTAATTTACTAAAAAGCTGAACTTCTACCCAGAAGTTCAGCTTTTTTTGGATTTAATATTTTATAAAATAAGCAATTTTAAATTATAAAACATAAAAAAGATATTTAAACTTTAAACTTTTTTTGGTATAATTAGGTATATTTTCGTCTGCTATTATTTAAAGGAAGGAGTTAAGACAAGATTCAATTTTAAAAATTTATTAACAAGGAGAGGATTAACTATGCAATTAACAGTACCAATTAGAAGGTTAATGGCAACTTTGGTTGATTATTTTATACCATTTATTTTACTAACAATTACCAGCTTTATTGGTTATAATAATGATATTATAGGAATGATTTTATCTTTTGTTGTTATGGTAGTAATTTTTATTTATCAGATAATTTTATTTGCTAAAGGTCAGACTATTGGCAAAAAGTTATTAAAGATGCAGGTTGTTAAACGGGAAACTCAAGTGCCGTTAAACTTTTTTGGAATGCTAATTAGAGAAACAGTTGGTAAATGGATTTCTGGGTTAGTATTTAGCCTAGGTTATATCTGGATTCTAATTGACGAAAAAAATCAGGCCTGGCATGATAAGCTAGTAGATAGTGTAGTAGTAGATCTTGCTTAAATAAATTTATTAATAAATATTGATTAACTTTAGCCCGGAGAAGATATCTTTTCCGGGCTAATTTTTTATTATTCTAATTGAGCAAGTTCAGTCATTTTTTGATAACTCATTGCTCCTACTGTTTGATTAATAATAATTCCATTTTCATCTAAAAAATAACTGCTTGGTATCCCTCTGACTAGATATTGCTGACTAATTGACCGATTACTATCTAATAAAATAGGAAAAGAAAGTTTGTTGCTGAGAGCATAATCAAAAACTGTTGCTTTATCTTCACCAATATTGACTGCAACTATGTTTATCTCAGTTTGATTATTTTTAAATAACTTTTGGAGATCAGGCATTTCTTGACGGCAAGGAGGACACCAGCTGGCCCAGAAATTAAGCAAAACTTTTTTTCCTCGATAATCGCTCAACTTAACTGGCTGATTACTCAAATTAAAAAGTTCAAAATCTGGTGCTTGTTGTCCTACTTCTATTCCAATTTCTGGAGTTTCTTCTTTAACAATTTTTTCTTTTTTATCTGTCTGTAAGTAAAAATAACTACCAACTACCAGAATTAAAAAAATAATTATGGTTACACTAATTTTTTTCTTCATATTTTACCTCCCCGGTTTGATTTTAAATTTACCAATAAAACTAATTAGAAATTAAATCTAACTTATTTATCAATAATTATATAAATAAAATGCTTAAATAGCCAGTTTAAACTTAAAAATGTCAAGATAAAAAATAACTATCTGATAATTATTGCTTTTTATTGAAGTAATCTATGATAAAATATAATTAAAGTAAATTTTAAACTATATTTTTGCTGGATAAATTTAATGATTATTTTATATTATATATTAAGGAGGAAAATTATGTCTAAGAAGTCAACGCTTAGGAATCCAGGTTTAGCAGCATCTGGTTGGAAAAAAATTCAGTGGGTAGCAGATAAAATGGATATTTTAAATCAAATTTTAGCAGAGCAAAAATCTGCTCAGCCTCTGGCTGGCAAGAAAGTAGCTATTTGTTTACATCTAGAAGCAAAAACAGCTTACTTAGCTTATGTAATTAAACAATTAGGAGCAGAAGTAGCAATTGCGGGTAGTAATCCACTTTCAACTCAGGATGATGTTGCTGCAGGTTTAGCTGCACATGGTGTCGAAGTTCATAGCTGGTATGGTTCAACTCCAGCTGAATATAAAGAGCATTTAAACAAAGTGCTTGATCTTAAACCAGATTTAATTATTGATGATGGTGGTGACATGGTTGAGACTCTTCATACTTCTCGGCGAGAATTATTAGCTAATATTATTGGGGGAGCAGAAGAAACTACGACAGGGATTCATCGTCTGGAAGCTATGGAAGCAGATGGCACTTTATCTTTTCCCATGATGGCAGTTAATGATGCTGATTGTAAATCATTATTTGATAATCGTTATGGTACAGGACAGTCAGTCTGGGACGGAATTATGCGAACTACTAATTTAGTTGTTGCTGGAAAAACAGTAGTTGTTGCTGGTTATGGTTGGTGTGGTAAAGGTGTTGCTATGCGGGCTAAAGGCCTTGGAGCACGGGTAATTGTTACAGAAATTGATCCGATTAAGGCTAGTGAGGCCTGGATGGATAGTTTCCAGGTAATGCCAATGGAAGAAGCTGCTCAGCGGGGAGATATTTTTGTAACTGTTACAGGTTGCAAAGATGTAATTTCAACTGCAGCGCTTAAAGTAATTAAAGATGGAGCTATTTTAGCAAATGCGGGACATTTTGATGTAGAAGTCTCTAAACCAGCTTTAAATAAATTAGCAGTTAAAGTAGAAGAAGCAAGAAATAATATTATGAAATATGAATTTTCTGATGGTAGAAAAGTTTATTTGCTGGCAGAAGGTCGTCTGGTTAACTTGGCTGCTGGAGATGGTCATCCAGCTGAAATTATGGATATGACATTTGCTCTGCAGTTATCATCATTATTATATTTAGTTGAACAAACTGACTTAGCAGATAAGGTTTATAAAGTTCCAACTCAATTAGATAGACAGGTAGCTGAATATAAGTTGAAATCATTGGGATTAACAATTGATCAGCTAAGTTCAGAACAGGAAGATTATCTTAAAAGCTGGGAAAACTAAAGCTTAGCTTGTTTGAGCTTTGAATAGAATTAAGTAATGATATTAATTAGTAAACTGTATTATCTTGAGCAGACTTGAAAATGGAGTGGACAGATGGAATTAAAATATGGAAGATCAAAACTTGAATTTGAGTTGGCGGCTGATAGAGTTAAAGCAGTTCTTACTGCAGCTGAGAAGCCAGGCCTAGATTCTCCTTTAGATGAAGTAGCAAGTGCTTTAGAAAATCCAATTGGAACAGCTTCTTTGGCACAGCTGCTGGCAAAAAAGCAGCAGAATAAAGAATTGAATAAAGTTGTAATAGTAGTTAATGATGTAACCCGCTATACTCCTTATCAATATTTACTGCCACCGCTTTTAGATAAGCTTGCCGCAGCTGGGATAAGAAAAAAAGCAATAACTTTTGTGATTGCTACAGGAGTTCATGCTGCCCATTCAGCTGCTCAGAATAGAGAAATTTTTGGTAATAAAATAGTAGATAATTATAACTTTATTTTTCATAATTGTGAGCATGATCTTATTGAATTAGGTAGCTTAAGTACCGGTAATATTCTAAAGCTTAATCGCCAGGTAGCAGAGGCGGATTTTTTGATTACTACTGGCGTGATTCTTCCTCATTATATGGCAGGATTTTCAGGTGGTAGGAAATCTATTTTACCAGGGGTTGCTGGTCGCCAGACTATTCAGAATAACCATGCTATGATGGCTAAAGTACTGGACCAACAGCCAGCTTTATCTGATAATCCAATTAGTCAAGAAATGTTTGAAGCTGCTGCTTTAGTTGGAGTTGATTTTATTTTGAATGTAGTGACTAATAGCAAAAGAGAGATCGTACAGGTAGTAGCAGGAGATTGTCAGAAAGCCTGGCAAGCTGGGATAGCTACTTCAGCTGAGATGTATCATTTGCCTCTTCAGGAAAAAGCTGAAGTAGCAATAGTTAGTTCAGGAGGATTTCCACGTGATATTAACATATACCAAGCTCAAAAAGCACTGGACCATGCTGATCAGGCAGTTAAAAGCAGGGGAACAATAATCTGGCTAGCAGAATGCAGTGAAGGTTATGGAGAAAGAACATTTAAAAAATGGATGGATGAAGCTATTAAACCAGTAGATAACATGACTAGAATAGCAAATGGATTTTTGCTTGGGGGTCATAAAGCTTTTGCTATTTCTAAAGTTGCACTTAAAAAAGAGATAATTTTAATTTCTCAGCTCAGTAGTTCAGCAACGAAAAATATTTTTGCTCGTAAAGCTAATTCTTTACAGGAAGCTATTAACTATGTAGAGCAGAAATATAATTCAAACTATAGTGCTTATATTTTACCACAGGGAAGTTTAACTGTTCCAGTATTAGACAATTAGAAAAAAATAAGAAAATTTAATTCATATGAAATTAATGAAATGGGTGAATTAATTTGGCAAAGCAGATTGCAGCAGCAAAGATAGTTGAAGCAAAAGAAAAGTTGGATCAAATAATTGCTAACATAGAAAAAGTGATTATTGGTAAAAAGGATATAATTAAACTTGCTCTAGCAGCTATGTTGGCAGAAGGACATATTTTATTAGAAGATGTACCGGGTGTTGGCAAGACAATTTTGGCTCGTTCACTAGCTATTTCAGTCGGCTGTTCATTCAATAGAATTCAATTTACTCCTGACTTATTACCGTCTGATATTACTGGTGTTTCAATTTATAATCAAAAAACGAACCAATTTGAATTTAGAGCTGGCCCAATTTTAGCGCAAGTAGTTTTAGCAGATGAAATTAATCGAGCTACCCCACGTACTCAAGCTGCTTTATTAGAAAGTATGGCTGAAAAGCAGTTAACGGTTGAGGGTAAAAGCCGTCAGCTGCCTACGCCTTTTTTGGTTGTGGCAACTCAAAATCCGATTGAATATGATGGTACTTTTCCACTGCCAGAGGCTCAGCTGGATCGCTTTTTAATTAAGCTTAAACCTGGCTATCCTGATCAGGATGCTGAAGCTAAAATGTTAACAGCACTTCGACTACAGCATCCAATTGAACAGTTAAATGCTGTTATAACAGCTGCTGAGTTTATTGAATTACAAAAATTATGTAAAAATATTTATTTAGCACCTAAGTTAACTAATTATATTGTTAATCTAGTTGCTAAAAGTAGAGAACATAGTGAGCTTGAGTTAGGAGCAAGTCCCCGGGCCAGCATTGCTTTACTAAAGATATCACAGGCATGGGCTTTACTTAATGGTCGAGATTATGTTCTGCCAGATGATATTAAAGCACTGGCTCAACCTGTTATGGCTCATCGCCTTTTAATTAAAGCCAGAAGCAAACTGCGAGGTGTAAATAAAGGTAGAATAATTGGTTGTATAATTAATGTTGTGAAGAAAAAACTGTAAATCTAAAAATATCTAAATAAAAAAGGCATTTGCCTGGCTCCGTTGAATTAAATAGTTACAACACCAAAAATTCAATAAAGGAGTCAAGCAAATGCATAATAATCTTATCACAGATTTAATGGATTTACCAGACCTAGTTGCAACAGATTTAATTAAAACGGAGGAATATTTAGTTTTTGTAGCTGACTATAAAATAGATCATGTTAAATGTCCTGTCTGCGGCAAAAAAGCAGAAAAGATTCATGATAGAAAAACTCAAATGATT
>NZ_FOTI01000070.1 GCF_900114545.1 Halanaerobium salsuginis
AGTCTATTCAAGCTTTAAATAACTGGTATGAAAATGTTAGTCAGTCTAAATTAAATCTTTTCTATAGAGCTAAAGGAACAGTAAAACGCTGGGAACAACACATTATTAACTATTTTAAAACTAGAATAACCAACGGATTTGCTGAAGGATTAAACAACAAAATCAAATTAATCAAAAGAATTGGCTACGGTGTTCCCAAAGTTGAAAACTTAAAACGCCGAGTATTTTTATCATTGCTAAGTATTTAAGAGTAATTCAAAAAAACAAAGAGATAACATGATTCAAACGGTGCTATTTAGATTTCACAACATTTGTCAAAGAACCAAGATATTTAATAATAATGTAATTCTGGCAGAAAATTGCCTTAAAAAGCAAGAATTTATTTTAATTGCGACGGGAATAGGTTTTTCTAATAAACAAGGAGATACTTTTTTACGTGATGATTATCAGATAAAGCAGGAGTTTATTCCTCTAACAGGTGATAAGCGTAATAACTATTTTCAGCTGTTGGAAGAGGTTGATAGTAAAATTATTCAGGCTACTGAAGAAATAATTGCTATGATAAATCAAGAATTAACAGCTGATATAAATCAGTATATTAGAATTGGACTTACAGATCATATTGCTTTTACTCTAAAAAGAATAAAAAAAGGTATGGAAATTATTAACCCTTTTTTAGTTGAAACTAGAACTCTTTATAAGAAGGAATTTCAGCTGGCCCGGCAGGCAGTTGCAATTTTAGAAAAGTGGTTTGAGCTGGTAATTCCTGAGGGAGAAATAGGATTTATAGCTTTTCATATTCATGGGGCAATTAATAATAATGAAGTTTCTAAAACTGTTAAAAATACTTCGTTAATTAAACAGTTAGTAGCAAAAATAGAAACAGAAATGGGACAGAAACTTGAATATGATAGTTTGAATTATGCTCGACTTGTCAATCATCTTCGTTTTGCTTTAGAAAGAATTGAAAGTAGTGAAAATAATATTAATCCTCTTTTAGATAATATTAAAACTGATTTTAAAACAAGTTATAAGCTTGCTGAACAGCTGGCAGAACTTATTGAAGAAAGATTAGATTATAAAGTACCAGAAGATGAAAAAGGCTATCTTGCTTTACATCTGCATAGATTGGAAAAAAATTTAAATTAAAATAGTTATTAAGGCCATGTTACTGTTAAATCAGGCAATAGCCGGAGAATTACTATTACTCGATTATTTAGAGTGATGGTTTTCTTCGGTTTTTTTATTTTTTAGAAATTTTTAAAATAAAACTACACAATATGTTGTAGTTATAATATAGAGTAAATATTATTAAAAGTTTTATCTGAGAATGAAAAATTTATTGGGAGTGTATTTAGGCGAATTACTTAAAAAAAGGAGGATTTTAGTTATGAAAAAATTATTTTCAAGTCTGCAGAGAATAGGTAAGTCGTTAATGCTTCCTATAGCTGTTTTACCAGCAGCTGCTCTTTTACTTAGGCTAGGAGCAGCAGATGTTTTAGATATTCCTTTTGTGATGGCAGCTGGCTCAGCAATTTTTGATAATTTAGCTTTATTATTTGGAATTGGGGTAGCTGTTGGAATAGCTTATGATAGTTCTGGAGCAGCTGGTCTGGCTGGAGCAGTAAGTTATTTTGTGATTACTAATGCAACTCAGGCTATTAATTCTGATATTAATATGGGAGTTCTGGCTGGTATAATTGGTGGTCTTTTGGCTGGTTATTTATATAATCGCTATCATGATATACAACTACCTGATTTTTTAGGGTTTTTTGGTGGAAAGCGTTTTGTACCGATTATTACTGGTGCAAGTAGTGTGATTTTAGCAGGTGTTTTTGGTTATATATGGCCGCCTATTCAGAATGTTATTCAAATGACTGGAGAGTGGATTATTAATGCAGGAGCAGTTGGAGTTTTTGTTTATGGAGTTTTAAATAGACTGTTAATTCCTGTTGGTCTGCATCATGTATTGAATAGTTTTATTTGGTTTGTTTTTGGTAAATTTACAACGCCAGCTGGTGAAGTTATAACAGGAGATTTATCACGCTTTTTTGCTGGTGATCCAACAGCTGGATTCTTCATGTCAGGTTTTTTCCCAATGATGATGTTTGGACTGCCAGCAGCAGCTCTGGCAATGTATCATACAGCTAAACCTGAAAACAAAAAAGCTGTAAGTGGTATCTTTTTGAGTGTAGGACTAACTGCTTTTCTAACAGGAATTACAGAGCCAATTGAGTTTTCATTTATGTTCTTGGCACCAGTTCTTTATGTTATTCATGCTATTTTAACTGGTCTATCTATGGTTGTAACCTATGTTTTAGGTATTCAGCATGGCTTTGGCTTTTCGGCTGGAGCAATTGACTATTTCTTAAATTATGGTTTGGCTACTAAGCCATTTTTAATTATTCCAATTGGTATAGTATTTTTTATAGTTTACTATCTATTATTTAGATTTGCTATTCAAAAGTTTGATATTCCAACTCCTGGTAGAACAGATGAGCTATCTGATTCGGATGATATGAGTGTAATGCCTGCTTCGCAAAGGAAGAATAATGATAAAGATTCTACAGAAAATATTGATCAAAAAACCAAACAGTATATTAAAGCTCTGGGAGGTTCAAAAAATATAATTAGTATTGAATCATGTATCACAAGATTAAGATTAGAGGTCAATGACTCCAGTCTTTTAGATGATACTAAATTAAAACAGCTTGGAGCTTCAGGTATTTTAAAAGCAAATACAAATAATGTTCAAGTTGTTGTTGGAACTAAAGCAGAATTTATTGCAGATAAAATAAAAAAAGAATTAAAATAATAAGCTCATTAAAAACATTTAATTTTTTAAAAATATTTACTAACCAGGAATCCCACTATTTTCTTTGGGGTTTCTGGTTTTTATTTTTTAATAATTTAAAATTGTAATTCTTCTTTATAGATTATTAATGAACTAAAGCGTAAAAAGCAGGGATTTTTTAAGAATTATAGAATTAAATTAATATAGTAAAGTAATTAAATTACAGTTTTACTTTAAAATTTAATGTTAAAATAAATTTAAAGTTCTTTTAAGTAAGGAGGATAAAAAAATGTCACATTTTTTTGCAAAAGTTTTCTCAACTATGATAGCTTTACTTGTAGCTGCTTATTTAATTCCTGGAATTACTGTGAGTAGTATTTGGGTAGGTTTTTTTGCAGCAGTAGTGCTTGGTTTTGTAAATGGATTTATTAAGCCAATTTTTACTATTCTAACTATTCCCTTTACTATTTTAACTTTTGGCCTTTTTCTATTGGTTATTAATGCTATTATGCTTGCTTTAACCTCTGTTTTAGTACCAGGCTTTTATGTAGGGAGCCTATTTTCAGCTATTTTAGCTTCAGTTATTGTTTCTGTTGTATCAGGAATCCTGCATAATATGCTTGAGGATTAATTATTACTAGTCCTCAAGTCTAGGGGGGAGATAACATTGTTAAAAACCTGCTTTAGAAAAATTATTAAAATTAGTTCGGCTGTTTTGTTTTTATTTCTATTTTTGTTCATTTTAAATGGAACTGTAGCAGCTGATCAGCTAACTCTTACCAATGGTAAGAGTTATCGAGGAGAGATATTAACAAACAGTTTCAGTTTAAAAACTGAGTATGCTGAAATTAATATTCAAACTCAATATTTAAGTAAAATAACTAGAAAAAATACTTTGTTTATTTTAAAGGCAGCTGAAAATAATAAATTTAGTGGTCAGCTGCAGGGAACTATTAAATTTAGAAGTGATAGTCAGGAGCTTAATATTAATTTGCAGGATTTAAGCAGCCTTGATTTTAGTCAGACAGCTAAATTTAGTAACAATAAAGCTGTCTCAGTTAGCTTAACAAATAATGACTATTTTTCTGCTAATACAGTAGAAAATGGTATAAATATTAATACTTCCTTAGGCAGTCCGCTAAATATACCCTTTAGTAAGCTAATTTCCATTGAATATTTAGCTGCTAAAGATGTTTACTTGATTAAACGGCAAAATGATTCTGCAGTTGAAGCTACTTTTTCTCAAAATAAAATAGTTCTCTGGCCAGCTGCAGGAGAAATTTTTGAGCTTAACTTAAATTATCTTAAAAAAATGACATTTAATAATTAACTTATCTATAATTTAGTAAAATAAGGCCCAGTATAAATGGGCCTTATTTTTACTTGCTTTAAGATACTAATGATGTTTATAATAGTTAATAATAAAGTTATTTATTATTATAATAGGTAAAATTGGTTTTTTAGTGGTTAGGAGATATAAAATGAGAGAAGAAAATTTAGAAAATAATCGCCAGTATTATGATGAGTATGAAATTGATCTAAGAGAATATATAATTTTACTCTGGCAAAAAAAGTGGTTTGTTCTGGGACTGGTAATTTTAGCTATCTTGGCAGCTCTTTTTTACAACTTATTTTTTGTACAACCTGTTTATGAAGCTCGAGCTACTTTACTTATTTTGCCCCCTCGTTATACAACTTCTTTAGAAGTAAAAACATTTTCAGCTGATACATATGAAAACTTAGCTCAGACTGATTCAATTAAAGCAAAAATAATTGCTGATCTTTCCCTGAAAAATAGGGAAGGAGAAGAATATAGTGTAGATCAGTTAGGGGATATGATGAAAGTAAAGCTTTTATCTGCAGCTGAAGAAGATAGTACACCATTGATTCAGTTAATAGTAAAAAATAGAGATCCAGAATTAGCAGCTCAAATTGCTAATTCATGGGCTAAATTATTTATGGCTGATAGTAAAGAGATTAGAAAAAGTGAAGTAACTGAAATCTCCAGTGTTATTCAACAGCAGTTTGAAGAAACTGAAAATAAGTTAAAAGGACTAAAAACACAAAAATTAAATTTCAAAGAAAAAAACAGACTGGAATTATTAAACAAGGAATTGAGCAATAAAGAAGATAAATTAACTTCTATTAACCAAAAAGTGCTTGACTTAAAAAGTGAACTTGGATTTAAAAAAATAAAATTGACTAATCTGGAAAAACAGCTTAGTAAGCTGGAGGATGATGGTAACTGGGAAGGAGATCTTAGTTATAATAAGAAAGCTTCTGATTCAGCTGCAGATTATCAGCAATTGAAGAATAAGCAGAGATTTTTAAATAGCCAGCAAAAACTGGTAGAATTTAACCAAGAAAATAATCTTGGTTTATTAAAATTAAAGATAAAAAATAAAGAAGAAAAGATAATTAGCTATCAGGCAAAAATAGCTGAACTAGAGAACAATTTAACTACAGCTATTCAGGAAAATAAGCATCTTGAGCAATTCCTTAAAACAGAATCTAAAACCTGGCAGCTTAATAAAAGTATTGATAATCAAACTCTCTGGCAGAGCATTTTAAACCAAAAAGATTTAGCTATACTTGATAAATTAAAGTTAAAGAATGAAATTGTTAATCCCATTTATGAGAATACACAGCAGAAATTTACTAATAATCAACTTATTATTGATATTAACTCTAATTTAGTTGACTCCTATCAACAGCAGATTGATCACTTAACGGCCTCTTTAGTAAATTTAAGAAAGAAGTATCTAAGTTTAGAAAATACGCAGCAAAATCTCAATAAAAATATAACAGTTTATCAACAAGTTTATGAGAATTATTCTAAAAAGTATCAGGAATTAATGCAGCAGAAACTTGATTTAGAGTTAAACGTTGAAGAACTGCAGGCTACATTAACCTATTATCAGCAGAGTGAGTCGGATTTGACTGCTGAAATTGAAACTTTACAGAATAATTTATGGCAGGCAGAAAACAAAATTGAAGAATTAGATCAGAAAATAGCTGATGTGAAAAATACTTATGATTCTCTTGCTAAAAGATCTGAAGAAGCAAGGATTACTGAGGCCCAGAGAACAAGTGATGTTAAATTTTATGCTAAAGCGGTTAGACCAGGCAGTCCAGATGCTAATAATTTAATGCTCGATCTTGCTATTGCAGCAGTGCTTGCTTTTATGACAGCGATTTTTATTATATTCTTCAAAGAATTTATGCAAGATGAGTGAAGGGGGGGATTTATTTGGAATCACAAATAAATTCAGGAAATAATCGCCAGTATTATGATGAGTATGAAATTGATCTAAGAGAATATATAATTTTACTCTGGCAGAAAAAGTGGCTTATTTTGGGACTGGTAGTTTTAGCTATCTTGGCAGCTTTTTTGATTAATCTTTTTGTTTTACCAACGACTTATCAGACCAGGGCTAAAATTCAGCTTACGGAATATCCAGGTATTTATGGCCAGAGTAATTATGCCAGACAGTTTTTGCAGAGCTCAGAACTTATCAAACAGGCAGCAGCTCGAGCAGGGCTTGAATTAACTAGTCAGGAGATTAATTATTATCAAGAAAATAGGCTAATGGTAACTTTGATTCCAGAAACAAAAATTATTGAATTACAGGTTGAAGCCAGTGAACCTCAGCTCGCTTATGATTTAACTAATAATATAATTAGTATATTTAGTCAGCAGTCAGCTGATTACTATAAATCGCTGCTGGCAAGTCAGCAGCGATATGTTGAAGAATTAGAGGGTGAGCTAAAATCAATTAACCGGAAAATAGCTCAAGATCAGCATCTAAACTCAACTAAGGACCTAGAAGCTAATCAACTTTTGTTAAATAGTTTTTTAAATGAAAGTAATTCTCTGTTTATGGTTAGAAGAGATTTAAGAGTTTTAATTCAACAGGAGAAAGAAAAATTACTTAGTTATGCTCAGGTTAGAGTAATTGATGAACCTTATTTACCTGTAACTAAAAAAACTCCTAATTTAGGTTCTTTGACAAATGTTGTGAAATCTAAATAGCACCGTTTGAATCATGTTATCTCTTTGTTTTTTTGAATTACTCTTAAATACTTAGCAATGATAAAAATACTCGGCGTTTTAAGTTTTCAACTTTGGGAACACCGTAGCCAATTCTTTTGATTAATTTGATTTTGTTGTTTAATCCTTCAGCAAATCCGTTGGTTATTCTAGTTTTAAAATAGTTAATAATGTGTTGTTCCCAGCGTTTTACTGTTCCTTTAGCTCTATAGAAAAGATTTAATTTAGACTGACTAACATTTTCATACCAGTTATTTAAAGCTTGAATAGACT
>NZ_FOTI01000094.1 GCF_900114545.1 Halanaerobium salsuginis
CTTTAATGGAGAAAGTTAATGAATTATAGTTAGCGATGCTCAAACCTTATCTTTTATCTTTTTAGCTGATGTTTAGTTATTATTGCGTATAACGTCCCTGGGATTTAAGAAGTTCGTGAGGTTTAGGGCGACCCCCCTTAGACCCCCCTTACCGAACGAATTTGCATGGAGCGCAGCGGAATCTTCAATCCCATGTTATACGAAGTCTGTTAAAAAGTTTCATCTATATATTGCAATTAAATTGATAGATATATTAGGGTACTCAACAAAAGATTGAATTCCTATTTGCGAACCTATTTCAGTAAAAGTATTCGTGATTTCTTTTATAAAATCATTTAATTTATTTGCTTCTGAAAAGTTAGGAGACTTTATATTCATCTTGTTTGTGTGTTTTTTCTTTGGCTTCTTGCATATTTGCCCTAATATTTTCCAATTTTGATTAGGCTCATGTCCATATTTAAACAAAATTTCTTCTTTACTATCTATTAAATATTCTTCTTTAATAGGAGCGACAAAGTTTGTATCATTATCTGAAGCCGATAAAGGTCGCGCTATTATATGAATAGGTACAGAAGCATAACCACCTTCTGAAATATCCTTCATTAAGTCAATCATAGCGTTTAATTCTAATGGATTAAGGTCATTTCCAAAAGTATTCATTCTACTGTGATATCCCATTTGCATTGCATTTTTATTTATATATTCCATTGCCTCTTCTGCACTTGTGCCCTCTTGAATCATTTTATGAATCTTTTTAGCTGTAGTAATTTGATCAGTCATTTCAATAAATTTTTCTAAACCACTTGCGATACTTTTCAGATGAGATACATCAAAAAATTTAACTCTAGATGTTAGTTCAATAAAATCACCAAACTCAATATCTTTGGCAGCTTTACCGTTGTTCCATTCATGAGCTTTTTTATCATCTAAATTTTTCAATATTTTTTGTTCTAATAAAGCATTTCTCAATAATGTAAATTGAAAATGATCTAATAATTTTGATTCCTGCTTTTCTTCTTTATTAAAAGTTTTTGAAGTAAAATGGGGATTTATTTCACCTGAAACACCAAGATTTGCTTTTCCAATAATACTTATTAAAGATTCAATTAATGCTAAAGAGTTTTCTCCTAATTTTGCTTCTGCATTTATATTTCCTTTTAAATCTAAATCTTTAATTTTATCTTTACTATTTTCACTAATGGTAGTAATAGTATCAGCTAACCCACCTAATAATTGTGATCCAAATGATAACACCCGCTTTTGATCTAAATAAATAAAATCTCTTATTTCATTCATAAAGGAACCTCCTTCAAGTTTCAATTAAAAGTTACAGATTTCGTATAACGTTACTGGGATTTCCGACGTGCCTGTGCCTTTAGACCTGGCGGAAAGCTTGCCGTTATATTTCTTGCTGCCTATGATTGCAAGCTTTGT
>NZ_FOTI01000068.1 GCF_900114545.1 Halanaerobium salsuginis
ATATCAGGGACTAAATCTAAACTTAATAGAAACAAGCAAATTTATATTTAAATGGTGATAAATTTCAATATCACTAAGTATATTATACGAGGAGTTAAAATATGAAATATGATTTCTCTAGTTTAATTGATAGGAGAAATACTAATTCTTTAAAGTGGGATGTTAAGGATAATGAATTGCCAATGTGGGTAGCAGATATGGATTTTCAGACTGCTCCAGAAATTATTGAAACTGTAACAGCAAAGGCCAAAAAAGGAGTTTATGGTTATACAATTGTATCAGATGAATGGTATAATTCGATTAGTACTTGGTGGAAAAACAGGCATAATTTTAAAATAAATCAGGATTGGTTAATTTTTTCAATTGGTGTTGTACCTGCTATTTCAAGTATAATTAGAAAATTGACGACAGTGGCTGAAAATGTTGTAGTTCAGACACCTGTCTATAATATATTTTTTAATTCTATAGTTAATAATGGACGTCATATATTAGAAAATAAATTAGTATTTGATGGTGTAAAATATAAAATTGATTTTCAAGATCTGGCTGAAAAATTAGCTGATCCAGAAACAAAAATGATGATACTCTGCAATCCCCATAATCCAATCGGTAAAATATGGGATCGAGAAACTCTAGCTAAAATAGGGGAATTGTGTTATAAAAATAATGTTATTGTTTTATCAGATGAGATTCACTGTGATTTAACTGACCCAGAATATCAATATATTCCTTTTGCTTCAGTTTCTGAACATTGTAGAATTAATAGTGTTAGCTGTCTGGCTCCTTCTAAAGCGTTTAATATGGCTGGTATTCACACTGCAGCTGTAGTAGTTCCTAATCAAGCACTTCGCAATCGGGTTGAATGGGGATTAAACACTGATGAAGTTGCTGAACCGAATCTATTTGCTGTAGAAGCTGCTATAGCTGCTTTTAAATCTGGAGCAGATTGGCTAGATCAACTACGAGTATATCTAGCTCAAAATAAAGAGATAGTGCGAGAATATATAGCAGAAGAACTGCCCGATTTATACTTGCTGCCAGCTCATGCTACTTATTTGCTCTGGATAAATTGTAGTTCAATTACTACTGATACTAAAGAATTATGCGATTTTATTCGTTTTCAAACAGGGCTCTATCTTTCAGCTGGAGAGGTTTATGGTGGAGATGGCAACGAGTTTGTCAGGTTGAATATTGCCTGCCCTGCCGCCAGACTAAAGGATGGATTACAGCGTTTAAAAAAAGGAATTAAACTTTATAAAGAACAGCTAAATAATTAATTACTTAATATTATTTAGGATGTGAATTAAATTGACTAAAGCTGAATTTTGGAAAGTTATTGCAGCGGGAGAACCAATTATTGCTGGCAGTAAAGCACATGAATGGTTGGTTAAATTTAGCAATGAAGCATTAAAAATAACAGCAAAATTAAATGGAAGCTATCATGATCCGGAAGAAGTTCGAACAATTTTTTCTGAACTAATTGGCAAATCTATTGATAAAAGTTTTATGTTATTTCCACCTTTTTATACTGATTTTGGTAAAAACATTTCAGTTGGTAAAAATGTTTTCTTTAATACTGGATGTACATTTCAGGATAAAGGTGGCATAATAATTGGTGATAATACTATGTTGGGACAAAATGTAGTGCTATGTACTATAAACCATGGTCTGGCTCCTGACAAGAGAAATGTAAATTATTCTGCTCCAATAAATATTGGCAGAAATGTCTGGATAGCAGCCAGAGTAATAATTTTACCTGGAGTGACTATAGGAGATAATGCTGTAATAGCAGCTGGTTCAGTTGTGACAAAAGATGTACCGGCAAATAAACTTGTTGCTGGAGTGCCTGCTGAAATTAAGAAATCAGTTGAGAATAACTAATTTTGCTTTAACTTTATAAGTCTTTTAGTTTGATTTTATATTTATATAAGGATTACCTGCTATTCAGTCATTAAAATTCGAATAGCAGGTAATCCTTATTTGTTTACTAACTAATCTTTTAAGTTCATTTATTTTTGGGCTTTAAAGAGTTTTTTTACAGTTTCATAAGCTAATTTTGGTCTGCGATATTCATCAACAATTCCTTTGTTATTTTTGCTGCGTGGTCTGGTATGAAACCAGGCTGTACCAGCAGTACCTGGTTCACCAGGAATACCATCATCAGTAACTTTGCAGTCAGCAAATTGCCAGATTAAAGTACCAACAATTTCGTCTTGTGCTAAATAATAAGTAAGCAGTTCATCTAGAAGATCTTGCTGGCGTTCTTCGGTCCATTTAACTCGACCTGGTTCACGGAAACCATAAATTGCTCCAGCTCCAAACTCGCTAATAATAATTGGCTTATTAGCACCACCATTTTCGGTAAGCCATTTCTTTTCTCGTTGATAATAATCTGCTACATCATCAGAAAACCAATCATACCAGCCAGTGTAAATATTTAAAGAAACTATATCTACTAAGTCAAGACAGATATCTTTAAAATGTTCTCTGGTGGCAAAGCTCAGAGGACGACTTTGATCCATCGCTTTAATTTGATTGAACTGTTTACTATAAATCTCTCTACCTTGTTTAGCAGCACTTGCACATTCATTTAAAATTCCCCAGATTACAATTGCTGGATGGTTAATATGATTCTCAACCATTTCTCTATTACAATCTGCGCATTGTTGATCAAAATTAGGATGCAGCATTTGTTCTAAACTAAAACCACGGGCATGATTTTCTTCCCAGACAAAAATGCCGCGTTCATCACAAAGATCAAGAAATAATTCGTCATTTGGATAATGAGAAGTACGAACAGTATTTGACCCCATATCTTCCATTAAGTCTAGATCTTTTTTCATTAAAGAAAACGGAATTGCTGCTCCAACAGTAGGATGATCTTCATGACGGTTAAAGCCAAGTAATTTTATTTCTTGATTATTTACCAATAACTTAGTACCTTCAACTTTAATTTCGCGAAAACCAACTCTTTCTATTAAATCGTCAATTAAGTAATTACTATCTTTTGATTGTTTGTCTGGTTTAATTAAATAAAGTTTTGTTTTTAATAAATATAAATTAGGATCATTTTCTGACCAGCTGTTTACATCTGGAAAAGTAAACTCTTTTTCTAATTTCAGCTGACTATTACCAGCAATTCTAATTTTGCCAAAATCAAGCTTATATTGATCACCTAGAAATGCAGATACTTTAATATTTAGGTTGTTTTCAGTTATATTTTCTAAAATTAGAGCTACTCTAGCTTGCCAGATACCATCTTTTTGCTGAGGAATAAATTCAATTCTTTTAATGTAGGCGCTATTAAGTTCTTCTACAGCAACTGGTCTAATTAGACCTCCATAAGTATAATAGTCATTTGGAGTATGTAGAGCAGATTCTTTAGAGAAAGAATTGTCTACCATGATTTTTAACTCGTGTTCTCCTGCGGCTACATTATTTAAAATGGTATCAAAAGGGGTATAAGCATTATAATGATGAGCTACTTTTTTACCATCAAAAAAAACATCAGCAGTATGGCTGACCCCTTTAAATAATAAGCGAAGATTAGTTTCTTTTTCAAGCTTAATTATTTTTTTATAAGCACCTAATCCCCTATAGTTTAATAATTCAGGATGCATTTCCCAACAGCCGGGAACATTTAATTGATACTCATATTTTTTCGGCCAACTCTCTTTATCAGTGACTGGAGAAAAACTCCATAAACCAGCAAGTTCTTTTTGTTTTCTGAACTGATGACGTTCAAACAATCTTAGCATTAATAAATACCTCCTTGAATAATATATCTGGTGAGTAAATTCAGTTAGAATTTTGCTACAATTTAATTTTATCATAAATATAAGATGAAAATCTCTTTATTTTTTTAGTTATTAGCTAATTATTATGCATATTTTTTGTGATAATTGTCTTGCATATGTTTGAAAAAATCTTTTTGTAGGTGTAAAATATTAATTAGTAAAGAATTATTTTGAGGTGATTTTTATTAAAGAATTGTATGAGCCGATGAAAGATAGATCTTTCTGGATTTTAAAACAAAAATTTAATCAATCATATGAGATGGAAAGTCGTCATTATCATAACCATTATGAGTTATATTATTTATTAAGTGGGGAAAGAAATTATTTTGTTAAAGATAGGAGCTATCATATTAGAAGTGGTGACCTTATTTTAATTAATAAAAATGACCTTCATCATACTTCTAATGCTAATGATTATCATCATGAAAAAATAATGATTTATTTTAAAGAGGAATATATTAAAAATTTATTTAATTGGGAAATGATGATTGATTTATTTTCAGTTTTTAATCATAAAAGTAATATGATTAGACTAAATATTGCTAACCAAGAAATTGTAGAAGAATTGCTGCTAAAACTTCTGGCTGAGTATAGTGACTATCAAAAAGTTTTAAAAGATCACCAAAATAATATTGTAGAAAACGAATTATTAAAAGAGGCTAGCCAAAGAAAATTATTTCATTTAAAGATTATGTTGACAGAGCTGCTTTATAAATTGAAGGAAATAATAAAAGATGAATCAGCAGATTTTATGCATAGTAATCCCCTTCATAAAACTATATCTGATATAGCTGGCTATATTAATAAGAATTATCAACATGAGATAAGATTGAATGATTTGGCAGATGAATTTTCTTTAAATTCATGCTATTTAAGTTCTAAGTTTAAGGAAATAACGGGTTTTTCTTTGATAGAGTATTTAAATCTAATTAGATTAAAGAAGGCAAAAGAACTGCTTATTAATTCTAAGTTGAGTATTACTAAAATTAGTGAGAAAGTTGGTTTTAATACCTTATCTCATTTTGGTAGAATATTTAAACAGTATAATAATCTTTCAGCTTCAAATTATAGAAAACTTAATTCTAAAATGTAAATTTATCTATAATTTTATATAACTATTACTTTATAAACACTAAACTATCCAGCTAATTTAAGGGTAGTTTTTTGCTTAAATTAGCAAAAAAGTAAAGTGTTTTACAATTTAGCCGATTAGGAGAATTATTTTAAAAAAACATTTGACCTGGAGTTAACTCAAAGTGTTAAACTATATTTAAGTTATTCAAATTAAGTAAGTCTGAACAAATTTATTAAAAAGGGGGTTAGAAAAAATGAAAAAGATGTTTAATTTGTTGGTTGCAGCCTTAGTATTAGTTTTTTTATTGGGGACAGCAGCAGAGGCTTCGGATTATTATACCTTTAAGTTAAGTGATCAAGTCACTAGAACTCACGTTAGATATAAGAATAGATATAATATTACAATTGCTGCAGATTTATATAGAGCAAAGGATTTAAATAAGCTAAAAAGTCATCCGGCTCTGGTTATTGGTCCTCCTTATGGTGGAGTAAAAGAACAGGGGCCAGGTGTTTATGCTAACCAATTAGCACAAAGAGGATTTGTAGTACTTGCTTTTGATCCTTCTTTTAATGGGGAAAGTGGTGGAGAACCACGCCATGTTTCTTCTCCAGATTTTTTTGTAGAAGATTTTAGTGCTGGAGTAGACTTTCTGGGGACAGTTCCTTATGTAGATAGAGAACGAATCGGAGCAATTGGTATATGTGGTAGTGGAGGGTTTTCACTTACTGCTGCTCAAGTTGATAAGCGAATCAAAGCTGTAGCAACAGCAAGTATGTATGATATAAGCCGCTATATCAGGGATGGACTTGGTGAAACAATGACAGCAGAACAGCGTGATAAAATTTTAGAGAAAATATCTCAACAGCGTTGGCATGATTTTGAGAATGGTGGAGTACAGGTTAAAAAACCTTCTTTTGATAGAGAAATGCCGCTTAAAAAAGTCCCTGAAGGATTGAATCCTGTGGCTGCAGAATTTTTTGACTATTATGCAACAGCAAGAGGATATCATCCTAATTCAATCGGTGTATTTACTGATAGCAGTAAAATGGCATTTATGAATTTTCCTTTACTAACCCATCTTGAAGATATTTCACCTCGTCCTATTTTATTAATAATTGGTGAAAATGCCCATTCTAATTATTTTAGTGAAAGTGTTTATAAAAAGGCTGCAGAACCAAAGGAACTATATGTGGTTTCTGGAGCTAATCATGTAGACTTATATGACAGAGTAGATTTAATTCCTTTTGACAAATTAGAAAAGTTTTTTAAAGAAAATATTTAATAATAATAATTAAGGAGATGTTAATTTATGATTTTAAATGAAAATTATGAGTTATCTAATGGAGTAGAAATTCCTAAGTTAGGTCTTGGAACATGGTTAATTGATAATGATGATGTTGCAGAATCGGTTGAAAAAGCTATCAAGATGGGTTATCGTCATATTGATACAGCTCAAGCTTATGAAAACGAAAGTGGAGTTGGTGCAGGTATTAAAGCTTCGGGAGTGGAAAGAGAGAAAATTTTTGTTACTACAAAGATTGCTGCTGAATTAAAGACGTATGAAGAAGCTGCTGCATCAATTGATAAGTCACTATCTGATATGGGACTTGACTATATTGATATGATGATTATCCACAGTCCTAAGCCGTGGACCGAATTTCATAATGATGATCATTATTTAGAAGGTAATCGTGAAGTTTGGCGGGCCCTTGAAGATGCTTATAATGATGGTAAGCTGCGTGCTATTGGACTTTCAAATTTTGAAAAAGTGGATATTGAAAATATTTTAGAGTCATGTTCTGTAAAACCTATGGTAAATCAAATTCTGGCTCATATTGGTAATACTCCAGCAGAATTGATTAAATACACTCAGAATGAGGGAATACTTGTTGAGGCTTATTCTCCAATTGGACATGGTAAATTATTTAATCAAGATAAAGTTGTAGAAATAGCAGAAAAATATGATGTTTCTGTACCACAGTTAGGAATTCGCTATGACTTACAATTAGGACTTTTACCTCTGCCCAAGAGTAGTAATCCTGATCACATTAAAAGTAATGCAGAGCTTGATTTTACTATTTCTGACCAGGATATGGAAGTGTTAAAAAGTATAGAAAAAATTGATTATGAGGATGCCAGTATGTTCCCAGTTTATGGTGGAGAGTTAAACTAATTTTGTTATAAAAAATAATAATTTAGCCCGGTTTTAAAACCGGGCTAATCCTTTAATATAATTGAAATTATTAATATTAATTAAAAATTAAGGTTCTTTGACAAATGTTGTGAAATCTAAATAGCACCGTTTGAATCATGTTATCTCTTTGTTTTTTTGAATTACTCTTAAATACTTAGCAATGATAAAAATACTCGGCGTTTTAAGTTTTCAACTTTGGGAACACCGTAGCCAATTCTTTTGATTAATTTGATTTTGTTGTTTAATCCTTCAGCAAATCCGTTGGTTATTCTAGTTTTAAAATAGTTAATAATGTGTTGTTCCCAGCGTTTTACTGTTCCTTTAGCTCTATAGAAAAGATTTAATTTAGACTGACTAACATTTTCATACCAGTTATTTAAAGCTTGAAT
>NZ_FOTI01000069.1 GCF_900114545.1 Halanaerobium salsuginis
CCGCTAATTCATTGAGAGTACACAATGATAGCTATAAAAACTACTACTACAAAAAGTATAATGAAGTTCCAAAGCACAAACACAAAAGAGCCCTCGTGCTTACAGCACGTAAATTTGTCCGTCTCGTTTTTGCTCTGCTAAGCAAAGGCGAAATATATCAACCACGGAGGTAGATAATTATTGCAAATTAGTCTGTTTACTTAATTTTCTATTAGAACTATTATTTAGTCATGGGCTGAATTGGTAAAAATTACTATTCAGGCTAGGCGGATAGAACTATGCCTAATTTGACCGTTTTCAGCCAAATAAATTAAATTATTTTCTTTTTTTCTCTTGACATCTTACCGTATTACTTTCTAAACTAATATTTAAAAACACTCTATTTTCATTTACATTAACTAAAAATGAAACATTTTCGCTTTTAGGAAAAGTTGTTTTTAAATTTTTGCCTTCAAACACTGTAGGAGGAGAAAGCCTGAGATTTAGCCCTTTAATTTTTTTATTCAGCATTGAGGCTGCATTTCCAGCTACAATATTAGCAAATTCACTGACTGAATCAATGATAAAATCTTTTTCAACTATTTTTCTACCTAAAAACGATTCTGTTATTTTTTGAGCAGCTTCAAAAGATGTATCAAGAATCATTCTTCCTTTAGCTCTACCTATAATTCCAATCACTACCGATAAACCATGAGAATAACGTTCCTGATAACTATCAAATTTAGATTCTGAAAGGGAAAAATCATCTTCAAAAACTCTTTTTAGGTTAGTTCTTAAAGCATCATAAAATGCATCTTCATAATCAGCTTCTAAACTATTATAGATCTGTTCATGATTAAAAATTTTATTAACAGTTTCTGCAAATTCATTTGCATCAATAGGCTTTTGTAGATAATGAGAAATCCCTACTTTATTAGCTTTCCTGACTATCGCATCATCTTTCATTGAACTAATTGCAATAATATTTACTTCGGGTTTTAACTGCAGAATTTTTTTACTGCAGCTTAATCCATCAGAAGATTTTAAAGTCATATCCATGGTAACCAGATCAACCTGCAAATTCTGAATTTTCTTTAAGGCTTCAACTTCCGAATGAGCTTCTCCAACAACTTCAAACTTACTTTTGTCAATCAAATCTTTAATTATCTGAATAGAAAAGCGGGAATCATCAACAATAAAGACTTTCAATTTATTATCACTCAATTAATTCACCCCTTTGTTTGAGATAATCAGGCAAAAAATCAAACCTTTTCCTAATTATATCATAAAGAGTTTAATTTAAAAAATGATAATCTTCAAACAAATGCAGCTTAATAGCTTGAACCAGGATTTTCAATTAAATAAGGCCAATATTTTTTAGGCATAAATTGCCTCTGAGCTCTAGGATTAACTCGATTATTAATACTTACAGAAATAAAAAAAGTCTGCCATAAATTTTGAAATTCTAATTCAAACTGGCTCAACTCTGGTTCAAAATCTGCTTCTAATTCGATTAAAAGCCAATCCTTTTCCCGGGCAGAATAAATAACTGCTTTTCCCCGCTTCTTGTCATGCAAAACCCAATCCTGAACTGCAAATCTATTTTTAAAATGAGGTGCCAACAAAATTAAAAGATCATTATCTGGGGCTAAAGCAGCATAATATTTGCCGTCAATTGATTCTTTAAATCTAACCAGACCTTTTAAACGATGATTTTCACTTCTGACACGGCGAGCTAACTCCTGGACTTTACGAATATAATCTTTAGTTAAATAATTATCTACTTTTTTGCCCAATTTAAACCCCATAAAAAAGTATTTAAAAATATCTAGTTCAACTTTTGTTTCATCAGCCAAAAAAGCATGAAACGAATCAGTTAAAGCCTGTGAAGAAATAAATTCCTTTACTTTATCACTAAAAAAATCTGCCTGCTGAGCATTATTGCTTATATACTCAGCAGTATAAAATAAGTTTTTGCGATAAGCACTTTCTTTTTCGATAGCAAAAGGAATTTCTTTTCTGCTAAATAACTGATAAAGCACAGTTAAAAGCCCCTGAAAGCTGCCATCATAAATATATATTTTTTGAGCTGCCACTATAAAAATCCCCCTTTTTTAATTAAAATAAAGCTAGCTGCTGCTGTTCTTTAACTGCTAGTCTCTGATATAAAATTTCTTTTTCAAAAGGAACTGCTGCTCCATATTTACCAGCACAAGTAATAAAATAATTAGCTCGCTTTAAAACAACTCGCAATTTTTTTAGATTATAATGATCTAAAATCTTTTCTCGCCTAGCTTTTACAATTTTAGCAGCAGATCGGGGACCAATACCTGGAACTCTAAGCAGCATTTCATAATCTGCTGTATTAACTTCAACTGGAAATTTATCTAAATTATTTAAAGCCCAGTCGGCTTTAGGATCAATTCTAAGATCAAAGTTATTGCGCCCGGGAGTCAATAATTCTTTTGCTTGAAAACCATAAAATCTTAACAACCAGTCAGCCTGATAAAGTCGATGTTCTCGCTGTAATGGTGGCCCTGGCAAAACAGGCAAAAGTGAAGAATTGCTTACTGGCAAATAAGCAGAATAATAAACTCTTTTTAGTTTAAAGTTATTATAAAGCCCTTCTGAAAGACTAATAATCTGCCGATCAGATTCAGGTGAAGCTCCAACAATTAATTGAGTTGATTGACCAGCTGGCACAAATTTTTCTTTACTTTTATATTTTTTTCGAGCAATCGAGTTATGTTCAATTTCCTGACCAATTCCCTGCATAGGAATTAGAATACCGGCTTTTTTCTTCTGGGGAGCTAATTTTCCCAGACTGCTTTCACTTGGTAATTCAATATTTACACTCATCCTATCTGCTAACAACCCGGCCTGATAAATCAATTTAAAATCAGCCCCTGGAATAGCTTTTAAATGAATATAACCTTGATAATTATATCTATTACGTAATAGTTGAACAGTTTTTAAAAGTTGTTCCATTGTCCAATCAGGATTTTTACTAACTGCTGAGCTTAAAAACAATCCTTCAATATAATTACGCCGATAGAATTCGACTGTTAGCTTTGCAACTTCTTCTGGAGTAAAAGCAGCTCGCGAGCGATCAACACTAGCTCTATTTACACAATACTGACAGTCATAAATACAATAATTAGTAAATAAAATTTTAAGTAAAGAAATACAGCGACCATCATCAGACCAGCTATGGCAAATACCACTAACTTTAGTATTACCAAGACTATTACTATCACCCCGACCACTGCTCCCACTCGAAGAACATGAAACATCATATTTAGCAGCATCACTCAAAATTTCTAATTTTTTTTCCAGTTCCATAACTTTTTTCCTTTCTTTTAAATCAGAAAATAAATAAAAAATATTATTAATTTTAGTTTAATAAAATTATAACATACATCAGTTCGCTAGAGCAAGAAAAAAAATACCGCCCTAGCTAGGGCGGTATTAATTAAACTAATTTTTCTCAACTTTATTTTAAAACTATAGCTGCTTCAGGTCCATTTACTCTGAAAGTAAATGTTTCGATAAAGAATAATTCAACTTCATCGTCTTCTCGTTTTTCAAATCCAAGCGAGATATCCTGACCAACAGTTAATTCAAAATCTCCACCGCGTTCAGAGATTAAAAGACCTCTATTGCCTAAATCAGGTACTAATAAGGCTCCACTTTCAACCATTTCTTCTACCTTACGTTTGAGTGGATAACCTTTATCATCTAACTCATAAAGTAAAGAATATAGTTCAGGTCCTAAGAGTAATCTTTTACTTCCACCAACACTATTTTCTTCAAAAATAGTTATAGCTTTTAAAAGACCAGTTATTAACTCTTTTTCACCACCTGAAACACTTACTTCATCATAATCGGAAGCTTCAACTATACCTTCTATTTTAACTTCATCTAAACCATAAAATACAGCTTTATTTTCAGCCTTGGCAA
This sequence comes from Halanaerobium salsuginis, assembly GCF_900114545.1. Lineage (GTDB taxonomy): Bacteria > Bacillota > Halanaerobiia > Halanaerobiales > Halanaerobiaceae > Halanaerobium > Halanaerobium salsuginis. The sequence continues at coordinate 3,940 of NZ_FOTI01000069.1, forward strand.
CCTTAGCAGCTGCATCAATTAAAGGATCAGTATCAACATCTTCAGCTCCTCTTGCCAGGGCTTCTATTTCGCTTAATTTCATCTTAAAAGGAACTTTAAGTTCTACTAAAGGTAAAACATTACGAGTAGAATAGCTAACACCCTCAACATCTTCAATTCCAGTTGGAGTAAATCTACCAGTATTAATTGAAGATAATTCCAATCCTTTTGGACCAATAAAATCTACTTCTTTTCTGGCTTTTAATTTTTGATTAAATACAGCAGTTGCTTCTTCATCTAGAAAATCCCATGCTTCTGCTGAAAATGGTGCTAAAGAACGTTTTAAAATATCCATTCTTATTCTCCTCCTTTCATATTACCTAACCCAAGTGAACCATTATTCGAACTAGAAGCTCCAGCTTCATCAGCTTCTCCTTCTTCTTCAACCTCGGTTATCTTTGCTGTAGTAAAAAGGAAAGTATTTAACATTTCATCCCAGACAGGATTATTACGGCGCAGCCATTCAAGTCCCATACATGCATGTTCAATCTCTTCATCACGGTTATGTTCTACAATTGCCTTGATTTCTGGGTCATTGGTTGCAGCAGCTCGCTGATTATACCAATCAATAGCTTCCAATTCTTCCATTACACTTTTGATAATTCGATGATACTCCATCGCTTCTTCTGTTAACTTGTCTTCTGGTTCATGATATTCACTCATTAAATCTAACCTCCCTTTCAATTTAAAATTCAACTTTTTAAAATAAAACCTTAACTTACATATTTAAAAATTTGTTACTATCGATAATAATTCTCAACGATTATTATACATTTTTTACTTAAAAAAGTCAAATTAGTATTATTTAAAGGTCAATTTAAATTGACCTTTAAATAATAGCCGATATTAAAAAAATTAAACTAAATCTTTAAGCTCCCAAACTAAATTTTCAGGTTTATTATCATTTACACCGGCAACTAGATTTTTAGCCGCCTTCATGGCCATTTCGAATCTTGTAGCAGCAGAAGCTGATCCGATATGAGGGGTTGTCACTACATTATCCATACTGAGTAAAGGATTATTTTTATCTATGGGCTCTTGCGTGTATACGTCAAGTCCAGCTCCAGCTATTTCATTGTTTTGCAGGGCAAAAATAAGTTCTTTTTCATTAACTATCTTACCTCTAGAACAATTAATAAATATTGCAGAATTCTTCATTAGCTTAAATTCTTTTTCCCCAAACATCAGATATGTTTCTCTGGTAAGTGGGGTCATCGTTACCACAAAATCAGATCTACTAAGTAATTGTTCAAATTCACAAAAAGTAGCATTAAATTTTTTATCAACTTCAGATTTTACTTCTCTATCAGTATATAAAATCTTCATATCAAATCCCAGTGCTGCCCTTTTGGCAATTTTTTCTCCAATTCTTCCCATTCCTACTATACCAATAGTTTTATTATGAATATCAACTCCTAAAAATTTATTATCATCAATCTTATTCCAATTTCCAGCTTTAGTATAACGATCTAAATAAGCTATTTTTCTACCTGCTGCTAATAATATTCCAAAAACTAAATCAGCTACAGTATCATCTAAGACAAATGGAGTATGAGTACCAAGTATTTTTCTTTTTCTCATTAAATCAATATCAAAGTTTTCATATCCAACAGCAATATTGCTTATAATTTTCAATTGGGGAGCCTGTTCTAAAAGATCTTCTGTTACTTTGATATGTGCGCCCATTAAGCCAGCAACAGATCTTGCTTTTTCTAGTAATAATTCTTCCGAAATTGGTTTTTCATTTCGCCAGATCTCATATTCACAAAATTTTGCTATATAATTTTCTACTTCTAATGGAATTGGTTTTGTAATAAATACTTTAGCTTTCATATTATATCTCCTTTATAGATAATTTTACCATTCTGCTACACTGCCATCCTTATGTCTCCAAACTGGATTTTTCCAATTATGGCCTAGCTTAGCTCTTTCCCTGACATAGTCTTCATTGATTTCTATGCCAAGTCCAGGCTTTTGAGGAATTTTTAAATAACCATCTTTATATTCAAAAACTTTTCTATCTTTAACATAGTCTAATAAATCATTTTCTTTATTATAATGAATGCCCAAACTTTGCTCCTGGATTACAGCATTATAACAAGTAGCATCTAATTGCAGACAAGCAGCTAGAGCTATCGGACCAAGCGGACAGTGAGGAGCAAGAGATATATCATAGGCTTCAGCCATTCCAGCTATTTTTTTACATTCCGTTATACCTCCAGCATGTGATAAATCAGGCTGAATTATGTCTACATAGCCAGCAGATAATAAATCTTTAAAATCCCAACGCGAAAACATTCTCTCTCCAGTTGCAATTGGAATAGATGTCTGGCTAGAAATTTCTTTTAAAGCATAGTTGTTTTCAGCTAATACTGGTTCTTCAATAAACATTGGTCGATATACTTCTAATTCTTTAGCTAATATTTTAGCCATAGTTTTAGTTACTCTACCATGAAAATCTATTCCAATTCCGAAGTATTTATCAGTAGCTTTTCTAATACTCTCTACTCGAGCAAGTGTCTGATCAATTTTTTCGTAAGAGTCTAAATACTGCATTTCTTCAGTTGCATTCATTTTCACGGCCTTAAATCCTAATTGAGCAGCATTTTGAGCTGCTTTTCCAACATCTTCTGGTCTATCTCCTCCAATCCAGGAATATATTTTTATAGAATCGCGACAGGCCCCTCCTAATAGTTGATGAATAGGTGCATTAAGATATTTACCTTTTATATCCCATAAAGCCTGGTCAATGCCAGCAATAGAACTCATTAAAATAGGTCCGCCCCGATAAAACCCCGAACGATACATTGTGTTCCAATGATCTTCTATTCTAAGGGGATCTTTCCCAAGTAAATATTCCATTAATTCATCTACACAAGTTGCAACAGTAGCAGCTTTGCCTTCAATAACTGGTTCTCCCCAGCCAACTATTCCTTCATCAGTAATAATCTTTAAAAACAGCCATCTAGGTGGAACTTTAAATAATTCATACTTAAGCGAATTTCATAATACGCTTAATTTAGTTTAATTCAAAAAAATATTGTCTGTGAATCATAAAAATAAGCCTTTTAACTTGAAATTGTAGATTTTAAAAATTTACCATAGATTTACTGCTAAATTTAAACGCACTTAGCTTGGGTAACTTAAAATCATGTTTTAAAATGCTCTTTAAGCAGCTAAAGTCTGGTTTTGAAGCTTGATTTTCTCTGCTGCAATTCTTGCAGCTATCAAACTGATTGAGCTTAACAGTAAATGAGTTTTAACTTTTTTGGCTCCCATTACAGTTAAGTTCTCTAAATTCAGATGCTCTTTTAGCCTGGA
>NZ_FOTI01000006.1 GCF_900114545.1 Halanaerobium salsuginis
AGCTAAGTGTGGAAAAGATAAGCGCTGAAAGCATCTAAGCGCGAAACAGACTTCAAGATAAGGTATCCCACTCTGTTAAGGAGTTAAGATCCCTTAAAGATGATAAGGTAGATAGGCCGGAGGTGTAAGTATAGTAATATATTGAGCTGACCGGTACTAATAGATCGAGGGCTTAATCATTTATTTCCTATATGTATCTTTGATTGTATAGCTTTCCGGTGGTAATAGCGGAGGGGCAACACTTGTTCCCATTTCGAACACAAAAGTTAAGTCCTCCAGCGCCTATGGTACTGCACTGGTAACGGTGTGGGAGAGTAGGTCACTGCCGGACCTTTTTTTGATTTAATATATCAAAATTTTTAAAAATATTTGACAATTGTTTTTGACTGTGTTAAAGTTTTATTATAGCAAAATAATTAATTAAGGTTGAGCCGAAGAGAAAACCTTATTGTGATTTAATGGGATAACTATGCCCAAATTACAATAAGGTTTTTTCTTTTGCCTAATTTATTTAGAAAGGAGGAATAAATAGTTTAACTATTATTATTAAAAAATTAAATGGGGGTAGTGAAATGAAAAATAATTTGTTTGGTGAGTGTATTTCAGAATTTATTGGGACTGCTATTTTATTATTTTTAGGTACAGGAGTTGTAGCTAATGTACAGCTACTAGATGCTAATATTACTTGGTGGGGTTTATCTTTACTCTGGGGGCTTGCAGTAGCAATGGCTGTTTATGTAACTGGTGGAGTTAGTGGAGCTCATATTAATCCAGCTGTAACTGTAGGACTAGCAGCAGTGGGAGATTTTCCCTGGTTTAAGGTTGTACCATATATAATTGCTCAGGTTTGTGGAGCTTTTTTAGGAGCTGCAATAACTTATTTTCTTTATGCAGAACAAATTGCTGAAAAAACAGCAGCTAATATGACTATTTTTCATACTATCGCGGTTTCAAATGTTTCAAATCCGAAAGCAATGTTGATTGAGTTAACTTTAACTGCTATGTTATTAATGGGCATTGTTGCTATGTCAGAACCATTAAATAGTTCAGCGCCTAAAGGGCTTGGTTCAGCTATTTCTGTGGGTTTACTTGTTGCAACTATTGGTGGAATTGGGGGTAAATTAACCGGTTTTGCAATTAATCCAGCGCGTGACTTTGGACCTAAACTTTTTACTGCTTTAGCTGGCTGGGGATCTACTCCGTTTACAGCACATAATTATTATTTCTGGGTACCAATTGTTGGTCCAATTTTAGGTGGGATTTTAGGTGCTTTTATTTACAAAAAATTTATTAGAGTTTATTTACCAGAATCTGTAAAAAAAGATAAAGTAAAAGAAGATTTGCTCACTGGTGATCTTAAAGCTAAACAGGAAACAACAGTTAATTAAAAATTATAAGTGGGGGAAATAAAATGGAAAAGTATATTTTAGCAATTGATCAGGGTACTACTAGTTCTCGGGCAATAATTTTTAATCATGATGGTGAAATTGTTAACTCTTCTCAGCGTGAATTTACTCAGCATTTTCCTAAACCAGGTTGGGTTGAACATGATCCTGATGAAATCTGGGGAACAACTTTAGGTGTTATGGCAGATGCCTTAGGTAGAAAAGATATTAAGCCAACTCAAATTGCAGCAATTGGAATTACTAATCAACGCGAAACTACAGTTGTTTGGGATGCAGAAACTGGCAAAGCAATTCACAATGCAATTGTCTGGCAGGATCGTAGAACAGCAGCAATTTGTGATCAGCTAAAAGCAGATGGATTAGAAGAAAAAATAAAAAATAAAACAGGTCTGGTTGTAGATGCTTATTTTTCTGGTACAAAAATAAAATGGTTGCTGGATAATGTCGATGGAGCTAGAGAAAAAGCAGAAGCCGGTAAACTAAGATTTGGTACAATTGATAGTTGGTTGATCTGGAAACTAACTGGTGGAGAAAAACATGTAACTGATTATACAAATGCTTCTCGTACTATGATTTATAATATATTTGACTTAGAATGGGACCAGGAGATGCTGGAAATACTTGATATACCAGCTTCAATGCTACCAGAAGTTAAGCAATCAAGCGAAATTTATGGAGAAACTGTAGAATATCATTTCTTCGGTCAAAACATTCCTATTGCTGGTATTGCAGGAGATCAGCAGGCTGCCACTTTTGGTCAGGTATGTTATGAAAAAGGAATGGCTAAAAACACCTATGGTACTGGCTGTTTTATGCTGATGAACACTGGTCAGGAAGCCGTTAAATCAGAAAATGGTCTGGTTACCACAATTGCTTATGGTTTAAATGGTGAAGTTAATTATGCACTGGAAGGTTCTATATTTATAGCTGGAGCGGCAATTCAGTGGTTGCGAGATGAAATGAAATTAATTGAAACAGCGCCTGAATCAGAAGAACATGCTAAAAAGGTTGCTGATACTGGTGGTGTTTACGTAGTTCCAGCATTTGCTGGTCTGGGTGCTCCTTACTGGGACATGTATGCTCGCGGTACAATTGTTGGTTTAACTAGAGGTACTTCTAAAGAACATATAATTAGAGCAACTTTAGAATCGATTGCTTATCAAAGTAGAGATGTTTTAGAAGCTATGGAAGCTGACTCAGGTATTGAATTGAAAAAAATGCGGGTTGATGGAGGAGCTGCTATGAATGATTTTCTAATGCAGTTTCAGGCAGATATTCTTGGCACAGAAGTTGAAAGACCTCAAATAAATGAAACAACTGCACTCGGAGCAGCTTATCTAGCTGGATTAGCTGTTGGCTATTGGAATAATAAAGAAGAATTGATTGAAAAATGGAAAAAAGACAAAGACTTTAAAGCTCAAATGCCAGCCGCAAAGAGAGAAAAATTATATAAAGGTTGGAAAAAAGCCGTAAGTAGATCAGAAGACTGGGCAGAAGAATAAATAAACGGAAGGGGCGCAGTTAATTGGCTAATAAATATGATGTAATTATAATTGGGGGTGGGATTTCTGGCTGTGCAGTAGCCTGGAAATTAGCCCATTATAATTTAAAAATCTTACTAGTTGAAAAAGAAGCAGATGTAGCAACTGGAACTACAAAGGCAAATACAGCGATTATTCATGCTGGTTATAATGCTGATCCGGATAAATTAAAAGGTAGACTGAATGTTAAGGGTAATGAACAAATTAAAGAAATCAGTAAAAAACTAAATGTCCCTTTTCGTGAAATAGGTTCATTAGTAGTAGGACTGCAAAATGATAATTTAAAAGTTATTGATCAATTATATGCTAAAGGCAAAGAAAATAAAGTAAAAAATATGAAAATAGTAGATCGTAAGTGGTTGAGAGAAAATGAACCAAATATTTCTCCAAAGGCAGTTAAGGCGCTCTGGGCGCCTACTGCCGGCATAATTACTCCCTGGGAATTTGCGCTTGCAATGGCCCAAAATGCTGTTGCTAATGGGGCGGAAGTTAAGTTAGAAACTGCTGTTTTAGATATAATTACTGATTCTGATCAGGTAAAAGGTGTGAAAACAAATCAAGGTGATTTTTATGCTGATTATGTAGTTAATGCTGCTGGACTTTATGCTGATGAAATTGCTCAATTGGTAGGAATTGAAAAAATAAAAATCACTCCTCGTAAAGGAGAATACTATATCTATGATCAGGCAAAAGATTTTGCAGTAAATCATGTTATTTTCCCAGTTCCAACCCCAATTAGTAAAGGGATAGTAGTAACTCCAACAGTTGAGAATAATTTATTGATTGGTCCTACTTCAGAAAAAGTAGCTAGTAAGCAAGATCTTGCAACAACTCGTTCAGGATTACTAGAAGTTATTTCCGGTGCTAAAAAATTGTATCCAGATTTAGATTTAAAAGATACAATTCGAGTCTTTGCTGGGTTGCGAGCAGCAGATGAAACAGAGGATTTTGTGATTGAAGCTGCTCCACATTTAAAAGGATTTATTAATGTAGCTGGAATTCAATCACCAGGACTCTCGTCTGCAACTGCTATTGCAGATTTTACTGTAGAGATTATGGAAGCTCAGGGACTAAAATTGAGTGAGAAAAAAGAAGTAATTGAAACAAGACCTGAACCAGTTAGATTTTACGAAATGACAAATCAGGCTAGAGCAAGTTTAATCAGTAAAAATAAAGATTATGGTCAGATAATCTGTCGCTGTGAAACAGTTTCTTATCAGGAAATTATTGATGCTATTCATGGCCCAGTAGGAGCTAGAACTGTTAATGCAGTTAAAAGAAGGACTCGCGCTGGTGCTGGTAGATGTCAGGGTGGTTTTTGTGGTCCCCGAGTGGTAGAAATAATAGCTCATGAATTAGGGATTGATCCAACTGAAGTTAAGCAGGAAGAAGCTAATTCTAATATCTTAGAATATAAGATTAAAGAACTGTTGGGAAAAAAGGTGATTGAAAATGCATAAACTGGAGAAGAAATTAGTTATAATCGGTGGAGGTCCTGCTGGATTAGCAGCTGCTAAAACTGCATTTGATAAAGGAATTACAGATATATTAATTTTAGAACGAGATTTTGAATTAGGTGGTATTTTACCCCAATGTATTCATAATGGTTTTGGTCTGCATCATTTTAAAGAAGAATTAACTGGACCAGAATATGCACAACGCTTTATTAATGATGTTGCTGAGCGAGCAATTGAGATTAAATTAAATACTATGGTATTAGATGTCAAAGAGAATAAAAAAGTTTATGCAGTAAATAAAACGGAAGGTTTTTTTGAAATTCAGGCAGCAGCAGTTATTCTGGCAATGGGTTGTAGAGAAAGAACTGCTGGTGCAATTGGAATTCCTGGTACTAGACCAGCTGGGGTTATTACAGCTGGAACAGCTCAACGTTATACGAATATTGAGGGGTACTTACCCGGTAAAGAAGTAGTTATACTTGGTTCAGGTGATATTGGGTTAATTATGGCCCGTCGTCTGAAATTAGAAGGAGCTAATGTTAAGGCAGTCTGTGAATTATTACCTTATACAGGTGGTTTAACAAGAAATGTAGTTCAGTGCCTAGAAGATTATGATATTCCATTATTACTTAATCATACTGTAACAGGAATTAAAGGAAATGGTAGGCTAAAAGCAGTAGAAATTTCTGAAGTAGATAAAAACTTAAAACCAATTCCAGATACAGCTAAAATTATTAAAGCTGATACTTTACTTTTATCAGTTGGTTTAATTCCTGAAAATGAACTTTCTAAAAAAGCCAATGTTGTTCTTGATCAAAGAACTGGTGGTCCCATTGTAAATGAAGGTAGAGAAACTAATATTCCAGGAATTTTTGCCTGTGGAAATGTGCTTCATGTACATGATCTGGTTGACTGGGTAACTGAGGAAGCTGAAATAGCAGCTAGTTGGGCAGTAAAATATATTAAAAAAGATTTCTTAAAAGAGACAGCAGCAATTAAAGTCAAAGCTGGCCAAAATGTTAGCTATGTAATTCCACAAAAAATAGAATTACAGGCAGACGATCGTAAAAAGATACCACTTTATATGAGAGTAAGTCAACCTTTAACAGCAGTTAATATTAATTTATTTGCAGATGGAGAAAAACTATATTCTTTTTCAGAACCATTTGCTAAGCCTGGTGAAATGATTAGTATTCCACTTGCTCAAAAAACTCTGGCCCAACATGAAAACTTGCAAGAAATAAGTGTTGAGATAGTTGAAAAGGAGGGAGAATAGATGATTGAAACTAAAACCTTAACCTGTGTTGCCTGTCCAAAAGGTTGTGAAGTTACTATAGAATATGAAGGTAATGAAATAATTGAGATTAAAGGCAATACCTGTCCTCAGGGTTCTGCATATGCCAGGGAAGAAATAGTTGCTCCGACTAGAATTCTCCCGACAACGGTAATAGTTAAAGCTGGTGCTTTACCACTAGTTCCTGTTAAAACAAGTAAAGCAATTCCGCTAGAAATAATTCCTGATGCTATGGAAATTATTGCTAAACTAGAAATTGAGGCGCCAGTAAAGATGGGTGATGTAATTTTAAAAAACATTTTAGAAACAGGAGCAGATGTAGTAGCAACTAGAAATTTGCCAGTGCTTAAAGCTTAATTTGTTTTAAAAAATAATTATTGTAAGTAAATTTTAACTCTTTTATATACCCGGCCAGAAAATATTTTCTGGCCGGGTATATAACAATAAATATTAATTTCTATTTTTTTGGACTAAAATTATTGAATTATTAAAAAAATAAGAAGGAATTTTACCCTTTAAACTAAAATATAATATGTAGGGGTAAAAAGTATTAGTAAATGAATTATATTTCAAAAGTAAAAGCAGACAAAAAAATAGGAGATGATATTATTGTTTAAAAACATGGATTTAAAGTGGAAAATTAGTATTATTTTAACTTTAATTGTAATAATTGTTATGGCAGCAGTTGCCTTTTTTACTTATGATTATACACAAGAAGTTATGTCTAATCAGATTGATCAAAGAATTAATTTGATCAGGGAAAATCAACGTCAGGAAATTTTGAGCCAGCTAACTAGACTTCAGAATAGAACAGAATATTTTGCTAGCTTTGAAGATGTTTATAATCTAGTTAATATGAGTACATATTATATAGAAGATGGCCAAATTATTGATCTTGCTGGAGGAGGCTGGATGAGTACTTTTACTAATAGAGCTAATCTATTAAAGGAAAATAATAGGATGTTTGCAGAAACACAATTTTCCTATGTTACTACTGCTGACGGTATGGTATTAGTTGATTCTAGAATTGAAAATGAAGATAATATATATGATTATTCAGGAGTAAAATTACCAGAAGATCAGTATAAAAATGTTTCAAGTGAGACAGTTCATATTATTGATGATAAACCCTTAGTCTTATTTTCAGCTCCAATTAATAAAGAAACAGAAACTGGTGAAGAAACTATTGGCTATTATGTAATGGCTACCAACCTTGATGTTTTCTATAGTGACACTCTTGAATCAATGGAAAATGTAGCTAACTTTAGATTAATAAATGGTGATGGTTTTATTTTAAGCAGTATTACTAAAAATGAAATGGGAACAAAGATTGAAGATAAATGGACCTTAGATAAAGTAAATCAACAGGTTAAATCTGATTCAATTGTAATTGACGATCAAACCGAATATTTTGATAGAATAAGTGATCGTTATAATATTTATATGGCAATTGATGTGCCACTTGCAGTTATAAATGGTCCAGTAAATAATATCAGAAATATTATTCTAGTTATTGCTTTAATTGGTGTAGTAATTCTTTTTCTGGCAAACTATATATTATTAAATTGGCAGTTAAAACCGCTTAATAAATTAATTGACTCTTTTGAGCAGCTAGCTGCTGGTAAATTAGGTGAAAACATTCTAATTACTAAGACTGTAGATAAAGATGATGAAATAGGTAAATTGAGTAAATCATTTAATAATATGGTTGGTCAATTTAAAGATGTAATTCAAAATATTAATCTTGCTTCTGATGAAGTGGAGGAGTCTTCTGGTCATTTAAAAGTGGTTTCAACTGAAGTAGGTAATGTTTCAACACAGGTCGCTCAATCTATTAACGAAGTTGCCTCTGGTGCTGATAATCAGGCAGCTAGTGTAGAAAATATTAATCATAGAATTCAATCTCTGGCAAAAGATATTGAAAAACTGAAAGATTCTAACCAGGAAGTTGAAACACTGGCAGATCAAATGGAAGATGCTGCTGCTGGTGGTAAAATTGAAATGGATAAAGTTAGTAAACAAATGCAAAAAATTAGAAATGCTATTCAGGAAGTTGCAGCTGGAATTTCTAATCTAGAATCAATATCTGATGAAATTGATGAAATATTAAATATCATTAATAATATTGCAGAACAGACTAATCTACTTGCTTTAAATGCTGCTATTGAAGCCGCTCGAGCTGGAGAAGCTGGCCGTGGTTTTAGTGTTGTGGCAGATGAGATTAGAGAGTTAGCTGAAGAATCAGTGAGTTCAGCGGGAGAAATTAGAAAGTTAGTTGAAGATGTTAAATCTGAAACTAAAACAGCAAGTGTCCGGATGACAGAAGGGATTAATGAAATTCAAAATGGAGAGGAAGTTGTTGGTAGTGCAGAAAATTCTTTTGCTGATATTGAGCAGAAAATTAAAAATGCTGCAGCAGGAATTGACTCTTCAATTAAAATTGTAGCAGATGTAGATCGTTATAGTGAAGAAATTGTGGGTGAGGTTAGTGAGATAGCCAGTATTTCTGAGCAGACTTCTGCTAATACTGAAGAAGTTGCTGCAGCCAGTGAAGAACAGAATGCTTCTATTGAAGAAATAATTTCTCTAGCTGACTCTCTCGCAGAAATGTCTGCTAACTTAAATTCTCTTGTTAATAAATTTGACTTAAATTAGATATTTACAATATTAACTCCTGGTTTCTATATTTATAGCAGCCAGGAGTTTATTAAGGAGGAGTTTATTGAGATATTTATTTCCTTATTTTAAAAAGTATCCTATTATTCCAGCTGTAAGAAAAATTAGTGATTTAGAAAAAGCAATGCAGATTGAAAAAGCTGTGCTAGTTTTTTTATTAGCTGGCTCAATTTTTGATCTTGAATTAGCCATGAATTTAGCTCATCAAAATGATAAGATTTTATTTGTAAATATTGATTTAGTAGATGGGATAGCTACTGATGAAAAAGGAATTGAGTATTTGGCAGAAAATGATCTTTGTGATGGAATTATTTCTACTAAAAGTCATTTGATAAAAATAGCAGATCGGACAGGATTAATGACGATTCAAAGAATTTTTTTGCTTGATTCTGATTCGCTTAAAAGTGCTCAAAAAATGTTAGGTAGTAAGTATATAGATGCGGTTGAAATTTTACCAGGAATAGCAGCACCATATTTTATTGAGATGCAAAAAAACTTAAAGATTGATTATCCAGTCATTGCTGGTGGTTTAATTAAGGAGCTTCAGGAAATAGAAAAACTTGTTAAAACAGGTGCTTTTGCAGTTTCGACAAGTAAGCAGGAACTCTGGAACTATTAAAAATGGAGGTATTCTAAATGAATAAAAAACTGATTAATAATCCTGACGATGTTGTAAGTGAATTAATTGAAGGATTAGTCCTGGCCAAAAGTGATAAGTTAGATAAGCTTGCTGATTATAATGTAGTGGTTAGAAAAGATGCTCCGGTTGAGAAAGTTGCACTTGTTAGTGGTGGAGGCAGTGGCCATGAACCAGCTCACGCTGGTTATGTTGGACCGGGTATGCTTGATGCTGCTGTAGCAGGTGATGTATTTACTTCTCCTACTCCGGATGCAATTTTTGAGGCAATTAAAGCTGTTGATAGTGGTAAAGGAGTATTATTAGTAATCAAAAATTATACTGGTGATGTAATGAATTTTGAAATGGCAGCAGAATTGGCTGAAGCAGAAGGAATAGAAGTTGAACAAGTAATCGTAAATGATGATGTTGCTGTTGAAGATAGTCTTTATACTACTGGTAGGCGAGGAGTTGCAGGTACAGTTTTTGTTCATAAAATTGCTGGAGCTAAAGCAGCTGCCGGAGCTGATCTAAAAGAAGTTAAAAGAACTGCAGAAAAAGTAATTGCTAATGTGAGGTCAAAAGGTGTAGCTATCAATCCTTGCCGGTTACCATCTGCTAAAGAAAGCACATTTAAATTAGCTGAAGATGAAATTGAAATGGGAATTGGGATTCATGGAGAACCCGGAACAGAAAGAACAAAAATTAAATCAGTTGATCAAATAGTAAGTGAACTTTTATCTGATATTATTGCTGATTTACCTTTTACTAAAGATGATAAAGTTGCTTTAATGGTTAATGGCATGGGAGGAACTCCACTGATGGAGCTTTATATTGCTACCAGAAAAGCAATTAATTTTTTAACTGAACAAGAAATAGATGTTGCTAAGACTTATACAGGAGAGTTTATGACTTCACTTGAAATGGAAGGGCTTTCGCTAACTTTACTAAAATTGGATAATGACTTAACTGAATTACTCAATGCTGAAACAGAAATAAACTTATTCAAATAATTTTTAACGAAGGTGAGGATAGCATGACTAATAAGTTAAAAAATGCATTTTTAAAAACTGCTGATGTACTAGTTGAAAACAAAGATTATTTAACAGAACTTGATTCTGCAATTGGTGACGGTGATCATGGTATTAATATGGCAAGAGGTTTTACAAAATTAGCAGAAAAATTATCAAATAATAGTTATAATAGCAATTCAGAATTATTTAAAACAGTTGCGATGACTTTAATTTCAAGTGTAGGAGGGGCTTCTGGTCCGCTCTATGGAACTGCTTTTTTAAATATTAGTAAAGTTATTACTGATCAAAAAGCTGAATTAGATAATTTGATAGCAATTGGGGAGGAAGCAGTTGCAGGTGTTCAAAAAAGAGGTAGAGCAGAAGCTGGCGAGAAAACTATGCTTGATACCCTTATACCAGCGGTTGATTCATTAAAAGAAAGTCATCAGCAAGGACTTGATATGCAGACTGCTTTAGTAAATTGTCAAGCAGCTGCAAAATTAGGTATGAAGAATACAATTGAAATGCAGGCAACTAAAGGTAGAGCAAGTTATTTAGGGGAAAGAAGTATTGGGCATCAAGATCCCGGAGCTACCTCAAGCTATTTGATTATTAAAACATTTATTGACCAGTTTGCCTAAATATTTAAATTAATTAGATTAGATTCTTAGTTAAACTTAGAACAAAATTGTACTATATTTTTAATAAAAAAATTAATAATTTTAATTGAGGTGATCTATAATGGTAAGTATTTTAATCATTTCACATAGTGAAAAAATTGCTTTAGGAACCAAAGAACTAGCTGAGCAGATGAAACAGGCCGAACTTGATATCAAGGCAGTTGGCGGGACTAGTGATGGTAGTCTTGGTACTGATACAGAAGAAATAGAAGCTGCTCTCCAACAGATAGATAAAAGTGAGGGAGTGATAGTTTTAGCTGATCTGGGCAGTGCAGTTATGAGCTTTGAAATGATTTATGAATCTTTAGAGCCGGATATACAAGCTAAGATTAAATTAGCTAACGCTCCTTTGGTAGAAGGAGCTATTTTAGCTACAGTTGAATCAAGTTTAGGTAAAAATATGACAGAAATTCTTGCTACAATTGAGAAAAAATCAATAATTGAAAAAAATAATTTATAAAAAAAGATGAAATTATCGTAACATTTATGTTAAAATATATAAATGAGTGATATTTTAAAAAATAATTGAAAGGATGATCAGATTGGTAGAAGAGAAAAAGGTTGTAATCACAAATAAGACCGGTCTGCATGCCCGGCCTGCAGCTCAGTTTGTTCAGAAGGCAGGAAAATTTGATTCAAAAATAGAAATTATTTTTGAAGAAAAAGAAGTTAATGCAAAGAGTATTATGGGTGTAATGAGTCTTGGTGTTGGTAAAGGTAATGAAATTACTGTTAGAGCTGATGGAGAAGATGCTCAAGAGGCAATAAAAGAATTAGTAGAGTTTATTGAAGTTGAAATGGCCAAGGAGGATGAAGAGTAGTGATTTTAATTGAAGGAATCGCTGCTTCACCAGGGATTGCAATTGGAAAAACTTTACTAAAAAAAGAAGAAAATATAGAGATAAATAAAGAAAATATAACTGAAAATGAAATAGAGAATGAACTAGAGAAACTTCATTCTGCGTTAGATGATGCAAAAGAATCCTTAGAGGAATTAAGGCAAGATACTGCAGAAAAATTGGGTGATGAGAAGGCAGAAATTTTTGCTGCTCACTTAATGATTTTAGATGATCCAGAAGTTATACCAGCCTTTGAAAATAAGATCAAAGATGATAAGTTGAATGCTGCTGCTGCTGTTAAATCTGTAGTAGATCAATATGCAGCAATGTTTGCTGCTATGGATGATGAGTATCTGCGGGAAAGAGGATCTGATATTAAAGATGTTGGCATGAGAGTAATTAAAAATTTACTTGGTGTTAATACTATTTCAGATCAAATAGAAGATAATGTAGTAATTATTGCAGAAGATTTAACTCCTTCTGATACAGCTCAACTAGATACTGATAAAGTTCTGGCTTTTTTAACTAAAGAAGGTTCAAGAACTTCTCATTCTGCTATTATGGCCCGTTCACTTGGTATTCCAGCTGTTGTTGGTTTGGGAACAGAATTGCTTGAAAAAGCAGAGAATGGGATTGAAATAATAGTAGATGGTAATAGTGGCAAAATTTATTTTGAGCCTGATCAAACTACTTTAGATGATTATAAGGTTAAGCTTGCTGATTATGAAGCAGAACTTGAACGGTTATTGAGTTATAAAGATCAAAAAGCAGCCAGTAAAGATGGCTATGAAGTTGAAGTAGTTGGTAACATGGGTAATTTGGCTGATGTAGATCCCATTCTGGAAAATGGTGGTGAAGGTGTTGGTCTTTTCAGAAGTGAATTTCTTTATATGGATCGTGATCAGTTACCAACTGAAGAAGAACAATTTGAAGTTTATAAAGAAGTAGCAGAAAAAATGGGTGAAAGGCCTGTTGTTATTAGAACACTTGATGTTGGGGGAGATAAGGATATTCCTTACCTTGATTTTCCAGCTGAGATGAATCCCTTTTTGGGTTATCGTGCTATTCGAGTTTGTCTGGAAAGAGATGATATATTCAAACCACAATTACGGGCCTTACTTAGGGCAAGTAATTATGGTAATCTAAAAATCATGTTTCCGATGATTTCTTCAGTCAGAGAGCTTTTAGCTGCTAAGTCTAAACTTGCTGAAGTTAAAACTGAACTTGAAAAAGAAGGTCATAAATTCAATCAGAATATAGAAGTTGGTATGATGATTGAAATTCCAGCTGCTGTAATGATAGCAGATCATTTAGCAAAAGAAGTTGATTTCTTTAGCATTGGAACTAATGATTTGATTCAGTACACTGTAGCTGTTGATAGAACAAATGAAAAAATTGCTAAAATGCATACTCCTTATCATCCTGCTGTATTACGATTAATTAAACAGACAATTTCAGCTGCTCATGAAGCTGGTATCTGGGTAGGAATGTGTGGAGAAGCTGCTGGGGATGAACTACTATTGCCATTTTTACTTGGGGCTGGTCTTGATGAGTTTAGTATGAGTGCCGTTTCAATTTTAAAGATCAAAGAAATTCTTTCTCAGTGGGAAAAATCTGAAGCTGAATCTGAAGTTGCAGAAATTTTAGCTTTAAGTACAGTGGCAGAGGTTAAGGATTATTTAACTAAATTAAAAAAGTAAGCATAATCAAATAACAGTATGATGATTACTTTAAATTACTAAATAAATTTAAAGTTAATATTTTTATTAATCCGGATAGTCGGAAACTGCTATCCGGATTTTATCAATCTAAAGTTGATGAGGTGCTTTTATGTCAGAGAAAAAAGAAAAGTTTAATCAGTTTAGACAGAAGATGAATCAAGTTATTTTAAAGCAAGGTGATTTAAATACTAAACGATTTTTTAATCTTGATCAGCGAGTTTATGAAGATGGTAAGTTAAGTAAATCAACTAAGGAATTACTTGGTCTGACCGCTTCTTTAGTTTTACGCTGTGATGATTGCATTAGCTATCATATTCTTGAAGCCTGGGAGTCAGGTTGGTCTAAGGAGGAGCTTTATGAAGCAATGAATATTGCTTTAATAGTAGGGGGATCAATTGTAATACCTCACTTAAGAAGAGCAGCTGAATTACTTGAAGAATTAGATCAACAAGTTGAATCTAATACTGATTTACAGAGCTTTAAAAAATTTAAAGTTTATACAGACGGATCCTGTCTTGGTAATCCTGGACCCGGTGGCTATGCTGCTTATATAATTTTTAATAATGGAGAACAAGAAAAAGTAGTGAGTGGGGCTTTGAAAGATACAACCAATAATCAGATGGAGTTAAAAGCTGTGATAGAAGCACTTAAAGTACTGCCAGTTGATTCTGAAATTGAGTTGTACAGTGATTCTGCTTATGTTTTAAATGGTTTATCAAAATGGTTAAATAGCTGGAAAAATAATAATTGGCTGACAGCTGCTAAAAAAGAAGTTGCTAATAAAGAATTATGGCAGGAGTTAGATCACCTTGCTGGCAGTTTTAAGCTTAGCTACCAGAAGGTTAAAGGCCATAGTGGTGATCACTATAATGAAAAAGCAGATAAATTGGCTCAAAAAAAAGCAGCAGAAATTTAATTTTTCTGCTGACATTCTGGACAAATTCCATGAAATTCAAGGCGATGTGAATTAGCAATGAATCCAGTTTCAGAATTTATCTTTTTATTTAAATTTAAACCAAAGTCAAGCTCAAGGTCATAAACTCGACCACATTTTTCACAGCGAAAATGATAATGTTGTTCAGGATTGCCATCATAACGACTGTGGTTACTTCCATAATCAAGAACTTTGATTTTTCCACTTTCAGCTAATACATTTAAGTTTCGATAAACAGTACCCAGACTAATATTAGGTATTTCTGCTCTAACTTTTTCATAAATCCAGTCAGCTGTTGGATGAATTTTGGTATTTTTTAATATTTTTAAGATTGCTTTGCGTTGTTTAGTCATGCGTGTTTTTTTTGCCATAACGGCCTCCTTTTATTATTGATAATCATTATTAGTCTTATAAATTAATATTAGCAGAAATTGCTGCTGAATTCAAGTCTAATCTAATAATAACTAATAAAGTAACAATAGTTGTAGTTGAGTTGAGTATAGAAATTAGAAAATGAAGGGTGATTATTTTGTCAACAGAGTCAAAAAATGAGCAAAAAAGAATTTTAACTGGAGATAGACCAACTGGTAAATTACATTTAGGTCATTATGTAGGTAGTCTTCAGAATAGAGTTGAGTTACAGGATAAATATGAAACATTTTTAATTATAGCTGATGTTCAGGCCCTGACAACCAATTTTGATCGTCCAGAACAGTTGAGTAATGATGTGAGACAGGTTGCAAGGGATTATTTAGCAGCAGGAATTGATCCTGAGAAAACAACTATTTTTGTCCAATCAATGGTTCCAGAGATTGCTGAATTAACTATCTTCTATTCAATGATTATTACAGTCAATCAGTTGCGACATAACCCGACTATTAAATCAGAAGCTGAACAGTATGGATATCGAGAAATGACATATGGATTTTTGGGTTATCCAGTTAGCCAGGCAGCAGATATTACTTTTTGCCGAGCTAATTTAGTACCGGTGGGAGAAGATCAGATCCCTCACATTGAACAAACAAGAAAAATTGTACGTAAGTTTAATAATATGTATGGTGATATTTTTCCAGAGCCAGAAGCATTAATTAGTAAATTTCCGCGTTTAATGGGACTTGATGGGAAAAGTAAAATGAGTAAAAGTCTAAATAATGCTATTTTTCTTAGTGATTCGGCAGAAGAAGTAACAGAAAAAATAAGACAGGCTAAAACAGATCCAGCTAGAATTCATAAAGATGATCCCGGCCATCCAGAGGTATGCACTGTCTATCATTATCATCAGGCATTTAATCAGTCTGCTGCAGCAGAGATTGCCAGCCAATGTCGAGCAGGTAAAATTGGTTGTGTAGGCTGTAAAAAATTATTGGCTGAAAAATTGAACGAATTCTTAGCACCTATGCATAATAGAAGAGAAAAATATCTTGCTAAGCCAGAATTAGTTGATCAAATACTGCTAGCAGGTACTGAAAAAGCTCGACAGGAAGCAGCTAAAACAATGGCTAAAGTTAGGTCTGCTATGAAAATAAACTATTTTACCAGTTGAAAAATAAATTAATTAAATTTGTAAAGATTAGTTGAAAATTGGATCAAAGAGAGGTGAGTTTTGTTGGCTGCAAAAAAATTAAAGTTAGCTTTGCTTTTTGGTGGCCGTTCTGCTGAACATGAAGTTGCTATTTTGTCAGCACGTTCAATTATACAGGCTTTAGACAAAAACAAATATGATATTTATCCTCTAGCAATTTCAAGAACTGGTAAATTTTTATCACTCGCAGAATCAAAAAATATTTTACAAGGTAAGCAGAAAAATATTCCTGATTTATCTAGGAAAAGCATAATTACTGCTCAGCTTATTGAATTTTTAACAACTGAGATAGAGCTTGTTTTTCCTGTTTTACACGGTCCATATGGAGAAGATGGTAAAATACAGGGCTTTTTAGACACACTTAATCTTAATTATATTGGTTGTCAAGTAGAAGCCTCTGTGCTGGGAATGGATAAAGCTATAATGAAAAAAATTTTTGCTTATCATAAAATTCCACAGGCTAAATTCTCCATATTAGAAAAAAATTATTTTGATTCAGCTGATTTAGAAAAACTTTATCAAAAATATCAAATGAAATTAGGAATGCCTTGTTTTGTTAAACCAGCTAATATGGGATCCAGTATTGGTATTAATAAGATTAATGGTTTTGCTAGTTTTAAGTCTGCACTGAAAGACGCTTTTACTTATGATCAAAAAGTAATTCTGGAAAGTTATATTGAAGCAAGAGAAGTAGAATCAGCTGTTTTAGAAACAGCTGATCAGCTAGTTGTATCAGCTGCTGGAGAAATTATATCTGATCATGATTTTTATGATTATCAGGCAAAATATAAGTCTGGTAATAGTAAGCTGTTAATTCCTGCTCCTATTTCGGCTTCAGTTCAGTCTAAAATTAAACAGCTTTCCCGCCAGGCTTTTAAAGCAATTGGAGCGCGCGGTATTTCAAGGCTTGACTTTTTTATCACTGAAAAAAAAGAAGTACTAGTCAATGAAATTAACACAATGCCTGGTTTTACAGAATTTAGTATGTATCCCTTGCTTTTTAAAGAGGCTGGATTAGAGTATAGTCAGCTGCTTGATAAATTAATTACTATGGCTATGGCAGCTGATAATTAAATGAAAAACTTGCAGATTTTACATGCGGATATGGATGCTTTTTTTTCATCTGTTGAACAGCGAGAAAATCCTGAGTTAAAGGGTAAGCCGGTTATTGTAGGTGGAGTAAGCAGGCGGGGAGTAGTTGCAACTGCTTCCTATGAAGCTAGAAAATTCGGGGTGCATTCTGCTATGCCAGTTGCTCAAGCTAGAAAATTATGCCCCCAGGGAATATATTTGCCTAGCCGTCACCAACTTTATCAGCAAGTTTCAAGAGAAATATTTAGTATTCTAGATAAATATACTCCTTTAGTTGAAAAACTATCAATTGATGAAGCCTTTTTAGATATAAAAGGCTGTGAAAGATTATATGGAAATCCAGTTAAGATTGCTAAGTTAATTAAAGCAGATGTAAAGCAACAAACTGAGCTAACAATTTCAATTGGGCTTTCAATTAATAAATTTCTGGCTAAACTTGCCTCTGATTATGATAAGCCGGATGGTTTAACTATTGTTAATGCTAATAGTGTAAAATCGTTTCTGGCCGATTTAGATATTAAAAAGATCTGGGGAGTTGGAGATGCTTTTGCTGCACAGCTGGCTCAACTTAATATTTTTAAAGTAAGAGATGTTTGGCCTTATTCTCAGGAAGAACTGCGAAATCGTTTTGGTAAAGCAGGAAGTAAGCTGTTTTTGCTATGCAGGGGGATTGATCAGCGGCAAGTTAGTCCTGGAAGTGAAATTAAATCTGTTAGTCATGAGGAAACATTTGCTGAAAATTTATTAGATAAGGATAAACTGCTGGCTTATCTATTTAAAATGAGTGAAAAAGTTTCCTTTCGTCTGCATAGTAATTCTTTAAAAGGAAAAACAGTCTTTATTAAGATTCGTTATGCAGATTTTTCTACCCTTAACAGACAAATTTCACCGGCTGATCCAGTTGCCAGCGCTGAAAAAATTTATTATTTAGCAAAAGAATTGTTGGAAAGTAATGAGCTTTTTTCTCATCCGGTTCGTTTATTGGGAGTTGGTGTAGCTAATCTAACTGCGCAAAAACAGCAGCAGCTTAATTTATTTACTAAACCTGACCAGAATAATAAGTTAGATGAAACTATTGATGAATTGAAGCGGAAATATGGATTCGAAAAAATTTCTAGAGCTAGAAAACTTTATCTTGACTAATGATTATTTGATTTTTAAAGTTTAATTTAAGCACAGGATATTAAAAAAATAAAATTAAACTAAATAAAGTTTATTAAATTGGCCACCTTTTTAGGTGGTTTTATTTTTTTATTAAATTTTTATTAAATAAAGAGGATTTTTCCTTAAGATGTAGAATAGTGTTATTAAGTGGTACAAAGTGGAGTAAAAGGGTAGAAAGTGGGAAGTGATATTATGTTTATGGGTGAATACACACATAATATGGATAAAAAAGGACGCTTAATTATTCCTGCTAAGATAAGAGATGAGTTAGAGGAAAAATTTGTTATCACCCGTGGCCTGGATAATTGCCTTTTTCTCTATCCAATGCCGGAATGGAAAAAATTAGAAGAAAAATTAACTTCACTACCTATGACAAGTAAAAATGCCAGAAACTTTGTTAGATTTTTCTTTTCTGGAGCTAACGAATGTGAGTTAGATAAGCAGGGGAGGGTATCACTGCCTTTGAATTTGAGAGACTTTGCTCAATTTGAAAGAGAAATTGTAATTGTTGGTCTGGCGAATAGACTAGAACTCTGGGCCAAAGAAAAATGGGACAGCTATCTTGGTGAAGTAGAAGGATCATATGAAGATATTGCTGATGCCATGGAAGAATTAGGAATCTAGAAAGGATAACTATGAGTTTGGAAAATGAATTTGAACATCAAGCAGTTTTATTGGAGGAAGCAATAAACTATTTAAATATACAAGCAGACGGGATTTATTTGGATGGAACACTGGGAAGAGCAGGACATAGCTCAGCGATTTTAAAGCAACTCAATTTATCTGGTAAATTAATTGCTCTAGATAGAGACTTAGCAGCAATAGAAGCAGTTAAAAAGAAAATAAAAAATAAATCTTTAATTCTAGAACATGCTAATTTTAAAAATTTTGATCGTGTACTTAATAATTTAGAAATTTCAGCAGTTGACGGTATGTTATTTGATTTAGGGGTTTCTTCACCGCAACTCGATAATTCAGCAAGAGGATTTAGCTATCAAAATGATGGCCCGCTAGATATGAGGATGAATCAAAATCAAAACTTAACTGCGGCTGATATTGTTAATAGTTATTCGCAAACTGATCTTGAGAAGATAATTAGTGATTATGGAGAAGAAAATTGGGCTGCTCGAATAGCTGAATTTATTGTTAAAATGAGACAAGAAAGCAAAATTACTAGAACAGGAGAGTTAGTAGAAGTAATTAAAGCAGCTATTCCAAAAGGTGCAAGGCGTCACGGTGGGCATCCAGCTCGACGTACTTTTCAAGCTTTAAGAATAGCTACCAATGATGAATTAGAACAGTTAAAGCTGTTAATAAATAAAGCAATTAAATTTTTAAACCCAGGTGGACGGCTGGTTATTATTAGCTTCCATTCTTTAGAAGATAGGATTGTTAAACATAGTTTTCGAGAATTGGCAAAAGATTGTGTTTGTCCTCCTGATTTTCCAATTTGTGTCTGTGATAAAAAAGCAGAAATTAAAATTTTAACTAAAAGTCCTGTCCAGGCTCAAAAAGAAGAATTAGATAACAATCCCCGGGCCAGAAGTGCCAAACTTAGAGTAGCTGAGAAGCTTTAAATTATTTTGAAGGAGGAAAGAATATGTATCGAAGCGGGAAAAATTATAACCAGTTAAATACAAGTGATAATTATCTGCATAATTTTAATTATCATGTTACCGATATTAAAAGGCAGGCTTTTACAATCTGCTTTGTTTTTATGCTCGCTCTTGTGACTATTTCTAGTTTATTTTATATTTCACAAATTTTAAAGATTAATCAAAGTAATTATCAAATTCTACAGTTAGAAAAAAATTTAGAAAAGATTCAGTCTGAAAATGAGAAACTAGAAGTGCAATTAGCAGCTAAGACTTCTCTATCTAAAATAGAAAAAATAGCCAAAAATAAATTAAATATGGTAGAAGCAGCTGATAAAGAAATTTTAGTTTATAATAATAATTTTGATCAGCTAAATTATGTAGCAGATATTCCAGAGCAAAAGTTTTTTTTAGCGCAAATTTATGATAAAATAGTAGCGAGAATTGCAACAGTACAGGCTGAATCCCTTGATTAGGAGGACAATAATTGCATCAGTTTAAAGAAAGTACTAGAAATAGAATAATTTTCTATTTTGCTATTTTATTTATTTTGTTTATTATTTTATCGCTGAAACTGGTCTGGATTCAGGTTATTAATAGTGCGGAATATCAGCATCAGGCTCTTGACCAACGAGTAAGAGAGTTTATAGTTAATTCTGAAAGAGGAATAATTTATGACAATACCGGCAGAAAACTTGCAGTTAGTTTACCAGCTAAGACTGTAGTTGCACTGCCGGATAATATTATTGACCCTAAAAAAACAGCAGCTGAATTAGCTGACCTGCTTGAACTTGACTATCAAACTATTTATCGCCGTCTGACTTCTGATGCATCAGCAATTTTTCTGCAGCGTAAAATAAATGATAAATTATATCAGCAAATAGCTGATCTCAATTTAAAAGGAATTACTTTTACTGAAGAAAATAAACGTTACTATCCAGAAGGAGAATTAGCATCTCATATTATTGGCTTTACTGGAATAGATAACAATGGATTAAATGGACTTGAGCTTTCTTATAATAATTATTTGCAAGGTAAATCAGGTAAAATTGTTGTAGAAAGAGATGCTTCCGGTAAGACTATTCCTGATGGTATTCGGGAAGCTGTTCCTGGTCGTGATGGTTATAATGTCTATTTAACAATTGATGAAGTAATTCAATTTATGGCAGAAAAAGAATTAGAAAAAGCGGCAGATGAGTTTGATATTTCAGGTGGATCAGTAATTGTAATGGATTCAGAGAATGGAGATATTCTTGCACTTGCCAATACACCTACTTATGATCCTAACAAATTTTCCGATTTTACAGAAAAAAGTTGGCGAAATAGAGCTATTAGTGATCTTTTCGAACCAGGTTCTACTTTTAAAATTATCACAACAGCTTCTGCCCTGGAAGAAGGTGCAGTTACCGAAAATGATGTCTTTACAGATCCTGGTTATATTATAGTGGGAGATCAAAAAATTAACTGCTGGAAGCTCTGGGGACATGGTGTAGAAACATTTGCAGAGGTTGTAAAAAACTCCTGTAACCCTGGTTTTGTTGAAGTAGGATTAAAAATGGGCAAAGCAAGTTTCTATTCTTATATTAAAGCATTTGGTTTTGGTGAGAAAACTGGAATTAGACTGCCGGCTGAAGCGGCAGGAATAATTCCAGCTTATAATAAAGTTTCTGATGTAGAATTGGCAACCTTTTCTTTTGGTCATGGCTTATCGGTTACTCCAATTCAGCTGGTAACAGCTGTTTCAGCAGTAGCCAATGGTGGTAAACTAATGCGACCTCGTCTAGTTAAAGAAGTAGAAACTGGAGCAGGTAAGAAAAATATAGTTAATAAATCGCAAGTTGTAAGGAGAGTTATTTCTGAGAAAACTGCTGCCAAGACTCAGCAATTATTAAAACAGGTAGTCGCCAGTGGTACAGGTACTAAAGCAGCTATTCCAGGTTATCAAATTGGTGGTAAAACAGGAACTGCTAAGCATTATAATGAAGATATTTATGATTCTTCTTTTATTGGTATTGTACCAGCTGATCAGCGCAAACTAGTAGTTTTAATTGTTCTTTATGATGTTGCTGGTCATACTTATTATGGTAGCCAAACTGCGGCACCATTATTTAAAGATTTAACAAAAAATATTTTAGGTTATTTAAATGTAAAACCAGATTATAAACATGAATTTACTTATCAAAGTAATCTAAGTTCTCAAATAATACCTGATTTAAAAGGGCTAAGCTTCCTGGATGCAGAGTCAAAGTTGAGAGCTGCAAATTTTAATGTTAAAATTATTGGTAATGGTAAAATAGTGACTGATCAATTACCAGTTTCTGGAACTGAAGCTGTTTATGATTCAACTGTCTGGTTATTTGATCAAGCTCATTCAGTCCAGAATATCTTAATTGCAGTACCAGACTTTAGAAATAAATCTGCTTCAACGGCTAGAAATTTGGCAGCCCGGAAGGGATTACAGGTTAAAACTACTGGACAGGGAAAAGTTGTTGGGCAGTCTGTTTATCCTGGAAAAAGGGTTCCAGCTCAAACTATAATCAGATTAAAATTACGCTAAAATAGCAATTTTAATTGATAAGGTTTTATTATGGAGGCAATTACAAATGAAATTGAAAGATATTTTAACTGAAATTAATTTTAAACTTTTACAGGGAGACTTAGAGCAGGAAATTAAAGAACTTAGTTATGATTCAAGAACAGTACGTAAAGAGTCTTTATTTATTGCAATAACTGGTTTTGAAACTGATGGTCATGCTTATATAGATCAAGCTGTAAAAGAGGGGGCATCAGCTGTTGTTGTAGAAAAATCACCGGCAAAGTTTGCACCTGGAATTACCTATCTTCAAGTTGAAAATTCTCGGCGTGATTTAGCTCTACTAGCCAAGAATTTTTATCACGATCCCCTTCAAAAAATAAAATTGATTGGTGTTACTGGAACTAATGGCAAAACAACAACTTCTTTTCTAATTCATCATATTTTAGAGTCTGCAGGTAAAAAAGCTGCTTTATTTGGAACTATTAAAAATTTGATTGGTAAAAAAGAGTTATCATCTTCTCGTACTACTCCTGAGTCATTAGATTTATATAAGTATTTTTATTCTTTGCAAAAACAAGAGATAGAGTATGCAGTAATGGAAGTTTCTTCACATGCGCTTGCTTTATACCGAGTTTACGGGATGAAATTTTCTGCTGCCGTTTTCACTAATTTGACGTCTGAGCATCTTGATTATCATCGGACAATGCTTAACTATAAAAAAGCAAAAGCAAAATTATTTACTCAGCTTAAAAAAGATGGTTTTGCAGTATTTAATTTTGATGATCAAGCTGCTGATTTTATGATTCAAAGTTCAGCAGCACAAAATAATTTAACTTATAGTTTAGTTAATGAAAATGCTGATTTAAGTACTGCTAATTATGAACTTCACAATCAGGATCTTCACTATCAGACTAAAGGTGTTTTTAAGGTAGATATTGCACTTAATACAGGGGGGGTATTTAATATTTATAATTCCCTTGCCGCTGCATTGACTGCTTATAAATTAGGTATTAATAAAGAATTAATTGTTCAGTCTTTTAAAAAATTCTCTGGAGTACCAGGACGATATGAGATCATTAATGCTGGACAGGATTTTCAGTTGGTAGTTGATTATGCACATACACCAGATGGTATGGAGAATGTGCTTCAGTCAGCTTTAGCTAATAAAAAAAATAATTTAATTGTTGTCTTTGGCTGTGGTGGAGATCGAGATCGCAGCAAGCGGTCTCTGATGGGTAATTTGGCTGAGCAATATGCTGACTATACAATTGTGACCAATGATAATCCCAGAAGTGAAGATCCAGCTGATATTTTTACAGAAATTAAAACTGGTTTTTCAAAAGATTTTAAAGACTATGAGGTTATTGCAGATCGTAAACAAGCTATTGCCCGGGCTATCGATATTGCTCAGAAAGATGATAGTGTATTTTTGCTGGGGAGAGGACACGAGAAATATCAGATTATAAAAGATCAAAAAATAAAACTTGATGACCGTAAGGTTGCTCTAGAACTATTAAAGACAAAGGTGTAAATTATGAAACCACTATCGATTAAAAAATTAACAGAATATAGTCAAGCAGAACTGATTCAGGGTGACCCTGAGCAAAAAATAACTAGAATTGTTCATGATAGTCGAGAAGTAAAAGCAGGTGACTTATTTATTGCTTTAGTTGGTAAAAATGATGATGGTCATAAATATTTAGGAGATGTTATTGCTCAAAAAGCAGGAGCTGTCATTGTTGATTCTCGATTAAAGCTTAGCTTTCCAGCTGGATTAGCAGTTTTAAAGGTAGATAATACCACTGCTGCTTTACAGAAAATTGCCCACAACTATCGGCAACAATTTGCTAACTTAAAAGTAGTTGCTATTACAGGTAGTGCTGGTAAAACAACTACCAAAGATTTAACTGCAGCAGTTTTAGCAGAAAAATTTGAAGTTTTAAAAACAGCAGGTAATTATAATAATCAAATTGGTCTGCCACTTACTTTACTCCAACTGACGGGAAAAGAAGATTTTGCAGTTTTAGAGATGGGAATGAGTGGTTTAGGAGAAATAGCTCTTCTAGCTGAAATTGCCTGTCCTGAAATAGGTGTAATAACAAATGTTGGAGCAGCTCATTTAGAACAATTAGGCAGTCTTGCTAATATTGCTAAAGCTAAAGCAGAATTGCTTGCTGCTTTGCCAGTTACTGGGACAGGTGTTTTAAATTATGATAATAAATATTGTCGTCAGCTGGGAGATGATTTTAAGCATGAAATTGTCTCTTTTGGTTTTGAGACTGATTTAGGACTAGACATAGAAGCACTGGATTATAAACCTAATCAAGCTGGGACTGGAATTGAATTTAGTGTTAAATATCAAAACAAAATAGCTAAATTAACTTTAAATAAGCCGGGTAGGCATAATGTTTATAATGCTCTGGCAGCAGTTGCAGTTGGTCTGAAAGCTGGACTAAATCTAAGTCAGATTAGACAGGGTTTAAAAAAAGCTTCATTTTCTGAACTACGTTTAGAAATTTTAGAAACTTCTGGTCAGGTTAAGCTGATTAATGATAGCTATAATGCTAACCCACTTTCTATGCAGGCTGCAATTAATGTTTTAAGTCAGTCATCAGCGGAGAGAAGAATAGCAGTGCTTGGATCAATGCTTGAATTAGGAGAACAGAGTTCAGCTGCTCATTTTAAATTAGGCCAATATTTAGCTAAACAGCCACTTGCTTTTTTAGTTACTTTAGGTAAGAAAGCGGCTGTGATTGGAGATGGCGCAGTTAAAGCTGGCTTTTCAGCAGAAAAAGTTTTAAACTTCTCTGTTCAGAAAGAACTGATAATTTATTTGAAAAAATATCTCAAAACAGGTGATTTAGTTTTGATTAAAGGCTCCCGGGAAAATAAAATGGAAAAAATAGCTGAAGCTCTGTTAGAAGGGCAAAAATTATGATATTTTTATTTGCTTATTTAGTACCTTTGCTCTTAATAATTTTTAGTGGTGAATTTTTTATTCAATTTTTAAAAAAGCTTAACTTTGGTCAGCAAGTGAGAGAGTATGGCCCGGACAGTCATCTTAAAAAGTCTGGTATTCCAACAATGGGTGGTCTTTTATTAATTGGGATTTTTCTTTTGACTTCACTATTTTTGGTAGAACTATCATTTGAAGTTATAATTATTTTGTTGGTTACTTTTATTTTAGCTCTAACTGGTTTTCTAGATGATTTTTTAAAAATAAAATTTAGCCGTTCATTAGGATTAAGAGCCTGGCAAAAATTAGCGTTACAATTTCTGGCAGCTCTGTTAACAGCTGTTGCATCTTTTAAATTAAATTCTGATCTAATTCTACTGCCTTTTTGGGGAACTATTTCTATAAATATAGGCCTAAAATTTTTGTTAGCTATTCTGGTTGTTTTAGGAGCTTCAAATGCAGTTAACCTAACTGATGGACTTGATGGTTTAGCTGCTGGTGTTACTGCAACAGTTTGTCTGGCTCTGGCAGTGATTTTTTATTTAATTAATCTTGAGGATTTTTCTCTGCTGATGCTGATTATGGCTGGTTCTTGTACTGCTTTTTTATGGTATAATGCTAACCCAGCTGCTGTTTTTATGGGAGATGTTGGTTCATTAGCTTTAGGTGGTTTTCTCGCTACAGCAGCAGTTCTGTCTAATACAGAATTTTATCTACTGCTCATCGGGGGGATTTATGTTATAGAAACTATCTCGGTTATTATTCAAGTAGCTTATTTTAAATATAGTGGTGGTAAAAGGGTTTTTAAGATGACTCCTCTTCATCATCATTTTGAATTGAGTGGTCTAGCAGAGAATAAAATTGTTAATCGTTTTGTAATTATAACTATTATTTTAGCTCTGTTGGCAATTAGTTCATTTTTATAAAAAATCATTAACAAAGTTAAAAGGAGATAGATTGTTTTGTATTTAAAAAATAAGACAGTTAGTGTTTTTGGATTTAGCCCTAGAACTGGATTGGCTTTAGTAAACTACTTAAATAAGTTTGAGGTTGATTTGATCATTGCTGATGCAAAGACTCAGCATGAATTAGAAAGCTTATTGGCTCAAATAGATTTAAATCAGGTTAAACTGGCTTTAAATGCGGAATATGACTTAGTTTTAACAAGTGATTTAATAATTTTGAGTCCTGGAGTTCCTTATGATCTTTCTATTTTAAAATCTGCTCGCAGTCAAGGTATTGAAACTATTAGTGAAATAGAGTTTGCTTATCGCCAAAATAATAAAGCTAGTTTAATTGCTATAACAGGAACAAATGGTAAAACAACAACTACTGAATTAGTTTATAAAATGCTGCATAATTTACCGAATAGAAAGGTTAAATTGGCAGGGAATATTGGAATTCCTTATATTTCAATAATAGAGGATTTAACTGAAAATGATATTGTGGTTTTAGAGTTAAGTTCTTTCCAATTAGAAGCAGTTAAATATTTCAGACCAGAGCTAGCACTTTATTTAAATTATAGTCCTGATCATCTTGATCGTCATCATACTGAAACTAATTATAAACAGGCTAAGTTGAAAATATTTGCTAATCAACAGGAAGATGATATCGCAATTATAGACTTTGATGATAGCTATCTCGCTAGTTTGGATAAAGAAATAACCGCTCGTCGGCTTACTATTTCTAATAATGCTGTTCAAAATGCTGATCTTATTTTGCAAGATCAACAAGCTTTGTATCCTGATAATCAAGTTTTACTTGACTATACCCAGATTAAATTACCTGGTTTACATAATCAAAAAAATCTGGCCTTCGCAGCTTTAGCTGCCTATTTGATGGGACAGAGCAGAATAGTTATTCAACAGGTAGCTGCTAATTATAAGCTGCAGGCTCATCGAATGGAGCAGATAGCCAATCCAAAAGATTATTTAATTATTGATGATTCTAAGGCAACCAATCCAGCTGCAGCAATTAAGGCTTTAACCAGTTTACCTGATCAATTAGTTTTAATTGCAGGTGGGCAGGATCGTCAGGCTGATTTCACTCAGTTTGTTGAGGTAGTTTGTCAAAAAGCAAAGGCTGTTTTCCTAATTGGAGAAACTGCTGCTAAACTGGCTAAACTTTTAAAAGACAGACAGGTAGAGTGTAGTATTTATACAGAAATGGAAGCAGCAGTTAAAGCTGCTCTCAAACAAGTTGATTCAGCTAGTCCTTTGTTATTATCACCGGCCTGTCCTAGTTGGGATAGTTATCCGAGTTATAAAGCAAGAGGACTTGATTTTAAAAATAATGTTTTAAAATATCTTAGTTAAGGGAGAAAGTATGAAGAAAAAGCTGCCGGATTTAATTTTACTTTTTACAATTTTAGCTTTAATAGTCTGTGGTCTGATAATGATTTTATCAGCTAGTTCAGTTAAAGCTGATAAGACATATGGAGATAGCTATTATTTTTTTAAAAAACAGCTTCAATATCTTATAGTTGCAATTGTAATTTCTGCTGTAATTTACAAACTCAAATATAAGAAATTGTTAGATTTAGCACCTTATTTACTTTTGCTTTCTTTTATAACTTTGCTTTTAGTTCTAATTCCTGGAGTTGGAAGAGTTGCAGGTGGGTCACGCCGCTGGCTGCCGCTGGGGCCAATTAACTTTCAGCCCTCTGAGTTGGCTAAATTGACAGTGATTATTTATTTAGCTGCTTACATTAATCGTAACCGGGATAAAATGAAAAGTTTTATTAATGGTATTCTGCCACCATTAGTAGTGGTTGGAGTGCTTTTCCTACTTATTTTAGCAGAGCCAGATCTGGGAACTGGAATTGCAATTGCAGCAGTTTCTGGAATAATGATTTTTGTAGGAGGAATTAATTTAGCTTTATTGAGCTTAATTAGCGTGTTTTCAGTTATAGTTTTTGTGATTTTTATTTATATTGAACCATATCGTCGGGCCAGGGTTAAAACTTTTCTGAATCCCTGGAATGATCCTCTAGATACTGGTTATCATATCATTCAGTCTTTATTGGCACTTGGTTCAGGCGGATTACTTGGAGTTGGTATTGGTAATAGTCATCAAAAATTTCTTTATCTTCCTGAACCAGGAACAGACTTTATTTTTGCTGTTCTAGGAGAAGAATTTGGTCTTTTAGGAACTTTATTTGTAGTTAGTCTTTACTTTTTATTGGCCTGGCGAGGATTAAGGATTGCTAGCAAAGTAGATGATACATTTGCTGCAATGCTGGCAGTAGGGATTACTTCAATGGTTATAATCCAGGCCATTATAAATATGGGAGTAGTTAGTTCATTATTACCAGTTACAGGGATTACCTTGCCTTTAATTAGTTATGGTGGATCTTCTCTGGTAGTTAATATAATGGCACTTGCATTATTACTTAATATATCACGTTATGTAGAGGAGTAATTGAGATGAAAGCTTTAATTACTGGTGGAGGTACAGGAGGCCATATTTATCCTGCCCTGGCAATAGCAGGTGAACTGAAAAAAAGAGGCTGGGATATTCTTTATCTTGGTTCTCAGGATAGAATGGAAGCTGAAATTGTACCTGAAGCTGGTTATCAGTACCGTGGTTTAACTCTAAAAGCTCTGCCCCGTAAATTATCTTTAAATCTAGTTAAATCACTTTTTTTGAATTTTTATGCCTTTTTAAAGGCGCTTAAGATAGTAGCTCAATCAAAAGCTGACATTGTAATTGGAACCGGCGGATTCGCAGCTGGTCCAGTTGTACTGGCTGGTGTTTTATTAAGAAAAAAAACAATAATTCATGAGCAAAATGCCTATCCTGGTTTAACAAATAAAATTTTAAGTATTTTGGTTGATAAAATTTGTCTTAATTTTACTGGAGCAGCTAAATATTTAAAGGTTTCAGCTGATAAAATAGTAGCAACTGGTAATCCAGTCCGACCAGAAATTACTAAAATAAGTTATCAAAAATCATGTCAGATTTTAAATTTAAATCCAGATTATAAAACTATTTTAGTAACTGGTGGCAGTCTAGGAGCAGAAATAATTAACCAGAACTTAACTAAGCTTTACCAATATGTTTTAGCTGAGGATAAATTACAAATTATTCATCTAACAGGCAAAAAAAATTATCAAAAAGTTTTAGAATTTTTAATTGAACAGGATATTGAGCTTGATAGCGAAAAAATCCATGTCATTGCTTATTTAAAAGAAATGGGCGCTGCTTTAACTGCTGCTGACTTGATTATTTCTAGAGCTGGTGCAACTGCTTTAGCAGAAATAACTATTTCTGCTTTGCCAGCAATTTTGATTCCTTTTGCAGCAGCAGCTGAAAACCACCAGCTTTATAATGCAGCTGCTTTAGAAAAAGTGGGAGCTGCTTTAGTAATTGAAGAAGCAGATTTGACAGCAGAATTGTTGGCAGAACAGGCTAAAAAAATTTTAAATAGTCCTGAAAAAGCTGCCTTAATGTCAGAGGCATCAGCTGCTTTAGCTCAGCGAGATTCACTGGCTAAAATTATTAAATTGATTGAAAAGGAAAGCGCAGGTGATTAAATGTTAGCACAAAATTCTCATATTCATTTAATTGGAATCGGAGGAGTTTCAATGAGTGGAATAGCTAAAATACTTGCCAGGAGAGGTTATCAGGTTAGTGGTTCAGATTTATCAGCTGGAAAGTACTTTAATTTACTTAAAAAAGAACAAATAGAATTATTTGTTGGTCACAAAGCTGAACAAATAGCAGGGGCCGATTTAATAGTTAAGACCAGTGCTGTTGCAGCTGATAACTCCGAATTACAGGCTGCTCAAAAAGCAGGTATTAAAGTTGTAAAAAGAGCTGAAATTTTGGCTGAGTTAATGAAAAACAAAAAAACTATTGCTGTAGCAGGAACTCATGGAAAAACAACTACTACAGCAATGTTGGCCACTATTTTTAAAAAGGCTGGACTTGATCCAGCAATTATGGTAGGGGGTTATTTATCTGAAATAGCCGGTAATACCGTTGACGGTCAGGGGGAATATTTTATTACTGAAGCAGATGAAAGTGATGGCTCTTTTATTTATTTTGATCCAGATTTGCTATTGATAACAAATTTAGAATGGGATCATCCCGACTATTATCATAGTTTAACTGAATTTAAACAAGTTTTTAAAGATTTTTCTGCAAAAAATGACAAAAAGGCAGTTATATTATATAATAGTGATGACTATAATTTATTAGAGCTGTTTGCTCAAAGAAAAAAGGCAATTAGATTTTCTTTAAAACAGGGAGACTACCTAGCTAAGAATATTAGTTATCAAGCTCAAAAGAGTAGTTTTGACCTTTATTATAAACAAAAATATTTAGGACAGTTTAAATTAGCTGTTCCTGGTCAATATAATATTTATAATGCTCTAGCAGCTATTTCAGCAGCTGATTATGCAGGGGTTAGTTTTGAAATTATGCAAGCTGCTCTGGCAAATTTCACTGGAGTAGGACGTAGATTTGAATTTAAAGGTACTTTATTAAATGGTCAGGTTGATTTAATAGATGATTATGCCCATCATCCAACGGAAATACGATCATTACTAAAAGCAGTAAAAGCAATGGATTATCAAAAAATAACAGTTGTATTTCAACCACATCGATATAGTAGAACCAGGCAATTCTTCACTGATTTTGCTGCTGCTTTTAAAGAAGCTGATCAGGTTTATTTGACTAATATTTTTTCAGCATCTGAGAAAAATAACCAGCGGGTATCTTTAAGAGAACTTGAGACTGCAATAGCTAAAAATTCTCAAGTTGAATGTTATTATCTGAGTGAATTTAGTAAAATTGCTGCTCAGATTAAAACTGATCTAGAACCAGGTCAGATAATTTTAACTGTTGGTGCAGGTGATATAACATCTTTATCAGATATTCTACTTAATTGAGTTAAAAGTAGTTTTATTTTAAAATATTATTTTAATGATTTACTAGATTATTTTTAAATAAACAATTCAAAAGGAGAGAGGATTTTTAATGGATAAACGTTATACAGTTATCTTATTAATTATATTTTTTTTGTTATTAGTTTCTCTATCTTTTTCCTTCTCACCTTTTTTTAAAATTAGAGAATTTACTATCCATTCTCGTAATAAAATTGACCAAAATTCTTTGCGAAGTTATTTAACTGAATTTTATGGGAAGAATATACTTTTTTTTAATACTGATAAATTAGAAGCAAAATTGCAACAGCACAATCTGATTTCTGCTGTTGAAGTGAAAAAATCATATCCTTCTGAAATTCATATAATTATTGAAGAAAGAAGGCCAACTGCCTGGATTAAGAATAATGGCCAGCAGTTGATTTTTTCTGCTGATGGGATTATTTTAAAAGAAGTTTCAGCTGATCAACGTCCAGCAATTCCTCAAATAACAGGATTTCCTTATCTGTTTTCAGGTCAAAAAATAAACTTTCCAGTTGAAATGAAAGCTTTGTTGGATATAATGAGCAAATTTAGTACTGGATTTTTGGCTCAAATTGCCAGGATAAATAGACAGGAAGATGGCATCTATAAGCTTTATTTAACAACTGGAGGAGGGGTTAATTTAGGCAGTAGTGATCAGTTAGAAGAGAAATTTGCTTTTTTAAATTCTATTTTAAAAGATATAGCTAAAGATCAGGAAAAAGTTGATTATATTAACTTACAGGTTATTAAACACCCAGTAATTAAATTTAAATAAACTGTTTGTGATTATTTTATTCATAATACAGGAAATTTATGCTTTATATTGAATTATTACAGAGTAAGTATATTAATTTTATTTAATTTATTATATAATAAAAATGTTAGTCCAGAAAGGAGGTAGACTGTTGTGAAAAGAGGAAGAAGAATAGTTACAGGACTTGATATCGGTACTACCAAAATATGTGCCCTGATAGCAGAAATAAGTGGAGAAGATAATATAGAGATTGTCGGAATTGGTTTAGCTCCATCGAACGGCCTCCGCAAAGGTATTGTAGTTGATATAGATAAAACCAGTCATGCTATAAAAAGTGCTATTCAAAAGGCTGAGAGAATGGCCGGGCAGAAAGTTGATTCTGCTTATGTAGGTATTGCTGGCTCACATATTAAGTCAATCAACAGTCATGGAGTTGTTGCAGTTACAGGTGATGAAAAAGAAATAAAGGAAAGTGATATAAAAAGAGTTATTGATGCTGCCAGGATTATTCCTGTTTCAGCTGAAGAAGATATATTACATGTTTTACCCCGGGAATTTATTGTTGATGGTAGTCCTGGTATTCAGGATCCTCTGGGAATGTCAGGTGTTAGATTAGAAGTTGAAACTCATATTATAAAAGGAGCATCAACTTCAATTCAGAATTTAGTAAAGAGTGTACTGAGAGCAGGTCTTAGTGTAGATGAAGTTGTTTTAGAACCGCTTGCTTCCAGTCAGGCTGTATTATCAGATGATGAAAAAGATTTAGGAGCAGTACTGGTAGATATTGGTGGAGGAACAACTGATGTTATTGTCTTTCATGAAGGCAGCATTGCTCATACTGCTGTTTTACCAGTTGGTGGTAATCATGTTAGCAATGATATTGCTGTTGGTTTAAGAACTCCTGTTTCGGAGGCTGAGAAAATAAAGATTATGCATGGTTCAGTTCTGCCAGAAGATATTTCGGAGGAAGAAAAAATTGAAGTTCTTGCAGCTAGTGGTAAAGAAAGAAAAAAATTGTCACGTAAGTTACTATGTCAGGTAATTGAACCACGAATGAGTGAAGTTTTCTCGATGGTAAAAAAAGAATTGGTAACTGCTGGAACTACAGATCTTACTCCGGCTGGTTTAATTTTGACTGGAGGCGCATCCTTACTAGAAGGTTCGGAAGAACTTGCTTCTCGGATAACAGAATTACCAGTTAGAATTGGTGAACCTGATTATGTAAGTGGGCTTTCAAATGTAATTGATAATCCCGTATATATAAAAAAGGGTGATACAATCCCGCGAGCTATTTTTTCTACTGCAGTTGGTCTAGTAGAATATGGCATTGAAAATGGCGATTTGAAAAATAATACAGTAACTAAAAGTAATAGTAGTGAAGTTGTAAGTAACTTTTTTAGTAAATTGAAAAATTGGTTTAGTGAATTTTTCTAGACTATTTAAGAGGCTGCTTAACAGCTCCATATTATCCTTAACGGGGAGGGAAAATTAGTGTTTGATATTGGAACAGAAATTGAACAATTTGCAAATATAAAGGTAGTTGGTGTTGGCGGTGGAGGTAATAATGCTGTCAATAGAATGATTGAAGAAGGATTAGATGGTGTAGAATTTGTTGCTGTTAATACAGATGCTCAGGCTTTAATGGCTTCAAATGCTGGTGTTACAATTCGAATTGGTGAAAAAATTACTAGAGGTTTGGGGGCTGGTTCTGACCCTCAAATTGGCTATGAAGCAGCTGAAGAAAACAAAGAAGAAATATCTCAGGCTATTCAGGGAGCTGACATGGTTTTTATTACTGCTGGTATGGGCGGAGGAACTGGAACTGGAGCAGCTCCTGTAGTTGCAGAAGCAGCTAAAAACCAGGGTGCTTTAACAGTTGGTGTTGTTACTAAGCCACTGACTGTTGAAGGTAAAAAAAGAATGAATAATGCAATTTCAGGGATTGAAGAATTAAAAAATAAAGTTGATACCTTAATTGTAATTCCCAATGATAGATTATTAGAAGTTGCTGAAAAGCAGACGAGTCTGATGGATGCTTTTAAAATTGCCGATAATGTTTTACGGCAGGGAGTCCAGGGAATCTCTGATTTAATAACTATTACAGGTATTATTAATCTTGATTTTGCTGATGTTAAAACTATTATGACTGATGCTGGTTCTGCTTTAATGGGAATTGGTACAGCAAGTGGAGATAATAGAGCAACCGAAGCAGCTAAACTTGCTATAGCGTCACCATTATTAGAAGCGTCAATTGATGGTGCTAGAGGTGTACTGTTGAATATTACTGGTGGTATGGATCTTGGGATTCACGAAGCAAACGAAGCAGCGCGGGTGATTCAAGAAGTTGCTGATCCAGATGCTAACATAATTCTGGGGGCTGTAATTGATGAAGAATTAGAAAATGAAGTCAAAGTAACTGTAATTGCAACTGGTTTTGATACCGCTGCTCCTCAAAATAGAATAGCAGAACAGCAGGAAAATCAGGCTGATCAAATGCCAGAGGAAGATTTTGAAATGGAAAGTTTTGCTGGTGATGATTTAGATATACCTGCCTTTTTGCGGAACAAAAAAAGATAATTTTTAAATCCTGATGTTTTTTCATCAGGATTTAAGTTTTTTGCTCTGTAAATTCGGGGAGGATTGACGATGAAAAAAAATAAGAGTAGACTTGGTTTCAAACCATTTGTAATAATTTTTATTTTATTAATTGGCTTGATTATTGCATTACAAATATTTGGTGCCAGCCGTTTTGAGACTATTTTAGCATCTGAAGGTGAAGTTATTGATGGCTTCTGGGCTAAATCTTTAATTATTAGAGATGAAAAGGTTGTTACAGCTCCAGTAACTGGAACAGTTACTTTAGATTGTAGTGAGGGAGAAAGGATCCCGGCCGGAACAAAAGTTTGTGTTATTGAATCTGGTGAAATAGCAAAAAAAATGTATAATCGACAGGCTGGATTAATTAGTTATGCAGTGGATGGGCTAGAGAGTAGTTTAAACTCTAGTCAGCTTAATCAGATTGATTTAAAAAAATTTGCTGATTATCAGGGGAATTATAAGCACCTTCTTTCTGGCAGGAAGATTGCAGCAGGCGAACCCCTTTACCGAATGATTAATAATTTTGATTTATATCTGATTATTCCAGCCAGACCAGTTCAGGCAGAGAGATTTCGTAATAATGAGCTTATCTTTATTCAGGAAAATGACTCAACAGAAATGTTGAAAGCGAGAGTAATTAAAGTCGAAAATCAGCTTGAACAATCATATATTTTTGTTGAATTAGATAGTTTTATTCCACGCTGGCTTAATATTAGACGGGTTAATCTGAATATAATTAAGAATATCTATCGAGGCATAAAGATTCCCCGTCAGGCTGTTTTTAATCAACCAGCTGGTCAGGGAGTTTTAAAGGTAACAGGTTATAATAAATATGAATTTGAAAAAGTTGTAATTTTAGAAGGTAATGAAAAAGAAGTCATTGTTAAAGGAATTGGAATTGGGGAAGAGATTATAATTAACCCAGCTGATTTTAATTATGGCAGGGAGGGATAATTTTGAATCAAGAAAATATTTTAGCAAATCTAACCCAAATTAAACAAAATATTAAAGCAGCTGCTGAAAAAGCAAACAGAAATCCTGAATCCATAAAACTACTACCGGTGACTAAAAATCATGGTTCAGATTCAGTTAAAATACTGACAGCAGCAGGTCTCAATACTTTTGCTGAGAGTAGAGTCCAGGAGTTAGAAGAAAAAGAAGTCAGCTTAAATTCAGCTAATTTAGACTTAAACTGGCATTTTATTGGACATCTACAGAGAAATAAAGTAAAATACTTAATGAGAATGGAAAATTGTAAACTAATACATTCGCTTGATAGTTGGCGTCTGGCTAAAGAAATTAACAAAAGAGCAGCTAAAAATCAGCGAGTTATGCCAGTTTTAGTTGAAATTAATATTGCTGGTGATGAAAATAAATACGGTATTAAAGCAGAGCAGACTGAAAAATTTTTTAATAAAATAATCAAACTTGAAAATCTTGAAGTAAAAGGAATGATGACAATTCTGCCTCACTTAGATGATCAAGCTAAGTTATTTGATTATTTTAAAGAAATGAAAGAGCTATATGATTATATATCAAATAATGTAAAAAAACTGGAAGAATTGTCAATGGGAATGAGTAATGATTATCAGCTAGCAGTTGCTGCTGGAGCAACTATTGTTAGAGTCGGAACTGCTCTCTTAGGAGCAAGAGAATACTAGAGTCGGGAGGAAACTAGATGTATATTTTAGGACGAGTAATAAGTGCTCTTTTTGAAATAATAAATTTATTAATTATTGCGCGGGTTATTATTTCCTGGATTCAACCTAATCCAGGCGATATGCGCTGGCGTAAAGTTATTATGACTATCTATAATTTAACTGAACCTATTTTAGGACCAATTAGAAGTTTGCTTCCTCAGGGTGGAATTTTGGGACTTGATTTTTCTCCTTTAATTGCTTTGTTTGCCCTTAATATTATCAGGAATTTTTTAATTAGGATTATGTTTTTTGGATTTTAAAGGTGGGGAATAAGATGTTTGATCAAGAAAAATTATTAGCACATTTACATCGCCAAGAAGATAGACTTCTGCTTTCACATGTGCTTGATAAATGTGAACAGGTTTTGAAATATCATAAAACACAGGCAACTGATTTTTTAAATCCTTATCAAATTAAGATTTCTCTGCCAGTGATTGAGCAGTTAGCAGAAATAAATTTTAAAAAAGAAGGAGGCTATTCAGCTGCTGAAAGAAAAAGATTAACTATTTTCCCAGAGTATCTTTTTCCCGATCTAGTTGAATCTCAGCTCAAAATTTATCAGTTGAATGGTAACTTTGCTTTTCAAAATCTAAGCCACCGTGATTTTCTAGGGGCTTTAATGGGGTTAGGATTACAGAGGAAATTTATTGGTGATTT
This sequence comes from Halanaerobium salsuginis, assembly GCF_900114545.1. GTDB lineage: Bacteria > Bacillota > Halanaerobiia > Halanaerobiales > Halanaerobiaceae > Halanaerobium > Halanaerobium salsuginis. The sequence continues at coordinate 36,724 of NZ_FOTI01000006.1, forward strand.
GATTATTCATGCTGATTTTGCTCAGATAATTGTGGCTGCAGAGATTAAGGATATTATTGAACTTAAACTAGATCAGGTTCATCAAGTACCAATTGAAGTGAAAGAAATAGCAGAGGCTGATTTAATTAAACCAGTTAGAAATGAAAAAGAAATTATGACCACAGTTGCTTCGATGCGGCTAGATTCAGTGGCCAGTTCTGGTTTTGGTGATTCTAGAAGTAAGATGGCTCGAGATATTGCAGCTGGAAAAGTTAAACTTAATTGGAAATTAGAAAGCAATCCTGCTGCAGAAGTTGAGATAGGCGATTTGATTTCAGTTAGGGGACGTGGTCGAGTTGAGGTTGCTGCTGAACGTGGTATTTCAAATAAAGATAGGATTAAACTTACTTTAAAGCGGCTCACTTAAAAGGGTTAATTAAGCTTTTTAAATATATTAAATAAATAATAATTAAATTTTATTATCAACTGAAGGAGGGAATTTTTTGAAGTTAAATCCATTGGATATTTATAATAAAGAATTTAAAAAGTCTACTTTTGGCTATAATACAACTCAGGTTGATGAGTTTATTGATGATATAGGGGTCGCTTACGAAAGATTGCTAAAAGATTTAAATAATCTTCAAGAGGAAAATAAGAATTTGCAGGAAAAAATTAATAATTATGAAGAGATGGAATCAAGCCTAAAAACTACACTTGACTCAATGCAAAATACAGTTTCTGATCGAATAAATCAAGCTGAAAATGAAGCTCGAATGATTATTAAAGAAGCAAAAATTGAAGCAGAAAAAATTAAAGAAAAGGCTGAAGTTGAAGTTGCTTCTGAGAAAAGAAAATATGAGCAGCTGCGAGAACAGCGTAATTTCTTTAAAATTAGATTTCAAACTCTTTTAGAGAGTCATTTGGAAATGTTGCAAGATAAGAGTGAAGAAATAGAAGAAGTAAAGTCAGAAAAAAATTATCAGGAAAGCTAAATTATTCTTGCTGAATAAATTAGGGGATTGGCTTGACTTAAATTTTATTTTGGTTTATAATTGTAAAAAATGTTTTATTTACTTAAAAAACTTAATCTGAATAAATCAGCTAAGAAAGGGAGAGTAGCAGTTTGAATAGTTGCTAGCGAACCGGAATTGGTGAAAGCCGGGAAACAACAAATTGTGAAGATCACCCTGGAGTTGGTATTATGAAATTAATTGAGAAGAGTAGTATACCCGTATATCTGCGTTAAAGATACTTAAGATAAGGTTAATTGACCTTAATTAGGGTGGTACCACGGTCTCTCGTCCCTTGCTGGACAGAGATTTTTTTGTTTTTAGGTATTAAAATTTTTATTTAAATTTTATTATATTTATAGGAGGTTGTCGAATTAGATGAGTTATAAAGAAACGATTAATTTACCAAAAACAGATTTCCCAATGCGGGCAAATCTAAGTGAAAGAGAAAATGAATTTCAACAATTATGGCAGAAAAAAAAGATTTATGAAAAAGCAGTAGCTAATCGGGAAGGAAATGAGCCTTTCATTTTGCATGATGGTCCTCCATATGCAAATGGTGATATTCATATTGGTCATGCTTTAAATAAAATTTTAAAAGATTTTATTACTCGCTTTGCTACTTTAAAAGGTTATTATTCTCCTTATGTTCCTGGCTGGGATACACATGGTTTGCCGATAGAACACCAGGTAACAAGTACTATGAGTGACGAAGCTAGAAAAGAAATGTCAGTAGCAGAATTAAGAGAGAAATGTACTAATTATGCGCTTAAATATGTTGATCGTCAAAAAGAACAATTTAAACGGCTTGGTATTTGGGGAGAATGGGACAATCCTTATTTAACCTTAAATAAAGAGTACGAAGTTAAGCAAATTGAAATTTTTGGTGAAATGGCAAAAAGAGATCTTTTTTATCGAGGTAAAAAGCCTGTTCACTGGTGCCCTAATTGTGAGACAGCGTTAGCAGAAGCTGAAGTAGAATATGGGGAAGATCGTGCACCATCAATTTATGTTAAATTTCCCCTTAAGGAGTCTCTGACTGTCGGAGAAGTAAATTTAGATCCAGCTGATAGCTATGTAGCAATCTGGACTACCACTCCCTGGACTCTACCTTCTAATTTAGCAATTACTTTCCATCCTGATTATTCGTATGTTGTTGTTAAGGTAGATGATGATAATTTAATTATGGCTGCTGACTTAGTTGATCAAGTAATGGCTAACTGTAAAATTGAAGATTATCAGATAATTAGTGAGAAGTTTAAAGCAGCTGAATTAGAAAATAAAAAATGTCGGCATCCCTTTTTAGATCGAGATTCATTATTAATTCTTGGTGATCATGTAACTTTAGATCAAGGTACCGGTTGTGTTCATACTGCTCCTGGTCATGGTAATGATGATTTTGTAGTTGGTCAAAAATATGGGTTAGAACCATATGCTCCAATGGATAATAAAGGTTATTTTACCAAAGAAGCTGGGGAATTTTCTGGTAAGCATTATGATGAAGCCAACATTATGGTAACAGATAAACTGAAAGAAGCTGGGTTATTGATGAGCCTTAACTTTATTGATCACCAGTATCCTCACTGCTGGCGATGTAAGGGTAATTTGATTTTTAGAGCAACTGATCAATGGTTTGCTTCAATTGATGCTATTAAAGAAGAAACTTTACAGGCAATTGCAGATGTAGATTGGTACCCTAGCTGGGGTGAAGGCAGAATGACTAATATGATTGCTGATCGCTCTGATTGGTGTATTTCTCGTCAGAAAAAATGGGGAGTTCCTATTCCTATTTTTTATTGCGAAGAGTGTGGAACAGAAATTATTAATGACCAAACTTTAGATTCTGTTAAAGCAATTTTTGCTGAAGAAGGTTCTTCTGCCTGGTATGAACATTCAGCAGCTGAACTTTTGCCCGCTAATTATAAATGCCCAGAATGTGGAGCTGACCATTTTAGTAAAGAAGAAGATATTATGGATGTCTGGTTTGATTCTGGTTCCAGTCATAAAGCTGTTTTGGAAAGAAGAGAAAACTTAAGTTGGCCAGCAGAAGTTTATCTTGAAGGAACTGATCAGTATCGTGGTTGGTTTAATTCTTCTTTATTAACCTCTGTTGCAACTACAGGAAGAGCTCCTTATAATCAAGTTATTACAAATGGTTTTACTGTTGATGATAAAGGTAATAAAATGTCAAAATCTCAGCGTAATGGAGTTTCACCACAAAAAGTAATTGAGCAGTATGGAGCTGATATTTTAAGATTATTTGTTGCATCATCAGATTTTACTAATGACGTTAAAGTATCTGATAGAATGTTTAAACAAAACTCAGAAGTATATCGGAGAATTAGAAATACCTATCGCTTTATTCTGGGTAACATCAATGATTTTGATTATAATAAAGATTATATTGAATATCAGGATCGTAAAGAGCTTGATCGCTGGTTGATGATTAGATTGCAAGATTTAATTAAAAAAGTTACTAAGGCATTTGAAACCTATGAATATCATAGAGTTTATCATGATGTGCATAATTTTTGTGCTCTGGAGATGAGTTCTCTCTATATGGATATTACTAAAGATAGGCTGTATACTGATGGAACTGATTCGCTTAGTCGGAGAGCAGCTCAGAGTACTCTCTATGATATTTTAAAAACTCTGGTTGTTATTTTGGCACCAATTTTACCTCACACTTCAGAAGAAGTCTGGCAATTTTTACCTGCAGAAGATCGTGATACAGAAAGTGTCTTCTTAAAAGATTGGCCTGCAGTAAATGATAACTATTATGATGAACAGCTGACAGCTAAGTGGGATAAATTATTAGCAGTTAGAAAAGATGTTTCTAAAGCATTAGAATTAGCTCGTTCTGATAAAAAAATTGGTAACTCACTTGAAGCAATGGTTGAACTCAAGACAGATTCAGCTGAGTGGCAAGAATTATTAGAGCAAGAGTTATTTCAATTAGCTGATTTATTTATCGTTTCTCAAGTAGAGTTAAGCAGCTCTTTAACCGAAGATACAGCACATCTTGGAGAAGAAACTTCGATTTTGGTAAAAGTTAAATCAGCTAAAGGAGATAAATGTGATCGCTGCTGGAAATATGATGAAACAGTAGGTGAAATAACAGAGCATCCTGATATTTGCCAGAGATGTGCAGATGTTATTGATTCAGAGTAAATATACTTAAATTAAAGGCAGCCATTTGGCTGCCTTTTTTTTAATCATTTTTTAATTTTTGACTGCTATACTTTTTAAGTAGAAATTAAGAAAGGGTGTTTTTAATGAGGATCCTGGTTGTAGAGGATGAGAAAGACTTGGCTAAAGTCATTAAAAAAAAATTAAATCGAGAAAATTTTACTGTTGATCTTGCCTATGATGGTGAGAAAGCAATTGATTTAACAATTGTTAATGATTATGATTTGATTATCCTGGATATAATGATCCCCAAAAAAAGCGGTCTGGAAGTTTTAACTGAATTAAGAGATTGGAAAGACTCTACGCCAGTATTAATTTTAACTGCTCGTGATAGTATTGAAGACAAAGTAAAGGGATTAAATTTAGGAGCAGATGATTATTTGACTAAACCTTTTGCTTTTGCAGAATTGTTAGCCAGAATTAAAACTATTTTCAGGCGAGGAATCAAAGAATACAGTAATATTTTAAAAAATGGCGATTTGACTCTCAATACAATTAATTATACTGTACAGCGCAAGCAAGAAAAAATTGATCTAACCAGCAAAGAATATTCATTATTAGAATATTTAATGCGTAATCGAGGCCATGTTTTGAGTCGCGGTCAAATTGAAGAACATGTCTGGGGATATATGAGTGGTAATAGTTCTAATATAGTTGATGTTTATATTAGGTTTTTAAGGAAAAAAATTGATGAGGGGTTTTCAGAAAAGATAATTGAAACTGTCAGGGGTCGTGGCTATAGAATGAAGGTAATTAATGATGAATAGCAACTTGAGTTATAAAAAATTTCCTCTGAAAATTAATCTAACTATCTGGTATATGCTTATTTTATTAATAGTTTTACTTTTTTTTAGTGCTGTTATTTATTTTAATTTAAAGACTCAATTAGAAACGGAAGCTAGAAATATTTTGCAGCTTGAAGTTAATAATTTAAAAAATGAACTAGCTAATTTAACTCAAGCTGAATTTAATACTTATTCTAATCAGGCAGATCGTTATTACAATGATCCAGATATTGAGGTTTTCTTTTATAATCAGGCCGGTAAGTTAGAATCTGATTTAGAAATAAATCCATTTATTCCAGAAAGAATAAATGGAAAGCCGCGTTATAATATTATTGAATATCAAGGGCAGAAGTGGTCCTTTATGATTGATTCTTATCAGCTAAAAGGTAATAATATTCAACCTAAAGCTGGATATTTAATGGTTATTTATTCTTTAAAAAAAGAACAATTAATGCTGAAAAAGTTATTGCTAACTATGTTAATAATTATTCCGTTAACATTATTGCTGGCCAGTGGAGGAGGATATTTTCTTTCTAATCGGGCCTTAACAGCCATAGATATAATTTCAGCAACTGCTGAAAAGATAAGCCAGAGTAATCTCTCAAAAAGGATAGAAATAGCTCAACATCGGGAAGATGAAATTGGTAGATTGGTAAAAACTTTAAATAATCTACTGGCTCGACTGGAAAATTCTTTTTACAGGCAGAAACAGTTTAATGCTGATGTTTCGCATGAACTAAGAACTCCAATTTCAGTAATTAAGGCTCATGTAGATGATGCACTAGAATTAGATCAGCACTTAACTACTGAACAGAAAAATATTTTTTTGACTATAAAAAATCAAGTTGATCAAATGAATAGTATGATTTCACAAATGCTTATTTTAGCCAGAGCTGATGATAATAATGTTAAACTTGATAAAGAAAAATTTGATTTAATAATAGTTATTGCAGCTGTAATTGAAGAAATGAATTTACAGGCTGCAGAAAAAGATATAAAAATAGAGAGTAATTTTAAACAGCAGAGTGAGTTTTTAGTAAAAGCAGATTTAAGTTTAATTACACAATTATTGTTAAATTTAGTTGATAATGCAATTAAATATACTAGATCTGGTGGTAAAATAAAAATTAGTTTAACTGATTTAAATAATTATTATAAAATTAGTGTAATTGATAATGGAATTGGTATTAAGGATACTGATCTTAATAATATTTTTAAACGATTTTATAGAGTTGATAAATCTCGGTCTCGTCAATATGGAGGAACAGGACTGGGTCTTTCTATTTGTAAATGGATAGTTGACATGCATGGTGGGGAAATAACTGTTAAAAGCAATTGGGGTTCTGGAACAGAATTCTCAGTTTTTCTGCTTAAAGAAAAAAGTTCTAGCGATTTTAACTAAGTTTTAGTGGGAAGAGGTGAGCAAAAATGCAGGAAGAATTAATTGAAGAAGTCATTAATATTGAAAAGCAAGCCAAAGAACTTAAAAATAGTACAGTTAAAGAAATTGAAGAATTAGAAGAAAAATATCAGCAGAGAATGGATAAAGAAAAAAAATTAAAATTAGCTAAAGCAAAGCAAGATGGGCAAGAATTAGTAGAAAAAAAACAGGCTAATGCAGAAAAATTTGCAGATAACTTAACTGAGGAAAGCAAAAAAGAGATTAAAGCTATAGAATCAGATTATCAGAAGATTAAAGATGACTTATTAAATGATTTTTTTAAAAGAATAATTAGTTCAGGAAGGTGAAAAATATGTCATTTGCTTTACAATATCCTGCTATTAATGCAAAAATTAAAGCGATTAGCAGTAAGATGTTAGCTGATAGTGATTTTGAAAATCTGATTGAGCTAGATACAGTTCAAGCTGCTTTTAATTATCTTTATAATAACACTTATTATAAAGAAGATTTAGAAGAATTATCAGGCAAAGAAATTCATCGTCGTCAGTTAGAATTGAATCTTAAAAAAAGTATAATCTCAGCTGAAAATTTTTTAAAAAAATATCTGGGTTCTAATTCGAAAAAATTTATAGAACATTATTTTAAGAAATATGAGATTGAAGATTTAAAAATCATTTTGCGGACAATCTTAATTGAAAATGAAGAAAATTATCTAGCAGATAATTTGGTTTATATTGAACGAAATCCAGAAATAGATTTTCAAAATCTTGTTCAGGCTTCTTCATTTAATGATTTGCAATCTGCTTTAGCTGGGGTCAGATATGTTAATATTTTAAATGAATATGAAGACCAGTACCATAAAACTAAAAATCTTTTTCCAATTGAAATGTCATTAGATTTTTATTATTTTTCTACTCTAGATAAACTATCAAATAGATTATCTAAAAATGACCGTAAATTCGCAAGGGAGATTGTGGGAACACAAATTGACTTATTAAACTTACAGTGGATTTATAGAATTAAACGTTATTATAATTTGTCTGCTGGAGAAATTTTAAATTATATTATTCCTTTTCATTTTAGAATTACTAAAGAAGAACTACATGATATGAGTCAGACTGATAAAGCAGCTGATTTAAATAAATTTATTAGTTATACTCCCTATAAAAATCTTTTAGAAACAGCTATTAGAGAGGAAAATATAGTTTTTGAAAGATTTTTTCTTAACTATATTTTAAATAGAGTAGAGAAAATAAAGACTAGTAGTTTTTTTAGTATAGCAAATGTAATTGCTTATTTATATATTAAAGAATATGAAGTGAGAGATATAGTAACAATTATTGAGGGGGTAAGATACTCTTTAGCTAGAGAAGATATTAAAAAATATTTAATCCGGGAGGAGGTGTAAATAATGGGAGTGAAAAAAGTAAAAAAGTTTCAAATTCTTGGATTAAAAAAACAAGTTGATTTAATAACAAAAGCTATAATCAAAAATAAACAGATTGAACTATTAAAAAAAGAAAAGTATGAACAAGAGTTTAAGGAATATAAGACTGAAAATCCTTATAAAGATTATTTTTCTCAAATTAGTGATATTTTTTCTAAGTTAAAGCTGGAATCAAATCAAGCAGAACTTGATTTAATTGAAACAACTAAGCTTGATTTAAATCAGCTAGATAATTTTATTAATCCTATTCAGAATAAGTTAGACAAATTAGCGAGAATCAGTAAAAAGATTGATCAGGAAGAAAAACGGCTGCAGAACTTAAAAAAACATATTTATTTAATGAGAAATATGGATGTTCAGCTAGAAGACTTGAAAAATTTATCTTATATAACCCTGATTTTTGGTAGTTTGACTAAAGAGCGCTATAGCAGATTGATTGAAAATGTGACTAATTTACCTATTCTTGTGCTTGAAGTTAACAGCAATGAAGAAAGAGTCTGGTTTTTTACTTTTGCTAAAAAAGAATATGAAGAAAAAGCAATTGATATTCTTAAATCTGCCAATTTTGAACGGATTGAACTACCAGATCGAGTTACTGAACAGCCCCGTTCAATTCTTAAACAGGCAGACCATCGTCTGGAAAAAATAAAGATAATTAGAGAACAAATAAAGCTGGAATATGATAAATTAAAGCATCGCTATCAGGTAGAAATAAAAAATTATTATCAAAAATTACTCTTCTTAAATAAGATAAAAGAGATAGATAATCATTATTATGATGAAAGCAATTATTTTTTCATGGTATCAGGTTGGATTAGTGAAGAAAACGAGGTTGAATTTAAACAGAAAATAGCTGACAAATATCCTGAGGTGATTTATACAAGCCAGAAAATTAATGATATTGATGCTGAAAATCCTCCTACTATAATTGAAAATCCAGGTTGGGTAAAAGGCTTTTCTGCTCTGGTCAAATTATATGGTTTACCTAAATATGGAGAACTTGATCCTTCTTTATTTTTTGCTGTAACTTATATCTTGCTATTTGGAATTATGTTTGGTGATTTAGGTCAGGGATTTATTTTTGCTTTGCTTGGCTATTTAATTATTAATCAGAAAATATCTTTTATTAAAGAAAAGTCTATTGGCCAGGTTCTAATGCTCCTAGGTGGTTCTTCGATGCTATTTGGTATTTTTTATGGTAGTGTTTTTAGTTTAGAATCAATAATTCCAGCTCTGGTTATTAAACCAATGGATAATATAATGAGCTGGCTTGGCTTTACTATTTTAATTGGTATTGTTCTGCTAATTATCGCTATGTTTTTTAATTTATTTAATTCTTTTAAAAATAAAGATTATCAGCAGGCTTTTTTTGCTGAAAGTGGTTTGAGTGGTTTGATTTTTTATTTATTTATTTTAGCTTCTTTAGCAGTTTATGCAATTAAAGGTAGTTTGCTTTTGCCATTATCATTAACAATATTAATTTCTGTTATATTATTAGCTATTATTTTCCTTAAAGAGCCTTTAGGTAATTTAGTTGAAACAGGTAGTTTTAAGATTGAGCAAAGTCTGGGTAATTTCCTTTTAGAATCAGGTTTTGAAATTTTCGATATAGTGCTAAATTATTTTAGTAACACTCTTTCTTTTCTCAGGGTAGGAGCTTTTACTTTAAATCATTTTGGACTTTCAATGGCAGTTATTTTATTAATTAATATGGTAAGTAATCATGCTGGTAGTTTATTTATATTAGTACTTGGTAATTTAATAATTATGGTTTTAGAAGGAGTTGTAGTTGGTATTCAAATTCTCAGATTAGAGTTTTTTGAGATATTCTCTAAGTTTTATAGTGGAACAGGACGGGAATTTAATCCAATTAAGCTTAATTAAGTTGAGATGTAAAGGAGAGAAAAATATGTTAGAAATTTTATTAACAGCAAGTTTATTTATTACATCATTTGTAGGAGGAATTATCATGCTAAAGAAAACAAATAGAAATTGGGTAAAATATTCAGTAGCAGGAATTAATTTAATGTTATTAGTTGCACTTGTATTTTTTGGAATGAATTTTACAATGCCAGCAACTGCATATGCTGCTGGAGAAACTGTTAATGCAGGTTCAAGTATGGGACTTGGTTATTTAGCAGCTGGTCTGGCTGTTGGTTTAGCTTCAGTTGGTGCCGGTATTGCTGTAGGAATAGCTGGTTCGGCAGCTATTGGTGCTATTAGTGAAAAACCAGAAATTTTAGGTAGAGCATTAATTATCATTGGTCTTGGTGAAGGTATTGCTATTTACGGTTTAATTATCTCTATTATTATCTTGGGAAGATTATAAATAGTAGTTAGCAAAGGGTGATTCTATGAAAATCTATTGTATAAGTGATAATATTGATACTAATGTTGGACTCCGTTTAGTAGGAATCAATGGTAAGGTTATTCATAGTCGAGAAGAAGTAATAGCAGAAATTAATCGGGTTAAAGATGACCCAGAAATTGGGATTTTGCTGATTACTAGAAAATTAGCAGAATTGGTACCAGAACTGGTGGATGAGTTAAAATTATCAGCTGGGCTACCATTAATTTTGGAAATCCCTGATCGTCATGTTGACCCTGATCAGGATCAAGAATATATAACTAATTATGTTCAGGAATCAATTGGGATTAAACTTTAGTTAAAAGAGGTGAAAATTGATGGATATAGCTGAAAAGATAATGGCTATAAAAACAGAAATAATTGATGAAGTTAAAGCTGATAATTCTAGTCAGATTGAAGCTAAACGCCAGGAACTAGAAAACAATTACGAAAACTTTCAACAGGATTTAAAAACACAGCAGGAAAGTATTTTAAAATCATATCAAAGTCAGGCTGATCAGAAAAGAGAACAAATTATTTCACGGGCTATTTTAAATAAAAAAAATAAACGCCGTTCTAAATTGAATGAATGTCTGGCAAATTTTATAACTGAATTAGAACAAAGATTAGCTGATTTTACATCAGATCAGGATTATTATCTTTTTATTTTTAACTCAATTAAAAATTCTGCTTCTGCTCTGCCGGATAATAGATTTAAAATTTGGCTGCGCAAAGCAGATCAAAATTTACTTGATGATCTAAAAAATTTACTTGAATTAGAAATGAAAGATTATGAGTTTGAGCTGTCAGTTTCAGATAGAGTAAAATCTGGAGGTTTTATTATTGAAACTTGTTCTAATCAGCAATTAATTGAAAATACTTTTGCTGCTTTAATTGATTCTTATAAAGAAGAAATTGCTATTGAATTAAAAAATCATATTTTAGAATAAATAATTGAGGTTCTTTAGGAGTTGGTAACAATGGAAAAACAGGGTAAAGTAAAGTTTATTAATGGTCCTGTTGTTGAAGCAGAAGGTATGACAGGCTATATAATGAGAGAACTTGTTTATGTTGGTGAAATGAAATTGGTTGGTGAAATAATAGAGCTTGATGGTGATACAGCAACTATTCAGGTTTATGAAGAAACCGGAGGTATGAAGCCAGGTGAACCAGTTTTTTCTACAGGTTATCCATTATCAGTTCAGCTTGGCCCGGGAATTATAGGTAATATTTTTGATGGAATTCAACGCCCTCTTCCTTTTTTAGAAGAAAAAAATGGTCCTTTTATAGCTCGGGGAGCTAAGGTAGATTCTTTAAATCCAGAAAAAGAATGGGATCTGGAAATAAAGGTTGCTCAGGGTGATTATTTAAAGGCAGGACAGATAGTAGCTGAAGTAGAAGAAACTTCTGTTATTACTCATAAAATTATGGTTCCCCCTGGTAAAAAAGGGGAAGTAATAGAAGTAGTCCCTGATGGCCGCTATACAATTGATCAGGTAATTGTTAGATTAAAGGATGAAGAAAATGAATACGAAATAAAGCTGTATCAGGAATGGCCGATCAGAAGTCCCCGCCCTTATGCAGAAAGGCTTGCTTTAACAGAACCATTGCTAACAGGACAGAGAGTTCTCGATACATTTTTTCCGATTGCTAAAGGTGGTACAGCTGCGATTCCAGGTGGGTTTGGTGCTGGCAAAACAATGACTCAGCATCAGTTAGCTAAATGGTCTGATGCTGATTTAATTATTTATATTGGCTGTGGTGAACGCGGTAATGAAATGACAGATGTACTGGAAGAATTTCCGGAACTAACAGATCCTGCTACTGGTAAATCAATGATGGAAAGAACAGTTTTAATTGCTAACACTTCAAATATGCCCGTGTCAGCTAGAGAAGCCAGTATTTATACGGGTATTACTTTAGCTGAATATTATCGAGATATGGGCTACAATGTAGCAATTATGGCTGACTCTACTTCACGCTGGGCAGAAGCACTGCGTGAGATTTCCGGTCGGTTGGAAGAAATGCCAGCTGAAGAAGGTTTTCCTGCTTATTTACCAACTAGATTAGCTGAATTTTACGAAAGAGCTGGTCTGGTTAAAACTCTTGCTCAGGAGAGCGAAGGATCAATTTCACTAATTGGAGCAGTTTCTCCTCCTGGAGCGGACTTTTCTGAGCCAGTTACGCAAAATACTAAACGTTTTGTCCGCTGTTTCTGGGCATTAGACAAGTCATTAGCTGCTTCTCGTCATTTTCCAGCTGTTAATTGGTTGGATAGTTATAGTGAATATCTGGCTGAATTAGCTCCCTGGTTTAAAGAACAAGTTAATGAAGATTGGATTGAACTAAGAAGCAGAGCAATGGCGCTATTAAAAGAAGAATCAAGATTACAAGATATAGTAAAACTTGTTGGTGAAGATGTCTTGCCAGATAATCAGCGCTTAATTTTGGAAATTGCTCGTTTAATAAAAATTGGTTTTCTACAGCAGAATGCGTTTGATGATATTGACAGATATTCAAATATTGAGAAGCAGTACTGGATTATGCATGTTATTTTCTATCTTTATGATCAGGCTTTACCTCTGGTTAAGAAGAATGTACCAATCAGCAAGGTGAAAAACAATGAATTATTTAGCAAATTAATGCGGTTGAAAAATACAGTTGCTAATGATGATATTGTTCAAATAAAAGATTTTAAAAATGAAATAGATAAATTTTACCAGGAACTTGCTGATAACTATAAAAATTAGTGGGTGATTTAATGATGTTAAAAAAAGAATATACAGGACTGGCTAATATAAATGGTCCTTTAATAGTTGTGGAAGGTATAGAAAACGTTGGCTATGATGAAATGGTAGAAATAACTGCTCCTGATGGAGAAATACGGAAAGGGAGGGTATTGCAGGTTAGCTCCAATCGAGCTGTAGTTCAGGTATTTGAAGGAAGTACAGGCTTAAATATTAATCAGAGTCGGGTTAAATTTTTGCAGGAACCAATGAAAGTAGCTTTAACTAAAGATATTTTAGGAAGAGTTTTTAACGGTGTTGGTGAAGCAATTGATGATGGTGGTGATATTTATTCTGAAAACAAATATAATATAAATGGTAATCCAATTAATCCTTATTCACGTCAGTATCCTCGCGATTATATTCAAACAGGAATTTCTGCTATTGATGGTTTAATGACTTTAATTAGAGGTCAAAAATTACCGATATTTTCTGGTAATGGTCTGCCTCATAATGAATTAGCAGCTCAAATAACCAGACAGGCAAAAATTGGTGATGAAAACGAAAATTTTGCGGTAGTTTTTTGTGCAATGGGAATTAAACATGATGAAGCGCGTTATTTTGTCAAAAGTTTTGAAGAAAGTGGAGTTTTACAAAATGTTGTTATGTATACTAATTTGGCCGATGATCCTTCAGTAGAAAGAATTATCGCTCCCCGGGTTGCTTTGACTGCAGCTGAATATCTAGCTTTTGAAGAAAATATGCATATTCTGGTCGTTATGACTGATATGACAAGCTATTCGGAAGCATTACGTGAATTATCTTCCCGACGGGGAGAAGTTCCAAGTAGAAAAGGATATCCTGGTTATCTATATAGTGATCTAGCCAGTCTTTATGAACGGGCTGGAATGATTAAAGGAAGATCAGGTTCAATAACTCAAATTCCAATTTTAACCATGCCTAATGATGATATTACCCATCCAATTCCTGATTTAACCGGATATATTACGGAGGGACAAATTGTATTGGAAAGAGATTTATCTCAGCGAAATGTATATCCACCAATTAATATCTTACCATCTTTGTCGCGGTTAATGAAAGATGGAATTGGAGCTGATTTTACTCGAGAAGATCATCCAGATGTTTCAAGTCAGCTTTATGCTGCTTATTCTCATGTTCAAGAGGTTAAATCACTTGCTTCAGTTATTGGAGAAGATGAATTATCTGAACTTGATCAAGAATATCTTGCTTTTGGGGATGAATTTGAAAATAAATTTTTGAATCAGGATAATCATACTAATCGAAGTATTGCAGAAAGTTTAGATTTAGCCTGGGAATTAATCTCTACTCTGCCGCGTCATGAACTGGACCGGATTGCAGAAGATCTGCTCCAGAAATATTACCGAGGAAACGATCAAGATGGCAAAGCTTAAAGTATCACCTACCAAGAGTAATTTACTTGCAACTAAAAACTCACTTGAGCTGGCAGAGGAAGGGTATGAGTTACTCGATAAAAAAAGAAATGTCTTGATTAAAGAGATGATGGATAGAATTGATGCAGCAAAAGAAATCCAGTCTCAAATTAATAAATATTTTTATAATGCGTATGAAGCTCTGCAGATTGTTGATATTACTCAGGGGATTCAGACAGTTGAGGAAATTGCAGGCGGGATTAATTTAATTGATAATGTAAAAATTAGATCTTATAGTGTAATGGGAGTGGAGATTCCTGAAGTTGAGGAACTAACAGCTGAAATAGCACCTCATTATAGCTTTTATAAGACTAATCTTGCTCTTGATAGAGCTTACGAAAATTTTCAGAAAGTAGTTCAATTGATCAGTCGTCTGGCAGAAATAGAAACTTCAGTTTATAGGCTGGCTACTTCTATCAAAAAAACTCAGAAGAGAGCTAATGCTCTGGAAAATATTATGATTCCTCGTTATAAAACTACAGTTAAATTTATTGAAGAAACTTTAGAAGAAAAAGAGAGAGAAGATTTCTTTAGAATTAAATTGTTAAAAAGTAAAAAGAAAAACAAGAAATAAAAAAAGCTGCCTTACAAGGCAGCTTTTTATTTTCTCATTTTATTTTATAGTCTGATTAAGCCTGTTCATTAAAAAAATTAATCTCAGCCCATTTCATTTTAGTGAATCGTCTAATAACAATAAGTGAGATCAATAAAAATGAACTAACTTCAGCTAGCCAGACTCCAGCAACCCCAAGATCTTTAATTACAATAAGATAATAAGAAAGAGGTACAAAAATTATCCAGAGTCTAAAAATTGTAATATACATAGCACCTTTAGTATCTCCAGCACCTCGTAAGCCTCCAATCATTATAGAAACAAATGCTAAAAAGCTCTGATTAAAGGCAACAATTTTTAAAACAGGTGCCGAATAATCAATAACCTGTTTTTCATTAGTAAAGATACGCAAAGCAAAATCAGGCAGTAAAAAATAGAACATAGCAATTGAAGTTCCAATAATGGTTCCTAAAATAGCTGCAGTTAAGCCACTTTTTAAGGATTCTTGAGGATTATTTTCTCCCAAATGTTTACCAACTATGGTAGTAGCAGCAATTGCTATACCTATTGCTGGCATAAAAGAGATAGACTCAATGTTTAAAAGAATTCGGAAAGATGCTTCAGCAGTTGTATCTAATTTAGAAACAAAAATACCATTAACAAAAAAGGCCAACTGCATAAATAACTGTTCTATGCCAGCTGCATAACTTAAATTAATCAAAGGTTTAAAAATTGTTTTAGTTATCTTCATTTCTTTTAAATGTAATCTCAACCGACTATTTTTACTTTTAAAAATTGATAAGTACATAGCAGCAGCAAAGAATCTTGCAAAAGCAGTAGAAATTGCTGCTCCAGCTATTCCTAATTCAGGAAAGATACCAAAACCAGTTATTAATAAATAATTACCAATAATATTTAAAATATTTGAAATACCAGTAATATACATCGGAGTTTTAGTATCACCAGCGCCTCTTAAGGAAGCAGCAGCTGCAAAAGAAATAAACATAAAAATCTGTCCAATAGCAATATAACGCAGATAAGTACTTCCATAATTGCTCACTTTTTCAGTAATATCATAAACATTTAAGATTTGTCTAGCAAAAAAGAAAGTAAAAACTGTTATAATTACTCCCAATAAAATATTAAGACTCAGGTTTTCGTTCATTATTTTATTCATTCTTTGACGATTATTTTCCCCATAACTTCTTGAAATCATAGCAGTTGCTCCAGCGTTAAAAGCAGAGAAAACAAAAATTAATGTAAAAATAATTTGATTTGCAAAACCAACAGCGGCTAGAGCTTCTTTACCGATAAAACGGCTAATCATAACTGTATCCGCCATGCCTACCAGAGTATTAAGTGACATTTCCATCATAGCTGGTAATGCTAAAAATAAAATTGACTTAACCCTTATCTTTTGTGTTTCTGTGAAAATTTTTTCCATTTTAATCTATCCTTTATTTACTTTTCGGATGTGAGAGGACGGGTAAATAATCATCCTTTTCTAATACTAACATATAACAGAATAATATAAAAGCCTAAATTTAATTGTTTAAATTAAAGCGATATGTTAAAATTATTATTGGAGTTGAGTTTATGCAGATGATGGTCTTTACAATTTTATTATTGGGATTTGATCAGTTAATTAAATTCTGGATTAGAAATAACTTAGCTGAGTTTGAGCATTTAAAATTTGGAGTAGATTTTGTCTATTTAACTTTTATTAAGAATAGAGGAGCTGCTTTTGGAATTTTGAGTGGTCAGCGTTATTTATTTATTTTTCTTAGTATTTTACTGTTGATATTACTTAGTTTTTTTTACTATAAAAATCTGCAAGCTGATTTAATAGGATCATTAGCACTAAGTTTTATCTTAGCTGGTGGATTATCCAATTTAATAGATCGATTTTGGCTGCATTATGTGGTTGATTTTTTAGCTTTTAATTTGTTCAGCTTTTCTAATCTTCCTGTTATTAATCTAGCTGATATACTTATTTGTATAGGTAGTTTATTACTAATTTATAGAGCTTTTCTGCTTGAAAATTGAGGTGTTAGAATGGAAAAAATTAATTTAAATATAACGGAATCAGGAGCAGGTCAGAGAATTGATAAATTTTTGGCGGCTCAGTTGGATGATTTTTCACGTTCATATATTCAAAATTTGATTGCAGCAGCTAAAATAACTGTTGCTGATGAAAAAGTTCAGAATAGTTATCAGCTTAAAATTGGGGATCAAGTTAAAATTTTAGTCGAAGCAAAGTCAAGTGAGATTGAAGCTGTAGCAATGCCTTTAGATATTGTTTATCAGGATACTGATATAATTGTTATTAATAAAAGAGCAGACCGAGTTGTTCACCCTGCCCCGGGCCACTATGATGATACAATTGTAAATGCTCTGCTGGCAGAAGTTGATAATCTTTCTACAATTAATGGAGTTAAAAGACCCGGGATTGTCCATCGACTGGATAAAGATACTTCTGGTATTTTAATTGTAGCTAAGAATGATAGAAGTCATAAATCACTGGCAGCTCAGTTTAAAGAGCGTAAAGTAGAAAAATATTATTATGCTCTTTTAGAAGGAGATTTGCCATATGAAAAAGGAAAAATTGATGCTCCAATTGGTAGAGATCCTGGACATCGCAAAAAAATGGCAGTGCGAAAAAGGAACAGTAAAAAAGCAGTTAGTCGTTTTAAAGTGTTAGAAAAATTTGCTGGCTATACCTTAGTTGAAGTTAAGATTGAAACTGGCAGAACCCATCAGATTAGAGTTCACTTTTCTTACTTAGGTTATCCTGTTGTAGGTGATAGAAAATACGGCTCACAGAATAAGCTAGCAGTAACTAGACAGCTTCTTCATGCTAGACGTTTAATTATTGAACATCCAGGTACAGGTTATAGGATAGAGTTTGTTGCAGACTTGAAAGATGATTTTAGAGATATACTGACAAAGTTGAGAAAAAAAGTCGAGTAAATAAGCAGGAGAATTTTATTAAAAGAAGAATTTAAGATATAAATATAAGGAGGAGATTTATTTGTATAATTCTATAAAATTAACAGACAAAGTTCACTGGGTAGGAGTAAACGACAAAGAAACAGATCTTTTCGAATCCCTCTGGCCTTTACCAGAAGGTATTGCATATAATTCTTATATTATTAATGATGATAAGGTAGCTTTAATTGATACAGTGAAAATAAACTATACTGATACTTATTTAGAAAAAGTTAGAGATGTGATTGGAGATAAAAAAGTTGATTATTTAATTATTAATCATATGGAACCTGATCATTCTGGTTCAATCAAATCTGTATTGGAAGCATATCCTGAAATGAAGATTATTGGTAATGCTAAAACAATGAATTTTCTGGAAGGCTTTTATGGAATTACTGAAGGAACTCAGGTAATTAAAGATGGTGATGAGCTTGATTTAGGATCTCGTAAGCTGAAATTCTTTATAACTCCAATGGTTCACTGGCCAGAAACAATGATGACCTATGATCAAAAAGATAAAATCTTATTTGCTGGTGATGTTTTTGGGGGCTTTGGATCTTTGAATGGATTCTTATTTGATGATGAAGTTAACATTGATCATTATGAGGATGAAATTAGGCGTTATTTCTCCAATATCATTGGTAAATATGGTCCTGTTGCTCATCGGACAATCAGCAGACTTGGTAAAGAAATTGAGCCCGAAATGATTGCTTCAACTCATGGATTAGTCTGGCGAGAAGATCCTGCGCATATTATTCAAGAATATGATAAATGGAGTCAGCAGGAAACTGAAGAAGGAGTTGTAGTAGTTTATGGTTCAATGTATGGTAATACTAAAGTTATGGCAGAAGCTGTGGCCAGATCTCTATCTGAAAATGGAATAGAGCAAATTAGGCTATTTGATGTTTCAAGAAAGCATCCTTCTTTTATTATTAATGATATTTGGAAATATAATGGTATTGTTCTGGGAAGTTGTACTTATAATACTGAAATATTCCCTCCAATGGATTACCTGCTTAAAGCTCTAGAAAGTAGGAATATTAAAAATAGAGTACTCGGTATTTTTGGATCTTATAGTTGGAGTGGTGGTGCTCTAGACCGTCTCAAAGAATTTAAGGAAAATGTTAACTGCCAGTTAGTTGACCCTGTAATTGAATCACAGCATGCTCCTTCAAGCGAAATTCTTGAAAAATGCTATGAAATTGGCAAAAATGTAGCTTCAGCAGTTAAAGAAAATAATGAGTAATTCTGCTTAATAATAAAGATTATAAAATAATTTAGTAAATATTAAAACAGCAGTTGTTAACTGGGTCTTATTTAACGGTTTAGCTGCTGTTTTTTTATCTATTAAATATTCAAAAAATTAAAGGAATTTAAATAACTTTTGTAGAAGTATTAATTTACAGAACAATT
This sequence comes from Halanaerobium salsuginis, assembly GCF_900114545.1. GTDB lineage: Bacteria > Bacillota > Halanaerobiia > Halanaerobiales > Halanaerobiaceae > Halanaerobium > Halanaerobium salsuginis. The sequence goes on from NZ_FOTI01000006.1 coordinate 56,035, forward strand.
CTTCTGTCAGCTAATAAAATTTTATTGACTAGTTTACGTTAATGAAAATTATTGGGATTTTTACTGACAGCCAGAGGATAAAAACAATAAAATGAAAGGTTGGTGGAAAAAATGAGTGAAATTGCCAGTAAAGATATTAGGAATTTTTGCTTTGTATCACATGGAGGTGCGGGTAAATCAACATTAACTGAAATGCTGCTTTATAATGCTGGAGTAATTGAGCAGCCAGGTAGTGTTGATAAAGGAAGTTTGCAATCTGATTATCGACCTGTTGAAAAAGAACATAAGCATTCAGTTCACAATAGTTATTTTAATTTTGAGTGGCATAATAAATTATTTCATTTTATTGATACACCTGGTTATGCTGATTTTAGAAGTGAGGTTGTTAGTGCTTTAAAAATGGTGGAAAGCGCAGTTTTGTTAATTGATGCTGCAGCTGGAATTGAAGTTAATACAGGCTTTGTCTGGAAATTGGCAGATCAAAATGATTTAGCAAAAGCTGTTTTTATTAATAAGATTGATAAAGAAGATGCAAATTTTGATCAAGTAGTAGAAGATCTCCGAAGTACTTATGATGATAGTTTTGCTATTGTAACTATTCCCTATTATGAAGCAGGAGAGTTTATTGGAATAATTGATTTGCTTGATGAAAAATTATATAAAAGTGAGTCAGGTAAGCAAAAATCATATCCTATTCCGGAATCTGAGCAAGAAAGAGTAGCTGATTATGTTTTAAAATTAACTGAAGAAATTGTTGAATTAAAAGAAGATTTAATGCTCAAATATCTGGAAGGTGAAGAAATAACAATTAAGGAATTAACTAGAGCTTTTGAAGAAGAAGTTGCAGGAGAAGAACTAGTTCCTGTTTTCGCTGGCTCAGCTACTGAAAACTGTGGAGTAGCTAAGTTTCTGGATGATTTAAGTAAAATACTGCCTTCAGCTGCTGAAGCTCAATTAACTGAATTAAGTGATTCAGATCAGGCACCACTTCCAAATGCAGATAGCTCTTTTAGTGCTCAGGTATGTAAAACAATTGTAGATCCTTATATAGGTAAATTATCTATTTTTAGGGTTTTTTCCGGAAATGTAGAACGAGATCAAGAAGTTGAAATAGCCAATTCAGGTCAAAAAATTAAAATCGGCAAACTTTATAAGCTGGCAGGTTCAAATCAGAATAATGTTGATCAATTGAGTGCTGGAGAGATTGGTGCTGTTGCTAAAATTGATGCTTTAGAAACTTCCTCCACTATGCGTGAACCAGAAACAAAAGTTATTTACCGGCCGCTTATTTTTCCAGCCCCAATGTATAGCCGGGCAGCTTATCCTGCTGCTGGAATAGATGAAGAAAAAATGGCTGCTGCTTTGCAGCGCTATAGTGATTCAGATCCAACCTTTAAAGTTGAATTTAATAAGATAACTAAAGAATTAACTTTAACTGGCATGGGGACAATACATTTTATTTTGATTAAAGAGGAGTGTAAGCGTAAGTATGAAATAGATTTTGAATTAAGAGAACCTAAAGTAGCCTATCGTGAAACAATTCAGGGTAAGGCAAATGTAGAAGAAAAATATAAAAAACAGTCTGGTGGTCGGGGGCAGTATGGTCATGTTTTAATGAAAATGGAACCCCTTAGCCGCGGCAAAGGTTTTGAATTTGAAGAAGAAATTTTTGGTGGAGCAATTCCAAATCAATATATACCAGCTGTAGAAAAAGGTATTGTTGAAGCTAAAGGAGAAGGTGTCCTGGCTGGCTATCCGGTTGTTGATTTTAAAGTTATTCTTTATGATGGTTCTTATCATGATGTTGATTCATCAGAAATGGCCTTTAAAATTGCAGCTTCAAAGGCATTTCGTAAAGGACTTGAGTTAGCTCATCCAGTCTTATTAGAGCCCGTTATGAAAGTGAGAGTAACAGTTCCCCAGGAATTTATGGGAGATATTATGGGAGATTTTAATTCCCGGCGGGGCAGGATACAGGGCATGGATCCTCAAGATGGGGTTCAGATAATTAAGGCAGAAGTACCACAGGCAGAAATGTTTAATTATGCAGTTGAATTAAAATCAATTACAGGTGGTTATGGATCTTTTACTATGAAGTTTTCTCATTATGATAAAGTACCAGCAGAAATTAGTGAGAAAATAATTAGTCTAGCTCAAGTTGTTTGATTTAACAGAGGTATTAATAAAAATAAATATTTTAAAAAGACCAGCACTATGCTGGTCTTTTTGCTTTTAGTATTGTATAATGGCGGTGGAGGAATGAATATGGAATTTATTTTGATTATTATAGCTTCATTATTATTAAGTTTACCTCTTTATTTGCCTGGTCTATTTTTTGCAAGTTGGTTTGCATTTTTGCCTATTTATTTTTTAAGCAGGAGGCTTGACTTTAGACATGGGTTAATTAGTATTTTTATAGTTGGTTTACTTAATGCTGCGCTTAGCTTTTATTGGTTGTATCAACCTCTTAAAAATCAACTTTCTATGCCTTTTTCCTTTAATTTTTTATTATTATTAATTTATTTTATTATTTCAGCTTTATTTATTAGCATCTGGTTTATAGTTAATAAATTCTTACAGCCAAAAGCTTCTTATAGCCCTTTAATAGCTGCTTTAAGCTGGAGCTGTCTTGAATATTTACGTTTTAATTTTTTAGACTTAAATCCTTTTGCTTATCTTGGTTATACTCAAACTAATTTTACTTATTTAATGAAATTTGCTTCTTTTGGAGGAATGTTTTTAGTATCTTTTTTAACAGTTTTAATTGGTGGATATTTAGTAAAGATATTTATTAATCCTTCTTTTAAGAGAGCTGTACCTTTATTATTGATTTTATTTTTCATTTTTACATTTCCTCATTTTTATTATGCAGCTGCTCCAGCTGCTAAAGCTGGTCCAGAAATTGATCTTTTAATAAATAATGATTCAGCAAATTTTATTAATAGACAAATTAATGATAGATTTAATCTATTAGATGAGGAAATAACCACATTAGCTAAGTTAATTAATTCCAGTAATAGCAAATATTTATTTACAGCGGCTAATTCTCTGCATTTTGATCTACCCAGGAATGGATATTATAGAACGCAATTTTTAGATAAAATAACTAAATCACAACAGGATACTTATCTTCAATTAGGAGTTAATAGCTATAGAAAAGCTGGTTTTAAAGAACGGAATTCTTTTTCATTATTATTAGATCCAGATTTAGAAGTTAAATATAGGCTGCCAAAAAACAATAATATTTTAGCTGGATTACAAATTTTTGCTAAAAAACATCTGCAAAAAATATTAGCTAATCAGATTGACTTTAAAATAAATCCAGTCAGCAGTCAATTTATTGAATTACCAGATTTCAGTTATTTAAATTTAATCACAGATGAGATTTTTACGCCTCTAGCTGTTAGTAGAGTAAATCTAGATAAAAATTATAATTTGCTAATTTATACAGCTGACAACAGTGATTTTAGGGGGGTAGTTTACAATAACCTGAGCTGGTCTGCAGCAGTCATGAGAGCGGCTGAAAGCAGAATATCTGTTGTTGCAGCAGTTAGTTCTGGTTATAGTGGTTATATTAATTTTGGCGCTAAGTCAGTAAAGAAGGTAAGACTGGCCCGGGGATTAATTTCAGTTAAACCTGCTTTAATAAATTATCAGACCTATTATGAAAAACAGCCTGATCGAGTTATTAATTTCTTATTAGTTATGCTGGCAGTAATATTTATTTTAAAATTATTATTTATTATAGCAGCAAAAAGAGACAGCAGAAATTAATCTGCTGTCATTTTTTTTATTACTTCTAGATCTGGATCAATATAAATTGTCTGATAATTATCATAATAGACAAGACCAGGTTTTGCTCCTTTAGGTTTATTGACATTTTCTACCTGGGTATAATCTATTGGAACATTTTTTGATTGTCGTGCCTTACTGTAGTATGCAGCCAGAACAGCAGCTTCATTTATTGTTTGTTCAGGAACATCTTTAGCTGTATCACGCTTAATTATCACATGTGAGCCAGCTATTGTTTTGGTATGCAGCCAGAGATCACCTTGATTAGCAATTTTTTTAGTTAATTGATCATTTTGACGATTATTTCTACCAACTAAAATTTGGTAACCATCGCTAGAAATAAATTTGCGTGGTTTTAAACGAGCTGTTTGCTTTTTGCGATTTTTTTTCTGCTGTTTTTTAATATATCCTTCATCTTTCAGCTCATCTTTTATTTCATCAAGATCATTTAAAGTTTCAGCCTGTTCGATATTTAAACTAACCTGGTTTAAATATTTTTCTTCATGTCTTAATTTAGCAATTTCTCTTTTTAAATGTTTCACACTTTTTTTAAGCTTATTATATTTTTTGAAATATTTTTGAGCATTTTCAGAGGCAGTTAAATCTGGTCTTAGTTTGATTTTTAGTTTAGACTGGTCAGAAGAATAATAATCAGTAACTTCAACTTCATTACTACCTTTTTTAATTTGATAAATATTAGCAGTAATTAATTCACCGTATTTTTTATATTTTTCAGCATTTTTACTGTCCGCTAATTGTTGCTTTAACTTTTCCTGTTTTTTAATGGTTTTTTGCAGATAATTATTAACTACTTTGTTTACTTCTCTAATTGAATGATTTAATTTTTTGTTTTTTAAGAAGTTCTTATAATAGTAGTCCATCATTTCATCAAAATCAGTAAATCTTTTGCTTTCGGTAACTTTCCTATAATTTAAAGGGAAAGCTGAAATATAATCTAATTTATGATCTGTTAAACCAATTATAGCTTGATATTCTTGCTGTTTAATTAAAGTAGTTAAATTCAAGAAAGATTTAGCTAAACTTTCTTTATCCGCCCTAGATAAATCTTGATAATTTAAGCCACTTTCTATACCAGCACGATGAACAATCTCTCGAGCTGAATAAGGACCGATACCTCTGAAATTAAACATTACAGCTCTAAATGATGCCTGATTAAAGTCGGCTGGAATAGCTGTTAAGAAATCAAATTTATTTTGAGGAACTAAAGGATTTATTTTTTGCTGACCGGGAGGATAATGATAATTAACTCCAGGATATAGTTCTCTTTCACTACTCTGTTTATTGGTAATTCTTTTCATAGCATCTAAAACTATTTCTTTATCATCAAGTAAAATAACATTACTATATTTACCCATTAATTCTGCAATTAATTTATATTCTTTTCCTCTTTTTTCTATATTAATTTCAATTATTCTTTCAAATTCAGGTTGAATTATTTTTGTGATATAAGAATTTTTAAGATATTTTCTTAACAGCATACAAAAGTCAGGGGGATAAGCAGGAAATTCGTAATCTAAATTAGTTAGATTGATTCTCGCCCCTTCTGCATCAGTAGAAATTAATAATTGCAGATTTTTATTTTGCTGTCTTAATCTGACAATCAACTGTTTTTGTTCAATTTGATACACTTTTTCTATTCTTGCTCCAATAATTTTTGCTTGTAGATTATCTTTAAGGGCAGATAGTAAGATCCCATCAAAAGCCATTTTTATCACTCCAATTTAGCTTTCTAAATATTATTTTAGTTTAACTTTAGTTTACTTTAGTATAAAAGAAAGTTTGCTGTGAGTCAATCATGATCTTTAATTCCCTTGTCAAAAAAGAACTGCTGTGGTATTATTAATAAAAGATAAAAATCGAGTATTGAGTAGCTTTTTAAATATAAATAGAGATTTTAGGAGGTAATAAAAGATGGATGTTAGTTTAATTAATATTGGATTTGGCAATATTATTGCAGCAAACAGAGTTATTGCGGTTGTAAGTCCAGAATCAGCACCAATCAAGAGAATTATTCAGGAAGCAAGAGAAAGAGGCATGTTGATTGATGCTACCTATGGTCGTAGAACAAGAGCTGTTATTATTACTGATAGTGATCATGTAGTTTTATCTGCAATTCAGCCAGAAACTGTTTCCCACCGCCTGGAAGATGATAAATAAAGTGGAGGTTAGATAAATGAACAGAGGAATCTTATTTGTATTATCTGGCCCGTCTGGAGTGGGAAAAAATACTGTACTAGATGAATTATTTGAAAACTTTTCCGGTGTTTCTTATTCAGTTTCTGCTACTACTCGACAGGCTAGGAATGGAGAAATTGACGGAGAAGATTATTTTTTTATTTCTGAACAAAAATTTAAAGAGATTGAAGCAAACAATGGTTTTATTGAAAGTGCCAAGGTTCATGGGCACTGTTACGGAACCCCCAAAAAGTTTGTTGATGAGCGGTTAGCTAAAGGTGAAGATATAATTTTAGAAATAGACACTCAGGGTGCTAAGCAGGTAAGAAAGAAATATCCTGAAGCTGTTTATATTTTTTTGCTGCCGCCTTCTCTAAAAGAGCTCGAAAATAGACTTGATAAAAGAGGCTCTGAAGACGCAAAAACAAAGAATATTCGTCTTCATAATGCACGGCAAGAACTTAAAGAGGTACATAATTATGATTATGAGGTTGTTAATGACAGCCTGGCTGAAGCAGTCAGGAAAATAAAAAAAATTATTGTTGCTGAACAAGAAAGGAGAGATCAGGAATGATTAATCAACCTTCTGCAGAAAAGCTGTCCACGAAAGCAGATAGTCTTTATACTATAATTATTATGGCAGCTAAAAGGGCCAGACAATTAAATGGTAATGAGAACTATTTGTTAGAAAAATATCGCAGTCATAAAATTGTTTCGCGTAGTTTAGAAGAAATTGAAAAAGATAAAATAAACTATCGAAAACATGAATAAAAGTTTATTTTTTAAGTAAAGTGATGGTGATTTTTCAATATTTAAGGAGGAGAAAATGGCTGCTAATATTGTTTTAGGAGTAACAGGCGGCATAGCTGCTTATAAAATGCTGCAGGTTGCCAGTAATCTAACTAAATTAAATCATAATGTTTATACGATTATGACGGAATCTGCTACTAAGTTTATTAATCCTCTGACTTTTCATTCACTGACTCATCTCCCGGTTGAAACAGACTTGTTTTCAAGTACAAGTAATGAAGTTAAACATATTGAACTTGCTGATCAGGCAGATGTATTTTTAATAGCGCCTGCTTCAGCAAATTTTTTAGGTAAAGCTGCAGCTGGAATTGCTGATGATTTATTAACAACAGTAATTTTAGCCAGCCGGGCACCGATCATAGTTGCACCATCAATGAATGTGCATATGTTTGAAAATCAGATTGTACAACAAAATATGACTGTTCTGGCTGAGCGTGGTTATCAGATAATATCCCCAGCTGCTGGTTATTTAGCTTGTGGATATACTGGTAAAGGCAGGCTGCCAGAACCAGAATTACTTGTTGAAGCTGTTTTAAAAGAATTAAGCAAAAAAGATTTAACTGGTAAAAATATCTTAATTACAGCTGGACCAACTAGAGAAGCAATTGATCCAGTTAGATTTATCAGCAATAATTCTAGCGGTAAAATGGGATATGCCTTAGCTAAAGCTGCTGCTTATCGAGGGGCAGATGTTACTTTAATTTCTGGTCCGACTGCTTTAACTCCTCCAGTTGGAGTTAACTATATTGCTGTTAAAACTGCTGCTGAAATGAAAACAGAAGTAGATAATAATTTTTCTAAATCGGATATTACAATTATGGCTGCAGCTGTTGCTGATTATAGACCACTGCAGACAAACTCGGAAAAGTTAAAAAAGTCTACTGGGAATCTAAAAGTTGAGTTAACAAGAACTACTGATATTTTAGCCGAAATAGCTAAAAATAAAAGAAAAGATCAATTAGTAGTAGGTTTTGCTGCTGAAAGCCAGAATTTGTTAGCTAATGCTCAGAAAAAATTAGAAGAAAAAGCAGCAGATTTTATTATTGCAAATGATATTAGTTTACCGGATCTCGGTTTTGGTAGTAATAATAATAAAATTACAATCTTAACTGGAGAGTCTAAAACTACTCTGCCGGTACAGAGCAAAGAAAAACTGGCCCATAAGATTTTTGATTATTTAATTGATTCAGGCCGGAAATAATTGACTTTATTAATAATTTAATCTATAATTAATTTAAGAATTTTAGTGAAAAGTAGAAATTATAGATGTTCTGGAGGTGATTTTAAAGTAGCTTATTTTTTTCAAAATATAAAAAAATAATTGAGGAGGAAGAAGTTTAGTATGAAAAAAATTATTTTAACAACTTTTATTCTTTTAGTATTAATGTCAGTTGTAGTTACCGGTGCCATGGCTCAACAGCAGGGTGGTACTTTGGTGTTTGGTCGTGGAGGAGATTCAGTAGGGCTTGACCCAATTCAGGTAACTGATGGTGAATCATTTAAAGTTACCCAGCAAATTTATGATACCCTGGTTGACTATACACCTGGCACTACAGAAGTAGAACCAGCTCTGGCAACAGACTGGGAAGTATCTGATGATGGCTTAACCTGGACTTTTCATTTAAGAGAAGGTGTTCAATTCCATGATGGAACTCCTTTCAATGCTGAAGCAGTTAAATTTAATTTTGACCGCTGGCGTTTAGAAGATAATCCTTACCATATTGGGGGAGAATTTACCTATTATAGTTACATGTTCCAGGGATTCCCGGGGATTATTCAAGAAGTTAATGTGGTAGATGATTATACAATAGAGTTTGTACTTTCTGAAAAACAGGCTCCTTTCTTAAATAATCTGGCTATGGTTCCTTTTGGTATTGCCAGTCCTACAGCAGTAAAAAAATATGGAGAAGATTACTTTAAACATCCAGTAGGGACAGGAGCATATGTTTTAGATGAATGGCGTCAGGGCGATAGAGTGATTTTAAAAGCAAATGAAAATTATTGGCGTGAAAGAGCTTATCTTGATGAAATTGTTTTCCGTTCCATTCCTGATAATTCAGCTAGATTTATGGAATTACAATCTGGCACTATTGATATGATGGATGGTGTTAGTCCTGAAGATGTTGAAAGTGTTAACAGCAATGATCAGTTACAGCTTTCTTTAAGACCAAGTATGAATGTTGGTTATTTTGCAATGAACTTTAACTTTGAACCTTTTGATAATGTTAAAGTGAGAAAAGCTTTTAATTATGCAATTGATAAACAGGCTATAATTGATGCTTTTTATGCTGGTTTAGCAGAACCTGCTAAAAATCCAATGCCACCTTCTATATGGGGATATAATGATGATATTGAAGCATATGATTATAATCCAGAAAAAGCTAAAGAATTGTTGACAGAAGCAGGCTATGAAGATGGGTTTGAGTTTGATCTCTGGTATTTACCGGTGCCAAGACCCTATATTCCACAGGGTAAATTTATCGCTCAGGCTATTCAAAGTTATTTGAGTGATATAGGAGTAACTGCAAATTTAGTTACTTATGACTGGAGTACCTATCTTGATAAAACAGAACACCAAGAGGCACCTACTTATATGTTAGGTTGGACTGGTGATAATGGTGATCCAGATAACTTCTTATATGTACTGCTTGATAAGACTAATAGTAATAATGCTTATGTCAGTGAGGAATTACATGATATTCTGGTTGAAGCACAAAAAACTATGGATCATGAGAAGAGAGTTGAACTTTATAACCAAGCACAGGAAATTATTCATGAAGATGCTCCCTGGGTACCTTTAGTTCACTCCACACCACCAATTGCTTTAAAATCTAATGTCAAAAACTATATTCCAAACCCAACTGGAACAGAAAAATTACACAGAGTTTGGTTAGAAAATTAGTATTTGACTAAAAGTGAATCAAATAATTAATCTGCGGCTGGTAATGGCCGCAGATTATCTTTGAATAGGAAGGTGTAATTAGGAAATGATTAACTATATTATCAAAAGATTACTGGCTTTAATTCCAATTTTAATTGGGGTGGCTGTAATAGTTTTTTTAATTGTGCATTTAATTCCTGGAGATCCTGCCCAGACAATGTTGGGAGAGAGGGCTACTGATGCAGCTCTGGCCAGGTTAAGAGAACAGATGGGTCTAAACGACCCACTTTATATTCAATTTTGGCGTTATATTAAGGATCTATTAAGAGGTGATATGGGGCGTTCAATTATGAGTAATAACCCTGTTATTACTGAACTGCAGGCACGTTTTCCAGCCACTCTTGAACTATCATTTTTTGCGATAATTTTTGCTGTTGGGGTAGGTGTTCCAGCTGGTATTTTTGCTTCAATAAACCAAAATTCCTGGTTTGATAATTTAAGTATGGTAATTGCTTTAATGGGGGTTTCAATGCCTATTTTTTGGCTGGGCTTGATGTTTATTTGGCTTTTTGCAGTTCAGCTTGGTTGGTTTCCGCCTTCCTCACGGCTGGGAGTTGGAATAGATTTTACTCCGATAACTAATCTCTATGTGGTTGATAGTATAATTCAGCTTAATTTTACAGCTTTAGTTGATATTTTACATCATTTAGTTTTACCTGCAATTGCTCTGGGAACAATTCCGATGGCTATCATTGCCAGAATGACCAGATCCTCAATGTTAGAAGTTCTCCGGAAAGACTATATTAGAACCGCATTTGCAAAAGGTTTACAAAGAAAAGTCGTTATTTTTAAGCATGCTTTGAAAAATGCTTTAGTACCTATTATTACAGTAGTTGGTCTGCAGTTTGGAGTCCTACTTGGTGGAGCTGTAATGACAGAAACTATCTTTTCCTGGCCTGGCCTGGGTAAATATCTTGTTGATGCAATTTATGCGCGTGATTTTCCAGTTGTTCAGGGTGGAATACTTTTCTTTGCTACAGTCTTTGTATTAGTTAATTTAATAGTTGATTTATCTTATGCTTTAGTCGATCCGAGAATTCAATACGAGTAGAGGAGGGAAAATTATGGCTGAAAAAAATAATAAAGTTTTAAAAAAGAATAGTAATCCCTGGCTAGAAGCCTGGCGAAGATTATTAAAAAGTAAGATTGGAGTAGCTGGAATGGCAATTATTGTCTTGCTTTTATTAGTGGCTATTTTTGCTCCGATGTTAGCTCCTTATGATCCTTATGAACAAAATATTTTATCTCGTTATAAATCTCCTTCAGCTCAGCATATTTTAGGAACTGATGAGATGGGACGAGATATTTTAAGTCGTATTATTTATGGATCTAGAATTTCTTTGCAGGTAGGGCTATTTGCTGTTTTGATGGCTCTTGTAATAGGAGTTGGCCTTGGTTTAATAGCTGGCTACTATGGTGGTAAGTTAGATATGATTATTATGCGATTTATGGATATCATGCTGGCTTTTCCCAGTATTTTATTGGCGATTGGAATTGTAGCAATTTTAGGTCCTCAGCTTAAAAATGCAATGCTTGCGATTGGGATTATTAACATTCCTAGATTTGCTAGAATTATCAGATCTTCTATAATTTCAATTAAAGAGAGTGAATACATAAGTGCAGCTAAAGCTTTAGGAGCAGGTGATGCCAGAATAATTTTTAAACATCTACTGCCAAATGCAATGGCTCCTCTAATTGTACAAACTACTTTGAGTATAGCAACTGCTATTTTGGAAGCTGCTGCTTTAAGTTTTCTTGGCTTAGGGGCTCAACCACCTTCTCCAGAGTGGGGAGCAATGTTAAGTGATGCAAGAAGCTCTCTTCAGAAAGCACCCTGGGTAGCTACCTTCCCGGGTCTGGCTATTATTTTTGGTGTGCTCGGCTTTAATTTGCTTGGCGATGGATTGAGAGATGCACTTGATCCTAAGATGAAGAATGTTTAAGTTATCAAGTTGCTAATTAAAATTAAATTATTTAAGTTGAAAAGGTGATTATAATTATTAACCCGGTAGCTTTTGAATTATTTAATTTAAAAATTAGATGGTATGGGATTATAATAGCTGCTGCTTTATTAATTTCACTTTTTGTCTTAAAATTAATTTTAAAAGATGTTAAAAAACTTGATTTTGATTTTTATCTTGACTATATTATTTTAGCTTTCCCTTTAGCTATCCTGGGAGCTAGGTTTTATTATGTTATTTTTAATTTACCTTATTATTTAAGCAATCCTGTTGAAATTATAGCAATTTATCATGGTGGACTTGCTATTCATGGTGGATTGTTAGTTGGTATTTTAGTGCTTTATTTTTGGGCCAGGCATAGAGCGGTCAATTTTTGGCAGGCACTTGATTTTCTGGCTCCTGCAGTTGCTCTGGCCCAGGCTTTAGGCAGATGGGGCAACTTTATTAATCAGGAAGCTTATGGTAGAGTAGTTAGGGCAGATTTTTTTGTTATGTTACCTGAGTTTATAAAAAAGCAGATGTTTATTAATGGCTATTACAGAGAACCTACATTTTTGTATGAATCAATACTTGACTTATTGCTTTTTTTAATTTTAATTATTTATCGGCAGAATTCTAAAAGAGCGTCTGGTGATTTAGCAGCTATTTATTTAGCTGGTTATTCGGGGTATCGTTTTTTTATTGAAGATTTAAGGACAGATAGTTTAGTAATAGCTGATTTTCAGATAGCAAGAATAATCAGTGTTTTATTATTTATTTTTGCTTTAATAGTGCTTTTGAAAAACCATATCTCAACTGCTAATAATTGACACTTTAGTTTTATTGTGCTACACTAAAATCATTGATTATGTTCCTTATCTTAATAGGTGAAAGGTTGATAATATGACACACAGATATTTATTTACTTCTGAATCTGTAACTGAAGGTCATCCGGACAAAGTTGCTGATCAAATTTCTGATGCTGTTTTAGATGCTATTTTAGCTAAGGATCCAGAAGCAAGAGTAGCCTGTGAAACTTTTATAACTACAGGTTTAGTTTTGATTTCTGGAGAAATAACTACAGATTGTTATGTTGATTTGAAGAAAATAGCACGTAAAACCATCAAGGAAATTGGTTATACCAGAGCAAAATATGGTTTTGATGGAGAAACTTGTGCAGTTTTAACTGCAATTAATGAGCAGTCAAAAGATATTGCACTTGGAGTCGATAATGCACTGGAAGTAAAAGAAGGAAAATCTGAAGCTGACCTTGGTGCAGGTGACCAGGGAATTATGTTCGGTTATGCAGCTGATGAAACTGAGGAATTAATGCCTTTACCAATTATGCTTGCTCATAAACTTGCGCGTAAACTTGCTGATGTCAGAAAAAATGGACCGCTTAATTACTTGCGCCCTGATGGTAAAACACAAGTTACAGTGGCTTATGAGGGTAATGATGTTTTGTATGTTGATAAAATTTTAATTTCTTCTCAACATCATCCACAGATTAAAAATGAAAAAATTAAAGCTGATATAATAAAATATGTAATTGAAGAAATTGTACCAGCTGAATTGTTAAGTGAAAAAACTGAGATTTTGGTTAATCCAACTGGTAGATTTGTAATTGGAGGACCTACTGGTGATACAGGGTTAACAGGCCGTAAAATTATTGTTGATACTTATGGTGGCTCAGCCCGGCATGGAGGAGGGGCTTTTTCGGGGAAAGATCCGACAAAAGTTGACCGATCTGCTTCTTATGCAGCTCGTTATATTGCTAAAAATATTGTAGCAGCAGGTTTAGCACGCAGGTGTGAGGTTCAAATCGCTTATGCAATTGGAGTTGCAGAACCAATGTCTGTTATGGTAGACACTTTTGGGACTGGTAAACTATCAGAACCTGAACTTGAAAACTTAATTAAAGCAGAATTTGATTTGAGACCTGCCCAAATTATTAAAAATTTAGATTTAAGAAAGGCAATTTATCGACAAACTGCAGCTTATGGTCATTTTGGCCGTCACGACTTAGATCTGCCCTGGGAAAAAATTGATCGGGTAGCAAGTTTACAGAAAAGAGCTAAGCTGCTGCAGAATAAGTAAGCTTAATATAATCTTATTTGCCGGAGGCGAAGACTGCCTTCGGCTTTATTTATTAATTTGAGTTTTTATTTAGAAAGGAAATCAGAATGGCTAAAACAGTTAAAGTTGTAGTTGATCTAGCTTTAAGAAAACTTGATAAAGAGTTTGATTATTTAGTTCCAGAAGAACTAGTTGGTAAACTTAAAATAGGTCAGTTAGTTAAAGTTCCTTTTGGTAGACAAAAATTGGCTGCTTTTATTACAGAACTTAATAGTCAGGCTGAGCTGCCTGCTGAAAAATTAAAATATTTAGATAAGCTGCTTTATTCTACTGCTTTTTTTGATAATAAGCTGCTAAATTTATTTAAATGGACAGCAACTTATTTTCATGCTTATTTAATTCAGGTAATAAAAATAGCTCTGCCGCCTGGAATCACTACAGCTAAGGTTAGCCGGAAAGAAGTTAGTTATTTACACCTGGAAAAAAAGCAGATAAATGTAGAAATTGAATTGCAAAAACTTAAAAAAAGAGCTCCTAAACAATATCAAATCATGCAGTATTTAGTTGATAACCAGCCGCAAGATTTATCTTTAAAAGAAGTAGTAGAATATGCTAATACATCTCGCCAAACTGTATACCGTTTAATAGATAAATCATTAGTTTCTGTATATGATAATATTGTAAGAAGAGTTCCAGATCTAATTGGAGATAATTATCAAATTCAACAGCCTAAGTTAGAAGTTGAAAGAAATTTAAAAAAATTATTATTTCAACTAGAAACATTTGTAGAACAGAAAGCTGCTCAAACAGTACTGCTTACTAAAAAATTTGCTAATCCTGATTTTGATTTTATCTTCAATTTTTTAAAAAAAATGATTAAACTTGATAAAAATGTAATTATTTTAATCCCGGAAATTGATAAAAATTTTTCGTTATTAAAAAAGTTACAATTTTGTTTTAAAGAAAAAGTAGCATTTCTTTATAGTCAATTAAGCGATGGCGAACGTTTTGATGAATGGCAGCGAATTTTATCAGGTAAGGTCAAAATAGTTGCGGGAGCCAGATCAGCTGTATTTGCTCCTTTAACTAGAGTTGATGTAATAATTTTATTAGATGAGGGAAAGCAAAGCTATAAAAGCCAGGAACATCCGCTTTATCATGCTCGTCAGGTAGCTAGTCGTCGTCTTAGAGAAGAAAAGGGGCTGCTTGTCCTGGAATCAGCAGCTCCAGCTGTTGAGAGTAATTATTTAGCTAAATCTGGACAATATAAACTACTTAAATTGCCTGATAAAAAAGAAGTTAAGCCTAAATTAGAAAGTAAGCTAATTGATTTAGCTCAGGAAGTTGAAGCTGGTAATTTAGGAGATCTGAGTAGAGAATTAATTGCTGAAATAGAAAATACTTTAAGTGCTGGTAAACAGATTATTCTTTTTTTGAATCGGCGGGGAGCTGGTAATTATTTAATTTGCAAAAAATGTGCTGCTGTAATTAAGTGCGCTAATTGTGATATAGCACTGAATTATCATCAAAATAAAAATTTAATGATCTGCCATCATTGTGGCTATCAGACTGCAAAACCAGCTGTTTGTCCTGAATGTGGTAGTAAATTTTTAAGTTTAAGCGGCAGTGGAACCCAGAGTATTATTCAGCAGCTGCAGGAAGAGTTTCCAGCTGCAAAAATTCTGCGTTTTGATACAGATAGTGAATTAAAAAGAGCAGAAATTTTAACTAAAGCCAGGGAAGAATCTGTTGATATAATCGTTGGTACTTCAATGTTAATTAAGTATGATTATTACCAGAGACTTGGATTAATTGGAGTTGTTTCAGCTGATACAGCACTAAATAATTCCAATTTTAGAGCTGCCGAAGAAACTTTTGCTTTACTTACTGAATTAAAGACATTACTTAATCAGTCACAAGGGGATAAACTACTTATTCAAAGTTTTAGACCTGATCATTATAGCCTCCAGAGCGCTTTAGCTGGTGATTATCAGAGCTTTTATCAGAAAGAAATTGATTTTCGTCAAATAAGTAACTATCCGCCTTTTTGCCGACTGCTGAATATAATTATTCAGGGACCAGTTGAAAAAAAAATAATTAAATTGAGTCATGACTTAAATAAATATTTACTCGATTTTAGTGACTATTATTTGGAAAAAACAGAACCTGGGCCAGCAATATTGGGCAAAATCAGAAATAAGTATCGGTGGCAAATTTTACTTAAGTTTAACTCAATTCGTAAGCGAGAATATTTAATTAGATTAATTGAAAATAAGTTTTTAGATGAAAAAGAAAATCAAGGTGAAACTGAAATTCGTATTGATGTAGATCCCTATCAAATGTTATAATAAACTTTAGGAGGTAGATACAATGGCTCTTTTAAAAATTAGAGAAATTGGTGATCCAGTATTAAGAAGTGAGGCAAAAAAGGTTAATCAAGTTAATCAAAAAATAAATGATTTAATAGATAATATGTTTGAGACAATGTATGCTGCAGATGGCGTAGGTCTGGCTGCACCCCAGGTAGGTATTTTAAAAAGAATAGCAGTAGTTGATATTAGAGAGGGTAATAAAATTGTTTTAATTGATCCAGAAATTGTCGAGCGAGAAGGTAAAGCAATAATGGAAGAAGGCTGTTTAAGTATTCCTGGCCGAGCTGGAGAAGTTATCCGTTCTGAAAAAATAAAGGTAAAATCTTTAAATAGAAAAGGCAAAATGATTGAGTTTACAGCTACAGGATTTGAAGCGCGAGCTGTTCAGCATGAAATGGATCATTTAGATGGAGTCTTATTTATTGATAAAATAGTTGAACTGGCGGAGTGATAAAATGAATATTATATTTATGGGAACACCTGATTTTGCTGTACCAGCTTTAAAAAAAATAGCTAACACTGCAGATTTAAATATTTCAGCAGTGGTAACTCAACCAGATCGAGCTCGTGGTAGAGGCCAAAAAGTAAGTTATTCAGCAATTAAACAGACTGCACTTAAATTGGATTTACCTGTATTACAAAATGAAAATGTTAATCAACCAGAATTCCTGGAAAAACTAAAAAAATTAAAGCCTGATTTTCTAATTGTAGTCGCTTTCGGACAAAAATTATCAGTTGAATTACTTGAATTACCAACTTATTCAGCTATTAATTTACATGCCTCATTATTACCAGAATATCGAGGCTCAAGTCCTATTTATCGTGCAATAATTGATGGAAAAAAAATAACTGGTAATACAACAATGCATATGGGACCAGGCTGGGATGATGGTGATATTATTTATCAGCAAGAAGTTGTAATTGAAGCTGCAATGACAGTAGGTGACCTGCATGATAAATTAGCCCGATCAGGTGCTGACTTGCTGGTTAAAACTATTCATGATGTAGCAGCAGGAACTGCTCCCCGACAGCAGCAGAATGATCAACAGGCAACTTTTGCTTATAAAATAGATAAATCATTGGGTAAAATTGATTGGCAGCAGTCAGCTCAAGAAATATTCAACTTAATTCGGGGGGTAAATCCCTGGCCAGGAGCTTACACAGATTTTGCAGGTCAAAAAATGAAAATCTGGCAGGCTGAGCCTGTAATTAATCCAGATTTTGATTTATCTCAAAAGGCAAAATCGGGAACAGTTGTTAAAGCTGATTTAAAGTCTGGTCTATTAATCAAAACTGGAAATGGTTTATTAGCAATTAAAAAATTACAGCTGCCTGGAGGGAAAAAGATGACAGCTCATGATTTTTTAAATGGCTATCAATTAAAAGAAGGTTCTATTTTAGAATAAATAAGACAGTAAGAAGGGAGTTTTAACAATGTATTTTCCGTTTTTTTTCGATCCAACAATGATTATGCTAATTCCAGCTCTATTAATAGCTTTTTATGCTCAATATAAAGTTAAAAGTACTTTTAGCCACTATGATGATGTTTATACAAGAGCCAATCTAAGTGGAGCTGAGGTGGCCCGCAGAATATTGGCAAATAACGGAATTAGTGATGTTAATGTGAAACAAATTGGAGGAAAATTGAGTGATCACTATGATCCCAAACAAAAGGTGCTTAATCTTTCTCAGTCAGTATACAGTAATAATTCTATTGCAGCAATTGGTGTAGCTGCTCATGAAGCAGGACATGCAATTCAGGATAAGGTTGGTTATAGTCCTCTTTCAATTAGAGCTTCCCTTGTTCCAGCAGCTAATATTGGTTCCAGTCTGGGTCTGCCTATGGCAATTTTTGGTTTTTTTATTCGAGCTGATTTTTTAATTATGGCAGGTTTTGTACTTTTTGCAGCTGCTTTCTTGTTTCATTTAGTTACTCTACCAGTTGAATTTAATGCCAGTAATAGAGCAATAGCTAATTTGAAAAATAACAGTTTTTTAACTGATAAAGAGCTTAAAGGAGCTAAGAAAGTATTAAGAGCAGCAGCTTTTACCTATGTTGCAGCAACTTTAGTTGCTCTGGCTAACTTACTTAGAATACTTGTTTTATTTAACATGAGTGATGATTGATAATGAAGAATTTAAGATCTAAAATTATTAAAGCTTTGATTAGAGTTAAAGCTGGTGCTTATTCTACTCTGACTTTAACTGAAGAGTTGGTAGAAATTAAAGATCAGCGTGATAAGAATCTATTTACCGAGATTTTTTATGGCGTAATTAGAAATGAAAAATATCTTGATTATATAATAGAAAAATTCTCGAATAATAAGCTAACTAAATTAGATACTGAAGTATTAATGGGGCTGAGAATAGGATTATATCAGCTCTTTTTTCTTGATAGAATTCCTGCTAGAGCTGCAATTTATGAAACTGTAGAGGCTGTTAAAGAACTTTTATCAAATAGAGGTGCAGCAGCTTTTACAAATGGCATTTTACGTAATATTCAACGTCATCCAGAAAAAATAAAATTACCAGATAGAAAGCAGAATTTATTGAAGTTTTTAGCGATTAAATACTCTTATCCTGAGTGGCTGGTTAAACAATTTAGTGATGAATATGGCCCAGAGCAGGCAGAAAAAATCTTAGCAGCAGGTAATAAGCGTCCTGAAATATTTTATCGTTTTAATTCACTTAAAATGACTAAAGCAGAATTTTTAGCTTCACTTACTAAAGCAGAAATTAACTATGAATCCACGTTTATTGATTCGTTTTATAAACTGAATAATTTTGCTAATCCTGCCGAAACAGAAGTCTTTAAACAAGGAGCTGCCTATATTCAGGGGATAGCTGCTGGTTTAGCTGCATTGCTTTTAAGACCAAAGCCAGGTATGAAAATTCTTGATTTAGCAGCTGCTCCGGGTGGAAAAACAACTCATCTAGCTCAGCTAACTTCTAATCAAGCTCAGATAACTGCGCTTGATCTTAATCCAACTAGACTAGAGTTAGTTAGAGAAAATATACTAAGGCTGGGAGCTAAACAGATAAAATTAATTGTGGCTGATGCTGCTAACTATCAAGATCAGGAGCAATATGATCGTATTTTAGCCGATTTACCCTGTTCTGGGTTGGGATTAATTGCTGCAAAACCAGAAATAAAATGGCGCAAAAGTCAAAAACAAATTAAAGATATGGCAGAATTACAGCATAGTATTTTAGTAAATAATATTGCTAAATTAAAAGTAAATGGTCAACTATTATATTCAACTTGTACTTTAAGTAAAGTAGAAAATCAACTTCAAATTGAGCGTCTGTTGTCAGAATATGACAATTTAGAGTTATTAGATTTAAAACCAATTGTTAATAATTTAACTAATTTAAATATTAAAGGTAACTCTAAGTATTTAGAAATTTTACCTGGACAATTTGAATCAGAAGGATTTTTTTATGCGCTGATTAAAAAAAATGGAGAGTGATAATTTTATAATGAAGGATTTAAAAGAATTAGGCAGAAATCAGATAATAGAATCGTTAAAAAAAGCTGGCTATCCAGCTTATCGGGGTGAACAGGTTTTTAACTGGCTTTATAAAAATGGAATTTCTCAACCAGCTGAAATGAAAAATTTACCAAAGGAATTACGAGCTTTCTTAGTAGAAAGTTACCAGATTACAGACTTAAAAGAAATAAATAGAAGTCAGGCAACTGATGGTACTGTTAAGTATTTATGGGAGCTTGCTGATGGAGATAATATAGAGGGAGTTTATTTGCCTTTTCCAGAATCAAATCGACATAGTGCCTGTATTTCTACTCAGGTTGGATGTGCATTTGGCTGTTCTTTTTGTGCAACAGGAATTGAAGGGTTTAAAAGGGATTTAACAGCTGCAGAAATTGTTGATCAGGTACTTAAAATTCAGCTTGATATTAGTGGAGAAAATTTTGCTGAGCCAAGGCTTAGTAATATTGTTTTTATGGGCATGGGAGAACCTCTAGCTAACTTTGACAATTTAATGCAGGCTGTAGAAATTATTAATGCTGATCAAGGTTTAAATATTGGGATGCGTAAATTGACTATCTCTACCTCTGGCTTAGTACCTAAAATAGAAAAATTGGCAGAGACAAATGATCAAATTGGATTGGCTGTTTCTTTACATGCTCCTAATGATCGTCTGCGAAATAAAATTATGCCAATTAATAAAAAATATAATATAAATCAACTTTTAACAGCAGTTATAAATTATATAGAAAAAACTGGTCGTCGAGTTACTTTTGAATATGTACTAATGGATAGTGTCAATGATAGTCCTGAACTTGCAGTTCAGCTGGCAAATTTATTGCGAGGAATCAACTGCCATGTTAATTTAATTCCAGCTAATCCTGTGCCAGAATTAGGGATAAAAAAGCCAGTTAAGAGCGTAATTGATAATTTTTATAATACTTTAGATCAGAATAAAATTCAGGTAACAATTAGAAAAGAAATGGGGAGTACAATTGATGCTGCCTGTGGCCAATTAAAACGTCAGACCAGATAGGAGGAAAACAGATGTGGTTTAAAGTAGTTAGTAATAAAGGTAAAATACGGGATTCAAATGAAGATAATTATTACATTAAATCATCTATCAACTTTTTAATGGTTGCTGATGGAATGGGAGGACATGCAGCTGGAGAAGTTGCAAGTCAGATTGCAGTAGAAACATGTAAAAAGTTTGATTTTGATCTTACAAATCCTCTAGCAACATTAAAAAAATTAACTCAAGCAATTAATCAAAAGATTATTAATGAAAGTAATCAAGTAGCTGCTTATCAGGGCATGGGGACTACTTTTGTAGCTGCTTTGTTAGTTAATGACTGCCTTTATTATGTAAATCTTGGTGACAGCCGCATCTATGTTTTTAAAAATCAAAAAGGGGAATTGACTAAGCTTTCACGTGATCATTCTCTGGTTGAAAACCTATTAAGAGAAGGAAAAATTACTGAAAAAGAGGCTTTTAATCATCCCAGAAAAAATATTGTTACTCAGGCGTTGGGATTAGAAAAAAAGCTTGATATAGATAGCGGCAGCTATAAATTGGCTGCTGATGACTATTTATTGCTTTGTACTGATGGTTTAACTGATATGATACCAAGGGGAAAAATAGAAAACTATTTTAACGAATATAGTGATCCTGAACTATTAAGTAAGAATCTATTGGCAGGTGCTCTTACTGCTGGTGGAGCAGATAATATTACTTTTATAGTTGCTGGTCAAAATGAAAATTAAGCATTTTTTTAAGACAACTGAGGTGAAGATATGCAGGACAAGATTTTAAATAATCGTTATAAGATCATTGAAGAAATCGGCCGGGGAGGAATGGCCATAGTTTATTCTGCCCGGGATACTTTATTGGAAAGAAGAGTAGCTTTAAAAATGCTGAGACCAGAATATAGTTCTGATAGTGAATTTAAAGCTAAGTTTCATCAGGAAGCAAGAGCAGTTGCTAAGTTATCACATCCTAATGTAGTTAGTATTTATGATATTGTAGTAGAAGATGAAAAAATTTATCTGGTTATGGAGATAGTAGAAGGCGAAACTTTAAAAGATATTATTAAAAGAAGGGGTCGTCTTTCTATTGCTGAATCATTAGAAATTGCAAGACAAATTGCTGCTGCTCTCTCAGTTGCTCATGGTAATCAAATAGTACACTGTGATATTAAACCCCATAATATTATTTTAAATAAAGAAATGGAAGTTAAAGTAACTGATTTTGGCATTGCTAGGGCAGTAACTTCTTCTACAGTTAAAGTAACGGAAACGGTTGTAGGTAGTGCTCATTATTTCTCTCCTGAACAAGCTAAAGGGGGAGATATTAAAGCTTATTCTGATATTTATTCACTGGGAGTGGTTCTTTACGAAATGACAACTGGTGAACTACCTTTTCAAGGAGAAAGTCCAATTTCAGTAGCATTAAAGCATATTCAACAAGAACCAGTAGCACCAAAACAGATTAATCATGATATTCCAGATATTGTTAATGAGTTAATTTTAAAAGCAATTGCTAAAGATCCTGCCCAACGTTTTCAAGATGCTTATCAGATGAGGCAGGCAATAACTAGTTGTTTAAAAAATTTAAAGTCAACTAGATTACCTAACAAGCAGAGCAAAAAACAGACAGAGAAATTTAATCCAGATGAAACTAAAGTAATGAAAAAAGAAGATTTTTCTTTTCCTAGAATTAAAAAGTTAGAATCTAATACGCGCTTAGATAAAGAGAGTGATAAGGCTAAAGATAACTCCGCTAAATCGGTAGATCAAGAATCTAAATCTATTAAGCCGTCAAAAAGCTTACCTGTTTCCCGGCCAGTAGAGTTAACTAATCCTGGTCAGCATAATTCAGCTAAAAACTCAGCAAAAGATGATCCAGAAAACTCTCAATTAGCTGCTGGCTTTAAAAAATTAAGTTATTTGGTTGGTGGAATAATTATATTTTTTTTATTGGCAGCGGGAGGGATTTATTTATTTTTTCAGGAATATACTGATGTTCCAATTGTTGAAGTGCCAAATATTGAGGGAAAATCTCTAAGTGAAGCAGAAGCAATGGCAGCTGATTTAGGGATAAATTTAAAAGAAAGCAGTGAACGAATTTTTAGTGAAGAGATTGCGGCAGATCACATAATTTCTCAGCAGCCAGAAGCTGGAGAAAGAATTAAACAGAGTCGCCCATTAAACATTACAGTTAGTAAAGGGGCTAAGTTAATTGAAATTCCTAATTTTGTTAATCAAAATTTGCGGCAGGCGTTACTTGAACTTGAAAATTTATCTTTAAAAAGCGGTGATATTCAATATATTTTCAGACTTTCAGTTCAGCCAGGGATGGTAATTAATCAAATTCCAGCTGCTGGTGCAGAAGTACAAAGCGGCAGTGAGGTGACTCTATTTGTTAGTCGGGGAGAAAGAGATATCTCAGTAAAAATGCCTGACTTAACTGGTTTACAGCAGGAAGAAGCTTTTGAGCTAATCAGGCAGAGCGGTTTAACCATTGGCAAAGTTAATGTAGAAGAATCAGTCCGTTTTTTAGATGGTCAGGTTATTTCGCAGAGTGTTAAACCAGGTGAGTATTTACCCAGAGGAATAGCTGTTGATTTTATAATTAGTCGTGGAGCTGATAATAATGGAACTGATGTTCATTTAAATAGAATTAGTATTAATGTTACTGGCTCAAAAGCAAGACAGGTTAAGATAGTAGTGAGTGATAGAAATGGCAGTGATGTAGTCTATAATGCCCTGCATAATCCAGGTGATAATATTATTCGAGATATTCGTAGTGCTGGACCAACAGAGTTAAAAGTTTACTTTGATAATCAACTAATTAAAAGTCAAAAATATGGGGGATGATAATCTAGATGAAAGGGATTTTAATTAAATCTATTGGCGGTTTTTTCTTTGTGGCAGCTGAGGATAAAGAAATATATCAATGTAGAATTAGAGGTAGGATTAGAGAAAAAATATATCCTGGAGATAAAGTTGAAATAGATCCTAGTACTCAGACACTAGAAAAACTTTATCCAAGAGATAATATTTTAAAGCGACCACAAGTAGCCAATGTTGATCAGGTCATAATTATGTTAGCTTTAAAAAATCCTGAGTTTAAACCTTCTTTACTGGACTATTTTTTGCTTTTAGTAGAAAGTTCCGGTTTTAAACCATTATTGGTAATTAATAAAATTGACCAGGCTGCCGGAGATTATCAAAAAATGTTTGTTGATTATGAGCAAGCTGGTTACAAAGTGCACTTTATTAGTGTAAAACAAGAAATAAATTTAGGTGTGTTATTAGCTGAGCTTGATCAAAAGATTAATGTTCTTACCGGGCCTTCTGGAGCAGGTAAGTCTTCACTGTTAAATAAAATTATTGCAGATGCTGATTTAAAAACAGCTGCAGTTAGTAAAAAACTTAAAAAAGGAGTTCATACAACTAGAATGGTAGAATTACTTGCGCTGGATAATGAAGGCTGGGTTGCTGATACACCTGGCTTTTCTTCAATGACAAATCTTAATTTAGAAATTGAAGCAGCTGATTTATCCTGGTATTTTCCTGAAATAGCTAAATTTAATAATCAATGCCGTTTTAATCGCTGCAGTCATACTCATGAGCCTGGTTGCCTGGTTCAAACTAAGGTTGAAGCAGGCGAAATTTCAGCAAGTAGATATCAAAGTTATCAGAGAATTTATCATGAATTAAAGGCAAAGGAGAGAAAATATTAATGGAAACCCAATTTGCACCCTCTTTACTGGCGGCTGATTTTAGCAATCTGACAGCAGAGATAAAATTAATTGAAAAAGCAGATTATCTCCATCTTGATGTAATGGATGGAGTTTATGTTCCCAATATAACTTTTGGGCCTGGTTTAATTAAAGCAATTAGAGATAAAACTGAACTTCCCTTTGATACTCATTTAATGATTACTCGTCCTGAAAGATATATTGATGATTTTGCTGCAGCAGGTACAGATGTTTTAACAGTTCATCTAGAAGCAACAGATCATATTCATCGTGTTATTCAGCAAATTAAAGAAAAAGGATTACAGGCAGGATGTTCTTTAAACCCTGCTACACCGTTATCTAGCCTTGAATATATTTTGCCTGACTTAGATCAAGTTTTAATTATGTCAGTTAATCCAGGCTTCGGAGGACAGTCTTATATTCCTCAAATAACAGATAAAATAGCTAAATTAAAAAGAATAATTACTCAAAATGATTATGAATGTAAAATTGAAGTAGATGGTGGTATTAAAAATCATAATTTAAAAGAAATTGTTCAGGCTGGGGCTGATATTATTGTGGCAGGTTCGGCAATTTTTAAAGCTGATTCTCCAGCAGAAGCTTTAGCTAAAATGAGGAGTATAGCTGCTGATGTCAGCTAAAAAAGGACTGTTAATCTTAAATGGTCAGCTTAATTTTCAGCAAGCAGAATTAAAGAAGCTTATTGAAGTAGAAAAAATTAGATCAATAATAGCAGTTGATGGAGGTAGTAATCGACTGCGTGAAGTGGGTTTAATGCCTGATTTAATAATTGGAGATTTAGATTCAATTACTCAAGAAAATTATAATTTTTATCAAAGTAAGGGAGTTAAGTTTAATCAGCATCCAGTTGAAAAAGACCAAACTGATAGTGAATTAGCAGTTGATTTTTGTCTGAATAATAATTTTACAGAATTAATTATTATTGCTGCTCTGGGGGGAAGAATTGATCAACAGCTGGCTAATCTTAACCTTTTAGAATACATCTCAGAAGAAGGTTTAACAGCCAAAATTATGGATAAAAATCTAGAAATAGCTCTGTTAACCAATAGCAAGACCTTTAGTAATCAGGTTAATAAAAGGCTTTCTTTAATTCCACAAACTAAGGTAGTTAAAGGAGTTACTATTCTAGGCTGCAAATATCCGCTTGATACAGTTGATCTTTTAAGGTCGAAAACAAGAGGGATAAGTAATTTAATTACCGAACAGCAAGCAGTTATCAAACTAGAATCTGGACTATTATTATACATATTAGAAGAGCTTTAATTAGAACAATTGGAGGTAAAAATGAATATTTATCAAAGAGCTTTGCAACTACATCAAGCAAAACAGGGTAAATTAGCAGTTAAATCTAAAGTGGCAGTTACTAATAAAGAGGAATTGAGTCTGGCTTATTCGCCAGGAGTAGCAGAACCATGTCGAGCGATACAAAAAAATCCAGAAAATATTTATTTATATACAGCTAAAGCTAACCAAGTTGCAGTTGTTTCATCTGGGACAGCCGTGCTTGGCCTGGGAGATATTGGGCCAGAAGCGGCTTTACCTGTAATGGAAGGAAAAGCAGTTTTATTTAAAGAGTTTGCAAATGTAGATGCTTTTCCTCTTTGTGTTGGTAGCAAAAATATTGAGAAGATAGTTGAGTTTGTTAAACTGCTAGAACCTACTTTTGCCGGGGTTAATCTAGAAGATATTTCTGCACCAGAATGTTTTGCAATTGAAAACAGATTGAAGCAGGAAACAAATATGGCTATTTTTCATGATGATCAGCATGGTACAGCAATTGTCGTTTTAGCAGCAGTCTTAAATGCTCTAGAATTAGTGGAAAAAAAGTTAGATCAAATTAAAATTGTAATTAATGGAGCCGGAGCAGCTGCTACTGCAGTAACTAAATTACTTTTTGATGCTGGAGCTCAAAATATAATTATTAATGATAAAATTGGCATACTTAATTCTCAAAACAAGGTTCAATTTGATTCTCTAAGACAGCAGGTTATTGCTCAGACTAATCGGCAAGATATTGCTGGAGGTTTAGCTGAGGCTGTGGCAGGAGCAGATTTATTCATTGGCTTATCTGTTGCTGATGTATTAACTAAGAAGATGGTAGAAACAATGGCAAAGCAACCATTGATTTTTGCGATGGCTAATCCAGAACCAGAAATAAAACCAGAAATTGCTCTGCAGGCTGGGGCAGAAGTTATTGCTACAGGAAGATCTGATTATCCAAATCAAATTAATAATGTATTGGCATTTCCAGGCGTATTTCGGGGAGCTCTTGATGTTCGAGCCAGAGCAATTAGCGAAAAAATGAAGATTGCTGCTGCAAGGGCAATTGCAGAGCTGGCTGCTTCTAAATTAAATTCTGATTATATTATTCCTGATCCTTTTGATCAGCGAGTAGTACCTACAGTGGCTCTAGCAGTAGCCCGAACAGCAATTAAGGAAGGACTGGCCAGACTTGAGCTTACTGATAACGAGTTGAAAGCCAAAATTAAAGCTAATTTATTATAATTTTTTTATAATATATAAAAAAAGGGAGCTCCTGTATCATACAGGAGCTCCCTTTTTAGAATTAATTAATCTTTTTTAACTCAATTAACTGTTACTAAAATTTATAATAAATTTAAGCCGAACTTTTTTATTATAGATATAATTAAATTGGTTAAAAAAATGGATATTTGTATTACTGACAAACATCCATTCCACTATCAACCAGTTTATTTAGTAAGCTCTTTCGACCTTACCTGATTTAAGGCACTGAGTGCAGACCTTAATTCTTTTAGGAGAACCATCTACAATTGCCTTTACCTTTTTTAAGTTAGGACGCTGAGTTCTCTTAGTATTACTGGTAATGTTACGACCAACTCCACCTTTTTTCTTGGCTTTACCACGTCTTTGTATGCTATGGGCTTTATTGCCACCTTTACCACAAATTTCACAGACTCTGGACATAGAAAAACACCTCCTTTCGCTAAGTTCTACTCTAGTCTTAAAAAGTTAACTTAGCAGCAGCGTATTAAACGCATAATAATAAAATTTCTGTCAGATTACATTTTAACATAAATAAAAGGTCTTTAGCAAGTTATTCGGCTTAATAATGATAAAAATTCTAAAATTTTCTTTAAGCAGGAAAGTAATAACTTATCTTGAATTAATAATACAAAGAAAGTAAGTATAATAGAATTTAATTTTAAATGTTGCTAATTAAGTTTAATTTTAAGTAGTTTCCCCATTTTTTAAAATAGCAAAAACTATCCTTACTGTCATAATGGTAAAGAAAGCCTTAATCTCTTTTGTGATCGTCGTTTTTTGTAATAACTCTTTAAAAAAGAAGCTATTCCAGTATAGGATTTAGCCAGTATTTTTCTGATTCCATCAGCTAAAGCATAGTATTCAAAGTCTGGTATATCAAATATTCTTTCTGAAACTTTCTTAACAAATACCCTAAGCTTAGTCTTTTTCTGATTGGAAAAAAGAGCTAAAAATCCTATGGCTATTGATAAAATTAAATCTAAATTTCTGATTTTCTTTAATGATCTAACTCTAAAGTTTTCAAAGTCAAATTTTTGTTTTTTAAACCTAAAATATTCTTCAATTCTCCATCTTTTAATATACGCTTTTAAAACTGCCAGAGTAAGTCGCTTAGAATTAGGATTTAAGTTTGTGATAATCATAGTTGGATTAATACCATGTCCTCTGACAATTACCATAGTTAATTCAGTATCTTTTAAAGCAGGTAATTTAATTGGAGCATAGCTGAATTTTAGCTTTCGCTCTTTGTTGTTCTGATTTCTATAACG
>NZ_FOTI01000071.1 GCF_900114545.1 Halanaerobium salsuginis
CTAATAACTGTTTTTTTATCTCGAAGAGAAGTATCCTGAATCATTTGAGTTTTTCTATCATGAATCTTTTCTGCTTTTTTGCCGCAGACAGGACATTTAACATGATCTATTTTATAGTCAGCTACAAAAACTAAATATTCCTCCGTTTTAATTAAATCTGTTGCAACTAGGTCTGGTAAATCCATTAAATCTGTGATAAGATTATTATGCATTTGCTTGACTCCTTTATTGAATTTTTGGTGTTGTAACTATTTAATTCAACGGAGCCAGGCAAATGCCTTTTTTATTTAGATATTTTTAGATTTACAGTTTTTTCTTCACAACATTAATTATACAACCAATATTTTTAAAATTTTTTAATAAAAATAATCTTTTCGAGTTTTTTTAGAGATCAATTATAAAAAAAATTCAGATTAAACTGTTATCATATAATTAATTCAAAACATTAGTTAAATAATGAGGGTGGAAAAATGAAACAGAAAAAATTTTATTTAATAATTAATTTTATTTTACTTTTATTAATATTATTAACTTTTCAGTTTAAAGTTGAGGCAAAAAATATTTATTTAGGCAGTTTTCAATTAAAAAAAGATCAAAATATAAACTTAGCTTTAACCATTCCACCAAAACTGACAGAAAGTAATTTACAAATTTATTTATTAAGTAATTATTTTTGTAGAAAAGCAGATAATTATCCACTTGCAGTTAAAATATTGCTCAAAAATAAAACTGGGGGATTTTATTTGAGAGAACAGCCAATTGAGATTAGTTCCCAGCAGTTATGGAAAAAAATAGTCTTAATTTAGCTATCTTTTTAACTTCTGATTTTGAACCAGGTATTTATTCAAACCAATTAATTATTGAATCAGGTACTGATCAAATAGAATTTGAATTTGAATTTGAAATTTTAGCCTGGAAAGAAATAACTGGTAGTAGTTTTAATTTAGCTATTAAATATGCAGATACTAAAACAAAAGAATTAATTAGTTCAAATCAAGCTCCAATTATAATTCAATCTAATACAAACTGGCAGTTATATGCTTTTATAGAAGCAGATATCAATCTTACTCCTGAATTAAAATTAACGGCAGATAAGCTAGCCCAAAATATTGTTAATTTAAAATCAGGGTTTAGTTCAATTGGACTAGAGCCAGTTCTAGTTGCAAGTGGAATAAAAACTAATTCTTTGCCAGCAAAACAAGCAATAATTTACTATCAATTAAAAATTAAAGATTTTACTTTAATTAAAGCTGGCAAACATAATTATTCTCTCCAGTTTATTCTAAGATGAAATTATTTAAACGTGGCTCTAATATTATCTTTAATTTAGATAATATTTTTAAATAAAATTCTAGTAGAGCAGATTTAAAAAATTAAAGGGAGGCAAGTTTAATGAAAATTAATCATTTGTTTTTGGCAGTAGTTCTGGTGGTTATTTGTTCGGGTATAGTACTGGCTCAAAATCAATACACAGGTGTTTTTACTAATCCTTATGATATTGATATGAGTTCTTATTTTGCTGATGGTGGAGCTTATGAAGATTACAATCTTCATGTAGGAGATGATGGGGTAGTTTTCTTTAATGATACAGATTCTGCTAATCCAGGTCAATATACAAATTTAGAGCAATTGAATCGAGAGTCTACTCCGGATACAAATGGTAATAATCAGTCAGTTTCAATAACTGTTGGAGTAGATGCTTATATACCTTGCTTTTTAGAAATGAAACTGACTGGTAATCAAGGTACTACAGCTGCTATTAGTTATGGGGCTAATACTTCTTCTGAAGCTACTGGCAGTGGATATCATATTGTATTTGATAATGAAGTAGGTGGCTTTTTAGATGCTGATTGGAAATCATTAGGTCATGGTAGTAATGCAGAAATTAATCCTGAAGATAATGTTTATATTGGTGCCTGCGATATCTTTGCAGTCGAAATTATCTCGAATGATAATTACCGCTATGCTGTTGAAGCAAGTGCTTTAACCTCTGTTGATGCTGGCACAGGAGCAGAATTACCAATGGATATGAGAACTAGTTTAGATGGAGGAACAGCCTGGAATCAAGTTTCTTTTAATACTACATCTCTAAAAGAAGAGACAATTGTAAGTGATGGTCAGCAGGAATAAAAACAGAAGCTTTACACAGTTTCCGTGTTCCTTATAGTATGGATATTAATCATGGTCATTATGATGGAGAAATTGTCTTTAGAGCAGCTACAATTTAATTATCGTATTTAAGATAATTTGAATTGATAAAAGTTTTCCACTACAAGGCAGGGGCTGATATTTATCAGCCCCTGAACCTAATTAAGAAGAGAGGAGATTGGAAATGAGATATTTAAAAGCTACTTTCTTAATTATGTTATTGATTTTATTATTAGCTTTTTATTCAGTAGTGACAGAAGCTACAGTTCGAATTGAACCTGCTAGAATAATTATAAATTCTCTTCAAAATTCACGCAGTACAGGAGTGATTGAGGTTATTAATACAGGTACAGAAGAAGTAAAATTAACTGCTTTATTAAATGACTGGGCTTTAGATGAAAATGATAAATTAGTTTTTTATGAAGCTGGCAAGATGGACTCTACTCTAGTGGGACTAATTAAATTTAATCCCAAAAAATTTAGTTTATCTCCTGGTAAAACTCAAATAGTAAGATTTACAATTAATACTCCTGAAAATACTAGCCAAGAAAAGAGAGGCGTTGTTTTCTTTGAACGTGAAACTGATTATATGGAAGTTGCAACTGGCTCTAAAATTAAAACTCAAGTTGGCACAGTTATTTATCTTGTGCCGGATAAAATAAAATATAATTTTAAGCTCTTAGGACTGCAGATTTACAATAGCCTTGCTCCAGCAGCACAGGGAATTGTTTTAAAAATTGAAAATGCAGGGGCTGGTCATATGCGCTATTATCCAGCTTATAAAATAATTGATAGTGCCAGCAAACTTGTAATGGAAGAAGACTTTGGTGAATATATAATTTTACCGGGAGCAAAGCGAAATTTTTCGTTTATTTTACCAGAAAGATTAAAAAAAGGAGAATATAAATTACTCTTAAATATTAAATTTTATAATAATCAGCAGACAGCAGATTATCAGATTCCCATTAAAATAAAATAGGGTGAGAATAAAAATGAATAAAATAATTATTTTTTTAATCAGTTTTTTTTAATTATATTGGGGAGTTCAAACTTAATTAGAGCTCATCCTTTAGAAGAAGATCAACCTGAAATTGAGACAAATATTGTGCTTTTAACTTTATTAGAAGATAATCATTTAGTTGAGAATGATCCGTTTTTTGAACTGTATTATTTCCCAGATCATGATTATATATTATTGCCAGCAAATTTACTATCTCCTTACCTTGCAGTGGAGATGAATTTTCAACGTGAATTAGGTCTGCTAACTTTAAGCAAAAATAATTTGGAAGTTAAAATCGACTTATCAGCCAGAAAATATCTGGGGCATGAAAATTGGGATCAGGAAAAGATAATTATTTTTGGGGGTGAATTTTATTTAAGTAAATCAGTTTTTGAATATTTAACAGATTATCAGATTAGCTGGAGCAATTCATTGCAAGAATTAACAATTACAGGTGACTTTACGAAAGATGATTTTTCAACTGATGAATTCGAATCAGAATCTAAAAAAAAGCAAAAACTTAAAGATCAAGATCAATTTTCGGGAGAAAAATTAGCTGGTTTTACTTTAAACTCTGTTCATTATCGGGTTGGTTTCGAATTATCAGAGGATGATTTATTTGAGAGTCAGCAGGAACTAACAACAGAATTAAATTTTTATGGACGCTTTAAAAATTGGGCTTATAGTTTAAATAATGATTTTAATTATAATCTCAAGAGTAATAATTTTGATTATAAGCTAGATAATTTAGAATTAAAGTCATGCGAAAATAATAACTTATTAATTATTGGAGATTATGACTTTAATTTTGCTAAAACAATTGTCCAGAATGAAATGCAGGGTATTTATTATCGAATTCCAGAAAAACTCAGTTATAAATTAATTCCCTATACTGAAATTGAGATTCCAGTAGAATTAGATGATGAAGTTTCAATTTATGTTAATAATAAATTTGTGCATAAAGAAATAATTAAAGCAACTGGTAATTATCAGTTTAAAAATATTGAGTTGCGGCTTAATTATCTTAATAAAATTGAAGTAGTTAAATTATCAGCTGCTGGTGAAGAGATAAAGGAGCTTAAATATTTAGCTGGTTCAACTACTATTTTACAATCAGGGATTAAAGAAACTGAATTTCTTATGGGGCGTTATCGTAATACAAGTTATAGTGATGATAATGATTGGGAAGGTAATTTTATAGCTTTAAGATCGAATTATGCCTTAAATAGAAGGTTAACTTTTCATACTGAAACTGCTTATTTAACTAAACAGGATATCGATCGGAATATTTTAACTACAGTTACTGGAATTTCTTTGCGAGCTGCTGACAGGACAGTTATTAATTTAGACTTTTTAGCTGGAGGAGAAAGTGATAATTTGCAATTAGGAAGTGAAATTTCTATTTTATATGCTTTAATAAATGGTTATTGTAGAGCAGTTTATTTAAACGTACCACCTGAAGTAGAAGATTATTTAACTCAGGAAGAAGGAACCAATATAAGCTTGAATTTTAAATTTGATTTAAACAAAAGATTCAGTATGCAGAGCATAGTTGGTCAGCATAAAACTCTTGTTACGGATGATATAGAGGAGATTGATTATTATATTTTACGATTAATTGATAATCCTGATTGGCGGCACTACAGATCTTTTTCTCTTTACTATCAAAAAGAGTTATCTTATTTTCCTTTTCTAGAATATAATAATGAACTATATGGTGCACTAGCTAATAATAAAAGACCAGGAATTGGTCTGGCTTATAATCTTTATGGAAATAGCTATCGCATTGCAGCTGATTTAAAACATTACCGGAATAATATAGAATTTACTAATGAGCAGAGTCCACTTTATAAACAGCTATTAAATGAATCAACAGCAGAAGTGAATATTTATAAACGTTTAGGAGAAAATTTGCTTTTTTCATTAGGCTATGATGGTGAAAAGGATAAATATGATGATCAAAGCTATGATTATGAGCGAAGTTATGATGGGCAGCTTAAACTGTCATTGGGCGAAAGAACCGCAATTACTTTGTCTGCGGAGCGGACAAAAGAAGATGAAGATGAGCTGAATGAAGATAATGAGAACATAGCTGATCTTGAGACTATTAAATCGTTAAGTTTAAATTATTATTGGAACTCTGACTATAGTATTAAAGCAGAATTAAAAGATTATAGTTCTACTAATTTGATTGATTATCAGTCTTTTTATCTGGGAGGTAGTTATTATTTTCCTGTTAACCCTGGTTCAATTACACTTTTTGGAGAATATATTCTGCCAGTAGAAGGTGAAAACGGGATATCTTTTGGTATCAGTTGTGATAAAGTTTTTACTAATAAAAATGAACTAACTATTGAACTAGCTAGAGAATATAATGATTATCAATTAGAAGGATACGAAAATTACTTGACAATTACCTATAGTCAGGCTTTTGCTTTTCTGGGAGATATTATAATTAAAGATAATTTCAATGATCGTAGTCCTCGTTCAATTGTAGCAGGCTACGTTTATCTTGATCAAAATTATAATGGAATAATGGATGCTGGCGAAAAACGGCTTAACAATATTCCAATGAGATTAGGAAATATGATAAGTAGGACAAATAAAGATGGTCTATTTGTTTTTAAACCATATTTTAATGATCTATATTTACTTGATTTTGATTACCGTAATCTAATAGCAGTAATGTACAATAAGTTGTGTAAATTAAATATCGATATTTTTTTAAAATAAAAAAAGAGGAATCCTTCTTTAAGTGGTTGAATATATTTATCGACGAAAATAAAAAATCAAACCACTAGGAGGACTCCTCATGAAAAGTATACCTGAAAAACCCAACAATGGTCAAGTGAATTTTGATGACATGATTAATGATTTGATCAAAAATTTTCTCGAAAAATTGCTTAAGTCTGAATTAACCGAATTTCTAAATTACGATAAATATGAAGTTACTGGTAAAAACTCTGGCAACAACCGCAATGGTAATTATTCTCGTAACTTCCAGACTAAATA
>NZ_FOTI01000075.1 GCF_900114545.1 Halanaerobium salsuginis
AACAAAAGAACCAGTGTTGAAAGAACTTTTTCCAGACTTAAAGAGCATCTTAATTTAGAAAACTTAACTGTAATGGGAGCTAAAAAAGTTAAAACTCATCTGCTATTAAGTTCTATCAGTTTGATCGCTGCAAGAATTGCAGCCGAGAAAATCAAACTGCAAAATCAGGTTTTAGCTGCTTAAAAAGCATTTTAAAGCATGATTTTAAGTTACCCAAGCTAAGTGCGTCTAAATTTAGCAGTAAATCTATGGTAAATCATTAAAATCTACTATTTCAAGTTAAAAGGCTTATTTTTATGATTCGCAGACAATATTTTTTTGAATTAAACTAAATTAAGCGTATTATGAAATTCGCTTAAATAACAATTAATATAACTCTAACTTAAAATTATATATTTTCTATAAAAATACTATTTTTAAATTACAGACCTAATTCACTAACAAGCTTTTCTTTTGGCTTATAACCAACTATTTTTTTAGCAACTTCACCATTCTTAATTAAAAGCATAGTTGGGATACTCATTACATTATATCTACTAGCTGTTGATTGGTTTTCATCAACATTTAGTTTAGCAACTTTTATTTTATCACCATATTCAGCTGCAACTTCTTCTAAAATAGGTGCAATCATTCGACATGGTCCACACCACTCAGCCCAAAAATCAACTAAAACTGGTTGATTTGAACTTAAAACTTCGCTACTAAAATTTCCATCTGTTACCTTAACTGGTTTACTCATTTTGAATTTCCCCTTTATTTAAGATTATTAATTAAATTTATTCAGCAGTTACAGTAGAATTTTTCTGACTTACTTTTATTTTTTTCAGAATAGTCTTAGCTGGAACTGCCCCAACCTGTTCAGCTGCACCAGAATTAATTACTGTTTTAGGTACACCAGAAACATTAAAACGACTTGATAAATCTTGGAACTCGATGGCTTCAACCATTTCTCCTGTGATTGCAGGATTTAAAATTGCCATTTGATGAGCAACCCTGACAGCTCTTGGGCAATAGGGACAGGTCGGTGTAATAAACACCTGCAATAATACATCTTCACTAATTGACTTAATTTCAGTTTTAATTTCTTCAGCCAGATCAATCCTACTTTGATCAGATACATCTAATATATCTTCTATTAAAGAAGTAAATTCATAGCCAGAAGGAATTCCAAAAAAGTGAACACCTAAATCCGCTCCATTCTGATCTAAAAAGATAATAGCTGGCGCTTTATCAATTCCAAATTCCGCTGCTTTATCACTATTAAGCAGATATTTCTGATAAGCAAGCTTTTCAGTGAGCTCAGTTAACTCATTTAATATTTCTTCTGTATCAGCACAATAGTCACATTCAGTCTCTTTACTAAAAAAAGCCAAATTTACTTCTTGTTGAAGATTGTTATTAAATAATTCTTTAATTTTATTTTTTTCTGCCTGGTCAATTTTAGCCATTAGAAATCACTCCCTGATCTTTAAGCTTAAATTTAAGATATATAAGTTGATAAATTAATTTACAACATTTATTATATACGATATAGAAATTATTAAAGTTAAATAATTAACACTTTCTAATTTTATTAATAAATTATTTTAAGCAAAATTAGATAAATTTAGGCAGACAAAAGGCAGCATTTTAAATACTGCCTTTAAAAATATCCCTTTTCTATTTATTATTATTTAATTTAATTACTTTAAATCTAGGTTTTACTTTTCTAGAAAAACATTGTAAGCCAGATAAGAATGATAAACATCTGCTTTACTGACTACTTCATATGGAGAATGCATTGACAATACAGCCGGACCACAATCAAGCACATCCATGTTATAGTTAGCTAAAAATTGAGCAATAGTTCCCCCGCCACCAGCATCTACTTTACCAAGTTCTGCTGGCTGCCAGACTACACCTGCCCGATTAAATAAACCTCTTACTTCACCCATAAATTCTGCACTTGCCTCTGAAGAACCAGATTTACCACGAGCACCTGTATACTTAGAAACAACTACTCCTTTACCAAGATAAGCAGAGTTATGTTTAGCATAAACATCAGCAAAATCTGGGTCATAAGCAGCATTTACATCTGCTGATAACACCTTTGAATTTTGAAGAACCTTTCTAACTAAAAGTTCACTGTAATCAGCATAATAAAGATCAACTAGATTAGCAACCTGGTCTTCAAAAAAATGTGACTGCATACCCGTATTACCCATACTGCCAACTTCTTCTCGATCCATTAATAAAATTACAGCTGTAGATTTAGGGTTATCAATATCGAGGATTGCTTCTAAAGCAGTATAACTACAAACTCGATCATCATGGCCATATCCAGCCAGTAAACCGCGATCAAAACCAGCGTCTCTAGTCTTATAAGCCGGTACAAGCTGTAATTCAGCACTAATAAAATCTTCACCGGTAATTTCATATTCTCTTTTAAGATATTCTAAAATAGCAGTTTTTATCTTTTCTTTAACTTCACTATCAGCTACCGGGATACTACCAATAACTACGTTAAGCTGTTCTCCACTAATTCCCTCACTCATTGATTTTTTCATCTGTTCTTTGCCCAGGTGGGGTAAAATATCACTAATAAAGAAAACAGGATCATTAGCTTCTTCCCCGAGTTTAATTTCAACTTTACTACCATCTTCTTTAATTATAACACCATGTAAAGCCAGCGGCATTGTTACCCATTGGTATTTTTTAATACCACCATAATAATGGGTTTTAAACATTGCCATTTCACCTGCTTCATAAAGTGGGTTTGGCTTTAAATCAAGTCGGGGAGAATCAATATGACTGCCAACTAATTTTAATCCAGCTGCTAAGTCATCTTGGCCAATAACAGCTGCCATTAAGGCTCGTGATCGATTTAAACTATAAATTTTATCACCAGCTTTTAGCTGTTCAACCTGATCTATATTTTTAAAACCAGCTGCTTCTAATTTTCTAATAGCTGCACTGGCAAATTCTCTTTCAGTTTTATTATTACTGATAAATTCAGCATATTTCTTATTAAAATCAAAAACTTCTTCTCTTTCGTCTACTTCCATTTCTGTCCAGGCGTTTTTAGCCTGATAAGCGTAATCAGCTTTTTTTTCTTCAGTCATTATAAATTCCTCCTAATATTCATTTCTAGTCATATTATAACAGCTCTTAATAAATAAAGTAAGTAAGATTTTAACAAAAAAAGACCCTGTTTTAAAAAACAGGGTCTTAAAGCTTAAATTTTAATTTCAATATCTGCTTCTTTTCTGAGTTTAACTAAATACTGCTGAATAGCTTGATTTTGTTTTTGTTGTTTAATCATTTTTTCCAGCTGTGGTTTAACCTTAGCAAAAGTTATTTCCTTCTTGCTCTGCTGAAAAGCATCTTTATTACGATCATATTCCTGCTGCAATTCACTTTCAGTAACTGTTATATCAGAAATAACCTTTTCTTTTATTAACTTATTTACTTTTAATTGAGGATTGCTGGTGAACTGATCTTTATAATCCTGCTCGTCATTAAATCCCTGTTTCTCAAGTACAGATTTAAACTCTGTTTCTGTCATATCGTTTTTCTGCATGATAGCCTGTTTTTGCTGTTGATATATCTCATCTTTTTCAGCCTGAGTCAAACTAATATTATCTGCTTCAACCTGTTGCTCTAATAAAACATTATCAATCAAAGCATCTAATTTAGCCCGCTGATATTTGCGCAGAACAAGTTTACCGGCATCAGAATTCGTTAAAATCTGAGCTAACTGACTATCTATCCGATTAATCCGCTGCAGCTTAGACCTGAGATCAGCTTTTTGATTTAACTGGTTAGCAGTAATATCTTCACCATTAACTACTGCTATTACCGTATCACCTTCCATATCTCCACTTAAAGTGGAATCAGCTGTCTGACCAGAGTCTGCATCCTGAGCTAATACAGCAGCAGGCAGAGCAAAGCATAGAACAAGTAGTAATAAAGTAATAATCATTCTCTTCTTCATTTTAAAACACTCCCATTTAAAATTAGTAACCAAGCATCAATTTAATGATTTCTAATAAAATTATAAGGGATGAATCTTAAAATGAGATTAGAATTTAGGCAAATCGACTAAATTTTAGCCAAATAGAGCAAATTTACAGCAATTTCAAGCTTTATTTAAGCTTTTTAATAAAAGAAAATCTTTAAAGCTTAAATACTAATTAAATTAAACTATTTTTGATAAGCAGTCTTTTTAATATTAGAGTCTAAATTTTTTAAAGAAACCGTAATTGCATTTAATTCTTCCATCATTTGAGCAAATTTAGCTGGCTTTAAAGATTGCGGTCCATCAGATAAAGCTGCTTCTGGATGAGGATGGACTTCTACCATGATTCCATCTGCACCTACTGCTACGGCTGCTCTTGCCAGTGGTGTTACTAATTCCCATCTACCTGTCCCATGACTTGGATCTGCTATTACCGGTAGATGACTTAGCTGCTGTACTAAAGGTATTGAACTTAAATCCAGTGTATTTCTTGTCTCTTCTCCAAATGTTCTTACTCCTCTTTCACATAAAATTACCTGATGATTACCTTCGTTCATTACATATTCTGCTGCCAGCAGCCATTCTTTTATTGTTGCCGCCATACCTCTTTTTAGCAT
>NZ_FOTI01000078.1 GCF_900114545.1 Halanaerobium salsuginis
GGGCCCTGCCATTATTGTTAGTTCCTCTCCTCCTACTTCTACCCCATCTCCTAACTCAATTACTGTTTTTTCTTGCTTAAAATTCCAGCTTGTTAGTTTATAGGGATCAGAAATTACCACAACCTTCTCTACACAGCTCATCACCTGCAATTTCTCTTTTAAATTGATTTTCTTATCTGGAGCTGCACCTACAACACCAACAATTGTTGTTTCAGCTCCTGTATCAGGATGAGCAACAAAGCCCTCTTGTTCAATTAACTCTACTACCTGCTGCTGCTCAGATTTATTCGCCCCCTGCTTTAAAACTGCTATCATGTTAACTGCTCCTCTCTGCTAATAATTCTGCCAAATTTTTTAAAAAAAGTTTATTCTGTTCTCGAGTTCCAATACTAACTCTCAGCCAGCTTTCCATACCAAATTGACTACCTGGTCTAATAATAATTCCTCTTTTTTGTAGTTCAATAAATACTTCTGCTGCTGGCAAAGTACTATCTACCATTACAAAATTAGCTTCTGTTTTTATATAGTCAAGCTCTAATTTCTCAAATTCATTATATAAATAGTTTTTTTCTTTTTTATTTAAGTCTAAACATTTTTTAAGATGATCAGTTGCTGTGAGAGCCTGAACTGCAGCCTGCTGAGCTAAGCGATTAACATTAAACGGTCCCCGCAATCTGTTTAAGTAATCAATTAATTCTGAGTTACCAAGCGCATAACCTATCCTCATACCTGCCAGTCCATAGGCCTTTGAAAAAGTTCTCATTAAAAATAAATTTGGATAATCTGCCAGCAGCTCCACTCCATCAAAGTAATCAGCAGCTGTTATGTATTCCTGATAAGCCTGATCAACAACTACCAGAATATCATCTGGTATAACAGTTAAAAAATCAATTATTGCTTTTCTAGCTAAAGTTGTACCAGTTGGATTATTAGGATTACAAATAAAAATTACCTTTGTTTGCTCAGTAATAGCTGCTTTCATTGCTGCTAGAGGGTGGCGATATTCTTGATCAACCCCTATTTTAATACTTTTTCCACCTCTTGATTGAACAGCCAGTTCATACTTTGCAAAAGCAGGATCGGCCTGAATAACTTCTGACCCTTCTGTCAGAACAAGCGTCATTAGAAGATCAAGAATTTCATCAGAACCATTTCCAATAAATATTTTTTCAACTGGCAGCTGATATTTTTCTGCTAATTTAAGTTTTAGATCTCTACTATCTGAATCAGGATAGAGGCAGACCTCTCCTGCAGCTGATTTGATTTTTGCAATTACTTCCGGAGCTGGTCCTAATGGATTCTCATTTGAAGCAAGTTTAATAATATTATTTAATCCATATTCTCGCTTTACTTCCTCTACACTTTTACCTGCTTGATAACGATGCATTGCTTTAATTCCATCTTTAATATCTGCCATCAATCTATTCATTTCATCACCTTTTCTAAAAGTTTTTTGAAATCTGGAAAAGAAGTTTTTATAATTTCACTACCAGCAATTGTAAGCCCATCACAAGTCCTTAAGGCCAAAATTGCCAGTGACATTGCAATCCGATGATCGTGATAACTTTCTACTTTAACCCCACCAGTTAAATGATCAACTCCCTGAATTTCCATTCCATCTGGATTTTCTGTAATTTTAATTCCTAATTTTTTAAATTCAGCTGCTACAGCAGAAATACGGTCTGTTTCTTTTACCCGCAATTCAGCCGCATCTTTGATTATTGTTTTACCTTCGGCAAAGACAGCTAAAACTGCTATGATTGGAATTTCATCTATTAAACGAGGTATTAAGTCTCCAGCTATTTCTATACCTTTCAGTTGAGAAGGCTTAATTAGCAAGTCAGCTGTAGCTTCCCCGGCTGCTTTTGTTTGATTGAGTATTTCAATTTGTCCCCCCATAGCAGCAGCTACTTCTAAAAATCCACTTCTAGTTTGATTAATGCCAACATTCTTAATTAGCAGCTCTCCTTTTTCCGCCAATAAAGCTGCTGCAATAAAAAAAGCAGCTGAAGATATATCCCCTGGGATCTGAATCTGAAAAGGATTTAAGTGCCGCTGACAGGATGCTGGTAAAATTACTCGATCAGCTTCAATTTGTAGATCAATTCCAGCTCCCTGCAGCATTTTTTCAGTATGATCACGAGAAATAGCCGGCTCAATAATTACTGTTTCTTTGGGTGAATAAAGTGCTCCCAATAAAATTGAAGATTTAAGCTGAGCACTGGCTACAGGTAGTTCATATTCTATACTAGTTAGCTGTGTCCCCAGAATAGTTAGAGGGGCCAACCCCTTCTTACGTGAATAAATTTGAGCTCCCATACTGCTAAGAGGATTAATTATTCTTGCCATCGGCCGTTTGCGGAGCGATTTATCCCCTGTTAAAACCGAATAAAAATCCTGGGCAGCTAGCAAACCGGTTAAGAGACGCATTGAAGTACCAGAATTACCACAATCAAGAACATCAGCTGCTTCTTGCAGGCCATTTAGCCCCCTACCTTTAACTAAATATCTTCCAGCTTTCTCTTTTTTTATTTCAACTCCCAGCTGCTGCATGATCTTTAAAGTACATAAACAATCTTCACCTTCTAACAATCCCTTAATCTGGCTTTCACCTTCTGCCAGAGCTCCTAAAATAAGAGATCGATGTGAGATTGACTTGTCACCTGGAACTTCGATTTCACCTTCTATTTTACGTGCTCTATTTATTTTCAATACCATAATTTCCTCCTCAATACTTAAATACTCTTTTTTTATTGCTGTTTTTTTGCTGCTGCTGTTTTTAAAAATTCTAAAATTTGCGTCTGATCAGAATCAACTAAAAGCTTTTTTAAGTCTGCTAATTCTTTTTGATAGGCTGTTAGTAGTTCAATTAAATTTATCCGATTACTAAATATTATATCAAGCCATAGTTCAGGAGAACTACCTGCTATTCTTGTCATATCTTGATAGCCACTACCAGCCAGTTCTAAGATATTAGCTTCAGGAACAAGATTAACCAGGCTGGCAGAAAGCAGATGAGGAAAATGACTCAAATAAGCAGTCCACTGATCATGAGTAACAGCTCTAAGAATATACGGCCGTGCGCCAAGCTCAATAATCAATTCTTTAAGATCTGTTAAATAATCTTTTTCAACTTGACTTAACTGATTAATAATTAATTTTTCTGCCGACAAACTCAAATCATTTTTAGATATAGGGGATATTTGTTCAGAATGTGATTTATCCTCCTCAGCTAAATGAGCTCCAGGAGTCAAAATAAAAGCTGCATTTTTAAATAAATCTTGATTAACTGCTTTAATTCCTGACTTATCTGAGCCAGCCATTGGGTGACCGCCAATAAAAACTCGCGAACTAGCAGCTAAAATTTCTGCTGCCTGCTTCATAACTTCAACTTTCGTACTGCCAAGATCAACCAACAGTTGATCAGCTGAACCAAGTGCTTCAATTTCAGCTATAATTGAACCAATACTTGCAACTGGTACAGCAATAAAAATTAATTCTGCTGTCAGAACTTCTTTGCTTATTTCCAGATAACCTGTATCGATAAAACCCCTATTTAAAGCTGTCTTCAGAGTTGTTTCTTTATTATCAATACCAATTATAGTCAAAGTCGGATTTATTTCTTTCAGGGCTGCTGCCAGAGAAGCACCAATTAAACCAAGACCAACTACAGCAATTTTTTTAAAATTAAGCATAAGCAATTTTTCTTTCTTCAACTTCAAGATTACGCAGTGAAGCAGAAATCACCTGCAATTCTTCCATCATCTGAGCAAATTTAGCTGGCTTTAAAGATTGAGGTCCATCAGATAAAGCTGCTTCTGGATGAGGATGGACTTCTACCATGATTCCATCTGCACCTACTGCTACGGCTGCTCTTGC
>NZ_FOTI01000044.1 GCF_900114545.1 Halanaerobium salsuginis
AGGGGGAGGGATTCCTGCATTTAGTGCAGATTCCTAAACTGACAATTATGATAACTATTAATATTTTTAAAAAAACTATTAGATTTGACGTAACGAGATTATTTTAAGGAGGAAAAATAATGTTAGATATGAAATTTATTCGAGAAAATCCTGAAATTGTGGCAGAGGCAATGAAGAATAGAAATATGGAATCACCAGTTACAAAATTTCAAAAACTAGATGATCAAAGACGTGATTTGCTATATGAAGTTGAACAATTAAAGCATAAACGTAATGTTAATTCTGATAAGATTGGTGAGTTAAAAAGAAATGGAGAAGATGCTTCAGGTATTATAAGCGAAATGCAGGAAGTAGCTTCTCAAATAAAAAGACTTGATCAGCAGGTAGCAGAAGTTGAAAAACAGGTTAAAGAATTATTACTTTCTATTCCAAACATCCCTGATCAAAGTGTACCAGTTGGTGTGGATGAGTCTGATAATGTAGAAATTAGAAAATGGGGAGAACCAAGAAAATTTGATTTTGAATATAAAGCCCACTGGGATCTGGGAGAAGACCTTGATATACTTGACTTTGAAAGAGGAAGTAAAGTTACTGGGGCTAGATTTACTTTTCTAAAAGGAGCAGGAGCCAGATTAGAAAGAGCCCTGGTTAATTTTATGCTTAATCTACATACGGATGAACATGGTTATAAAGAGGTATTCCCTCCTTTTATAGCTAATGCAGATAGCATGACTGGAACAGGTCAGCTTCCCAAATTTGCTGAGGATATGTTTAAATTAGAAGGTCTTGATTATTATTTAATTCCGACTGCAGAAGTTCCAGTAACTAATCTTTATCGAGATGAAATATTAAAAGCAGAAGATCTGCCTCAATATTTATGTGCCTATAGTGCTTGTTTTAGAGCAGAGGCAGGTGCCCATGGTCGTGATACTAGAGGAGTTATTAGACAGCATCAATTTAATAAAGTAGAGATGGTTAAATTTGTTAAACCAGAAGATTCATATCAAGAATTAGAAAAAATAACAGCAGATGCCGAAGATGTTCTCCAGAAACTTGGCTTACCTTATCGAGTAGTAACTTTATCAACAGGAGACCTAACTTTTTCTTCTGCTAAAACTTACGATCTCGAAGTCTGGATGCCGGCTTATCAAACTTATCGTGAAATTTCTTCTTGTAGTAACTTTGAAGATTTTCAGGCCAGGAGAGCAGGAATTCGTTATCGACCTGAGCCAGAAGCTAGTACTGAATATGTTCATACATTAAATGGCTCTGGACTAGCTGTTGGAAGAACAGTGGCTGCAATTATGGAGAATTATCAAAATGAAGATGGTACAATTACAGTTCCAGAAGTTTTAAGGCCATTTATGGGTACAGATATTATAGAATAGTTATTTATTATTTTAATTTTTTTGCTACTTTAAATTTTAAGTTAAATAGCTGTAAAAAGAGAGCTCAGTTGAGAGCTCTCTTTTGCCTGCTATAATTTTTGAAATTTTTTCTTAAAAAAAGCAGGAATATTAGTTTTGGTATAGAATAATATTAAACGAGATATAAATAAAACAGTGTTTCACTATTAGAAACGATATTGATTTAGCCTGAAATAATAGTTATTTTAACAGCTTTACTATAAAGCTAATTTAAAATTAAAGGCTAAATTTAATAATGCTTTCAGCAAATTTAAAGATAGGCTGATTTATTTAAGTATAATACTAATAAGGAGGATTTTTTAATGAGTAAAGTTGAAGATTTAAAAAGAGTTGAAGAAACAGGTATTGTAGCTGTTGTTAGAGCAGAAAACGCAGAACAGGCTCTGAAGATTACCGAAGCAGTTAAAAAGGGTGGTATTGAAGCTATTGAAATTACAATGACAGTTCCTGGAGCTGTAGATGTAATTAAACAACTAACTGATGAGTACAGTAAAGATGAAATGTTAATTGGAGCAGGTTCTGTTTTAGATGCAGAGACAGCTCGTGCCTGCATTTTAGCTGGTGCAGAGTATATTGTTTCTCCTT
This sequence comes from Halanaerobium salsuginis, assembly GCF_900114545.1. Classification (GTDB taxonomy): domain Bacteria; phylum Bacillota; class Halanaerobiia; order Halanaerobiales; family Halanaerobiaceae; genus Halanaerobium; species Halanaerobium salsuginis. The sequence continues at coordinate 2,013 of NZ_FOTI01000044.1, forward strand.
CTCTGGACGAAGAAACAATTGCTATGGCTAATCGCTACCAAAAAGCAGTTATGCCTGGAGCAATGAGTGTTACTGAAGTAGTTAAAGCCATGAAATGCGGTGCTGATATTGTAAAAATATTCCCTGCTACTTTATTTGGACCTAAAATTATTAAAGCTGTTAAAGGTCCTTTGCCACAGGCTCCTTTAATGCCAACTGGTGGAGTTAGCCTTGATAATGTCAAGGATTGGATTAAAGCAGGTAGTTTAGCTGTTGGTGTTGGTAGTTCCTTAAGTAAAGGTGCTAAAACAGGCGATTATGATCAAGTAACAGAAACTGCTAAAGAATTTATTAGATTAATCAAAGAAGCAAGAGCGGAAATGGCTTAGTACGAAATTAAGTTTTTTATTAAAAAAGATTTACAAGTATATTTTTAATATAAAATTATTATTTATTTAAATTAAAATTTATCAGGAGGTTTTTATATTATGTCCAAGAAAGTTGTTACATTTGGAGAAATTATGTTACGTTTAACTCCCCCTGCTCACGAACGTTTTATTCAGGCAGATTCATTTAATGTTATTTATGGTGGTGGAGAAGCAAATACTGCTGTATCTCTGGCTAATTATGGTTTAGATGCTTATTTTGTTTCTAAATTACCAGAACATGCAATTGGTCAATCCGCTTTAAATGAATTACGTCGTTTTGGTGTTAAAACTGATTATATTGCTCGTGGTGGAGACCGGGTAGGTATTTATTACTGCGAAAATGGAGCAAGTCAGCGCCCATCCAATGTAATTTATGATAGAGCCCATTCTGCAATTGCTGAAGCAGAAAGTGCTGATTTTGACTGGGAAGAAATTTTTGCTGATACAGATTGGTTCCATTTTACAGGAATCACTCCTGCTTTAAGTGAAAAAATGTCTGATGTTACTTTAGAAGCTGTAAAAGCAGCTAAAGAACATGGTGTTAAAGTAAGCTGTGATTTAAACTATCGGGCTAAATTATGGAGTAAAGAAAGAGCTGGAGAAGTAATGAGCGGTTTAATGGAATATGTTGATGTTGTAATTGCTAATGAAGAAGATGCTGAAATGGTCTTTGGCATTAAGAGCGGTTCTGATATTACAGGTGGAGATATTAATGTTGAAGGTTATAAAGATGTAGCTAAACAATTAATTGATCGTTTTGATCTAGAATTAGTTGGAAGCCATTTAAGGATTAGTCACAGTGCTTCTCGTAATGGCTGGTTAGTAGTTTTATTTGATGGAGAAAATTTTGTTCAATCTACTCAATATGATATTACAATTATTGATCGTGTTGGTGGAGGAGATTCATTTGCTGGTGGTTTAGTTTATTCTTTAGTTACTGGTAAAGAATTGCAGGAAGCTGCCGAATTTGGTGCTGCTGCATCCTGCCTCAAGCAGTCCATTCCTGGTGACTTTAACCATGTAAGTGTTAAAGAAGTAGAAGCTTTAGCAGGAGGAAATGCTTCTGGTAGAGTAAAAAGATAAAAATTACTTCTATGACTTTAAAGGGCTGCAGCCATTAGCTGTGGTCCTTTTTAACTAAAATTTGATATTTTTAAATAAGTAAATTTTCAAGTATTTTGGGAGGAATTATAATAATGATAGATGTTGTTACTATTGGAGAAACAATGGCTGCAATGGCTCCAGATGAGGTTGGCTCTTTAAAATACATAAATCATTTTTCAAAATATATAGCAGGTGCAGAATCAAACGTAGCAATTGGAATTAAGCGGCTTGGTTTTCAGTCAGGTTTAATTAGTAAGCTGGGTAAAGATTCTCTGGGTGATTATGTTGAGTTTTTTGTCAGAGGAGAAGGAGTAGATGTTTCTCAGATAACCAGAGATGATAATCATCGAACAGGTTTTTTAATTAAAGAAATGTATACAACAAAAGAACCAAAAGTTTTTTATTATCGTGAAAATTCTGCAGCCAGTAATATGTCAGTAGATGATATTGATCCAGAATATATAAAAAATGCACGGCATCTTCATTTGACAGGAATAACTCCTGCTTTAAGTGAAACAGCAAGAGCAGCCTTTTTTAAAGCACTTGAGGTGGCTAGAGAGAGTAACTTAAAAGTTTCTTTTGATCCAAATTTAAGGCTTAAACTATGGGATACAATTGAGCAGATGTGTGAAGTAATGCTAAAAATAATTCCTAAGGTTGATGTTCTGCTGCCTGGTATCGAAGAGGGAGAAATTCTACTGGGACTGACAGATCCAGAAGAAATCATCAAAGGTTTTTATAATATGATGGCTGAAGGTTCCTTAGTTGTACTTAAACTTGGGTCTGAAGGAGCATTGTATTATCAAGGAGATGAGATAGTTAAAGTTGCTCCTTATAAAGTTAGCAATATTGTTGATTTAATTGGAGCAGGTGATGCTTTTGCAGCTGGTTTAATTACAGGCTTGTTAAGAGATTTACCGATTAAAGAAGCTGTTGAACTTGCAAATCTAGTGGGAGCTTTATGTATTACTGTAAAAGGTGATATTGAAGGATTACCAACCTGGGAACAGGTTGAAGTGTATCAAGGCAAAAAAGAAGAAATTCATCGATAGTTAATATTTATATTTATAGGTAAGCAAATTTTTAATTAATTATAAATGATAAATTAATAAGAAAATATTAAGCAGTGAGAAGTTTAAAATTAGGATCTAACTAATTTAAGCTTCTCATTTTTCTTTGGAGAATAATTAAGTAAAAAAGGAGTTATAAAATAATGATTATTATAGATAAAGCAAGATGTATTGGTTGTAAAAAATGTATAAATGACTGTTTTGTGGAGGCCATTCATTTAAAAAATGGGATAGCAGAAGTTAATGATCAAAAATGTATTGATTGTGGACATTGTATTGCGATTTGTCCTGAAAAAGCAGTTGCGACTGATAAATACGATATGAGTGAAGTTAAAACATATCAACCAGCTCAATTTGAAGTTCCGCCAGCTAATTTATTAAATTTTATTAAATTTAGAAGAACTATTAGAAATTTTACAAAAGAAAAAGTTGAATTGGCTGAGATAAAAAAGATTATTGAAGCAGGTCGTTTTACTCCAACTGGAAGCAATCGTCAGGATCTTTCTTTTACAGTTGTTAAAGATGAATTAAGTGAGTTTAGATCTTTAGTTTTGAATTCATTAAAGCAGCAAGCGGAAAATATTTTAGCTCAAGATAACTTAGAAAATAAACCACTGCGAAGATATGCTAACCTATGGCTGCAGATGAATAAGCAATTTAAAGAGAATCCTGAAAGTGGTGATAAACTATTTTTTGGAGCACCAGCTATAATTATAGTTTCAGCTAGGTCTGAAGTCAATGCTGCTCTTGGTTCGGCTAATATGGAATTAATGGCTAATGCATTAGATCTCGGAGTTTTATTTAGTGGCTTTACTGTGTTGGCTGCTCAGGATAAGAAAGTGCGAGATTTTCTGGAAATTAAAAAAACTAAGCAAGTTGTTACTGCTTTAGTTATTGGACACCCAGCTGTAGAATACTATCGAACTGTGCCTAGAAAAAAAGCTGAAATTAAATTCAAATAAAATAAAAAATAAATTTTTTTGGCAGCCTTTCACTAAAAGCTGTGCCTACAATCTGCTAGTTTAAATTTGATTAAAAAACTAAAGATTTTAATTTAAAAGACTTAAAGATTGCTTAGATTCATGTTATAATTATATCTCAACAGATATTTTTATTTTGATTCAAGAAATAATGAGGAGGTTTTTATTTTGAGTAAATCCGACATGACGGTAATTAAGCGGGATGAACGGGAAGTAGCTTATAGTCGGGATAAGATCACTAAAGCAATCTATCGAGCTATGGTTGAATCTGGAGAAGATGCAGTAGAAGATGATGCGGAAAAAGTAGCTCTAGATGTTGAAGCTGCACTGGTTAAAGATTTTTATAACCAAAATAGGATACCAAAAGTAGAAGAAATTCAGGATTTGGTAGAAGAAAAATTAATGAAAGCAGCTTATGTAACTACAGCTAAAGCATATATTTTATATAGAAGTAAACGACAGCAATCAAGATTACAGCGTAAAAAAACAGATAAGGAAACCGGTCTTTTATCAAATAAATTTTTGAGTAAATATAAACATCAGGCTAATCCATTTCCAACTGAATTAGGAGAATTTATTTATTATAGAACTTATTCTCGCTGGTTAGAAGATGAGCAGCGAAGAGAGTACTGGTGGGAAACTGTCAAAAGAGCAGTTGAATATAATTGTTCACTGGCACCTACAACTAAAAAAGAAGCGGAAGCTCTTTATGACAATGTTTATCAGTTAAAAAACTTTTTAGCTGGCAGAACTTTATGGACTGCTTCAACAGAGTCTAGTAAAAAATATGGAATGTCTAATTATAATTGTTCTTTTACAGTTATCGATAATTTTAAAGCCTACCAAGATTTATTTTATTTATTAATGATTGGTTCTGGAGTTGGTTTTAGAGTGCTGCCACGTGATGTTGAGCAGTTACCTAAAATTAGAACAGATGTAGAAGTTATTCATAAATATTATGAGCCAGTAATTAGAGATGAACGAAGAGAATATACTGACTTTGATTTTGATGAAGATGATGTAGTGACAATTAACGTTGGTGATAGTAAAGAAGGTTGGATTCAATCTTTAGAGTATTATTTTAAATTTCTGGTTGATCATGCTTATCGTCCAATCAAAAGGATTATTTTCAATTATGATTCTGTACGTCCAAAAGGTGAGAAATTAAAAACTTTTGGGGGAACTGCTTCTGGACATCAAAGTTTAAAGAGAATGTTTACTAAAATAGATAAGCTGTTAAGTCAAAAACCTGATCGTGATCTTGATGATATTAAAAGGGTTAAATTAAAACCAATTGATGCGATGGATATTGCTAATATAATTGCTGAAAATGTTGTTTCAGGAGGAGTGAGACGTTCTTCTCAGATTTGTCTTTTCTCTGCTGATGATAAAGATATTGCTCAGGCTAAGAGTAATCTTTATGTAAAAAAAGAAGATGGCTGGGTAATTAATCCCGAGATTTCTCATCGTCAAATGAGTAATAATAGTATTTTTTATGAAGATAAACCTGCTCGAGAACAGTTAAGCTGGCACATTAAACAAATGAGATATAGTGGTGAGCCTGGTTTTATTAATGCAGTTGAAGCGAGCCGACGTCGTGAAAATTTTAAAGGGGTTAATCCCTGTGCAGAGATTTTACTTGATTCAAGAGGAGTGTGTAATTTAACCTCATTAAATGTAATGGGATTTGTTGATCAAGAGGGTCAAATTGATAAAGAAGCTATGTTTGCTGCCCAAAAGCTCTCAGCTCGGGCTGGATATAGGATGGCTTTAATTGAGTTTGAACTTCCTGAATGGGATCAAATTAATAAAAGAGATCGTTTAATTGGAACCTCTTTAACTGGCTGGCAGGATATGAAAAATGCTGCTAAATTAAGCAGTTCTGAAGAAGCAGAGCTGCTTAAAGAATTACGTAGAGTCGCGGAAGAAGCAGCTCAGGAAATTGCTAAGGAAGTTGGTGACAATGAGCCTAAACTGGTAACGACTGTTAAACCAGAAGGGACTCAGACTCAGATGCCAACTGTTTCGAGTGGACTTCATTACTCTCATAGTGCTTATTATGTAAGGAGAGTAAGAATCTCTGCTGCTGATCCTCTGGCCCGGGTGTGTGAAGAATTAGCATATCCTATTTTCCCTGAAGTTGGTCAGGATCCTGAAGATCCTGAAACGCTTGTCGTAGAATTTCCTGTTAAAGCACCTGAAGGTGAGGTAAAAGCTGATGTTAATGCAATTGATCAGCTAGAAACATATAAGATGTTTATGGAAAATTATGTTGATCATAATGCTTCAATAACTGTTCATGTTCGTGATAATGAGTGGGAAGATGTTGAAGAATGGCTCTGGGATAATTGGAATACTGTTGTTGGAATCTCTTTCTTATCCTATAGTGATAGCTTTTATGATTTAATGCCTTATGAAGAAATAACAGAGGAAGAATATCAAGCGAGGGTAGCTGATATGGAAAGATTTAATCCTTCTCTGGTTTCAAAATATGAAACTGAATATCTAGAAAGAGAAATTGATGATGCTGCCTGTGAATCTGGAATTTGTCCAGTTAGATAGGGTATTACTAGATTAATTAGATAATTAAATTTAATTGAGGCCTGCCTTTAGAATATAAAAGGTAGGCCTTTTTCAGTGTTAAATTAATAATAAAAACTTAGATAAGTAGTCTGCTTTCTGGACGCAAATAACTATTTTTGCTAAAATCATAAATGGAAGTTTTTGATAATCAAAATTAAAGATCAAAAAAGGAGTGACTAAGCTGATGCAGACAGCAATTAAATTTGAAAATGTTAATAAAAGCTATGGTAAATTACAAGCTTTAGCAGAGATAAATTTAAATATTAAGCAAGGAGAATTTTTTGGGCTTTTGGGACCAAATGGAGCTGGCAAAAGTACTTTAATTGGTATTTTAGGTGGTCTGGTTAATAAAGATTCTGGTCAAATTACAGTTTTAGATAAGGATATTATTGCTAATTATAGGGAAACTAAAAAGTCTCTGGGAATAGTACCCCAGGAAATAACTTTTGATCCTTATTTTACTGTTAGAGAAACACTTGCTATTCAGTCTGGATATTTTGGAATTAAAGACAATAGTGACAAAATTGATGAATTATTGCAGGCTTTAAGCCTGGAGGATAAAGCTGATATAGGACCACGTCAGTTATCAGGTGGAATGAAACGTAGATTGCTAATTGCTAAGGCATTGGTTCATGATCCAGAAATAATTGTTTTAGATGAGCCGACTGCTGGAGTAGATGTTGAACTAAGAAATAGTCTCTGGGAGTATGTACTGCAGCTTAATGAGCAAGGTAAAACAATTATTTTAACAACTCATTATCTGGAAGAAGCTGAAGCTCTTTGTGACAGAATTGCTATTTTAGATCAGGGTAGAGTTGTCAAAGTGGATAGTAAAGAGAACTTAATTAATTCTATTGATAAAAAAGTTGTTCAAATTAAATTTGCTACTCAAACTAGTCAGCTAGAAAGCAGATTAGCAGATTTTGATTTTAAAATAGCGGCAGCAGGAAAAGAGATTGAGATAGAAACAGCTAAAGCAGATCTTAATAAACTGCTTAAAATAGTTAATAAGTTTGAGGCAGAAGTTGTTGATATAAATATAGAAAGTGCTAAGCTGGAAGATGTCTTTATTAAGTTAACTAATTTAGGAGGTGCTGACAATTAATAAAATTACATTTTCAAGTCTTGTTAAAAGAGAAATTTTTAGATTTTCAAAAGTTGCAATTCAAACTATTTTTGCGCCTTTAATTTCTACAGGTTTATATTTGATTATTTTTTCTTACTCTTTTCAAAACAGAGAAGTTACTGAATATGGAATTCCATACATTAATTTTATTGTGCCAGGTTTAATTTTAATGAGTTTAATCCAGAATTCTTTTGCTAATACGTCTTCTTCTTTAATTGGAGCAAAATATAATGGAATTATAATTGACTTCTTATTGGCACCATTTTCCTATATAGAACTTAGTCTTGGTTTTATGATTGGTGGTATAATTAGAGGTATGTTGGTTGGGAGTGTAACTTATTTAATTTCTATTTTCTTTTATGGTGGTTCTATTGCTCATCCTTTTTTAGCAGTGGTTTTTGCTCTGCTAGTTTCAGCTGTTTTTTCTTTATTTGGAATTATAGCTGGCCTCTGGTCAGAAAAATTTGATCATGTTTCTATTTTTTCAAATTTCTTTATTACTCCTTTAACCTTTTTAAGTGGTGTTTTTTACTCTGTTAAAGGCCTGCCTGGTATTTGGGGTAAATTATCATTATTTAATCCAGTTTTTTATATGGTAGATGCAGTTCGATATGCTTTTGTTGGGCAATCTGATATTAGTCCTACTTTTTCTGCTCTGATAATTTCAGCTTTTGCTGTTGCACTCTTGTTTTTAGTAACCTACTTATTTAAAATAGGTTATAAAATTAAAAGTTAAAAAAATTACCAGTTAAAATTGACTTTTTAAATTGAAGTTGTTTTAATTAGGTCGGAGTGCTACAATTAATAGTAGTTAAATTATTAATTTGGAGGTAATATTTATGGCCTGGTTAGGTAAAATACTTGGAGGAACTGTTGGATTAGCTGTAGCTGGTCCTTTGGGAGCAGTTATTGGAGGAGTAATCGGTAATCAATTTGATAAAAATGGAGCACAGGGTTCTACTAGAACAGCCTATGATCAGGGGCAGTTTAAGAAAGAAAGTCAAAAATTAAACCAGCAGGAAGAAAAGCAGCTGTTGTTTTTTACTAGTATTTTTTCAATGCTGGCTAAATTTGCGCAGGCTGATGGTGCTGTTACGAGGTCAGAAATAGAAGTTGTTGATCAATTTATTAAAAGTCAGCTTCGTTTAGATGGTCAATCAAGACAGCTGGCAATTAAAATTTTTGATCAGGCTAAACAGAGCAGCTATAGTTTTAGTGATTATGCAGCTCAATTTTATGATAATTTTAAGAATGAAAAAGCCCTAGTTTTAGAAATGTTTGATTTATTAATGAAAATGGCTGTTGCTGATCATCAATTCCATCACAAGGAAGCAAAATACATAGATCTGGCTAGTCATATTTTTGAGTTAAGTCAAACTCAGGTAAATAATATTAAAGATCGCTATCTTAATTCTAAGCAAAATAATAATAATAGTAACAGTAGTCGGCTAGCAGAATATTATAGAATTTTAGAATGTGAGCCCGGGGCTGATTTTTCTAAAGTGAAAAAGAAATATCGCCAAAAAGCAAAAGAATTTCATCCTGATAATGTGATTAGAAAAGGGCTGCCAGAAGAATTTGTTGATTTTGCAGAAGAAGAATTTAAAAAGATAAATGAAGCTTATGAAAAAATTAAAGCAGCTGAAAAATAAATTTTTATAGTAGCTAAAACTATTAATTAAAAACTCAGTAATTATAAAGACGAGTATAGAGTTTATAGTCTATAAGGAGGATTTAAAATGAAAATTGTATTACTGGAACCATTAAATATCTCTCAAGAAAAACTTGCTACATATGAAGCAAAATTAACAGCAGCTGGGCATAATTTTACAGCTTATTCTACACGAGCATCATCAGATCAAGAACTAATTTCTCGAGCTAAACAGGCTGAAATTTTAATTATAGCTAATCAGCCAATTTCTAAACAAGTGATTTATTCCTGTCCAGACTTAAAATTTATCTCAGTTGCTTTTACAGGCTTTGATCATCTTCCGATGGAAGTTTGTCGAAAGCAGGATATTTTGGTGGCTAATGCAGCTGGTTATGCAGATCAATCAGTAGCTGAATTAGTTTTTGGTTTGACAATTTCTTTATTGCGTAAACTTTCTAAGTCTGATCAGGCTGTACGAAATTCTCAAACAAGAACAGGTTTAATTGGACAGCAGTTAGCTGGGAAAAAATTTGGAATTATTGGTTTTGGAAAGATTGGTCAAAAGACTGCTCAATTGGCTGGAGCTTTTGGATGTGAATTATTAGTTGAAGATCATAAAAAAATTGATTTAGCCGATGATTTAGTAGTTAAATATCTTAGTCTGGCAGATGTAATGGCCAAGAGTGATATTATAAGTTTACATTTACCGCTTAATAGTTCTACGAAAGGATTGATTGATGCAGAAAAGATTGCATTAATGAAAAAAGATGCTATTTTAATTAATACAGCCAGGGGAGCAGTTGTTGATAATGAAGCTCTGGCGCAGGCTCTAAATAAAGATCAGATTGGCGGGGCAGGTATAGATGTATTCGAAATGGAACCACCAATCCCGGCTGATCATCCCTTAATAAATGCCAAGAATACTATTTTAACTCCTCATCTTGCTTTTGCTACTAAGGCAGCTTTTAATGAGAGAGCAGAGATTGTTTTTAATAATATAAATAATTGGCTGGCTGGTGAACCAGAGAATATTGTTAATTAATTAGAAAAAATATTTTATTACTTTTAATTAAAGAGGCTGTCAATTTAAATTGACAGCCTTAAGATTATTAATTTAATTAAGTAGACTTTTAAAGGTTGCTGCCATCTTTTTTAAATTAGCAATATAATCTTCTGCTAATGGATCAATCTGGACAGTTTTACCATCTAATTCTTCAGCTACTGATTGTGACTGCTTACTATCTATTTCTGCCTGATAGAAAATAACTTTAATATTTTTTTGTTGGGCAATTTTAATAATTTGCTGCATTCTCTGCGGAGTAGCTTCTTTACCCCCCTGTTCAATAGCAAGCATTTCTAATCCATACTCATCAGCAAAATAGCCGAAAGCAGGGTGATAAACTATAAATGTCTTGCTTTTTAAATTGTTTAATGATGCTTTGATTTTTTGATCAGCCTCTGTTAATTTTTTTTGATATTCCAGAGCATTTTGCTGATATTGATCTTTATTTGTTGGGTCAAGCTTTGCTAAATTATTAGCAATTATATCTATCATAGCAATTACTCTTTTTGGTGAAAGCCAGATATGAGGATCTCTCTTACCAGGGGCAAATTCACGATCAGGGTAAATAGCATTAACTTCCTCAAAAAGTTTAATAACTTTTATATTAGGATTAAACTCCTTTGCTCTGGGTAATATATTAGTTAAGTCAGCAGGAACTCCCATTGAAAAATATATTTGAGAATCGCTGAATTTAGTCAATTCCCCTGGGGAAAGTGCATAATTAGCTGGACTATTACCAGGAGGAATCATTGTTACCACTTTAACTAAATCGCCACCAACAGCTTTAACAAAGCTGGCTTGTGGGACAATTGAAACAGCCACCTGAATTGGGGAAGCAAAACTCTGTGTACTAAAAAAGAAAGTAAAAATTAAGAATAGAGTTATTAAGACTAAACTTTTTTTCATAATTTAATTAACACCCTTTCTAATAAGTTTATTTTTGATCTATTATAATAATAACTCAGAATAAGAACTTTTGCAAATCATTTGCAAAAGTGTTGCCGATTTAACTATAATAAATTTAGTTAAAGTTTTAAATTAAAATAACTAAGGAGAGATTATAATGAATCAAAGCTTAAATTTAGAAAAGAAATTAAAAAAGTTAGGAATTCGGGTCACTAGTCAAAGAATTAAAATTCTAGAATTAATGGCAGAACAGCAAAGACCTTTAACTGCTGCTGATATTTTTGCCAGACTTAAGACTGATAACCCTAAGCTGAGACTTTCTACAGTTTATCGTAATTTAAATAATTTTGTAGCTAAAAATATAGTTAGTAAAATTGAACTGAAACTAGATAAAAAAGAAAGTTATTTTGAATTATTACAGGGAGAGCATCATCATCATTTGATATGTTTAAACTGTGGACAAGTAGTTCCTTTAAGTTGCCCTTTAGAAGATTATGAGAGCAAGATAAGTAAAGAGACGAACTATAAAATTGTTGAACATCGGCTAAAATTATATGGTCTATGTCCAAAATGTCAATAAGCCCTGACTTATTAATAGGTCAGGACTTATTGAAAGACTTATTTTTTATTATAAAAAACTTTTCTACCTGCTGTAACAACAATAATAAGTATAAACATTGCCAGCAGAATAAAAGGTTTAGTATTAATTAGCTGTACGGTTAATATTAAAGCTGCTGTTACCGCACCTATACCACCTGCTAGTGAAATGAATTTATTTTTATTGATTTCAGTAAAGGCAATAAAATTTACGATTGCAAAAGTTATTAAAAAGATAAAACTGGCAGCTTCAACTAAAGAAGAAAGAGAACCAATTATAGCCAGGATTGCACTGATCAGGCTAATAGAGAAAATAGCTCTGGCAGGAACATTATTATTATTTTTGCTGGCTAAAAAATGTGGTAATTCTCCATCCCCTGCAATCTTATTAGCTAATCTTGCAGTTGCAAAAACTGTTGAATTAATTGCAGAACCAGTTGAAAAAAGAGCTGCTATCGAGGCGATAATTAGACCAGCTGTTCCCAATATTCTCTGACCAGCTATTGCAATAACAACTTCTTTTTCTTGATTAATTAGTTCAGGAGAAACAAGATTAACAATTCCAAAATCAACTAGAATATAAACAAATATAACTGCAATAATAGCCATTATCTCTGCTTTTTTAATTGTTTGATCTGGTTTATGAATTTCTTGATAATCATAAGTTATTAACTGAAAACCTTGATAGGCCAGAAAAATAGTTGCTGCTCCAGTAACAGCATTAAAAAAAGTAGACTGTTGTTTAAGGCCTTCTATAACAAGCATTTCTGGCTTAAAATTCCATAGGCCAATAATTGCTATAGCTAAAAGAATAATTAATTTACCCCAGACTGTAATGACTTCAATCCAGGAAGCTTCACCGGCACCTTTAATGTTGAAAGCCATAAATAGACTAATAATTATAACTGATATTAGTCGGGGAAACCAGGGACCAAAGCCAAGTAAATTCTCTAAATATTGGCCAAAAGTGAAGGCATAGACTGAAATCGAGAGAATATAGCCCAGAATTAATAACCAGGACAGGCCGCCTGCGAGACCTTCATGATTAATATCTTTAATATAAGTAAAAGCACCACCCCCCTCTTCAAATTTATTAGTTAAATTAGAATAACTAATTGCTGTTGCTAATGCTATTAAGCCTGAAATAAGAAAACTGAGCCAGGCTAAGTTTCCTGCTCTAACAATAATTACTCCCAGAACAGAAAAAATTCCTCCCCCAATCATAGCACCAACTGCCATACTCCAAGTTTCGTTTAAGCCCATTTTATTATTTTTCATTCTAATTACCTCCCTTGCATTAACTGCATAAATTTAATTAAATTATCATAATTACTATTAAATAAATTATAGGATAGCCAAATTTAAATAGCAAATTCACTTAAATATAATTATTAAATAAAGGAAAATCAAATTAACTGTTGAAATCTTTATTTAACTGAATGTAAATCCATTTTTTAAATTGGAGGGGAGTTTAATGATAGAAATTACTGAAAAATTAAGCTTAGTTTTAGATAGTAAAACTAAAATAGCTGAAGGGCCAATCTGGGATAGTGAAAAACAACTTTTTTATTGGATCGATATTCTGGAGAAAACTTTTAACACTTTTAATCCAGCAACAGCTAAAAATATTGAAATAAAATTACCTAAATTGGTAGGTGCTGTTATTCCTGTTCAGGGAGGAGACTTTATAGCTGCACTAGAAGATGGTATTTATTGGCTGAGAGAAAAAACAGCTGAACTAGAGTTTATTTGTAATCCTGCTGAAAATAATGCTAACTTAAGATTTAATGATGCTAAGTGCGATAAAGTAGGCAGATTATGGGTAGGAACAATGGATCTGGCAGAAGAAAAGCCACTTGGATCTGTTTATAAATTAGATAATCAGCTCAAATTAACAGAACAAATATCAGGAGTAACAGTTTCAAATGGGATTATCTGGAATTCTGACTATCAGAAAATGTATTATATAGATTCACCTAGTGAAAAAGTAGTAGTTTATAATTATAATTTAGCTAAAGGAGAAATTTCTAAACCAGAGGTATTTATTTCTTTTGCTGATCAACCTGGTATACCAGATGGAATGACTATTGATAGTCAGGATAGACTCTGGATTGCTCATTTTGGAGGTGGCCAGGTTTCCTGCTGGGATTCTAAAACTGGCAAGCAGATAGGAGCAGTTGATTTACCAGTTTCAAATGTTACTTCTTGTGTTTTTGCAGGGCCTGATTTAGAGCAATTATATATTACAACAGCCCGGGTTGGTTTATCAAAAGAACAATTACAAAAACAACCTTTAGCTGGAGGAATTTTTAGTTATCAGTCAGCAGTAAAAGGAACTACATTAAATAAATTTCGTGTTGAACTGTAAGCATAAAAAAATTAAATAAATCACTTGACAGCTAATCTTATCTATAGTACAATATTACTTGTGACAATTGAGGAGAGATGTCCGAATTGGCTAAGGAGCCGGACTTGAAATCCGGTGAAGCCGAAAGGTGTCTGGGTTCGAGTCCCAGTCTCTCCGCCATTGAATATTAAGGGCGTTATAACGAGGATATTACTTGTTATTGAAACGCTCGTTAATTAAATAAAACGTATCTGATTTTTTGCCGATATTTGGCTGTTCCGATACACTGATTAACTCCTATCAAACTAAATTGATGGGGGTTTTTTTATGTTAAAAAGTTTTTATTCCCAGACACAATAAAACAATAAGCAGATTTTTTGTCATTAAATATCAGTCTGTCTGTAATCTAATCATTAAATCGTTTAAATATAACATAAAGATAAGCTTGGCAGTATTAAATTGTTTTGAATTTGCAGGATTTTTAAATTTTAGCTTGAAACTAATAAAATATGGTTCTTATTATGTATTTAGCTTAATAGATTAAGAAAGGGATGACAATTTAGCTGATTAATTACAATTTTATAACTTAATATAGGAGCATTTTATAATTAAATGACTATTTAAAAGAAGGAGCGTATAAATGGTACATAATCCAACATATAGAGTAATTTCTATATTACAAGCTGTTTCTAATCATCAAGATGGATTTACACTTAGTGAATTAACTAAAGAAACTGATATTCCATTGGGTACGATTTCGCCAATATTAAAAACATTATTGGACTATAGATTTTTAGAGTTAGATAGTTCTACAAATAAATATACAATAGGAATTCAATCATATTATATTGGTTCTTCCTTTGTTAGTAAAAATTCTACTCTCGATTTAATACGTCAGGAGATGAATTCACTTTCAAATGATTGTAATGAGACTTGTCAGTTAGGTATCTTAAAAAAAGGACAGGTCTTTTATTTAATAAAAGTAGAGGGGCAAGAACCTATCAGGATTGTTTCAGAAGTTGGTAAAACTCTTCCTGCATATACAACAGCTTTAGGAAAAGCAATTTTATCTCGCTATACAGAAACAGAGCTTGAAAGTTTGTATCCAGCAGGTTTAAAAGCATTAACTTCTAATACAATTACAGATATGGAACTTCTAAAAAAGCAGCTAAAAGATGTTAAAGCTACTGGTTTTGCAATAGAAAATGGTGAAAGCGGTGAAGATACGAGCTGCATAGCAGTGCCTATTTGTCAAAATCATGAGATAGTTGCTGGGTTAAGTGTTGTTTATCCTAGTTTTAGAGAAACAAAAGAAAAACAAGATTTTATCAAAACAGCTTTATTAAAGTATAAAAGTAATATAGAGAAAATTTTAGTAGAACATAATTTAATATAAGAATTTTAAAATGGCCCAGATCTATAATTAATAGTTCTGGGTTTTTTTATGTTTAAAAAATTATAAATTAGTTTATTAAAAACGTTTTGTAAAAATATTTTTGAATTTTATAGAATAGAAAATAAATTGAAAAAAATCTAAAATAAAAGCTTGATTTTCGTATATAAATAAGATATCATATATACGAAAGAGAATACAATACAAAAAAGGGTGATGTCAGATGAAATACAGAAGTGAAAAAACTTTGCGAGGAATTGAAAATCAATATTATCGAGCAACCTATAAATCAATGGGATATTCAACTGATGATTTAAAGCGTCCTATTATTGGTATTGCTAATTCCTGGAATGAAGGGGTACCTGGCCATTTTAATTTACGTCAGGTAGCACAAAGAGTAAGAGATGGTATCTATCGTGCTGGAGGAACACCGGTTGAATTTGGAACTATTGCTTGTTGTGATGGCATGGCACAGGGACATGACGGTATGCATTATATTCTACCTTCCCGACAGATCATTTGTGATAGTGTAGAAACTTTTGCTCAGACACAATTAGTAGATGCCCTGGTATTATTAGGATCTTGTGATAAAATTGTGCCAGGTATGTTGATGGCGGCAGCTAGATTGGATATTCCCTGTATACTTCTTCCTGGAGGCCCAATGGAAGGCGGCATTGTGTTTGATGGTAGAGAATCTGATCAGACATCAAGTGCAGAAGCGCTTGGAATGTTGAGTGCTGGTAAAATTACTGAAGATGAATATACTGTTCTAGAAAACTTAAGTTGTCCAAGCTGTGGTTCTTGTTCTTATCTTGGTACAGCTAATACTATGTGCTGCCTGTCAGAAGCTTTAGGAATGACCTTACCTGATGGTGCAATGATTCCAGCTACTTCAGCTGATCGATTGAGAATTGCTGAAAAAACTGGTATAAAAATTGTAGAATTAACTAAACAAGAGATTAGTGCACGTCAGATTATTACAAAAGAAGCTATTCGTAATGCGATTAAAGTTTGCCTGGCTATTAGTGGAAGTACTAATGCAGTTATGCATTTAACAGCAATTGCACATGAAGCAGAACTGGATATGGATGTATTAGCTGAATTTGATAAATTAAGTCGAAATACTCCTCAGGTTGCTAAAATTAATCCAGCCAGCCAATATAATTGTGTTGATTTCCATAAAGCTGGTGGAGTTCCGAGAGTTATGGAATCTTTACAAACAAAATTAGATTTAGATGCTTTAACAGTTGCTAATCAGACAGTTAAAGAAAATATTTCTAATCATAATTATCAATATCCAGAAGACAAAAGAGTAGTTCGTTCAGCAGAAGAGCCTTTTGGGTTTGAAGGTGGAGTAGCTGTTTTAAGAGGTAATTTAGCTCCTGATACAGGTGTAACTAAACCAGGAGCATTTGATAAAAGCTTGTATCACTTTACTGGTGAAGCTATTTGCTTTGATAGTGAAGAAGAGGCAGAAGAAGCAATCTTGAATGGCAAAGTTAAGGATGGTCATGTAGTAGTAATCCGCTATGAAGGACCAAAAGGTGGTCCTGGAATGAGAGAGATGTTTAAAGCTATGAAATATCTTTATGGTCGTGGTTTAGGTAAAACAACAGCCCTTATAACAGATGGCAGATTTTCCGGAACAAATAATGGTTGTTTTGTTGGACATATTTCTCCCGAAGCAGCAGAAGGTGGTCCAATCGCAATTGTAAAAGATGGTGACAAAATTGAGATTGATGTAGATAATCGCAGTTTAAAACTTTTAGTAAGTGATGAAGAAATTGCAGAACGTTTAAAGTCATGGCAGCGACCTGAACCTAAATTCAAACGAGGATATTTAGGTCTCTATGCTAAGCTGGCAGCCTCAGGTTCCGAAGGTGGTATATTAAAGATCGATCAATTATAAATATTATAAAAAAAGAGGTGAACTAAATGAGCGTATCAGCTATAGGCGCTATATTAGCATTAGTTATTGCAATTATTTTAATTTTAAAGAAGGTACCTCCTACTTATGCAATGATAATTGGAGCAATTATCGGTGGATTGGTTGGTGGAGTTGGTTTATTTAATACTGTTACATATATGATAGATGGCACTAAAAATATTGTTTCTGCTGTAATAAGGATTGTAGTTGCTGGTGTTCTTGCAGGAACATTAATTGAATCAGGAGCAGCTGCTCGAATTGCAGAGTCTATTGTGAAAAGACTTGGCAGTAAAAATGCGATGCTGGCAATGATACTCGCCACCTGGGCTTTGACTGCAGTAGGAGTTTTTGGAGATGTGGCTATCATTACTGTTTCACCAATAGCTATTCAAATTGCTCAAAAGGTAGGTTATCGGAAATTAGGAATATTAATTGCTATGATTGGCGGGGTTAAGGCTGGTAATGTAATGAGTCCTAATCCCAATACTATTGCAGCAGCTGAAACTTTTAAAGTTCCACTTACTTCGATGATAGCAGCAGGAGTACCAGCTGCAATTGCTGCAATTATTATTACGCTGATTATTGCAAAACGTTTATCACATCATGGAACAGAAGTAGTTGCTGATCATATTGTAAGTAATGATGAAGCTCTTCCCAGTTTAGCAGCATCGCTTTCTGGACCTGCAGTTACCATTCTTCTTTTACTGGGGCGACCACTTTTTAATGTAACTATTGATCCTTTAATTGCCCTTCCAGTAGGAGGATTAGTTGGAATGATAGTAATGGGAAAAGTAAAACATATTATTCATTATTTAGAATTTGGCTTAGATAAAATGAGTGGTGTTGCAATGCTGCTAATTGGAACAGGTACTCTAGCTGGAATTATTGCTAATTCAACTTTAAAAGTAGTAATAATAAATGGCCTTAATTCAGTCGGGTTGCCAGCCTTTTTGTTAGCACCAATTTCTGGTATTCTAATGGGAGCAGCTTCAGCTTCTTCGACAGCTGGTACAACTCTGGCAAGTCAGGTATTTGGCGGAACTATTTTATCATATGGAGTGGGCGCCCTGGCTGCAGGTGCAATGGTTCATTCAGGTAGTTTTGTATTTGATGGTCTTCCGCATGGGTCATTTTTCCATGTTAGTGCAGGGACTGTCAATATGCAAATAAAAGAGAGATTAAAACTAATTCCTTATGAAGCATTTATAGGGGTTTGTATGGTAACTACTTCTACAATTTTATATGGGGTAATTAAAATATTAGGATAGGTGAGAGATATGGAAGCTGAAATTATAACACCATCATTAACAATATTTAATGATGATGGCAGTATTGATTATGAAGGAAATCGCAGATTAATAAGACATTTAATTGATAATAAAGTAGATGGAATTGTACCTTTAGGAAGTACAGGAGAATTTACCTCCCTTTCATTTAAGCAGAAAAAAGAATTTATAGATTTTTATTTATCTGAAACTGCTGGGAGTGTAAAATTATTACCTGGAACAGGATGCATTAACTATCAAGAAACAATTGAACTTTCGAATTTTGCTTTAGCCAAAGGTGCTGAGGGAGTTCTTATTATTGGCCAGTATTATTATGCTATGACTCAAGCAGATATTTTTCATTACTATGATTATTTAGCTAAACAGATTGAAGGAAATATCTATTTATATAATTTTCCTGCCCGAACTAGCACAGATTTTACTCCCGAAACAGTACTAAGATTACTTAATTCTCATCGAAATATTGTAGGAATGAAAGAATCGGTTTCAACATTTACTCATACAAAAGATATTATGCAGTTAATTAAAGCTGAGTTTCC
Organism: Halanaerobium salsuginis; assembly: GCF_900114545.1. Classification (GTDB taxonomy): domain Bacteria; phylum Bacillota; class Halanaerobiia; order Halanaerobiales; family Halanaerobiaceae; genus Halanaerobium; species Halanaerobium salsuginis. The sequence continues at coordinate 20,992 of NZ_FOTI01000044.1, forward strand.
TGAGTTTAAAATGTATTCAGGTTTTGATAATCAGTTTTTAGATAATATTGATTATGGAGGTCAGGGATCTATTGGCGGTTTATCAAATATTTTACCTGGTCTCTGGTCAAAATGGGTCAGTGCTAAAAAAGCTGGACTTTATAGTGAAATTATTGATATTAAAGAAAAGATTCTTTCACTTATGAAATTATATCAAATTGAGTATAATTGTTCAGGACTTTTTAAAGAATTATTGAAAGCAAGAGGATTAAATATTAATACTAGAACACTATTTCCTTTTGAGCATGTAAAAAAAGAATCAGTAGAAGAAGGATTAAAACTTATTTCGCAAGTTATGGGTGAATAGAAAAATAAATTTGATTAATAGTAAAAGACTTTCCCGATTTAATCGGGAAAGTTTTTTTATTTATATATATAATTAAATTAAATTGTATAATTAAATGCACGCTGTGATTTGATAAAAAATAGACACATATCTGTACCTTTTGTATAATGTTAATAACCACAAAAACATTGGGAGGGTACAGAATATGTGTCAAAATAATTGTAACACAAAAAGAGAAAAAGGTGAACATCTAAGTTATGAAGATCGCGTAAAAATAGAACATTTATACAATCAACAGGATAAAAATTATACTGAGATAGGTAAAGAATTGAATTGTCATAGAACTACAGTAAGTCGCGAAATTAAGAAGGGTGAAATAGAGTTAAAAAATAGTGACTGGACCTATAGAAAAGAATATAGTTCCAAAAGAGGACAGGAAGTTTATGAG
>NZ_FOTI01000080.1 GCF_900114545.1 Halanaerobium salsuginis
CCATGGTCAACATGGCCTATGGTTCCTATGTTAACATGGGGTTTTGTTCTTTCAAATTTTGCTTTTGCCATTTTTCTTCCTCCTTAAAATTTTATTTATTCTCCAATAATTTCTTTGGCGATATTCTTTGGTGCTTGTTCATAATGAGAGAACTGCATTGTATAGGTTGCTCTACCCTGAGTTTTGGATCTCAGGTCAGTTGCATAACCAAACATTTCAGAGAGAGGTACATATGCTGTAACAACCTGAGCATTTGCTCTTGGTTCCATACCTTCTACTCTACCACGGCGTCCGTTCAAATCACCGATTACATCTCCCATGTATTCTTCTGGAGTTACAACCTCTACACTCATAACAGGTTCTAGCAGTGCAGGGTTAGCTCTTTTAGCTCCAGCTCTAAAGCCCATTGATCCAGCAATTTTAAATGCCATTTCAGATGAGTCAACATCATGATAGCTACCATCATTAAGTGATACTTTAACATCAACTACAGGATATCCAGCCAGCACACCATTTTCGAGAGCCTCTTTAACTCCATCTTCTACAGAAGGAATATACTCTCTCGGAATTGATCCGCCACGAATATTGTCTTCAAACTCAAAACCAGCACCCTGTTCTTGAGGTTCAATGTCAATTACAACATGACCATACTGACCACGTCCGCCGGATTGACGAATGAATTTACCTTCAACATTTGTAACTTTTTTAGTGATAGTTTCACGATAAGCAACTTTAGGCTTACCAATATTAGCATCAACTTTGAATTCTCTTAGAAGACGATCAACAATTACTTCCAGATGTAACTCTCCCATTCCTTGAATAATTGTTTGACCAGTTTCTTCATCAGTATGAACTCTAAAAGTAGGATCTTCTTCTGCTAAGCGTTGTAATGCTTCACCGAGTTTATCCTGATCTGCTTTACTCTTAGGCTCAATAGCAACTCCAATAACAGGTTCAGGGAATTCCATCGATTCTAAAACAATTGGATGATCCTGATCACAAATTGTATCACCTGTGCTTGTGTTTTTAAGACCAACTAGAGCACCAAGATCACCAGCAAAAATCACTTCTCTTTCTTCTCTACGATTAGCATGCATCTGCAGGATACGTCCTACTCTTTCACGAACTCCAGCAGTAGCATTATAAACATAAGATCCTGATTCAAGAGTTCCAGAATAAGATCTAAAGAAAGCAAGCTTACCCACATAAGGATCAGACATAATCTTAAAAGCTAAGCCAGAAAATGGCTCATCATCATCAGCATGCCTCACCTCAACTTCATCAGTATCAGGATTAACGCCCTCAATAGCCGGAACATCAATTGGAGAAGGCAGGTATTCAATTACTGCATCCAATAACATCTGCACACCTTTATTTTTAAACGCTGATCCACAAAGAACCGGAATTACATTAACATTTAGAACAGCCTGGCGAAGTAATTTTTTAATATCATCAGTAGTTACTTCTCCTTCTAAATATTTCATCATAAATTCGTCGTCTTCTTCTGATAAAGATTCCATTAAAAGTTCACGGTACTCTTCTGCCTGTTCTTGTAACTCTTCAGGTATTTCAACTCTTTCAAAATTTACACCAAGTTCATCTTCATAAACAATAGCATCCATTTCAATTAAATCAACTACACCATCAAAGTTATCTTCACTTCCAATAGGAAGTTGAATTGGAACTGCATTAGCACCAAGTCTGTCTTTCATCATATCTACTGCTCTAAAGAAGTCAGCTCCCATTCTGTCCATTTTATTAACAAAGGCAATTCTAGGAACACCATACTTATCTGCCTGTCTCCAGACAGTCTCAGATTGTGGTTCAACTCCTCCAACAGAACAGAATAGTGCAATTGCACCATCTAAAACTCTAAGTGATCTTTCTACTTCAACTGTAAAGTCCACGTGTCCGGGCGTATCTATAATATTAATCCGATTATTTCTCCATTGACAGGTGGTAGCAGCAGAAGTAATAGTAATACCTCTTTCTTGCTCCTGTTCCATCCAGTCCATAACGGATGCTCCATCATGAGTTTCACCCATTTTATGAACTCGACCTGTATAATAAAGAATTCTTTCTGTTGTAGTTGTCTTTCCTGCATCAATATGCGCCATTATACCAATGTTACGTGTCTTTTTTAGTGGAAATTGTCGGGCCACTATTCTCCCCCCTTATATAAAAATTATATACATCACGCAACTAAACTACCATCTATAATGTGCAAAAGCTCTATTAGCTTCAGCCATCCGATGGACTTCTTCTTTCTTTCTAACTGCGCCGCCTGTATTATTATATGCATCCATAATTTCGCCAGCAATTCTTTCTTGCATAGTTTTTTCACTGCGTGATCTAGCTGCTGTAACTAACCAGCGTAAACTTAAAGTAATCTTTCTATTTTCATCAACTTCAACTGGAACTTGGTAGTTTGAGCCCCCAACTCTTCTTGATTTAACTTCCAGAGCTGGTTTTATGTTTTCAATTGCTTCATTAACTACTGTCAAACCACTTTCACCAGTTTGTTCAGAGATAATATCAAGAGCACCATAAAATGCTTTTTCTGCCAGTCCTTTTTTGCCATCTAACATTAATTTATTGATGATCCGACTAACAATTGCATCATCATATACTGGATCAGGCACTATATCTCGTTTTTCTGCTCTATTCTTACGCACTAAAATCCCCCCTTTTATTTAGGTTTTTTTACACCATATTTGGATCGTCCCTGTCTTCTATCATCAACACCTGCTGTATCAAGTGCACCTCTGACAATATGATATCTAACACCAGGTAAATCCTTAACTCTTCCACCACGAACTAAAACTACAGAGTGTTCTTGTAAATTATGTCCGATTCCAGGAATATAAGCTGTTACTTCTTTTCCATTAGTTAAACGCACACGAGCTACTTTTCTCAAAGCAGAGTTAGGTTTCTTAGGTGTGGCAGTATATACTCTAGTACAGACCCCCCTTTTTTGCGGAGAACCCTCCAGAGCAGGAGCAGAAGTCTTCTTTTTAGTCTTTTCACGACCTTTACGAATCAATTGACTAATTGTCGGCATGCAATCCCACCTCCTTCCAGTTATTTCAATAAAGCTGCAGAAGCTGCCGGAACATCAATTCCACAGATTCTGCCTAATTCAGTCTTACTTTCGATCATCTCAAAAGGAATACTTTTATTATTAACAGCCTCCAGAATTTCTTCTTTTAAAGGCTGGTCAATATCACTAGCCAGATAAATTTTCGTCACCTGATCATTTGCAATAGCTTTTAAAGTCTGTTTGCTTCCAACTAGAAGATCAGCTCCAGACATTTCTTGTAACATAAATTATTTACCTCCAGAACCACTCTTTTGTTGAGCACACTTAAATATTTTAACAGTTTTAGAGTGGCATGTCAAGCTAAAAATAAAATGAGTTTCCCCATTTTTTAAAATCTTAAATTGCAATATTAAATGCAACACTCATAGAAAAACCTAGTGTTATAAAGTATATTAAAGTTAAAACTATTTATAAACTGTTAATGATAGA
>NZ_FOTI01000093.1 GCF_900114545.1 Halanaerobium salsuginis
TTTTTATTTAGATATTTTTAGATTTACAGTTTTTTCTTCACAACATTAATTATACAACCTTAATATTTTTAAGTATTTATATTAAGTTAGCTAGATCAGAGACTGATCCAGCTAACCTATTAATATTTATTAGTACTGATTAATTACTTCTTCTATTCTTTCCTGCAAAGTATCTAGAGCTTCTTCTACACTCAAATCAGTTAACATAACTTCTTCAACTGCAGATTTAATATATCTTTCCATCTGGTAACCATTTTCATGTAAAAATACAGGTTTAGATCGCTCCATATCGCTCATAAAGACATCTGTATAAGGGAGCTCTTTAAACATTTTTGAATTTATTAATTCATTACGAGGCTGAATAATATTAACTTCCATTAAGTATTCACCTGGATGAGAAAGCATATAGTTAATAAATTTCCAGGCCATTTCTTGTTTATCTGCTTCAATTTGCGAATTTACCATCATATAATGACCATAATAAGCACTTCCATAATTATTTACAGCATCTTCAAATACTGGAAAAGGAATTACCATCCAGTCACCGCTTTCATAAAATTCGGGATTATCACTTTTTATTCTACCCTGTTGGTAGAAACCACTAAGTGCCATTGCTATATCATTATTATTTTTATTAAATATTTTACGGGCATTAGTATAAGTTGGGTTACCCAGATTTTTACCATAAGGTCCCCATTCTTTCATATAAGTTAAGGCTTTTAACCAGGCTTCTCTATTTACGATTGCCTCTGTACCATCATCACTAATTAACTTACCACCTAACTGTTCAACCATTGGTAAAAATGAAACTAAATAATAAGGATATCTGAAATCAAAACCACGTCTGGTGATAATATCGCCTTCTCTAATTACTAATTTTTCGGAGATAGCAGCCATTTCTTCCCAGGTTCTAGGGTAATCTTTTTCAGGATCAAGCCCAGCTTCTCTAAAAATACCTTTGTTAACATAGACAGCCCAGTTAGTTAATTCGAGTGGTAGGCCATAAATCTCTCCCTCTAAAGTCACAGGATCAAAAGTGTTTTTAGCATAGATTGCTCTCAATCCCTCTGGACTTTTAACACCAATTGCGTCATAATCAACCGGTGCTACTCGTCCGTTAATCATATAGCTATATTCCTGCTCAATTGGTAAATTAAAAACATCTGGTCCATTATTAGCCGAAAAAGCAGTTAAGACTATATCACCTAGTTTACTGGCTTCATTAACAACTCGTTTGATTTTTACTCCAGGATGCTGAGCTTCAAACTCTTTAATATATCTGTTTTCTATCCTGGTTCGATTAGCATCAGTATGAGTCCAGTATTCGATTTCCATATCTGCTGCTAATACATTTGTTGAAATCAATAAAAATAGCATTACTAATAAAATTTTTTTCATTACTTTTACCCCCTATATTTTTTAGTCAATTTAATTTTAAGCTATAAATAGGTTCTTTGACAAATGTTGTGAAATCTAAATAGCACCGTTTGAATCATGTTATCTCTTTGTTTTTTTGAATTACTCTTAAATACTTAGCA
>NZ_FOTI01000081.1 GCF_900114545.1 Halanaerobium salsuginis
TTTTATCTCGAAGAGAAGTATCCTGAATCATTTGAGTTTTTCTATCATGAATCTTTTCTGCTTTTTTGCCGCAGACAGGACATTTAACATGATCTATTTTATAGTCAGCTACAAAAACTAAATATTCCTCCGTTTTAATTAAATCTGTTGCAACTAGGTCTGGTAAATCCATTAAATCTGTGATAAGATTATTATGCATTTGCTTGACTCCTTTATTGAATTTTTGGTGTTGTAACTATTTAATTCAACGGAGCCAGGCAAATGCCTTTTTTATTTAGATATTTTTAGATTTACAGTTTTTTCTTCACAACATTAATTATACAACCAAAATTTTTAGATATTAATCTATAATTAGACTTGACTTTAGCAAAAAACAATATTAAAATATAAATATAATCAAATAAAACAACAAATAAAAATATAAAACAAAAAATATTGCCTAACTTAGCTATTGTAAGCTAAGTTAATTTATAGCAATAGTTGTGAAAAAGTTATCAATTATTATTTTAAAAAATATAATTAAACTAGAGGAGTTGTAAAAAATGGTAAATAGGTTTATTTTAAATGAAACATCATATCATGGTGCTGGATCTATTAAAGAAATTGCTAATGAAGCACAGCAAAGAGGATTTAAAAAAGCATTTATTTGTTCAGATCCAGATTTAGTTGAACTTGGTGTTAGTAAAAAAGTGTTAGATGTTCTGGAAGAAAACAAACTTGCTTATCAGCTATATTCAAATATTAAACCAAATCCCACAATTGAGAATGTACAGTCAGGTGTAGCAGCTTATAAAGAAGCAGAAGCTGATTATATAATTGCTATTGGAGGCGGATCCTCCATGGACACTGCTAAAGCAATTGGAATTATTATTAATAATCCTGAATTTGCTGATGTAAAAAGTTTAGAAGGAGTAGCAGATACTAAAAATAAAGCTGTTCCAATTATTGCAGTTCCTACTACTGCTGGTACAGCTGCTGAAGTAACCATAAATTATGTAATTACAGATGTTGAAAACAATCGTAAAATGGTATGTGTTGATCCTCATGACATTCCTGTTATAGCAGTAGTAGATCCCGAAATGATGTCTACTATGCCCAAAGGATTAACTGCTGCAACTGGTATGGATGCATTGACTCATGCGATTGAAGGTTACATTACAGCTGGTGCCTGGGAATTATCAGATATGTTTCATTTAAAAGCAATTGAAATAATAGCTCGCTCTTTAAGATCTGCTGTTAAAAATGAAGCTCAGGGTAGAGAAGATATGGCTCTTGCTCAATACATAGCAGGAATGGGTTTTTCAAATGTTGGCTTAGGCATTGTTCATTCTATGGCCCATCCTTTAGGCGCCTTATATGATACTCCACATGGAATAGCCAATGCAATAATTTTACCAGCTGTTATGGAATATAATGCTGAAGCAACTGGTGATAAATATAAATATATAGCACAAGTGATGGGGGTTGAAGGAACTGAAGAAATGAGCCAGGCAGAATATCGTCAGGCAGCAGTTGAAGCTGTTAGGAAACTAGCAGCAGATGTAAACATTCCAGCTGATTTATCAGAAATTGTCAAAGAAGAGGATATTAAGTTTTTAGCTAAATCTGCTTATGAAGATGCCTGTCGTCCAGGAAATCCTAAAGAAACAAGTGTAGAAGATATTAGTGAATTATATAAATCTTTAATTTAAATTGATTTATAAAGGGCCAGCTTATTAAGCTGACCCTTTTAAAATATTATTTAATTAAATAGTTTAATTTTTTTCTAAATAGTTAATACAGTTTAAAATTGAATTTTCTATCATATCACTAACAGCTTGTCTAGTGAAAAAAGCAGTATGGGGAGTTAAAATTACATTTGGTAAAGATCTTAAAATTGCAAGCTCATGATTTGAAATTACTTCTCCTTTAAAGTCTTTATAATATATATTAGCCTCATTTTCGATAACATCTAAGGCTGCACCAGCAATTTTTTTCTGTTCTAGTGCATCAATTAAAGCAGATGTATCAATTAGACTACCTCTAGCTGTATTAATTATATAACTATTTTTTTTCATTAAAGCTAATCTTTCTTGACTAATTAAATGTTTATTTTCTTTTGTGGCAGGTACATGGAGTGAAATAATATCACTTTTTTTAATTAATTGGTTAAGATCTACATATTCAGCCAGTTTATTTTTTTGATCTGGGTTAAGATCATAAGCAAGTAGGCGACAACCAAAAGAATTTAGCTTCTTTAGAATGGCTTTGCCAATTCTGCCAGTTCCAATGATTCCAATAGTTAAATTATGTAATTCACGTCCTCGTAATTTAGATAGAGAATAGTCCTGAACTTTACTGCGACTTAAAATAAGCTCCATTTTTCTAATTGACATTAAAATTAGCATAACAGTATATTCTGCTACACTGTCTGGAGAGTAGCTTATATTTCCAATTCCAATCTTATATTTTTTAGCATTTTTTAAATCAATATGGTCATAGCCAATTGTTCTAGTAGATATATATTTAATTCCTAATTTACTATACTTAGCAAGTAAATTTTTGTCTATTTTAGTTGTAATAATGCTAAGACAGTCAAAACCTGCTGCTAATTGAGCATTTTCTAAATTAGGGCTTTGGCTTGTTAATTTAATTTTAACTTCATGTTCTTGGCTATATTTATTAAAAAATTCTGTTTCATCTTCCCGACAATTATAGACTAAAATTTTCATTTTTAACCCTCTTTCAATTTAAATATAATAAACCTTTAGCTTTTTATATATACTAACATATTAATTTTTAACTAGCAATTTATAGATTTTAAAATATCTATTTAACTTGCAAAATAGCTAATTTAACTATAAAATATAAGTAACAAGTAGCTGTTATCTAAATTCTGAGACAAATTTATTTGCTTTAATTTTTGCGAAGCTTGATAAGTGTAGTTATATCATATTTGGTCAGGATGGTCAAAGTCGCGGCATTTGTCTAAAAATAACTATTTTCACAGTAGAAAATCATAAATTTTAGCCGAATAAATTTCTAGACAAATAGCTATGGTAACTGTTATAGCAATAAGGTTGTTCAAAAACGGGTCTAATGACTAAATCCACTACAACAAGGATTGAAACCTAACGATCCCGATAAGGGAGAAATTTTATATTGCGGTCTAATGACTAAATCCACTAC
>NZ_FOTI01000030.1 GCF_900114545.1 Halanaerobium salsuginis
TACAGATTCCTGATGTTAAAGAGTCTATTCAAGCTTTAAATAACTGGTATGAAAATGTTAGTCAGTCTAAATTAAATCTTTTCTATAGAGCTAAAGGAACAGTAAAACGCTGGGAACAACACATTATTAACTATTTTAAAACTAGAATAACCAACGGATTTGCTGAAGGATTAAACAACAAAATCAAATTAATCAAAAGAATTGGCTACGGTGTTCCCAAAGTTGAAAACTTAAAACGCCGAGTATTTTTATCATTGCTAAGTATTTAAGAGTAATTCAAAAAAACAAAGAGATAACATGATTCAAACGGTGCTATTTAGATTTCACAACATTTGTCAAAGAACCAACATTTTTAACTAATTCTAATGAATTTATTCTATTTAGAATCTTTTCTTTATAGTCATCTGATAATTGTAAAGTTGTAATGATTAAAATATTCTTAATTTCCAAGCTATCATTCAATATTCTATCAAAAAAATTTTTATTATTAACTAAATGTATTAAAGAGGCTCTATTAGTATAAGATTTAATTTCAATTATTGTCTTACCTTCAATTTGATCAAAACCATCTACCGCATATCCATCATATTCCAAGTACCTATTATTTGTGTCTGGATTCCTATAGTAAGGCTTAAACTCTTTGCCTTGATCTTTTAAATATTTAGCAAACAATTTTAATATTAATGTTTCAATCATCATATGAAATCTTCTAGGATTGTCATTATTTTCTCTAATATTTTTAAAAATATCTTTTATAGTCATTATTAAATACCACCTTTATAACAATATTATTTGTACATTTGTTCTAAGTATTTCGCATAACGTCCCTGGTGTTCCCGACGTGCTCGTGCCGTTAGGCCTGGCAGGACTTTTGCTTGTGTTTTTGCAAAAGGCATGACAGAGAGCATGTCCCGAAGGGTAGCCGATTTTTGGCGTCACGGGAACACCATGTTAGGCGAAGTAGTACTTGGGTAAAAAATCAAGAATAAATACATTAAAACTTGTTATAATAAAATTAATTAACTTTAATTCCCTATTCATTAAAAATATTTGATACCTGCATTACTTTTAAAATTATTTACTTAATACATCTGAGCAAACTTTTTCAACTTTTTTGATAGCTGTATATAGTCTTTTTAATAATTCATCTTCTTCAGACATTTCCCAAAAAACAGCTTCATGTTTATGCATTTCTTTTAAATGTTTTTCAAATTCTTCATCAGTCATATTTTTTCTTCCCTGACGTTTCCAATAATGTTCTCCTAACATTTGTGCAGATATAAATATTTCATTTATAATCTTATTAATCTCGTGAAAAGGAGCAATTGTATCTGATCCAAACAATGCCATATAACGATATTTGAGACTATTAAGTTTGTTAAAATCTTCTTTTACTTTTTCATATCTCTCAAAAACTACATAAGCTTGATCTAATAATTCTTTTTATTGAGGTGTTTCACCGGAACTACTTTTTCTAGTAGAACCTTCCCCTTTATAACTGAAAGGATTTCTTATCATTTTAATATGATCTTTACATTGATAAAATAAAACAAGAACTTCTTCTGCAAGTTCCATTTGTTTTTTACTTTTTAATTCTCTTCTCCATTCATTTATTCCCTTTAGAGCAGCAAAAGACGCAACAATAATAGATAAACTCTTCAATATATCAAATATGTTTTTAGAAAAATATTTTAATGTACTTAAAAAAAACTCCAAAATAATTATATACACTCCTAAACTAAAGAAATTACTTATGATACCTACATTAGTGAAATTATTGTACGAATAATAAAAACTGCACAATCAAGTGCTCTCTTTACAAATATGGATGAAGAATTCTGTTCTCCATGAACATCTGAAAACTCTCTTCTACATGCACCTAAAACATAACCCGCCTGATTAACTGATCCTCTATGATTTTGCCAAAATATATTTATTTGTCTATCAGAAAGATTTGTTTCTTCCAGAGTTCTTTTATATTCAACTTCAAATACATCAATAGATTTTGCTACTCTCTCTTGATAAGAAGCATCACGATGATCTCCCAGATCATAAGTTTGGTAAACATCTTCAGTTAAACTATCAACAGCTCCACATATAGATGTCATTGCTCCAGTAATATCACCATCTCTAAATCGCTTTAATACTTTTTTTACCTCGTTATGCATTTCTTCTGGTAATTCACTAGTATCAATATCCATTTGTAAATCTAAAGGATATGGTTCATTGCCACTAATACCCCATCCAACTCTTTCTAAAACTTGTTCCAAATCTTCTTTTAAAGATGATTTTCTATTTAAAATTTCTTCTATACAATAACTAACAACTCTATTTTTCTCTGTTTGAGACAAATTAAAAAATAACTCTTCTATTGCATCCATTAATTGTCCCTTACTAGTTCCTCCATGAAAACTTTGCTGTAAATGAGCTAATTCATGAATTGGTAACCCTGCGGCCCCCACAATATCTTTAATATTTGCAAAAGAAAATTCACTTCTAATAATTCCTCTAATCGTGCCCCAAGTATTAGATAATTCCAAATTATATTCACTCCCATTTATGATATTAGTAAGCACTATTTCGCCTAACGTTACTGGGATTTAAGAAGTTTATGAGGCTTAGGGCGACTGCCCTTGCCGAATAAATTTGCAATGGAGCGCAGCGGAATCTTCAATCCCATGTTATGTGAAGTTACTTTTTGAAAATTAAATATTTAAATCTACAAAAGTAGCATCAGGATCTGTTAAAAGTTCTTTATCAATAAAATCAATTTCCTCAAATGATTCTTCTGAATTTATTGAACTAGTAAATTTTACACTTTCAATTTGTAAAACTTCAAATTTTTCTAAATACATTATATTTTTAAATGAATCAAGTTTATTTTTAAAATAATCTCTTGAAATATATTTACTTTGATAAGCGTCACTATCTGGTCCACAAAACAAGGTATAATTAGAACCTTCTTCTGACTGACTGCTATAATACTTTATTCCATTGTAATCTAAACTCCTTATATATTCAGAAAACAATTGCGTAGGCACATATTCTAACATAACATCATATGGAGATAGAGGTTTAGATATTTCTTCTATAAAACCTTTCAAAAAATCTTTACCCCATCTAATGTCATGTGTATAGTCGGGATCAAATAAACTTTTAATTTTAAAACTAGGTATTTTAGTTAAATCTAATATTTTTAATTCTTGTGTCAAAATAAATTTACCCAACCAGATTTTATCACCAACATTGGGTTTGATTTCTGAAATGCAAACTTCACGATTATCTGCTACATACATATAAGGAATCCCTGCTGGACTCATTCTATTATTAGAAGCCTTATTTAATGGAGGAGGTCCCATTTCTTTCATATAGGACTTTGGTTCACCAGATATAACACCATCTCCTTTAACCCTTACACGCCAAATTTCTTTTCCAACTTCTAGTTTTATAGTATTATCCTTCATAAGTTTTGCTATATTATTTAATAAATTTTCTCTATTTTCAAGACCAATGTCAAAAAAACGATTGAAATGTTTTACTTGGTTTTTAAAAGTATTCCATGAATAAGAAAATTCATTATATTTTGCTCCATTTAATTTTCCTTTTAGAATAAATTTTGCTTGCTCACCATCAAAAATGTTTGTTTCATTATCATTTTTTTCTTGCTTACTAGGACTACCATCTGTTATTAAATCATTACAAAGATTTTCAGTTTTATTCTTTGATTTTAATTTTTCAGAAAAAGCATCCTCTTGAGAAAGTATATCAAAAGGCACCTTAAAATCTATATCTTTTTGTCCTATATAATCTTTATATTTTGCATATTCAGAATCATTAATATGATCATATGCTTTTAAAATTGATTCTCTTATAAAAGGACCTAAATCTGAAGTTTTAGTTATATTTATTTCATTTGATCCACAATAATCACAATTACCTTTCAAATTTGCTTCTTTAATTTTTTCTTTAATGAATTTATTATCAAAACATTCAATACAACAGATTCCCAAAATAAGCCCTCCCATTTTATAGATGTTTTTTAATAAATTAATTGATATATCTTAAAAATTAAGTAATTTCATATAATTCACTTATTCACGAACTAACTTACATTAATCCCTTAAAAATAAAGATCTTAACGAACCTTATTTCATTAATATCTTATATAAATAAAAAATAGACAATATAATAAATATTCAATAAAAGTAATAATTATCCTTTGCATAAACCAAAATCAACTAAATTTACTCACAATTTTATCGAACCTACTATCCATACAGACACTCAAATCAGTAGTCACAAATTTACCATTATAAAAAAGGCTAAAAATAGTAGCTGGTGTTGGGGCAGATTGAGCCATCTCAAGTGTAGTGAGTTTTATTACTTTAGGAACAAAACCTCTTTTTTGGCCAGTTTCAGCAAATGATTGAGTAGCATGATACTCGCTATAAGGGCATCGTTCTGTATAATAAACAACATAACCTTCTTTATCAGGACATTCACCAGTCCGAACTGTTTTTTTGAATTCTACCTTTGTTTTTCCCTCATCTAGACCAAATTTTAGCCTGAGTAAAACAAAGCCAGCAGGAGTTTCATCTACAACCTTAAAACCTTGTTTTTTAAGCCATTTACCATCACTCATAAAGTGATATTTTTTCTTACCAACTACTGTTACTAATCCAGCCATATTTTCTTCTTTAGCTGCTTCAATAGCCTTAGCTAAAAGCATTTTACCATGCCCCTTTTTCTTATAAAGACCAGAAACCCAGAAACAGCCCAAAAACATATAATTATCTGCTTTAATAGGTAGCCAGGCTTTTTCAGCTGGGCCATACTCAATAAAAACTTTAGCTCTTTTATCTAATCTGTAAAAATTATAACCATTCTTAAACTCTTTACTCAACCAAACTTTTTTGGCCTGATAACCAGCAGAACACTTTTTATCAGAAATTGCACAACAAATATGCTCATCTCTAATATTTTCTGAATTAAGTTTAATATACAATTTTAATCACCACTTCTTATCATAATTTTCTAAAAATAATAACTAAAAAAATTATATCATTCAACAAAAAAAACGGCAAATAGTTATATCAACTATTTGCCAATTTTTGCTCATGATTTAAGAGCCACTCTTTTCTCCAGAGTCCTGCTCCATAACCACCCAGGCCACCATCACTTGCAGTCACACGATGACAAGGAATTACCAATACTATTTTATTTTTATTATTTGCATTACCAACAGCCCGGTAAGCATTTTTATTATTAATTGCAATTGCAACATCTTTATAGGCTCTAGTTGTACCATAAGGAATCTGCTGTAGCTGCTGCCAGACTTGTTTTTGAAAGTCAGTTCCTTTTAATTTAAGAGGTAGTTCAAAATATTTTCTCTCACCAGCAAAATACTCTTCAAGTTGCTGCTGCGCTTTCTCAATTACTGGTACTAAATCCTCCTGATAACGCTGTTCAGGTTGGAACTGCAGACTAACAATCTGCTGATCAGCTGCCTGAATTTCAATTAAACCTAAAGGAGAATTATAATAAGCAACTTTATTTTTAGTAAATAGTTCTCCTGGACTGGCAAACTTATCTGGTAAATTAAGACTAGTCGCTTCCCAGAGATAGAAAGAAGCTAGTGTATTATAAGGAGTAAATTTTTGCTTAAATTTATTAAATTGTTTTTTACTTGGCTCAGAATTTAAACCTTCAAACCACTGAATTCCCTTTCTAATTCCCAAGTCATTATAACTAATCACATTTTGTCGATTTAAAGAAAATATTAAAAATATTTCGGCAGTCCAGACTCCAATTCCTTTTAACTTAACTAATTCTTCAATAATCTGCTGATTGTTAAGCTTCTTTAGCTGATCTGGTTTAAAATCCCCATTTACTACAGCAATAGACAATTCTTTTAAATAAGTTACCTTACGATTAGAAAGTCCACAATCTAATAATTCTTCTGCTGATATTTTACTAATTCTATCAGCAGTCACTACTCCCAATTCATCTTGAAGACGCTGCCAGATTGAATCTGCTGCTGTCCCGGAAAGCTGCTGAAAAACTATATTTCTTACCAGAGCCAGAAAGGGATCTGGTATTCCTGTTCGTTCAATCTCTCCCAGATAGTCAACTAGATCAGCCATCCGCTGATCTTTAGCCTGCAAAGCTGCTAAATCATCTTTTGCTAGCACAATTTTCTCCATCCTTACCTCCTTTTTTATAACTTGAACAAATATATTATTAATTATACTAGAAGGTAAGTTTACTTACAAGCTAATTGATATTAAATCTCAAATACCTCTTTCTATAATCTGCAGCTGACTGCTAAGAGCTTCAAAACTAGCTTTTATATAATCAACAGCAAGCAGAGGATTTAATCTTTGCCCACAACTAAAAATATCAACTGCTGCATATTTGTACTCAGGCCAACTATGAATAGTTAAGTGCGACTCTGCAATCACAACCACGCCTGTAACTCCCTGAGGAACAAATTGATGGAAAAAAGATCCCAGCACATCTGCTTCTGCTTTTACAGCAGCTTTTAGCATTACCTCTTCAACCAGTTTTACATCATTAATTTTTAATTGGTTACAATTATATAGCTCTAAAATTAAGTGTTTACCTAAGTTTTTAATTCTATTTTGTTTCATTTAATTATCTCCTTTCAAATTTGATCTTTTTAAGTCAAAAATATGCTGCCCACAGTTAAAACAACCTTGCTTTTTTAAAGCTGTGATTGTCTCAAATTTGCTCTGACTGCCAACCAGATAAATTTGCCCACAAGTTTTACATTGATAGAGCCGCTGTTTAATATTACATTCTCCAGTATATATTGGCCTGGCTTTTTGTTTACTTTTGGCAAGTAGTAATTTTCTGTTTAGAGTTGTTGATTGAGCAGTTGTTTCTAAAATTATCATATCACTCTGGCCAGCTATAATTTCAGCCCCTTCATATTGATTAAAAGCTGGCTTAATTTCTTTGATAACTAATCCCAATTGAGTAAATAACTGCTGTGACTTTAGCTTGAATTCTGGATATTTAGCTGCCATAGCAAGAAAAATAGTCTGCTGACCTGCTGATTTTAAAAAACTTATCCCACTTTCTAAAAATAATTCTAAACCAGTCATTGTATAAGGTGGATCAAGAAAAAGACAGTCATACTCATGTCGCAGTTCAACTTCTGCTTTAGTTCTTAAATCAACCTCTTTAGTTGTTAAATTAATTTGATATTGATCAGCTATCTTAGTAATATAAGTTAAGATTCTTCTATCAATATCTAATACAGTTATTTTAGCTTGTTTAGCTGCTACTTTTTGGGATAACTTTTTAAGCAGCATTCCTAGACAAATACTAACTAGGTCATCATCTCCAAGACAAAGAATATTTTTACCCAGTAGCGAATTATTTTGTACAGCAAGTAAAGCTCTATGCAAACTTGTTTCAGGTGTAGCTTTTGCCTGATCAAGTGTTACATCTGCTGCTGGACGCTGACTAAATATTTTCTGCAAAAGCTCTAACTCAAATTTGAAATCTAATTCTAAACTAAAATCATTCTTAACTATCTTTTGCACCAAACTATTTTCAAAAACATGATAGCCCAGTTGTTGTTCAACATATTCTATTGCTAATTTAGTTAGTCTAATTCCACTCTGCTGTTTAATAAAGCCAATTTTTTTGAATTCATTTTTTATTGCAACAACTATGGGGATAGGCAATGCTAAATTAGTAGCTAAACTGCGATTAGAAATACCCTGCTTTAAATAGACTGTTTTTAAATAATCTTCCAGTATTTTTATATCTTCTCTTAATTCTAAATTTTGATAAACATCTTTTAAATAATTCAATTAATTTTTGCTCCTTTTTTGAAGTTTTAAAATTTTAATCCAAATTAATTTTTATAAGCTTAAAAACAAAAAAACCACAGGCATAATAAACCTGTGGTTTAAAAATAATTATTTTAAAATAAGCTGTTCTATTAATCAGAAACTAGCTTTATTAATTAAAAAAGCTATGGGTAAATAAAACCCATAGCTAATTATACTTAATATATTAAATGAATCTATAATTGTTCAACCAGGAATTTATTAATCTAAAATTTCACAGACTAATTTTTACTAAAAATTGGTAAAGAAACCCCTTGTAATTTTAATAAAAATAGCTTGGAAAAATTATTTAATTTATTTAGATTAATAAACCTACATTCATCAAGACACTCCTAATAAAAATTGAATTAATTTAAATTACATTCTAATTATAGCAGTTAGTATTTTTTATGTCAAAAATATTTTATCTGGGCCAGCGTTCTTCTTTAGCCGGTAAAAGTGGAAACTTATTATGAGGCTCTGACTGATACCAATAAGCTACAGTTGCCACATCATCTTGTCTTTCAAATAGACCTTTATTACTAACTCCAATCTGCTGCATTGTCACCCTGATATTTTTCTGAAAACGAATTGGATCTAAAATATGCCAGCGATAAAAACCTCGCATGGGAGGACAATCATCATTATAGTAAAGACTAGAAGCCAGCTTGTCTGTTTTTGAATAATAGGGATAACCTAAAAAAGGAGTTGAATAAGTATTTTCAACTGTTTTACCGTTTTCTTGACTGGCAAAACTCCAGGCCCCTCCAAAATAATCTTCAGTTCCTGTTCCACAGATAGTTGGATATTCCTGATCATCGTCGAGATAAAACTTAAGCTCTCCCTCTCCCCACCAATATCTTTCGAGAGTTGTTAAAGCAAGATATGTGCCAACATACTGACCTTGTCCGCTTACATTATCTAAAATAACATAGTCTTCCTGTATTTTAGTAATTTTTTCACGCCGCCACTGAGCATGAAAATATGCTGTCTCTGCTGGCAGTTCAGTCGGTAAACTATAGTCTATTTGATAGAAAAAAGCTGGAATATCAACTTCATGTTGATTTTCAATTGTTATTTTAGCCTTTTTACGAAAAGGCATACTAAAATAGGAATTCATACCTCTAGTTGGATTAACAACTATTGGCAGTGAGTTAACAAGTGCTCCTCTGGCAAAACCATTACAGAAAAAATCTCCTAGAGGAGTTTCAACAGAAGGGTTTTCTTCCCCATCCCAATACATGCGCAATACTAGATCTCTCAGCACAAAAAAATCTGCTTCAGTTTTATCAGTAACTGTTAGCCAGATATGATTTATTATCCCCGGGCCATCAATCTCAGCTAAAACTCTTGTTTCACCTGCTTTAATTTTTTTCAAGCAAGGAGAACCCTTCCGTGACTCACCTAATTTACTGGCAGCTTGACCACCTTTTCCTTTTTCTCCCCGGGGGTTTTCAGCGGTAATTGATCTACTCTTACTGTTATTCATTAAAGGGAGAGTACCTAAAGTATTTAAAAATGGATTATTTAACATTGCTTCACTCCTTATTAATTATAATTAAGATAATTTTATTAAGCTTTTACTCCACCGGCCATAATACCATCCATAATTTGTTTTTCAAAAACAGCTACAAAAATAATAATTGGCAAAATTATTATCCAACCCATAGCACTGACTAAATCCCAGGGCACAGAATACATATTTCCCTGCAAAGGAAGTTGGGTAATCGCTGTTGATAACACCTGAATATTATTAGCATAAAAAAGTGGAATAAAGAATTCATTTAAGCAGATTATAAAGTTTGTAATTGCTACTGTTGCAATAGCAGGCTTTAGCAGCGGCAGAACTATATTAAAAATCATCTGAAAGAAATTAGCTCCATCAATTGCTGCTGCTTCTTCAATTGAAATTGGAATATTATTAACAAAATTTCTTAAAATTAAAACTGTAAACGGAATAACCTGACTTATATAAAGAATTATTAACCCAGGATAAGTATCATATAAATCAACCTTACGCATAAAATCATACAGGGGACGAGCAGTAACTACATTCGGAATCAACATCGAAAAAAGAATAAATAAAAAAGCTATATTCAATCCCAGACTATTATAGCGAGCAAAAGCATAAGCTGCCATAATTGAAACTATGGTACTTACAATTAAAGTAATTCCAATAATAATAACTGTACTTATTATTTTATTCATTAAACCAACATTTTTTAATAAAAAGATGTAATTAGACAGTGTAGGATTTTCCGGTAGATAATTTATTGGTCGTTGAAACAATTCTCCACTGGGAGTAATTGAAGAAATAAAAATCCAGTATAAAGGAAATAAAATCAAAAAAGCTACTAGCAGAGCAATTATCCATTTAAATACACCTGTCAAAAATAATTTTTGTTTGGACTTTAACATTTAATTCGCCTCCTTACTTTACTTTTTATTTGCAACATATAAATTTAGGGAACTAAAAATTAACATTGCAATAAATAATAATACAGCTAAAGTAGCTCCATAACCTAAATTTAAATTAGTGAAAACTTCTGTAGTAATCCGATAAGCGATTAATTCAGTATCTGACCCTGGGCCACCGGAAGTCATAGCATAAACTATATCAAAAGAAGCCAGTCTCCACATTGTAAAAGGAATAGATAAAATCAAAATGTTTTTCATAATTAAAGGCAGTGTAATTTTTAAAAAAGCCTGTACTTTAGTCGCCCCATCAACACGGGCCGCCTCATAAAGTTCATTCGGAATAAATTGCAGACCTGCCAGAACCAGAATTGCAAAAAAAGGTAGATCTTTCCAGACATCCATAGCAATTACAGCAAAACGAGCCGTATTAGTATGAATTAACCAGCTCAATTCAAAATTAGCAAAAAATCTTCTGATAAAATCATTTACCAGGCCATAATCATTATTAAAACCCCACTTAGCAGCCATTCCAATTACAACCATTGGCATTGCCCAGGGAATTAAGACAATAGTTCTTAAAAAACGTCTTCCTTTAAAATCCATATTTAAAATTAATGCCAGAATAACCCCAAATATAATATGTAGCAGCATCGAGACAACTACAAAAATAAAAGTAAATTGAATAGCAGTTAACACCTTGGGATCTTTAAATACATCTAGATAATTTTGTAATCCAACAAATTCGTTTATTCCTCTCAGCAAACTTACTTTATAAAAACTGATTTTAAAAGTAGCAAAGATTGGATAAATTATAGTAAATCCTCTAATTACTAATGCTGGTAAAACTAATAACCAGGCAATTAACAGCATCGATTTATTTTTCTTCAAATTATCTTCCCCTCCTTAAACAGACCTAGCTTAAAGTAAGGTCAGCTGACAGATAAAATTTATCAGCTGACCTACCAATTTTACTTGTACTGTTCTACAAATGATTGCGCTTGCTGACAAAATTCATCTATTGTAATTTTATCCTGCATTGCCTGTTGAAAAATAGTGCCCATTTGAGTTATAAATTCCATTGTTTGAGGTGCCATTGGTCTTCCTCTTACTATACACTCTTCACTATACCTTTGATACATTTTTGTTATTTCATTTTCTGGTATTTCCTTAGCTACATCTGAACGAGCCGGAAATCTATCAAAGTTATCCCAGGCACTCAACATGCCCTGTTCACCTGCTACATAGCGTAAAAACTTATAGGCAGCTTCTTTATTTTTAGAAGCAGAATTTAAAACATAACTCCAGGAATCAGTAAAAATACTTCTAGTTTTAAATTCAGGCATCATTGCCATATGAATCTGATCCTGCCCATAGCGATTAGCTGCCCTATATTCAGCTCCTGTTCCCCACATGAAAATCATTGCATATTTACCATCAATAAATTTTTGATTCAGCTGCTCATATTTATCTGCTAATTGTTCAATTGGGGTTACCTGCCATTTGTGGACCATGTCATACATAAACTGAATTGCTTCTTTATTGGCGGGATTTGTCCAGTCAAAATAATCTCCACCAAACAAATTAACGAAAGTTGCAATTTCATTAAAGACATAGGTTCTTTCCCAGGAACCACCATAACCATAATTACCATCTACAGAAGCTGCTTTAGCAAAAGCAATAAAATCTTCCTTATTATCAATTGAATCAAAACCATATTTATCTAACTTTTGCTGATCAACCCAGAAAGCAAGATAGCCACTATAGCCAGGAACTCCGATAATATCGCCCTGGCGTGAAGTAATCATATCACTCACATAACCATCTGGAAAATATTTCAATATATCTGCTGTCAATACCTGAGCTTGCAAAGGTGCCAGCCAGCCACTATTTTTAAAAGAAGATGCCATTTCATCATTTAACTCTAAAATATCAATACTGCTGTCACCTGAGGATAAAATAGTAGTTACTTTTTGCTGCCGGGTGTCACTGTTTGTAGGTGCAGCAATTACATTAATTTTTAATCCAGTTGCTGTTTCAACATCATTTAACCAGTCTGAAAAATCAGGATCAGTGGTTAAAATACTATAAAGTGTAAGATCATAATCCGCTGCTGATATAGAAAAACTAAGCCCAAATAATAATAAAGTAATGCTAACTAAAATTAATAAGTAATTATTTTTTTTCACAAAAATACCTCCTTTTTATTTAAAAAACAAAACCGCTGAGAACTCACCTCCTCAAGAATAAATTATAAGCTTAACCATCTATATTAATATCAATTTTAGTCTAGTAGTAAACGTTTACTACTAGACTAAATTAATAAGCTAAATTGCAAATTTACTACTTAATATTCTAGAGTTATTTAGCTTTTTTTAAGTTAGCCACACTATCACGGATAATAAGCTGCTGAGAAAACTTATTTTGTTCTGCCTGATAATCTGGCTGTTTAATTTTATTTAATAAAATTTCTACCGATTTTTTAGCCAGCTTTTTTTTAGGTAGACCAACTGTTGTTAATGCTGGATAAAGATATTCTGCAATTGAATCATCATAGCCAATTAATGAAATTTCAGCTGGAATTTTCAGCTTATATTTTCTAAAAGCCCGTATTGCTCCTAAAGTAAGAAAGTCATTACACCCAATTAAAGCTGTAAATTCCGGTTTCTTATCCTGTAAATAATTAGTAACTGCTGTATAGGCTGCTTTTTCATCATGACCAGCAGTAGTAATTAACCAGTCATTATTAAACTCAAGTCCAGACTCAGCTAATTTTTCTTTAAAAAAATGAAATCTTTTATTTTGGTTGCGGCTATCTGCTACTTTAAGTAAAGCAATTTTATGATGGCCCTGGCTAATTAGATATTCAACTGCCTGATCCATTCCAGTTTTCTCGTCACTAGTTACCATAGACTCTTCTTTAAAAATATCTGGCTCAAATAAAATAACAAAAGGAATCTTTTTTTGCTGACAAGATTCTACTATTAATTTCCCACAGCTCCTAGTTTGAGTCATAATCAAACCATCTATATTCGAAGAATGAATAATACTCAAATAAGATTTAGTTAAATCTACTCGAGCTTCATTATTTAATAAAATTAGGTCATATCCTTTTTTAATTAGCGAATGCTGCACTTGGTTAATAAATTGAGCAAAAACCAGATTTTTTATCGAGGGAACTATGTATAAAATTCGTTTAGTATTACCAACTTTTAGAGCTCTGGCAACTGGATTTGTTTTATAACCCATCTCATTAATAACTTTTAAAACTTTTTCTCTAGTTGCCTGAGCAACTGGTCGGCTGTCATTAATAACTGAAGACACTGTTGCAATTGATACTCCTGCTTCCTCTGCTACATCTTTAATTGTAACCATATTATATACCCCTTATTAATAATTATTACTGACAAAAACGTTTACTATAACTTTATATTAAATATTCTTCACTATTTTAAATATCCCTGCTAATTTTTTAAAAAATTTTTAAAAAATTAAATATTTAATATAAATCAAGCTAATTATTTTGCTAATTTATAATTTGAATCAATAAATAATATTAAAAATTAGCCTGACTGGCTAGATTAAATCAATAGAATTAATCTAACTCATCAGGCTTTAATTTATTCTGCCTTGCTTATCCAGGCCGATATTTCTTTAATTAAATGATTTCCTTCTGCTTCTTCAATAGAATTAGCAAATTTTACTGTCTTCATTCCATAATCAAAAGCTAATACTCCCCCACTATAACCCAGTATTTCCAGAAAGTATTTAAAGCTAAAGTAAGGTCGCTGATTGGCAATTCTTAGATTTTTTAATTCACTAATAAGATATTCTTTCTGAGAACCAATCCCGAGAATTTTTCTTTTAACTAATAAATTATTTTGCTTAAAAATGATTCTTTCTTTACCAAATATATTCCAGAAAAATCCAAAAGCAAAAAAAGAACCTAAAGGAATAAAGATAAACACCCAGATTGCAATAAATAATAAAAATTCTCCATTAGTTATTCCATTAAATATTATTGAAACAACAGTTGTTAAAACAATAATTGTCATAAAAAGCCACTGGATAGTGAAAACTCCTAAAAAGAAAAATCTAAAAAAATTAAATTTAACTGGAATTGTGATTGCAAGCTGATCAGCTGTTTTATCAATTACTGCTCTGCCTTTATTTTGTGGTGAAATAGCTGAAATATTAATTCCCTCCCTAGTAAATATTAATTATTAATTGCTTTAATTGTTCATAAATTTGGTCTTTATTATACTAAATAGAATTAAGACTTACAAGTTAATTTATCACATCTAAAATATAAATTATTTTTATTTATTATCTAATTTATGTTCGAGCAGCGTATAACGAGGTTTAAAACCAAGTTCTTGATAAAAATCTGCTGCTGACTGGTTAAAAGACCAGACAGTTAATTCTAATTCTAAAATCTCTAATTCCTTTAACTTAGCAGCTGCAGCCTGATAAAGTAATTTTCCTAAACCCTGGCGGCGATATTTTTTTGCTACACACAGATCATTAAGATAAGCGTAACGTCTGTTAACTAAATTTTCATTCTCAAAAGTATCCTTTAAGTCCAGCTGACAAATGGCCGCAACTTCGTTAAAAGGAACTGCAATTACAACTAAAAGAATTTGCTGTTCAGCTGCTAAAATCTCTTTGAATTCAGTTTTTGTTAGTGGTTTATCAACTTTTTTATGTAAATCTGGACGCTGCCGATAATGAAGCAGGTAAACTTCCTGCATT
Organism: Halanaerobium salsuginis; assembly: GCF_900114545.1. Taxonomy (GTDB): domain Bacteria; phylum Bacillota; class Halanaerobiia; order Halanaerobiales; family Halanaerobiaceae; genus Halanaerobium; species Halanaerobium salsuginis. Next base: position 15,030 of record NZ_FOTI01000030.1, read on the forward strand.
AATGCTACAGCTCCTGAATAATCAGTAATTTTTGCTTCTCTAACCTGCCATTTCACATTTAAAATCTCCTTTAAATAAAATTATAATAATCTTATAAATCAGCTACTGGAACACTACCATTCAACCAGTTAAGTTCTCTATCCTGCATAAATAAATTAGGCCAGCTGTCAGCACTTTTACTCCAATTTCTAAAATCTTTAATTAGCCGATAAAAATTATTAATTCGTTGTTGATCAGGTTCTTCTAATAATAAGTCAATTCTGGTAAGCAAACCAGTTGGCTTTTCTTTTACATCAGCCAGTACTTTTAAAAACCATTTATGATAGGGATAAAGCTGTTCATTTTCAGTCAGAATAAGCCGGCCCGCAAATAAAATAAATTGGGTAATTGAATAATTTAATAGATATAGATTATTATGTTTAAGTGCTTCTTCTGCATACCATTTCCAGGCTTCAAATTGAGCATAAAATCTAGCTATTCTATCTTGTTTTCCTGCCTGGGGATAGCTAACAATTTTCTGCAACAGCTGTTCCAGATCTGCAAAATTAGAATAGCTAATTAGAGCTCCCTCAAATGCAAATCTAGCCGGCTCACTTCCCTGAGTGGCAACTTTCTTTAAAAATTCAGGGCTAATATATTTACCATCTATATATCCGCCCTGATAAAAATCAACTGTTTCGTAATATTGTAAATTATTATCTCTTTTACAACGCTTATATTCTGCTTCAGTGACTAAAATCATTAAATCAAGATCAGAATCTGGACGAGCAAAACCATGAGCGATTGAACCGGAAACAAGCACAGCTAAAACAGAGCTCTTTTTAGCTAACTTTTTAGTAATATAGTTAAGAGTTTGCTGATGGTGTTTAAACATGATAATCCTTCTTCCTTAAAATAAATTAATAATAAACTAAATTTTTTTATAAATCATCCCAACTGAATCTGGCTCACTAAGCTGAAAACCAAATTTTTGATATAAGAATTGTGCTTTCCCATCAGCTAAAAGAACAAGATAGGCTTCTTGCGGAGCATGTTCATGATAATAATCCATTAAAACTTCCATTACTTTAGTTCCTAATCCCTGCCCCTGATATTCAGGCAAAACAGCTATATCTGTAATTAAAAAACTACAGCCACCATCTCCAACAATTCTTCCCATAGCAACAACCTCTTTGCCAGTAATTATCTGAACTCCAAACCAGCTATTCTGCATTGCAGTTGCTGCTCCTTTTTTATTTCTTTTACTCATCCCAACTGCCTTTCTAATTTTCAAATAGTCAGCAGCTGAGGGAGGGCTCTTAATTATTTCAAGTTGATCTGCCATCAAACTATAACCTTCTTAATAAATTGTTTAATTAGTAAGTGTAATTTTTGCTAATTTTTAATCCCTAATTAAACTGATAATTTTTTTTCCAAAAATACAGCTTCAGATAGAGGATTTCCATTATATGAGTCAATTTCATAAAAACCAAAACTATGGTAAAGGTTAAGAGCTGGCGTAAGTGATTTTAAAGTATCAAGCCTAATAAACTGATAGTCCAATTGAACTGCCTTATTAAGGGCTGTTCCCATTAATTTTCTGCCAAGTGCTCTACCTCTACATTGGGGTTTTACATAAAGCCGTTTTAATTCACAAATATCTTCAGACAGAGCTTTAAGAGCAACACATCCACAATAATTATTATCATCTTTTACAGCAAATAGTGCTCCTGTTGGTGGTGTATATTTACCTGGTAATTCTTTTAATTCAGATTGAAAGTCCTGAAAATCAAGATTAACTCCTAAATCTGCTACATACTCGTTAAATAATTTGCGAATTTGGGCCAGTTCTTTTTTATCTGGCTCAACTAATTCTACTATTTTCATTACTCATCTTCCTTTCTCCTATTGTACAAAATAAAAAAACTTAATCAAAAACTGCTAGTTTTTTATTTTTATGGTGAAATTCAAAACATAATTTGATTTGTTCTTTCGTATTTCTGCTTTTTGATAATTTTGGTAAATTATCCACTGTAAAAAATTGGGCAGTACTTGTTTCTATATTTTCTGCAAACTGAAACTCCACTAACTTACATTCAACAAATATTTTATAAACAGCAAAAGCAAGTGGTGGTTTATTATGTTGATCCCTATCCTGAACAGCAATTAAATTTAATGGTATTATTTCTGCTCCAGCTTCTTCGCTAGCTTCTTTAATTAAATTTTCTCGCACAGAAAGACCAGCAAATCTAAAGTCGTCATTTATTTTCCTCCCTAATCAATTTTAATTATAAAAAAGAATTAAATAAATTTTGATTAAATGGTCAGTTTGATTATAATAAGAGTGCTCACAATCTGCTTTAAAATGAATCATTTCCCCTTGCCCAGCAGTTAACCTTTTATCAGCTGCTGTAATCTCCAGGCAGCCATCTATCGGCATTACATACTCTTCTACTCCATTACTATGTGCTTCTGAATTATGCTGATACCCTGCTTCCATCTCAGTTAGATATATTTCAAAACCTCGTTTTTCTGTATATGGCAGCAGAGGATAAACTCTATACATATTTTCTGCTTCCAGAACTGGTGTAACATCAGTTTTACTAACTTTTGACATAGTCTGTTTATTTTCCTCAACAAAAAAAGAAAAAGATACATTTAAACTTTTGGCAATTTTCCAAAGTGTTTTTACAGTTGGATTTGATTCTCCTCTTTCAATCTGGCCGAGCATTGATTTACTAACTCCGGACAGCTCTTCTAACTGGCTTAAGGTATACCCTTTTTTCTTGCGTAATTCTGCTAATTTTTTATCTATATTTAAATTGAAATCTTCCATAAAATCAACTCCGTTATCTCTTGAATGTTATAACGCATTAATATATAATATATTATACAAACTTTTAATAATAATTGCTCATCAAATATTTTTTATATCTTTTAACCTATTGTATATTTAAGGAGGGAGTTGAGTCAATGAATTTTATCGATAATTTTAAGGAAGGGTTAAAAAGAGGAATTACAATAGCACTTGGTTATATCCCGACTGCTATTACATTTGGCTTAATAGCAAGTTCTCAAGCTGTTCCTGCTCAGATAAGTATTTTAATGTCAGCCCTGGTTTATGCGGGTGCCAGCCAATTTGTAGCTTTAAACCTAATTAAACTTGATACAGGGATAATTAGTATTATTTTAACTACTTTTATTGTAAATTTAAGACATTTTTTAATGACAGCAGCTTTAGGCCAGCGGATTAAAGATAAAGTAGATCACAAATGGATGCCTCTACTTGCGTTTGGAATCACTGATGAAAGCTTTTCCCTAATCTCTTTAACAGATAATGATTCGTTATCTTTTGGTTTCATTTTAGGAATTAATTTAATTGGTTATCTGGCCTGGGTAATTGGAACTATTTTTGGAGTTTATCTGGGTAATGTTCTACCAGAAATAATTCAGGTTAGTATGAAAATAGCTTTATATGCTATGTTTATTGGACTGCTTGTACCAAGTATGAAAAGATCAAAGCCTGTGCTGTTTGTAGCAGTGCTTGCTTTACTTATTAGTGCTCTACTTAACTGGGGGCCAGCATTTTTAACGTCACTGGCTCAGGGATGGAAAATTATCATTATTACTATAATATCTTCTACAGCTGGTGCCTGCTATTTTAGAAACGAGGAGGTTTAAAATAATGAATAAATTAATTTTACTTATTATCGGGATGACCCTGGTTACTTATTTACCCAGGATGCTGCCAATGCTGCTTTTTTCTCAGCTCGATCTCCCCCCATTTTTAGTTAAATTTTTTAAATTTATCCCTTATACAGCTTTAACTGCTCTTATTTTCCCAGCTGTTTTAAACGCAACTCCTGACCACTGGTCTGGTATCTTTGGAGCTTTACTGGCGGCTTTATTTGCCTTAAGAGAAAATAGCCTATTTACAGTTGTTTTTAGTTCAATTGCAGCAGTTTTATGCTGGCAGCTGTTTTTTATTTAAAAAATGAATCTAATTATCCTTTAACTGCTCCTGCTGTCATGCCCTGGACTACTCTTTTTGAAAATATTAAATAAATAATTATAACTAGCTAATAAAAATAGTATAAACAATTTACTTAAAAAATATTTTTAGAGTTCACAGCTGTTCAAGCAAGCTATGAAAATATTAAAGATATTGTCTTACGGATTATCTCTTTAGCTAGAGCAGTTATGGAAGAGCTAACAACTGAACTGGAAGTAGAATTAATTTATACTGATTTTTATAGTGAAATTGATAAATATGAAACTATTATAGAAATAAAAAATTGGCTTGGGGGTCTTTTAAATAAGTTCATTGATATAATAATAGAAAAAAGAGAAAAACAATATAGTAAATCTACTAAAAAAGCTATTACTTACCTAAAGAATAATTATCAAACCACTATCACTCTAGATAATATAGCAGCTGAAGTATATTTGAGTCCTAACTATTTTTAAAAAATATATTAAATTAAGCCCAAGCCAATATCAGCAAAAAATTAATCTCAACTAATTAATCTAACTCACTTGCTGTAAAATTATCTGTCTCTGAAAAACTGTTCAATAACTCTAAGTAACTTGTTTTAGTCAAAACAGGTTGATGATTATTAATAACCTGTCTGGCTGTTTCTGCATTCTTAAAAAGTAAATCAATTATTGTCATAGCTAATGCTTTAACGGGTAAAATATAGGCTGTTTCTGGATCAATTATCTTAAAATTTCTTGTGTGGAGATCTCCAGTTACACCACCAAAAAAAGGATGTAAAACAGGCATTAAATGAGATATATCTCCAAAATCAAAAGAACCCGTAAAATCTCCTCCAACTGTAATTTTAGCAGCAGATTCTAAATTAAGCAGATTATCCTGCAAAAGCTGATCAAGTTCTTGATTATTTAATAAAGGTAAATAGCCAGGAATATCTTTAATTTCTATTTCAGCCCCAACAGCAAGTGCCCCTGCTTTTAAAGCCCGGTTTACTTTCCGATTAGCATTCTTCATAGCACTAATATTTCTGGCTCTAACATAACTTTCCAGATGAACATCTGCTGGTACAATATTAACAATATCCCCCCCTTTAGTGATTATAGGATGAACTCTGACACGATCCTCATCAGTAAAAGTCTCTCGTTGAGCATTAATATTATTAATCGCAAGAACTGCTGCATTAAGGGCGTTAATTCCTTTTTCAGGAGCTGAACCAGCGTGTGATTCTTGACCTTTAATTCTTATTTTTTTACCAATGAATCCGTTACCTTTAGGTCCAATTAAAGCTTTTTTATCCTCAAGGTTAAGAGAATGCATCATCACTGCTAAATCAACCTGATCAAAATAGCCTCTTTTTACTAATTCCTGTTTACCACCAAAAAAACTTATTTTACCAGATTCCTTCAGCTGATCTCGGTAGGCAAGTTCGATAAACTCTTCGGCTGGGGTCGAAATAAACTTAATACTACCGCTTAATTCGGTTTCCAGTCCAGCCTTTTTTAAAGCAAGTGCAACACCATACATCACACTAGACTGCACATTATGACCACAGGCATGAATTGCCTTAGTTTCTGGATCTGCATCAGGATGTTCAGCACAGGTAACTGCATCTAGCTCTCCTAAAACAGCCAGGCAGGGCCCAGAATTTTGCATTGTTAGTTGAGCATTAATCCCTGTTATATCCTGATTATATTGATAATCTAAATCAAGCTCCGCAAAAGCTGCTGCCATAATTTCAGTTGTTTTATTCTCTTTATATCCTAACTCGGGATTTTGATAAATTTCTTCTCCAACTTTAATAATTTCTGAGCGATGTTGGTCAATAATTTTTAGTACACGATCTTTTATTTCGCTTTTTTGCAAGTAAAACACTTCCTTAATAGAAATAAGTAGCAATAAAATTAACAAAAACTAACTATAATAAGTAATTTAAATTTAAAATAATCAAATAATCCCCTGAATTTTTAGTACTATTTGAGCAACAATTGCTGACCCAAAGAAAGTACCAATAAAAACCGCTATTGCAACAATAAATACTTTCCAGCTCAATCTTTTTAAGTCTTCAATTTTATTACCAACTGAAATACCCGCAAAAGCAAGAATAGGAGTTGTTGTACCTAAAAAGTTAACCTGATTAGTATATTTTAAAAACAACTCAGCTGTTGGCATAAAAGGCATACTTAAAATTAAAGCAATTAAAGATGCCCAGGCAAAAGCAGGAAACTTAAGAGCAGGAAAACTATCTTTAATTACCAGAGCAATAAAAGCTATTAAAGCTATTATTATCATTCCTGGTAAGGAAGAAATAATTTGCATACCATAACCAATTCTTTGACCAATCAAAATCATTACAGAAATAACAGCCAGCATTTTTAAATACTCAAATCCTCTATCTAATTTCAGGCTCATTATTTTTCACCTCGATTTCTTTTATCAAAAACTGGTGATAGCTTATCATACATAAAATTAACCAGTGGTAAGCCTAGAAAAACAACTGAATAAAGCCCAGTTACTCCTGTCAGCATATTACTAGTAGCAGCATAAGCAAGAATACTATCTTTCATTTCTGGTACTGCTTCTGCTAGTGCACCTGAAGCAGCTGCCATCATACTTCCGCTTCCCATTCCACTTGCCATTGCAAGAGCGAGTGGGTGCAGTCCAGTTGCTACGGCAAATCCACCCAGCAAACCAAAAAAGATAGTTCCAAAAACTGTTCCCATTAAATAAGTTCCTAACACTCCTGTTCCTTCTGGTGAAGAAATTCCATACTTTTCTCCAATAACTCCCAGCGTAGGTTCTCGACAAATACTGGCAGTTGCTCCAACTGCTTCTCTTCCCATACCTAAAAAGAGTGCCAACGGTAAAGCAATAAAAACTGTACCTAGATTACCAAGTTCCTGCAGCAAAAATGCTGGTCCTGATTTAATTACCTGGACAATATTTGGGCCAACTAAGGTCCCATATTTGACTCCCAACGGCAATAATGCAATCATCACATAAGAACCAGCTGTTTTTACTTCAGTCATCGAAATAAGATCTCTCAGCTTAGTAATTTTTGCTCCTAATAAATCGGGAGTAATAATAATTCCAATTATAACAGCAAACAACATTGGCAGCAAAACAACCTGGCCCGGACCAATTGAAAAAGTCTTTGTTCCAATCATCTCAGTAATAACTACAATTACTAAAACCGTTAGATAAAGCTTTACTAATGAAGCAGGTTGTTCAGTCATTTCTAATTTACTTCTTTTCTTCTCTTTACTCATTAAAAAATCTCCCCCTTATAGCAATAGACTAGTTGTATTATATTTTTCTGTCTGAATAATGTCAAGCAAATTTAACCAGCATCTGGAATATCCTTGTATACTTCGTTAGAATAGTGATATCATCTGTAAACTATACCTTAATTTGGTAAAAAAAAAAGCCAATCGCTATTAGCGATCGGCTTTCTAATTTTATTAACCAATTTTAGAATGTACTACCCTTCCAACCCCACATTGAACCAGACACTGAGGCAAACTCGATATAAATTCGATCGGGACTTATTTCTAATTCTGTACTTATAAAATCACAAATTACAGCTGATAATTGACTGGTAGCTGTTTCTTCTAAGCCAATACTTTTTAATTCAACAAAAGCTGCTGGTTCAGTTGAACCAGCAAAAGTCAGGCTGAAATTACTTTCCAGAGCTGTCATTATATAAGTTTCTGGTTTACCAAGTTCAGCAGCTAATTTAGCTGATAATTTTTTTAATAAAGCAGTCTCATCAGCTAGTTCTTGATTAGTTTGTAGTTTTAAATAAGGCATTCAATTATCACTCCTTAAATTAATCTAGTTTCGACTCGTTACTTATAATATTCAATTTACCAATTAAACTATAAATGAGCAGTCATCCGTTCAGTTAAATCTAAAAGTTCTTCCTGATCATTTAAACCATCTAGAAAACGCTGTGGTATCCCCTGCAGACCAACTTGAGCGCCAATTAAAGCTCCTGTCAACATTGTCCTCACCTGATTTTGACCGCCTCCGTTTAGGGCATGTAATACTCCTGCTTCAAAATTATCTTTATAGCGCGCACTTAAGTAATAAACTGCCGGCAAAACATGATAAATAGCACAGGGCATTCCATAAACAAGCGAAACTTTCCAGGCGGGCTCAATTGTAATTCCTTCGTCTTCCCAGGCCCGGGCCATATAGGCAGGGCTCATCAAACCATCGGGAGAAGAAAATAAGGTCATTGACTCAGCAGCAGTTCTTGCTTCTGTTGGTGGCTTAAGATCAGCTGCAGTAATTTTATTATAAGGCAATTCTCCACCAGCTACTTTATTCATCAATTTTTTACTAATCTCTTTATCAAGCTTTTCACCCTGAATTAAAACTGCCAGCAGAGCGCTAAATGCTGTTGTCAAGGAAGCAATCAAATCATCGCTCTGGGTTAATAATGTATTAGAGGTAACACTTAAGGCAAGTTTTTCTAAATTATTAGCATAATAAACTGCTGTTGCTATATTTCTTTCTAAAGCTTCTGTTGTATCAGCATTACTGGCTACTTGAGACCAATCTTTACCCTGCTTAACTCGCTGCTTCCAGAGATAACGCATCGACTGACTTGTATAACCTCCCGGGCCACCCATTGGCTTACCATCAAGTTCAGGTAAAAACTGCTGATCCATCATCTCACAAAAAGCCTGTTGATCATAGCCTGACTCTGCTAATAAATTTTCCGCCAGCAGTTTCATTAAAATTGCTGACTGCGAAATATCTCCTGCCTTTAAATTACCATGATAACGATTTGGTTTAGGATCTGTATAATCACTAATCCAGTCACCATATTCTGCTCTCATCTTTTCTAGATCATAATACCAGTGAGGTCCAACACCTAAGGCTTCTCCAATAAAAGCTCCCATCATAGCACCTTTAGCTCTTGCTTTAAGATCAGTACTCATTAATATGACCTCCTCAAACTAGTAGTATTCAATAATTTATATTAATTAATCAATCTAACTGCCAAATTCTCTCATCTTTTCTAAATTATCATTTTTACCCATTAAAACTAATTTATCACCTTCCAGAATTTTATCATCAGCGCCTGGAGAAATATGCAAATTTTCGCCTCTTTTGATAGCCATTACATTAACATCAAAATTAGCTCTAAATTCTAGTTCTTTTAAGGTCCTGCCAAACATTTTATCAGTTGCCAGAATTTCAATAACTCCATATTCTGGAGCAAATTCTATATAATCAAGCACATTTGAAGAAATAAGATTATGAGCAATTCTGGCTCCCATGTCACGCTCCGGATAAACAATACGATCTGCTCCAACTTTGGTTAAGACTTTACCATGTAAGCTATCTGGAGCTTTAACAATTACATAGGGTAAGTTTAATTCCTTTAAAATTAAGGTACATAAAATATTAGCAGAAACATTATCACCAATACTAACTACTGCTACATCAAAATTTCTAACCCCTAAAGTTTTTAAAGCATCCTCATCAGTTGCGTCTGCTTCAACAGCATGAGTAACCTGAGTAGAAATTGATTGAACTTTTTCTGCATCACAATCAATTGCCAGCACATCATAGCCACTTTCTGCCAGAGTTGTAGCAACACTGCTCCCAAAACGTCCTAATCCAATTACAACAAATTGTTTCATAATCTATAACCTCCATCAAACTCAACTTAAGTAAGCTAAACTACTCTCAAAACAAAAAAACACCACAGATAGACTGTAGTGCCATTTAAATAATCGCCATGACAGGCAGTCTGTCCTTTAATAAAATCTACGGAGTTAGCTGTCGGGCTGGAAGTAAAGGTCTTCCTCTAAACTTAGATTCGCCCCAAATCGGTGGGTTCCCCGCTCTCAAATAGAGATTCGACAACAGATAATATTCTTTTTAATTATTAAATCATAATTTACTTTGTTTGTCAATTATAGATAAAATCAGGCTTTTTAATAAATCAAGTTATAAAAACCAGGTTTAAACCTGGTTTTTATAACTTAAATTTACTTTTAAATAAAATCTGAACTACAATAATTAAAACAAAATATCTCTTGCTAATCTGTAAATTTAGCTAATACTTCCATTAGCTCATCAATAACTGCATCTCCTTCTTCATTTTTAACTGCCCGCTGTACACAACCATGAACATGTTTATCAAGTATTTTTAAAGCAACCTTTTTTAAACCACCCTGGATTGCTCCTACCTGGTGTAGAATATCTACACAATATTTATCTTCTTCAATCATACGCTGAATCCCACGAACCTGACCCTCAATTCTTTTCAATCTATTAGTAAGATCTTTTTTATCAAGATCACATAAAGAATTCACTTCAATTACCTCCTTCTGCTTCAATATTTCAGTTGAGTTTATTTTTTATAAGCTGGCTGTACATTTGCTTTTCTCAACATATTAGCATTTGATACAACTGTAATTGAACTACCGGCCATTGCCATTTCTGAAATAACAGGGTGCAATAAACCTAAAATAGCAATTGGTATTGCAATAATGTTATAGAAGAAAGCCCAAAATAAATTCTGTTTGATCTTCTTAAAAGTAGCCCGAGACAATTTAACAGCTGTTATTACAGCAGATAAATCTCCTCTAACCAATGTTATATCAGAAGATTCAATTGCAATATCTGTTCCAGTTCCAATTGCAATTCCAACATCAGCTTGAGTCAGAGCTGGTGCATCATTAATTCCATCTCCTACCATAGCAATAATTCCAAATTTTTCCTGCAGTTCTTTTATTTTATCAACTTTACCATCAGGTAAAACTTCAGCAACTATATGATCAATTCCAACTTCAGCACCGATTGCCTCAGCTGTCCGCTGATTATCTCCAGTAATCATTGCTGTTTCTAATCCTAATTCTTTCAATTCTTGAATTGCTTTAATAGAATCCTCTTTCAGGGCATCAGCAACAGCAACAATCCCCAGCAGTTTATTATCAGCTGCTACCAGCATAGCAGTTTTAGCTTCTTTTTCTAGTCTCACCATTTCTGCTTCGAGTTCTTGAATTTCTATGCCTGCTTCTGTTAATAATCTTCTGCTGCCAACAAGTACAGACTGACCTGCTAAATCAGCTTTTACTCCTTTTCCTGTTACAGCAGTAAAGTTTTCTGGCTGTTCAAGCTTAAGTTCTCTATCCTGAGCGCCCTTAACAATAGCAGCTCCCAATGGATGTTCTGAACCAGTTTCTACAGCTGCAGCCAGGGCAAGAAGTTGCTCCTTATTAACACCAGCAGCTGTTACTAGATCTGTTACTTCTGGTTTCCCCTTCGTGATCGTTCCTGTTTTATCAAAGACCACTGTATGAACATCTTTCATTGTCTGGATCGCTTCACCTTTTCTAATTAAAACTCCATTTTCTGCTCCAATACCGCTGCCAACCATCAAAGCTGTTGGAGTAGCAAGGCCAAGAGCACATGGGCAGGCAATAACTAATACAGCAATAGTAGCAAAAATTGCTAAAGTTATTGTTCCTAGCTCTGGACTAACCCAGGGAAGAAAACTCTGCGCCCAAAAACCAACCTGACGAAAACTGTCAGTAAATACCAACCAGGATAAAAAAGTTAAAACAGCAATTATTAAAACTGTTGGAACGAAAATACCAGTAATTTTATCAGCAAATTCCTGAATAGGAACTTTTGTTCCCTGAGCTTCTTCTACCATCTTTACTACCTGAGATAAAAAGGTATCCTTACCAACTTTAGTAGCTTCAACTTGAATTAAACCATTTTGGTTAACTGTTGCTCCAATAACTTCGTCCCCTTCACCTCTATTAACTGGCATAGATTCACCAGTTGCCATTGATTCATCAATTGTTGTTTTACCAGTGATAATCTTGCCATCAGTCGGGATCTTTTCACCAGGTTTAACCAGCATAATATCACCAGGCTGAACATTTTCAATAGCAATTTCTTTTTGTTCACCATCGACAATAATAGTAGCTGTTTTAGCTCCTAATTCTAACAATTTTTTTATTGCCTGAGAAGCTCTTCCTTTAGCAGTTTCTTCTATATAACGACCCGTTAAATGAAAAGCCATAATCATTGCTGAAACTCCAGCATAATTAGCAATTGGAGTAAAGAAAACTGCTGGCCCAGTTATAAAGGCAGCTCCAGTTCCTATTGCAATTAAAACATCCATATTTGAACTACCATGGCTAACTGCTCGATAGGCTGTAACAAATGTTTTTCTACCATAAACAAATAAGGGAGGTATAGCTAAAATGATCATACCAAGATTAAAAATCGTCTCATTAGGCCAGGCAATTCCAAATACCATTTCTGGAATCATCCAGAGCATGATCGGAATTGTAAAGGCCCAGGTACCCCACATTTTATGTTTAGCAAGAGCTAATTTTTCTAAATCATCATCAGCTGAATCAGAAGTTGTTGTTTCATCATCAGCAAATCTACTTAATTCATAACCAGAATTCTTAACTATTTTTCGAAAATCATTCCGATCAAGTACAGCAGGATCATATTCAACACTACCTTTCTCAGTAGCAATATTTACATTAGCCTGATAAACTCCAGCACTTTTATTTAGAGCCTTCTCTACAGCTGCTGAACAGGAAGCACAGCTCATTCCATCGATATCAAAAGTTATTTTTGCCTTTTCTTCCTTAACATCATAACCACTTTTGCGCACTGCAGAAATTAAGTCTGATTTTGCTATCTGATCTGCATCATAATCTACATAGGCTTTTTCAGCAGCAAAATTAACCTGTGCTTCTTTAACTCCTGCTGTCCGATTAAGGGCTTTTTCTATAGCCTGAGCACAAGCTGCACAGCTCATACCCTTTAACTGCAGTGTCTCTTTTTTAACCATCATTAATTATACCTCCATTTTAAATCAAAATTTATTAATTAAAACTTAACTATTTTTTTCACTACTACAGCAGTCCGGTGTCTGATTTCCATATTCTTTCTGATTAGCGGAAGCCAATTTATCAATAAATTTTTGCCACCAACTCTTTTTTGCCATTTTTATCATCCTTTATATTAAAAAATATGATTAAATTTATACCCCTACACTGTAAAAGTAAATCTTTTAACTAATAACTAAAAATATTAGTCATGAAAAATTTAGTTAAACAGTTTTTATATATTCATAACCAGCTTCACTAACTGCTTCTGCTAGCTTGTCATCTGTAACCTCTTTACTTAAGCTAACTACAACTTGACCTTGATCAGCATTAGCTTTAGCATCACTAACTGCATCAATTTTTAATAATTCTTTTTCTGTTCTTTTCTCACAGTGTTCACATGACATACCTTCTACGATCAGTGTTTTTTCCATTTTATATAACAGCTCCTCTTTTTATACAATATACATGTAGGGGGTATAATTATATTATCATTATTTCTAGTCCCTGTCAAAAAAATCTTAGTTAATTATTATTAAATTTAAGCAGTTTTGCATTGACTGCTACAATAACTGTACTAAGGGACATTAAAACAGCTCCTATAGCAGGTGAAATCATAATCCCAAATCCAGCAAGAACCCCGGCGGCAAGAGGAATAGCAAAAGCATTATAACCAGTTGCCCAGAATAAATTCTGAACCATCTTTTTGAATGTTAACCCCCCAAATTCAATCAATTTTAGAACATCAAGCGGGTCACTTTCGACCAAGATAATATCAGCGGTTTCAGCCGCTACATCTGTTCCTGATCCAATAGCAATTCCAATATCTGCTTTGGCTAGAGCTGGAGCATCATTAACACCATCACCAGTCATTGCTACAAAAGCACCATTTTCCTGGAGTTCTGCAACCTTTTTTTGTTTTTGATCTGGTAAAACTTCTGCAAAAAAGTCATTTAAACCAAGCTCATTACTTACATACTGAGCAGTTTTCTGATTATCCCCAGTTAGCATCTTAACTTTTATACCTTTATCTTTCAGTTTTTTCACAACCTGATAAGAACTCTCTCTAATTTGATCAGCTAGCCTAACTAAACCTATTAACTGACCAGATTTTAAAATAAATACTTCTGTAAATGGTCCTTCTTTTAATGCATCTGCTGGCACTTCAATTTCATTTTCTGTTAAATAACCTGGTGAAACAGCCTTAAACTCTGTATCAGATATCTTAGCTTTTACACCTTTTCCCTTCATAATTGCAAAGTCTTTAACTTTAAGTAGATCTAGCTCATCACTTTTAGCTTTTTTAATTATTCCTCTCGCTATAGGATGTTCTGATTCTTGTTCTAAAGATGCAGCATGCCGTAAAATATCTTCTTTACTATAATCTTCTCCAAAACTTACTACAGCTTCTACTCCAAATTCACCTTCTGTAAGAGTACCTGTCTTATCAAAAAGAATTGTATCAATTTTACGGGCATTTTCAAAAGCAGTTCTATTTCTAATTAAGAGACCATTTTTAGCTGCCATAGTGGTAGAAACTGCTACTACTAGTGGAATAGCAAGTCCCAGAGCATGGGGACATGTAATAACCATTACAGTCGCCATTCTTTCAATTGCAAAAGCAAAATCATTGCTTATTAAATACCAACTTATAAAGGTTAAGACACCAGCTGAAATAGAAATTATTGTCAGCCAGAAAGCTGCTCGATCAGCAAAATTCTGAGTTTTAGATTTTGCAGCCTGAGAATCCTTTACCATATTAATTACCTGTGATAAATAACTATCCTCACCAGCTTTTTTGATTTCAATTTTTATAGAACTATCTCCATTAACTGAACCACCAATAACTTCATCATCTACTGAATGTTCAACCGGTTCTGCTTCACCTGTCAGCATTGATTCATCAATATAAGAATTACCTTCATAGATAATACCATCGGCAGGTATCTTCTCACCAGGTTTAATCAGTACTTTATCACCTTTACTTAATTCTTTGATTTTAATTTCTTTAACTTCTCCATCAACTAATTTATGAGCCTGATCTGGCATCAATTTTGCTAATTCTTCCAGAGCGTGTGATGCTCCCATAACTGATTTCATTTCTAACCAGTGTCCAAGCAGCATAATTACAATTAATGTTGCCAGTTCCCAGAAAAAGAAGCGTCCTTCTAAACCAAAAACAACTGCTGAACTATAAAAGTAAGCTACTGAAATTGCCAGAGCAATTAAAGTCATCATACCTGGATTTTTATTATTAAGTTCATCCTTTAATCCAGTTAAAAAAGGCCAACCACCATAGAAAAATATGATAGTAGAAAGTATAAACAACAGATAATTACTCCCACTAAATTCTAATTTATAACTCAAAAAACTCTGAATCATTGGCGAAAGTATTAAAATTGGTAATGATATTACTAAAGAAACTATGAATCTCTTTTTAAAATCTGCTAACATTTTTTGATGATCCATTTTTAATACCTCCTAAATTAAATTAAACTAAATATTATACCCCTACGGTGTATCTTAAGCATAGTATAACACTCGGAATTAATCGCGTCAAGCTAATTAAACATCTTCAAACCTTTTCAAAGTCAATTCCCTTCTTCTATAACATAAAGTTATTCAGCATAAGATATTATTATTTTAGTCTGCTAAATAAATAGTATATACTTAGTGTAGAAAGTTTGTTTTGTGAATAAATTTATTTACTTTTGCGAATTTTATTACAAAGTTAATAAATTTTTGTTGTTTATTTAATCTTAAAGGGAGGTAATTCTTAAAAAATGAAAAAAGGAGAAAAACTTTTAGGTATTATTGCAGTATTAATAGTTTTGTTAGCTGCTAAATTCTGGCTAAAAACTGATTTACTGTTTTTTAGGTTGTTAATAGGAACTGGACTTGGCTATACATTAGCTAGAGCTTACACAGGCTTTGCTGGCAGTGTTAATCGTGCTTACAGAACAGGCTCTACTCAATTAATGAGAACCTTAATGTTCATGTTTTTTATTACAGCTTTACTGACAACTGCCTTTTTATTTGGCAAAGATCCAGCTAGTTATAATCTCTGGATTAAACCAATTAACTTAGGTGTTATGCTAGGTGGTCTTTTCTTTGGCTTCGGTATGTCTTTATCAGTTTGTTGTGCTAGTGGAGTTCTAACTGATTTACCAGTTGGTCTACCCAGAGCATTTATAACTTTAATCTTTTTTGGTTTAGGTGTTTTTGTAGGATTTCCAGTTCAAAATACTGCCAGTTGGGTACAGGATTCCTGGTATAGTACTTATATTGGCATTAGAACTATGGGAGGAGTTTTTCTACCAGATCTCTTCCAGGGAGATGGTTTTGAAGGCTACCTTGGTGGGCTCATACTCTTAGGTGCCCTGTGCTTAATCTTTACAGTGCTATCCTATATTTATGAAAAACATCAGATTAAAACTAAAAAATATACTGGGCTGCCAATTGAAAAACTCCAGTCTGAACTTAAAGCTATTGATTTAAAAAACTTTAATCTGTTTAGTGCTGATACATATTATCACTTTTTTGAAAAACCCTGGACTTTAAAACAAGGGGCAATTGTCTTAGCTGTTATTTTCACTTTAATGATGGGAGTAACTGGTGCTGGCTGGGGTGCTTCACAACCTTATGGTATCTGGTTTGGTAAATTTTTAATGTTACTAGGTGTTCCAGCTGCCAGTCTAGCTAACTTTACCCATCTGTCTGCCAGTCATTTTACAATTCCGTTTTTTGAACAGCAAATTTCTGTACAGAACTTCGGAATCATTGTTGGCGCAATTATTTATCTTTTGACAGCAGGTAAATTAAGTGAATCATTTACTGCTGGTCTCGAAATCGATAAAAAAGCTGCTGCTCTTTATGCTTTAGGTGGAATTTGTATGGGATTTGGAACTAGATTAGCTAATGGCTGTAATGTAGGAGCTTTATATACTCCTATTGCTAATTTTTCTTTATCAGGTTGGATCTTCTTAATCTTTATGATTCTTGGTGGAGTAATTAGCAACAAATTTAGTGATAAAATTTATAGTTAAGTAAAATTAATAAATCTACAGGAGGAATAAAAAATGAGTAAGAAAATTTTAGTTGTTGGGGGAGTAGCTGGTGGAGCTGGAACAGCTGCCAGAATAAGAAGACTTGATGAAGATGCAGAAATAATTATGTTTGAAAGAGGACCACATGTCTCTTTTTCTAACTGTGCTTTACCTTATCATTTAAGTGGAGTAGTTAAAGATTGTGATGATTTAGTTTTAATGTGTCCTTCAAAATTTGCTGAGCAATATAATATTGAAGCCAGAGTTAATAATGAAGTTTTAAGTATTAATAAAGAAGCTAAAACTGTTGAAGTTAAAGATCTAATAAATGATAAAGTTTATACAGAAAAATATGATAAACTTATCTTATCTCCTGGTGCTAATCCAATTAAACCAAAAAGTATTACTGGAGTAGATAGAGATAACGTCTTTACAATCCGCAATGTAGTTGATATTGATAAGTTAAATAAATATGTAAATTCAAATAATGTTAAAAATGTAGCAGTAATTGGAGCCGGTTATATCGGGGTAGAAATTGCTGAAAACTTTATTCATTCAAATAAGAATGTTGCTTTAGTGGAAGCAATGGATCAAGTTCTACAACCACTCGATTTCGATATGGCCCAAATTTTACAAAAAGAATTATATGATAATGGCATTAATGTGGTTTTAGCTGATCCTTTAACTGAAATACATAGTGATCATGTAGTCTTAAAATCAGGTAAAAAAATTAAAGCAGAAGCTATTGTTTTAGCTATTGGAGTTAGCCCAGAAACTAAACTAGCAAAGGCTGCTGGTCTTAAAATAGGCGAAACTGGTGGCATTGAAGTAAATCATAACTATGTAACAAGTGATCCTAATATTTATGCAGTAGGTGATGTAATCGAAGTCTATTCTAAAATTGCTCGCAGTAAAACAAGATTACCTTTAGCTGGTCCAGCTCAAAGACAGGCTCGTGCTGCTGCCAATCATATTTATAATATACCTAATCGCAATAATGGGGTTATTGGTTCCTCTGTAATTAGAGCTTTTGATTATAATGCTGCTACTACAGGTTTAAATGAAAAACAGCTGAAAAAAGCCGGGATTTCTTATGATTTTGTTTATGTAATTCCCATGGATAAAGTTGGTTTAATGCCTGATGCTAACCCAATTCATTTTAAATTACTATATGAAGTTCCAACTGGTAAAGTTCTGGGAGCACAGGCTATTGGAAAAGGTAATGTCGATAAAAGAATTGATATTATAGCAACAGCTATTTTATTTGAAGCAACAGTTGAAGAGTTAACTGAGCTTGAATTAGCTTATGCTCCTCTCTTCTCAACTCCACGTAATGCAGTAAATCAGGCTTCTTTAGTTGCTACTAACTTAATCAACAATCGTTTTAAACAAGTTCCAGTAACTAAAGTAAGAGAACTTGTTGAAAATGATGCTTTTATTGTTGATGTTAGAGAAAAAGATGAATATGCTCAAGGTCACTTAATCAATTCTATTAATATTCCTTTAAGTGAATTACGCGAAAGAACAGCTGAAATACCAACTGATCAACCTGTTTACTTACACTGTCGTTCAGCTCAAAGAAGTTATAATGCCTGCCTTGCTTTACAGGGTAAAGGTTACGAAAATGTAATTAATATCTCAGGCTCTTATCTTGGTATTTGTTGTTACGAATATTTCCTTGATCAAACAACTGAGCGAGCTAAAATCGTAACTGAATATAATTTTAATTAAGTAAAGTTGTTTAAACTAATAAATTATATAAAAATCAAATTAATAATAAAAGACCATCAAGATTCTTGATGGTCTTTTAAAATTGCTATTTAGAAAAATATATGATATTTTGATGATAATAAAGCTAAATTATTCTTATTACAAATTTTAAATGTTTAAAGCTTAAGGACGTGTAGCTAGTATGTTTTTTAAAAGAAAATCACAAACTAAAAATATAAATTCTAATAATCTTATTACTCAGCAGACTAAAAATAACGAGGATAATAAAAAAAGTCCAGTCGAAAGAATCTTAACTGTTTCAACCTGGCTGTTCATTTTTTTAATCTGGTATTTAGTAACTAAGCTAGAAATTTTTACTCCTACTTTATTACCAGGACCAAAAAGAGTCTGGTTGGCCTTTTTACATATCCTTAAAAATGGTTATAATAATGTCCCCCTCTGGGTGCATTTAGGAACAAGTTTTAAAAGACTTTTTGTAGCCTTATTTTTTGCTATCTGTACTGCAATTCCACTGGGATTATTAAGCGGCTATTTTAATAAAGTAGAAGCAGTAATAGATTCAGTGGTAGAATTTTATCGACCTTTACCACCACTGGCTTACTATACTCTCTTGATTCTCTGGTTTGGAATTGATGATACCTCCAAACAAATTCTACTCTTTTTGGCTGCTTTTGCACCAATTTATTTAGCTTGTGTTTCAGCTGTTAGAAAATTAAACCAAGATTTTGTATTAAGTGCTAAATCATTAGGTGCAGACCAGAAAGATATCTTTTTTAAAATAGTTCTACCAGCTGCTATGCCAGAGATATTTACTGGTATCAGAACTGCTTTTGGAGTTGCTTATACAACTTTAGTTTCATCAGAAATGGTTGCTGCTACTTCTGGAATTGGCTGGATGGTTCTCGATGCCTCTAATTTCTTAAAAAGTGACGTAATTTTTGTTGGGATAATTATTATGGGAATTTCAGGTGTTTTAATTGATGCTTGCTTAAGACTGTTAGAAAGAAAAATTATTTTCTGGAAAGGTCATATTTAAATAAATATTTAGTTTCAATAAATATAAGGAAGTAATGTACAATAAGTTGTGTAAATTAAATATCGATATTTTTTTAAAATAAAAAAAGAGGAATCCTTCTTTAAGTGGTTGAATATATTTATCGACGAAAATAAAAAATCAAACCACTAGGAGGACTCCTCATGAAAAGTATACCTGAAAAACCCAACAATGGTCAAGTGAATTTTGATGACATGATTAATGATTTGATCAAAAATTTTCTCGAAAAATTGCTTAAGTCTGAATTAACCGAATTTCTAAATTACGATAAATATGAAGTTACTGGTAAAAACTCTGGCAACAACCGCAATGGTAATTATTCTCGTAACTTCCAGACTAAATACGGTGTCATTGAAAAT
>NZ_FOTI01000045.1 GCF_900114545.1 Halanaerobium salsuginis
CTAAATTAAATCTTTTCTATAGAGCTAAAGGAACAGTAAAACGCTGGGAACAACACATTATTAACTATTTTAAAACTAGAATAACCAACGGATTTGCTGAAGGATTAAACAACAAAATCAAATTAATCAAAAGAATTGGCTACGGTGTTCCCAAAGTTGAAAACTTAAAACGCCGAGTATTTTTATCATTGCTAAGTATTTAAGAGTAATTCAAAAAAACAAAGAGATAACATGATTCAAACGGTGCTATTTAGATTTCACAACATTTGTCAAAGAACCAAAAATAGTTACTAAGATTAATAAAGTACCAGCTTACCATAATAATAATAAAGTCTTTATAATTTACTCTTTGATCTTGAAAAATGTTATTAGTCAAAATATCACCTCATCTTTTAAATAATTTCTATTTAAGCACTTTAAATCCTCTAATAATTTATCTATTTTTTATAAATTGAGAAAAAAGTTTAAATTAAGCAGGTTTAAGCAGCCTTTTTGCCGAATAGTTAATTAGAGGTGATAAAATTGTCCTGGAGAATAATTACTAACTTATTAGATATTTTTATAATCACATTTATAATTTATTTTCTCTTAAATATAATTTCCGGAACAAGAGCAGTTCAGTTAATTAAAGGTCTTGCTTTGATTTTTGGAATTGCTGTTTTATCACAATTATTAAAACTAAACACTGTAAATTGGTTTCTGGACAGTTTCTTAACAATTATTATGGTTACCCTTCCAATTGTTTTTCAGCCTGAGTTAAGAAGAGCTTTAGAACAAATTGGACGTGGGGGATTTCTTAAAGAGCAGTTCTGGCAGAATTGGGGACCAAAAGAGATTAATGATATTGTTTCTGCTGTTGCTGAAATGTCAGAAGAAAAAACTGGAGCTTTAATTGTTATTTCACGACGAGTTGGCTTAAAAAATTATATTGAAACAGGAATTAAATTAGAGTCTCTAATTAGTAAACAATTGTTATTAAGCGTTTTTCAGCATCATTCACCTCTGCATGATGGAGCTTTAATTATAGAAAATGGCAAAATTCAGGCAGCAAGCTGTTTTCTGAATTTATCTACACGTTCTGATATCAATCCCCGATTAGGAACTAGGCATCGTGCTGCAATAGGTATTACAGAAGAATCGGATGCTTTAGCTTTAGTAGTATCAGAAGAAACAGGGGTTATTTCAGTAGCAGAAGATGGCACACTAAAACGCTATCTTGATACAGCAGAATTAAGAGAAGCTCTAAGTGATATTTTTAGTAGATCAAAAGAAAAATCTTTTATGAGGAGGCATCTCTAAAATGTTTTCTCTGACTGAAAACCAAAAAAAACTATTACTGGCCTTTTTTATTGCTGTTCTATTATGGGGTTATGCAAGTGATCAGACTGATAATCTTTCTAATTATGGTAAAGAAAAAATAGTTTCTTATCTTGCTGATGTTAAAATACGAAATTTACCAGAACAGTATCAGGTTGAATCATTATCTGTCAACAAAGCAGTAGTTAGAATTGACTATGTTTCTTATTTTTCTAAAATCACTAAAGATCAAATTGAAGTTTATGTTGATCTTAAAAATATTGATCCTGGTGATAACATGAAAATCTTAGAAGTTGAACTTCCTTCAGGAGCAAGGCTTTTGGGAGTTGATCCTGGCTATATTTTAGTTAAAATAAAACAAAAAGATTGATTATTAATTAAATTTTATTGAATAAATTATTTATTGAGGTGAACAAAACTTGCAAAAAAAGTTATTTGGAACCGATGGAGTAAGAGGAGTAGCCAATCAAGAATTAAAAGGAGAGTTGGCTTTTAAACTGGGGAGAGTTGCTGGTTACTATTTAACTAAAGATTCAACACGTCAAAAACCAGTTGTGATAATAGGCAAAGACACCAGATTATCTGGTGATATGCTGGAGGCAGCATTAATGGCTGGCTTAACTTCAGTTGGAATTAATGTTTATAGATTAGGGATAATTCCGACACCTGGAGTTTGTTATTTAACTAGAACTGAAGCAGTTGATGCTGGAATTATGATTTCTGCTTCGCATAATCCAATTGCTGATAATGGAATTAAATTTTTTAATCAGCAGGGAATTAAACTTTCAGATCAAGTAGAGTTTGAAATTGAAAAATTATTTTTTGCTGATCATTCAGAAAATCTGCCTTATCCAATTGATAAGGAAATTGGTTTAATTGAAGAAAAGTATGCTTGGCTAAGTAAATATATTAATTTTATTGAACAGAGTATTGAAACAG
The DNA here is from genome assembly GCF_900114545.1 of Halanaerobium salsuginis. Classification (GTDB taxonomy): domain Bacteria; phylum Bacillota; class Halanaerobiia; order Halanaerobiales; family Halanaerobiaceae; genus Halanaerobium; species Halanaerobium salsuginis. The sequence continues at coordinate 2,257 of NZ_FOTI01000045.1, forward strand.
ATTTAACGGGATTAAAAGTAGTCATTGACTGTGCTAATGGTGCTGCTTATCAAGCTGCTCCGGCTGTTTTTAGAGCTTTAGGTGCTGAAACTGTAGTGCTTAATAATCATCCTGATGGTCAGGCGATTAATGTTAATTGTGGTTCTACAGCTCCAGAAATGGCTGCCCGGGCTGTCGTGAAGCATCAGGCAGATCTTGGTATTGCTCATGATGGTGATGCAGATAGAGTTATTTTAATTGATGAAACTGGCGAAATAGTTGCTGGAGATAATATTATGGCAATTGCTGCTCGCCATATGCTTGCCAAAGGCCAATTAAGTAAAAATACTGTGGTTACTACTAAATATAGTAATTTAGGTTTAAAGGAAAGTTTAGCAGAAGTTGAAGCTGAACTTAAAATTACTAAAAATGGTGACCGCTATGTGTTGGCAGAAATGCTGGCTAATGGCTATAAATTAGGAGGAGAAAAATCGGGGCATATTATTTTTAGTGATTATAATACAACTGGTGATGGAATTTTAACAGCTGCTAAAATAGCAGAAATCATTGTAGAACAAGAAAATACTTTAGCCAGCTTAAAATCTGTAATGACCTACTGGCCTCAAATTTTAGCTAATGTTAGAGTAAAAAATAAATCAGATTGGCAGAAAAATGAACATATATTAGCAGAAATTGCAGAGGCTGAAAAAGAAATTGGCAGTAAAGGAAGAGTTTTTGTCAGGGCTTCAGGAACTGAACCTTTAATTCGAGTTATGCTGGAAGGTAGAGAAGCTAAATTGTTGGAAAAATGGAGTCAAAGACTAACTGCTGTTATAGCAGAAGAACTAAATTAAGAAATTTAAAGGAGGTGAGGCTTGCTATAAAAAATAAAAGCGCCAGTACCCAATTGTCCGGAATAGAATTGGGTAGACGAGGGAGAGAGTTATCGAAGTATTCGGCGGATGCTCTCAGGTAAAGGCTGTGTTACCTTAAGATTATCTTTTAAACCCAGCAGGTAACTGTTGTGAAGCAGAGAAGATAATAAACAGCTGACAATTGAATATTAAAATTATAATTGGAGGTAAATATTTATGTGCGGAATTGTTGGCTATATTGGCAAGAAAAAAGCAGCACCATTGCTTCTGGCTGGATTGAAAAAATTAGAGTATCGTGGTTATGATTCGGCTGGAATTGCAGTTCAGGAAGAAGAGACTATTGCAATTCTGAAAAAACAAGGTAAATTAAATCAGCTTACTAATGCTGCTCAAAATAGAGTTTTTAATGGTAAAGTTGGAATTGGTCATACTAGATGGGCTACTCATGGCAAACCCTCTGATTTGAATTCTCATCCTCATACTGATTCACATGAAAAAATTGTACTAGTTCATAATGGGATTATTGAAAATTTTAGAGAATTAAAGCAAGAGTTAATTGCAGCTGGGCATGAATTTAATTCTGAGACTGATACAGAAGTTGCAGCTCATTTAATCTCCAGTTATTATCAAGCTGATTTAAAAGAAGCTGTTTTACAGGCTGTTAGTAGATTAGAAGGTTCTTTTGCGCTGGCTGTTATGTCTTATCAGGAAAAAGATCGGATAATTGCAGTTAGAAAAGATAGTCCGCTTATTGTTGGCCTTGGTGAACATGAAAATTTTGTTGCTTCTGATATTCCTGCTTATTTAGAATATACTTCTAATTTTTATATTTTAGAAGATGAAGAATTAGCAGACATTCATCAGGATAAAGTAGAAATTTATTCTTTTGCAGGTGAATTAATTGCTGATAAAAATCAGACGAAAATTAATTGGGATGCTGAAATGGTTGAAAAACAGGGTTATCAACACTTTATGCTCAAAGAAATTAATGAGCAGCCAGAATCTTTAAAAAGATTATTAGCCCTGTATTTAGATGATGATCAGCTTGATCTGGGCAGTACTGGTTTGAAAAATAATTGGCTGCAGGATTATGATAAAATTCAGATTGTTGCCTGCGGAACTGCTTATCATTCGGGTCTGCTGGCCAAATATTTATTAGAAGATAAACTGCGGCTAGAGGTAGAAGTAGAAGTTGCCAGTGAATATCGCTATCGTAATCCAATTATTAATCAGAGGACCCTCTTAATAGTGGTAAGTCAATCGGGTGAAACAGCAGATACTTTAGCAGCTTTAAGATTAGCCAAAAAAAATGGTGCTACTGTACTGGCTTTAACTAACGCACGTGATAGTAGTATTGCTAGAGAAGCTGATTTACTGCTTTATTTGAATGCTGGCCCGGAAATTGCTGTTGCCTCAACTAAAGCATATACAAATATGGTAGCTGCTTTCTATTTGCTGACTGTTGACGGTATGCGTCAGCGAACAGAAATTAGTCGGCAAGAAGTTCAGGCTTATCAGACTGCTTTAATTAAACTGCCAGAGTTACTACGTCAGGTAATAGAACACACAGGAGCAAAAGTAGAAAAAATTGCTGAAAAGTATGCTGTTCAAGAGCATATATTCTTCATTGGGCGTAATACAGATTATACTTTAGCTCTTGAGGGATCTTTAAAATTAAAAGAAATATCCTATATTCATGCTGAAGCTTATCCGGCTGGAGAATTAAAGCATGGAACTTTAGCTTTAATTGATACTGGTGTACCAGTAGTTGCAGTTGGCAGCAGAATTGATATATTTTCTAAGTTGTTTAGCAACTTAAAAGAAGTTAAAGCAAGAGGTGCTGAAACAATGCTGATAACTATTGAAAATCAGGATTTCGAAGCAAGCAGTGTAGATTATTTAGTAGAATTGCCAGAGTTTAATCAATACTTTGTTGGCCTGCTGACTATTATACCGCTGCAATTACTTGCTTATTACACAGCTTTGTTTAAAGGCGAAGATATTGATCAACCCCGTAACTTAGCTAAAAGTGTAACTGTGGAGTAAGCTGCTTAATTAGGTTATATTTGAAAAATAAAGTTGTTATTCAGGCTTAAAACCGGAGTTTTACTGCTCCGGTTTTTTTGCATTTACAGCTTAATTTTAATATAATTAATAGTAAGAAGATCTAGATTTCATTTGTTTAAATAATTTTTTTAATTTATAAAAAATAATTTGAGGGATGTAGATGATAGTTGGAACAGGAATTGATATTATTAAAAACAGTCGTATTGAGCAAATAAAGACTAAATATGAAAATCGTTTTCTGCAGAAAATTTATACAGAGAATGAACTCGAATATTGTCTGGCTAAAACAGATTACATTAATTCTTTAGCAGCTAGATTTGCTGCAAAAGAGGCTGTTTTTAAAGCTTTAGGAACAGGTTTGCGTAATAATAGCTGGCAGGAAGTCGAAATTATAAATGATCAGCTTGGCAAACCCACAGTAAAATTGACTGGGAAAACTGCTGATTATGCGGCTAGTTTAGAGGTTGAAAAAATTTTTTTGAGTATTTCACATGAAAAGAATTATAGTATTGCTCAAATTATTCTAGAAGGGGGAAATTAATTGAACATTTTAACTCCACAACAAATGTCAGCTTGTGATCAGGAAACTATTTCAACAGCTGTACCAGAAATACTTTTAATGGAAGCAGCAGCCCGTGGTACTGCCGAATATGCAGTGGAAATTATAAATAAGGAATTTGCTGATTGCAGTATTTCCCCTAACAAGTTAAAAATTACTATTTTGATTGGGAAAGGTAATAATGGTGGTGATGGACTTGCTGCAGCTAGAATATTAAAAAATTGGGGCTATGATCCTTTAATCATCTTGGCCTGTGCTCAATCAGATTTAACTGGTATTAATCAGGAAAATCTTGCTTTAGCTAAATATTATGATTTACTCATAAAAGAATTTTCTCAAATCTCAGCAGAAAATTTTAGTGAAATTATTCAAAGTAGTAATCTGATTATTGATGCCCTGCTCGGGACAGGAATTAAAGGCAAATTACGGGGAAATTTTAAGCAGATAATTGCTTTAATAAATAAAAATAGAACTAAGCAAAACCAGCAGCTGCTCGCAGTTGATATTCCTTCCGGCATTAATGGTTTTGATGGTAGTATTGCTGGTCAGGCTCTGCAGGCTGATTACACTGCTACTATGGCTGCTTATAAGAGAGGTCTTTTACTTTATCCAGGGCGTGATTATAGTGGTCAGATTAAAATAATTGAGATTGGAATTAAACCGACAACTATTAAACAAAAAAGTGATGGATTACAGCTTTTTACAGAAAATGATGCTTTGAAATTATTGCCCAGGAGAAGAAATGATGGCCATAAAGGTAGTTTTGGCAAAGTGGGGATTTTAGCTGGATCTGTTGGAATGACAGGTGCTGCTTATTTTAGTTCGCGAGCTGCTATCAAGACTGGTTCTGGTTTAGTTTATTTATTAACAACTGCTGAGGTTGAGCAAACTGTTGCCAGTCAATTGCCTGAAATAGTTGGTCATATATTGAAAGCTAAATCTGGTCATATTGCAGAAACTGCTTTAACAGATATACTTGAATTTAGCAGTCAGCTTGATGTGCTGGCAGTTGGCCCAGGGCTTGGTCAAAGTAAAGCTATAAAAGAAATTATTACTGCTTTGCTAAAAAATTTAAAATTGCCATTAATTATTGATGCTGATGGAATTAACGCAATTACCGATTTAAATGATTTAAGAGATTATCAAGGAGAATTATTGCTTACTCCTCATCCTGGAGAATTTGCTCATTTAATTGGCAAAGATATTGCAGACATAGAAAAGCAGAGAATAGAAATAGCCAGGAATTTTGCCAGTCAATATAATTTGAATCTAATTTTAAAGGGAGCAGCAACTGTTATTGCAGGGAAAAATCAGACTGCTTTTCTTAATCAAACTGGCTGTAATGGAATGGCTACTGCAGGCAGTGGTGATGTGCTGACAGGTATAGTTACTGCTTTGATTGGACAAGGAGTATCTGTGTTTGAGGCAGCAGCTTTAGCAGTTTACCTGCATGGCAGAGCAGGAGAAAATTCTGCTCTGAAATTAAGTGATTTTTCTTTAACAGCTTCAAATATTATTGATAATTTAGGCTCTCTATTCAAAAAATTAGAAATAGAGAGTTGCTAAAGATAAGCAGAAATGCAGATTATTTATTAAAATATAAATTTTTTAATAAATAAGTAAGCAAATTTAAGTTCAAAAATAAGGAGAATATAATGATTTTATCAGATAAAACTATAAAAAAAATGTTAGCAACAAATGAACTTGTAATAGATCCAATTGATGACTTACAAATTCAGCCTGCATCAGTTGATATGCGGCTTGGCAATGACTTTTTAAAGGTAGATGAAAACTCGCTTCCAGTTATGACATTAAATGAAGAAGTTAGTTATGAAGAATTTAAAGGATCGGAAATAATTATTCCGCCTCATTCTTTTTTACTTGCTACTACTAAGGAATATATTAATTTGCCTGATAATCTAACTGCTTTTGTAGAAGGTAGAAGTTCAATTGGTAGAATGGGATTATTTATCCAGAATGCTGGTTGGGTTGATCCCGGTTTTAAAGGGCAAATAACTCTGGAACTATATAATGCTAATCGTCTTCCCATTAAGTTAGAGGCAGGTAGAAGAATTTGCCAGCTAGTTTTTGCTTTAATGGATGCTGCTGCTGAATATCCTTATCAAGGGAAATATCAAGGACAAAAAAATACGGTAGGAACAAAGGTATTTAAAGACCCAGAAAATAAAAATAGATAAAACTGGAGGTGTCTTTATGATTACACTTATAATTGCAGGTATAGATAAAAGTATTGGCCCGGGAGATATAGTTGGTGCTTTTATTAATGAGGTCGGAACAGCAAGTGATGAAATTGGTAAAATTAGAATTAAACGCAAAGAAAAACAAGCAGAGGTAGAGGTTAAGCTTTCTGCTGCTGCTAAAATAATAGAAATTATGAATAATAATCAAATTGGTGGAGTTAAAGTTAATATTTATGCTCAGAACCCAGATGATTTAATTGATAAAGAAATTATGGATTATTATCACAAATTCAAACATTTACTTGCATTAGAGTTTTCAGAGAGAGAAGCTCAATATAATCTAGAAATGAAGTATTTAACAGCTAGAGAACGCCAGGCAAGAGGAAGAACAATTTTGAATTTAACTGGTCAGGAAGCTGGATTTACTTTTGATCATCTATTTTTAGTGAAATTTAAACCAGTTTATCCTGAACAAAAAATTTCAGCAACTGAGATTAAAGCTGGTAATACAGTAATAATAACAGCTAATACATCGAAAGGTAAACAAAGTATAACTGGCCGGGTAGTAAAAAGAGATGACTATTTTTTAACAGTATCATTTTCAGTTCAGCCTCCAGAATTTGTTTATAATTCTTTAGATATCAGAATTGACTTGTTTATTAATAAAGATAAATTTAATTTGATGAATTCCATTTTAGAATCTGTAAAAAAACCCGTTAATCAAATTCAGCAAAGGAAAATAGATATTCTCTTAGATAGACAGAAGCCTTTGTTTAACAAGCAGTCAATAATTATTGAATCAGAAACTTTAAATGAATTACAAAGAAAAGCAGTAAATAAATCTCTGGCTGCAGAAGATATTTATTTGATTCAGGGGCCCCCGGCGACAGGGAAAACAACTACTGCTGTTGAAATAATTAAACAATCTGTTCAAACTGGAGATAAGGTATTGGTAACAGCTAGTTCAGATTATACAGTTGATAAGCTGTCTGAATTTTTGCTGGATGAAGGAATTAATCTGCTTAGATTTGGTTATCCAATTAATTCTGATCAGCAATTAATTAATTCAACTTTTGCAGAATTAATAGTAAAACAGGACTCTTATTTGAAAGCACAACAATTAAGAAAAGATCTTAGCAAAAAATATCTGACCGACCAGCCAAATTTTAATTTAGAAACTAATTTAAATATACTAAATCAAGAAGATAAAAAAATTATTGAACAAGTAAAAGATCTTGAAAAAAAAGCAGCTCAGGAAATTTTGACTGAGGCTGATGTAATATGTACAACTAATTTTGCTGTAGGATCAAAATTTTTAACAGATCTTAATTTTGACTTAAGTATTATTGAAGAAGCTAATCAGGCTATTCAACCAGCTGCTTTATTAGCTTTTTTAAAAGCAAAAAAGACAATATTATTAGGAGATCAGAAAGAACTTTTACCAGATATTATAAGTAAAGAAGCAGCAAAACAGGGGCTTGCTTCTTCATTGTTTGATCGTTTAACTAATCTTTATGCTGAAAACTGTTTAGTTAAGTTTAAACATCAATATAGAATGAACCGTAAATTGATGGGCTTTGCTAGTTTATATTTTTATGATAATCAATTACGTGCTGATGAGTCAGCTGCTAAAATAACTTTAGCTGATCTTGATATAAAAACTTCCACAGATAATGCTTTTACTGTCCAGGCTATGCAGGCAAATTATCCTTTTGTTTTTTTAGATACATCAGAAATGAAGGCTGCTGAGCATTGTCTGCATGAAAATGGACTCTATTATAATCCTGTTGAGGCTGAAATTATTCTAGATCTCATTAATCAGGCAGTAAAATCTAATTTATCAGCAGCAGATATCGGTGTAATTACTCCTTATCTTGCTCAAATAAATTTAATTAACCAGCATAATAAGTTTGCTCAAGTTGAGATTAATCAAGCAGCAGCTTTTCAGGGTAGAGAAAAAGAGTTAATTATTTATTCTGCAGTTCGCAGTAATCAATCTGCCAATCTTGGTTTATTGAAAAATTTAAATCAGCTTAATTTAGCCTTAACAAGAGCTAGAAGGAAAATAATTTTTGTTGGTGATAGTAAAACAATTTGTCAGGAAGAAGTATATGCAAATTTATTAATTTATACTAAAAAAATTGGTTTATATTATAAATTATAGCAGCTATTTTACAGCTAAAGCTACCTTCTCTAAAAAATGGAAATATTAGTAATAATTATTCATTGACAGTGTTTTATAATTGAGTTATAATTATTTCATTAAAAGCTTTAAATTGTTTTATGGTGAGGTGGGATCAAAGTGGATAGGCTGCGCCGTAAAAGGAATTTCACAAAATCTGAACGAGAAGAAATTGTGAAAGAAATGGTTCAAGGCTATGAAAAAATTGCAGCAGTAAATGAAGAATTGGTTAAGAATGTATCACTTTCTAAAGATGGGACGAACTAGTCTCATCTTTTTCTTTTTAAGAATTGAAAATATGCTCGAAAAAAGATATAATATAATTAGTTATAATAATTGATTTTGTGGAGGTGGAGCTGTTGTCAGAAGATAGGAAATTAAGTATTAACTTACCTATTTATATGGTGGAAGAGATTGAGGATAACTGTCGTAAAAGAGGTCAGCAGCGTAATGTCTTTTTGCTGGAGGCAATTAAGTTTTATCTAAAAGAATTAAAAAAAGAGGAAGTACGCAATAATTTACGTGATGGATACAAAAAAATGGCCGGTCTTAATCAGCAGTTAGCTGATGAAGGATTATCTAGCGAATGTTATTCTTATTTATGTTATGAGCAGAGACTGGTGGAGTGTGAAAAAGTTGGAAGTAAAAAGGGGTGATGTTTTTTACGCTAATTTAAATCCAGTTGTTGGTTCAGAACAGGGAGGAGTGAGGCCAGTTCTGATAATTCAGAATGATATTGGGAATAAATATAGTCCTACAGTAATAGTTGCTGCAATAACTTCCCGGATTAATAAAGCTAAATTACCAACTCATGTTGAAATTCCTGCTGACTATACTAATCTTGATAAAGATTCAGTTGTTTTACTAGAGCAGATAAGAACCCTTGATAAAAAAAGATTACAGAGACACATTGCTCATTTAGGTGAAGATGTTATTGAGGCTGTTAATGAATCATTAGAAATTAGTCTTGGTTTAATTGAATTATAAGAGAGTGAATTAACACAATTTTAAGCTTTTTTACTTGACAGTGTGAAAAAATTATCATATACTTTTCTTAGCTTATCTTCGCTTGATAAAGTGAAGTAAATCACTAAAGATTTGTGAAAAAATTTTATAAATTGCAATAATGACAAAAATCAGTTATTATTTAGTTATGGAGGTTTAAAATGAATCTAAAAGAGCTAAAAACTCTTCTTAAGGCAGACATCATTTTTGAGGGCCAGGGTTATTCCGATGATTTTGAAATACTTAATGCCTGTGGTGCAGATTTAATGAGTGATGTTCTGGCTTTTTCTAATGAAAAAACCCTGCTTTTAACAGGACTAACTAATCCTCAGGTAGTTAGAACAGCTGAAATGGTAGGGATTAAAATAATTGTTTTTGTCAGAGGCAAAGATCCACAAATAGAAACAGTTGCTCTGGCTAATCAGCTTGATATTTTTCTTTATTCCACAGCGAAGCCGCTTTTTGAAGCCTGTGGTATTTTGTATAAGTATGGAATTGGTCCGGAAGAAATGAATTATATTGAACCTCCAAATATTTAGCAGGAGTTGATCTAATCTTTGCAAAAGCAGCAAATAATGTGTAAAGAGATTGAAAGTTTTGATTTTCAGAGTGGTGGAGAAGCTTCCAGTAATTTGAAAAATATTTTGCGCAAATTGGGAGTTAATTCTGATCTAGTTAGAAAAACTTCTATCGTAACTTATGAACTAGAAATGAATGTTGTAATCCATTCTTTAGGTGGAGAAATTACAGCCCTGATTTCCGAAGAAGAGTTGGAGATTAGAGTTGATGATGTTGGCCCGGGAATTGAAGATCTCGATAAAGCATTTACTCCTGGTTATTCAACAGCTAGTAATGAGATTAGAGAAATGGGATTTGGAGCTGGAATGGGTCTGGTAAATGTAAAAAGGTATGCCGATAAACTTACAATAGAATCATCAAAAGAAAATGGTACTCATGTTAAAGTTTTGATTAAATTGTTTTAATATCCAGCAGGAGGATTATAATGAGCAAAAAGCATTCAGTGCTTTTAAAAGAAGATAAATGTGAGGGCTGTACTAGCTGTGTTAAAGGCTGTCCTACTAAGGCGATTCGAGTTCATCAGGGTAGAGCCTGGATAAAAGAAGATTTTTGTATAGATTGTGCTGAGTGTATCAGATCTTGTGAATATCATGCCAAATATACAGAAACTGATACTTTAAATATTGCTCTTAAAAGTAATTACCCAGTTTTGCTAATCCCTCCCAGTTTTTATGGTCAATTCTCTCCTGAAATATCTGCTTTTAGATTAAAAACTGCAATTAAAGAGCTTGGTTTTAAGGCAGTATATGATGTTTCAGAATCTGCGGCAGCTCTTTCACGGCAGACACTTAAATTTCTAAATAATAATTCTGGCAGTTATATTTCTACTTCATGCCCAGTAATTGTCAGATTAATTAAACTACAATTTCCAGATTTAATTGAGATGCTGTTGCCGTTAAAATCACCGGTTGAGTTATTGGCAGAAAAAATTCGGCAAGAATTTAAAGCTAAACATAATTACAAGCCAGATATATTTTTTCTGACTCCCTGTCCTGCCAAGTTGACTACAGTTAATAAAATTTCTGGGCAGCAAAAGAGCTTTCTAACTGGGGCAATTGGAGTTGAAAATATTTATAAAAAAATTTATGATTCTCTAGAAAAAATAGAGATTGAACCAGAGTTTGATGTTGATCAGCTTAGTCTGGCAACAGTCTGGGGAAAAGAAGGAGGAGAAGAAAGTATTCTTAACTCCTGGCAGGAAATTAATACTTTAAGTGTTTCTGGTATTTCTCAGGTAAAAAAACTATTAAATGAAATAGAACGCAATAATATTTCTGCTGAGATAAAATATTTTGAGCTTACTTCATGTGTTAATGGCTGTATTGGGGGAGTTTTAAATGTAATTAATCCGTATCAGGCTCAGTATAATTTAGAAGTAAGAGTTCGAAATATTATAAAGCAACAGCAAAACAAGCTGCTTAATCAAACTGATAAGCAGGACAGTTTATATAAATTTTATTTAACTGAAAATATAATTGCTGATAATGTTTCAAAACTTGATTCAGACTTTAAAAAAGCAATGCAAAAGCTTGAGCAATTACAGAGAGAAATAGAAATTTTACCAGGACTAGATTGTGCAGCCTGTGGTGCTCCAGATTGTAAGACTTTTGCTGAAGATATAGTAAATGGTCTGGCAGCAAGAACAGACTGTATATTTATGTTAAGAAAGCAGTTAGGTAAATTGGCTGATGATCTTTCTATTCTGGCCCATGAATTACCACCAGTAATGTCCAGTAAAGAGGAGGATAATAATAATGACAGCTAAAGAACTTGTAGAAAAATTCGAACTTGAAGTTATAGCCGGACCAAATCTTACAGTTGAGATTGATGGTGCTTATTGTGGTGACTTATTAAGTAATGTAATGGCAAGAGCTGAAAAGTCTAATCTCTGGCTTACTGTTCAGGGACATCAAAATGTAGTAGCAGTTGCTTTATTAGTGGAAATTTCAGCTGTTATTTTAGTAGAAGGATTTGAATATGATGAGCAGGCTATTCAGAAAGCAGAAGCTAAAGGAGTTAATCTTTTAAAAAGTTCAGATAAATGTTATGAGTTAGCAGCTAAATTGGCAGCTAGTGGGATTTAGGTGCTTAAGTTAAAAGCTGATCTTCACCTTCATTCTGTACTCTCTCCCTGTGGAGATTTGCTAATGACACCAGCTGAAATAGTAAAAAAAGCCAGTGAAATTGGGCTGCAAGTGGTAGCGCTAACTGATCATAATAGTGCAGCTAATGCAGCTGTCTTTAAGTATTTTTGTGAAAAGTTTAATCTTTATTTTATACCAGCTATGGAAACAGAAACAAAAGAAGAAATTCACATTCTTTGCTACTTTCCTGGATTAAGTTCACTTTTTGAGTGGCAGGAAATTGTCTACAATCACTTGCCTGATCAAGCTAATGACGAAGATTTTTTTGGCCCGCAAATTGAATGTGATTATACAGATCAATATTCAGCGAAAATAAATCGCCTGCTGGCGACAGCAATTGATTTAAATTTAGCTGACTGTTTACTAAAAGTTAAAAAGTTAGGGGGAATAGTGGTTCCTTCTCATCTTGACAGAAGCAATAGTATTTTATCTCAACTTGGTTTTATTCCACCAGAGATTAAGCTTAGTACAGTTGAAATTTCTAAAAATACAACGCCAACCAGGATGATTGGCAAATATCCCTGGTTAAAAAATTATCAATTTATGCAGAATTCTGATAGTCATTATTTGCAGGAAATTCAGAGCTATCAGAATTTACTTATCGCAGAAACAGGATTTTCTTTTCAGGAATTTAAATTTTGTCTGGAAAAAATTAATGGTAGAGGCATAGAAATAATTAATACTTAAATTTCAAGGAGGTAATTTTTGATGTCGGAAATGACTAAAGAAAAATTAGCAGAATTTTTAAAACCACTACAGGACATTTTAGCTCGCTATGAAAAAAAGAAAGGTATCTAATTCCTGTTTTACAGGAAGCACAGGAGGAATATGGTTATCTACCAGAAGAAGTTTTAAAAGAAATTGCTCTGGGCCTAAATCTTTCTTTAAGTCAGGTTTATGGAGTTGTAACTTTTTATAGTCAATTCCATCAAGAACCACGTGGTAATAATATTATTAGAGTTTGTATGGGAACTGCCTGTCATGTTAGAGGCGGTGATGGTATTTTAACTGCCATTAAAGATGAACTTGGTATTGATGCTGGGGAAACAACTGATGATCTAAACTTTACTCTAGAATCTGTAGCCTGTATTGGTGCCTGTGGATTGGCTCCTGTAATAATGGTTAATGATGATACCCATGGTCGTTTAACTCCTGAAAAAGTTCCAGAGATATTGGCAAGATATAAATAGAAATGCGAGAACTATCATTACATATCATTGATATTATAGAAAATTCTCGCCGAGCAGGAGCTAACTTAATTAAATTAGTAATTAATGAAAAACCTGTTTCTGATAATCTTTTGACTATAGAAATCAGTGATAATGGTAAAGGAATTAGTGCAGAAAAACTTGCCCAAATAACAGATCCATTTGTAACTAGTAGAACAACTAGAGAAGTTGGACTTGGTTTAGCTTTATTTAAAAGTGCAGCTGAAAGCTGTGCAGGCAAGTTAATTATAAAATCAACTCCAGGCGAAGGTACAGATGTAGAAGCAAATTTTCAATATGATCATCTTGATCGGGCTCCTCTTGGAGATATAACAACAACTATCAGCAATTTTATTGCTGCCAGTGGTGATAAGGTTGATTTAATTTATCAGCATTACTATGAAAATAATTCTTTTGATTTTGATACACGGAAAATCAAACAAGAATTAGATGACTTATCTATTCAGAATAGGCAGGTAACAGTCTGGCTGAGAGAATATATTCAGGAAAATTTAGCAAAAATACGCGGAGGTGAAGCTTTTTAATGAAAACTTTAGCTGAATTAAAAGAATTAAGAGATAAAGTCCAGAGAGAAATGAAAAAGCGTGATCAGGGAACCAGAGCTGAAATAATTGTTGGAATGGGAACCTGTGGTATAGCAGCTGGAGCCAGAGAAATTTTAAAATCTGTATTGGCAGAAGTTGAAAAAAGAGAACTTGATGTAAGAATAACTCAAACAGGCTGCATAGGAATGTGCGAAAAAGAGCCTTTAATTGATGTTAAATTACCAGGGAAAGAAAGAGTTACTTATGGAAATTTAACAACAGCAGATATTCCAAAAATTATTTCAGAGCATGTAGTTAATGGTAATGTAGTTACAGATTTAGTTATTGCAAAACACTAAGCTTATAAAAGGAGGCACTTTTTAATGAAGGATTCTATTTATCGTTCCCATGTTTTAGTTTGTACCGGGACAGGCTGTGTTTCTTCTGGTTCCAAAACAATAAAAGATACAATGGAAGAAGAATTAGCTTCACATGATTTAACAGGAGAAATTAAAATAGTTGAAACAGGCTGTCATGGTTTCTGTGAAAAGGGACCAATTATGATTATTTATCCTGAAGGTGTATTTTATTGTGAGGTAAAAGCAGATGATGTGGCAGAAATTGTTGAAGAACATCTATTAAAAGGAAGAACAGTTGAGCGTTTATTATTTAAAGAGCCATTGACTGAGGAGCAAATCCCTTCCTATAAAGATATAGATTTTTATAAAAAACAGCACCGGATTGTTTTAACTAATTGTGGTAAAATTGATCCTGAAGATATTGATGAATATATAGCACTAGGTGGCTATGAAGCAATTGGTAAAGTTTTAACAGAAATGGATTCGCAGACTGTTGTTGATGAAATTAAGGAATCTGGTCTGCGCGGCCGTGGTGGTGGGGGTTTCCCAACTGGTCTTAAATGGCAGTTTGCTAAAAACTCAGATGGTGATAAAAAGTATGTGGTCTGTAATGCTGATGAAGGAGACCCAGGGGCAGAAGTTTGCTGGAAGGTGATCCTCATCGTTTAATAGAGGGCATGATGATTGCTGCTTATGCTATTGGAGCTGATGAAGGTTATGTTTATGTAAGAGCAGAATATCCCTTAGCTATTAAGAGACTAGAAAAAGCAATTGCAGCTGCTGAAGAATATGAATTACTTGGCGATGATATTTTTGGTAGTGGTTTTAATTTTAAACTACATATTAAAAAAGGTGCAGGGGCTTTTGTTTGTGGAGAAGAAACAGCTTTAATGGCATCAATTGAAGGTAAAAGAGGGATGCCAACTCCCCGGCCTCCTTATCCAGCAGTAAAAGGCTTGTGGGGTAAACCAACAAATATTAATAATGTAGAAACTTATTCTAATGTTCCTTATATTATTAAACATGGGGCCAAAGAATTTGCTAGTATTGGAACAGAAGGTAGTGCTGGGACAAAAGTTTTTGCTTTAACTGGTAAAATTAATAATACTGGTCTAGTAGAGGTTCCAATGGGAACTACTTTAAAAGAAGTTATTTTTGATATAGGTGATGGAATTACTAATGGTAAGAAATTTAAAGCAGTCCAAACTGGTGGACCTTCTGGTGGTTGTTTACCAGAAGAATACCTTGATCTGCCAATTGATTACGACTCTTTAATTAGTGTTGGTACTATGATGGGTTCTGGTGGGATGGTTGTTATGGATGAAGATTCCTGCATGGTAGATGTAGCAAGATTTTTCCTTAACTTTACTCAAAGTGAATCCTGTGGTAAATGTACTCCCTGTAGAGAAGGTACCAAAAGAATGTTAGAAATTTTAAATAGAATTTGTGATGGTGAAGGTAAAGATGGTGATATCGAACTGCTGCAAGAACTAGGAGAGCATATTAAGAGTACTTCTCTCTGTGGACTTGGCCAGTCAGCACCTAATCCTGTTTTAAGTACAATTAGGCATTTTAGAGATGAATATGAGGCCCATATTCATGATCATAACTGTCCAGCTGGTGTTTGCTCAGATTTAGCAGAAGCTTATGTAATTGATGAAGAAGCTTGTATTGGCTGTAGCAAATGTTCACGTGTTTGTCCTGTTGGAGCAATTAGTGGTGAAATCAAAAATCCGTTTACTATTGACCCTGATGTTTGTATAGCTTGTGGAGCCTGTGAGCCTGAATGTCCTGTTAGTGCCATTTCACAGGGATAAACTCTGATAATAGGAGGTAAATTAATGAGTAAAGTAAAATTAACAATAGATAAGCAAATTATAGAAGTTGATTCTGATGCTTCAGTTTTAGAAGCTGCTAAAGAATTAGGGATTGATATTCCAACTCTTTGTTATCATCCCGACTTAAGCCTGCATGGAGCCTGTAGAGTTTGTATGGTAGAAGACGAAGAAAGTGGTAAATTGCTGGCTTCTTGTGCAACACCAGTTAGAGAGGGCATGATCATTAGTACCCGCAGCATGAAAGCTAGACGAGCCAGAAGAAGAAATGTAGAATTATTATTAGCAAATCATCCCAATGATTGCCTTGGTTGTGATCGAAATAATCACTGTGAGCTTCAAGAAATAACCTATGAGTTAGGGATTCGTTCTCAGGATGTTGAAAGAGTTTCCGGTGAAAAAAGAGTTCATGAGCTAGATACAACTGGTCCAGCTCTTAAAAGAGATCCAAATAAATGTATTTTATGTGGCCGCTGTGTTAGAATTTGTGAAGAAGTTCAGGGAGTTTCAGCGCTTCAATTTACTAATCGCGGTTTTGATTCTATAGTAGTAACTGCTTTTGATCTACCACAAGCAGAAATAAATTGTGCTAATTGTGGTCAATGTGCTACAGTCTGTCCTGTAGCAGCAATTACAGAATTAAGTGAAATTGAAAAAGTCTGGGCTGCTCTGGAAGATAATGATAAGCATGTAATTGTTCAAACTGCTCCTTCTGTTCAGGCTACTTTAGGTGAAGAATTTGGAATGGAAACAGGAACAGTTGTAACTGGTAAAATGGTAGCTGCTTTAAGAAGAATGGGATTTGATCAAGTGTTCTCAACTGATTTTGCAGCTGATTTAACAATTATGGAAGAAGGAAATGAATTTTTAAAGAAATTAAATGGGGAAGGAGAACTACCGCATATTACATCCTGCTGTCCAGGTTGGGTAAAATATGCTGAGCATAATTTCTCTGATTTACTGCCTCATCTTTCTTCTGCTAAATCACCAATGCAGATGTTTTCTGCTCTAGGCAAAACTTATTATCCAGAACAAGCAGGAATTGATCCAGAAAAGATTTATACAGTTGCTGTTATGCCTTGTACTGCCAAGAAATTTGAAAAAGATAGAGAAGAAATCAATGGTAGTGACTTTAAAGATACTGATGCTGTTTTAACTACCAGAGAATTTGCCCGGATGATAAAAGAGATGGGAATTGATTTTAAAGATCTTCCTGATGAAGAATATGATGAATTAATGGGTGAGTCGACTGGTGCTGGTACTATCTTTGGTACAACCGGCGGAGTAGCTGAAGCAGCTGTTCGAACAGTGAAAGAAGAATTGACAGGAGAAGCTCTGGAACGTTTAAATCTTGGTTTCCGGGGTGTTAATCATGCTGAAGTAAAAATTGGTGATAGACTAATTAAAGTTGCTATTGCTAATGGACTAGGTAATGCAGAAAAATTATTAGAACGTGTTAGAGCTGGTGAATGTGATTTTGATTTTATTGAAGTAATGGCCTGCCCGCATGGCTGTGTGGGTGGTGGTGGACAGCCTAGACCTGCTACTAATGAAAAGAAAGATAAAAGAGCTCAAGGGCTAGCCAGTATTGATGATAGCAGTAAAATCAGGAAATCACATGAGAATCCTCAAATAGTAAAACTTTATAAAGAATTTTTGGGTGAGCCATTAGGTGGAGAATCACATCATTTATTGCATACTAAGTATAAAGCTCGGCCTAAAAACTAAATTAAGTTAAGCTAAATAATTATTTAAATTAAAAAGGATAGCCATAATTATGGCTATCCTTTTTAATATTCTTGACAGTAAAATGAATAGTAAGTTATAATTATAAATAAGAGTTAATATTCAAAAATTTCCGTCTGTTTAAAACTGAGATTTATTATTCAGATGGTAGAAAAGAGGAGGTTAAAGTTTTTATCATAAAATTTTTGTAATTAGTCAATATTTTATAATTTAGATCTACTTGTAAAATAGGGAGGATTATTTAATGAAGAAAATATTTGCTCAGTTACAAAGAATAGGTAAATCTTTAATGTTGCCGATAGCAGTTTTGCCTGCTGCAGCTTTATTATTAAGATTAGGGGCACCAGATGTCCTGGATATTCCTTTTATTATGGCAGCAGGTTCTGCTATTTTTGATAATTTAGCTCTTTTATTTGGAATTGGAGTAGCGGTTGGAATAGCTTTTGATAGTTCAGGTTCTGCTGGCCTAGCAGGAGCAGTTGGTTATTTTGTAATTACTAATGGTACTCAAGCAATTAATGCTGATATTAATATGGGAGTTCTGGCTGGTATTATTGGTGGATTAACAGCAGGAGTCCTTTATAATCGTTTTCATGCCATAAAATTACCAGATTTTCTTGGCTTTTTTGGAGGACGTCGTTTTGTGCCAATTATTACTGGAGCAGCTGGTGTTATTCTGGCAGGTGTATTTGGCTTTATCTGGCCGCCAATCCAAAATGTAATTCAACTAGCTGGACAGTGGATAATTAATGCAGGTGCAATCGGAGTTTTTGTTTATGGATTTTTAAATAGATTATTAATTCCAGTTGGTCTTCATCATGTAATTAACAGTTTTATCTGGTTTGTTTTTGGAGAATTTACTAATGCTGCAGGTGAAGTAGTTACTGGAGATCTTTCCCGCTTTTTTGCAGGTGACCCCAGTGCTGGATTTTTTATGTCAGGATTTTTCCCGATCTTTATGTTCGGCTTACCAGCTGCAGCTCTAGCAATGTATCATGCAGCTAAACCAGAAAACAAATCTGCAGTTGCTGGTATTTTTCTTAGTGTAGCATTAACATCTTTTTTAACAGGAATCACCGAGCCAATTGAATTTAGCTTTATGTTTCTGGCTCCTTTATTATATGTAATTCATGCTCTTTTAACAGGTCTTTCAGGTAACGTCAAGTATTTTGTGTAAATAAATTAATATCGTTCTTCAAATAGTTGAATTAGTTTATCTCTAGCAGCTAAAAATCCCTTTAGTCTTCGTTCTGACCACTTAGAATTATAGTCTAAGATTTTAAGATATAGTATTTTTTCTGCTGCCTTTTCATTTGGTAAACTATTCATTGTTTTAAGTCTTTTTCTGATTTCTTTATTGGCTCTTTCAATCCAGTTAGTTGTATAAATTGATTTTTGAATACTATCTGGATATTTGTAAAAAGTAAAGAGTT
>NZ_FOTI01000083.1 GCF_900114545.1 Halanaerobium salsuginis
TTTACTAATTTAATGTGAAAATCAAGCTGTATTTTTAGCTATTTTATACTGATTTAAACTGATAAATTTTACTGGATTAAATTGCAAGATGACAGCTATTACACAATTATGTTCTTCTGATGGTACAATTGTATCAGTTGAAATTTTAATAATATTAGTATAATCAGTAATATAATTAGTTTGAGAAACAGGTATGTTTACATCCATTATATGAATTTCAGCATTTGAATCATTATCATACAGCATTGAACCTTCAACACAAGGTTCTAATAAATAATTGTCATTTTTTAAATTCCCTTTATTTAAAACATAATCATATAATGTTTTAAGTAGTTGTTTCGCACTTATATGAATTCCTTTAGCTGATGATCGAAAGTTATGTGAAATTGATGTTTGGCAAGTCCATATATTAACTGACATTTCTAATAGTTCATCTAAAGTTATATAATTAATATTAGCATTTCTTAATTCTTTATTTTTTTCTACCTTGTACAGCTTAAAACATATTAGATCTGAATAATTTTGAGAACCAATAAAAAGATTATCTTTTGTATACTTATCATAAACATTACCACCATGTAATCGAGATTGCATGTTTAAATTATATATATATTCAGGTGTATAAGAATTAAATTTACGTAAAAACTCTCTATAACCATCATGAATAAAATTAGCTAGTTGTATTTTGAATTTTTTAACTTTAGGACTATTTAAAAGTGCATGTCTATCAAGTCTAAATTCAAAATCCTGGGGGTCAAGAGTATTTATATAATAACAACCAACTCTATCAATATCAAAACATAAATGTTCTATTCTAGATTGAATTTTAAACCCACAAATCCCAATTTTAGAAGATGTATTATGTCCTGTTAAAGTCAACATAGAACTTTCTCCATCTTCAAGAAGAAAAGTAGCTTTCCCATTTTCAATTCGATATGCTAGGCTTATAGAAGCTTCCAAATTTGATTTTTGTTTTTTCCATTTGAATAATTTTACATTACTATCGTGAGCTATACTTCTTTTAGCACTAAAAACCTCTTTATAATCAGCGGGAACAGGTTTTTTTGAAATATACTTTTTTTCTTCTAGTGTTGAAATCTCTATAGGAATTTTAGAACAAAAAATTTGATTATGTAATTTAATTAAAATATCATCCATACTTATGTCATCTTTCAATTTTAATATTATTTTGGTTCCAACTTTTCTTTTCAATGGTTTAAATACTGTATAATCTTTAAATTTTTCTATACTTACTTTAAATTTATAACCAGAAACTTTATATGAAATATTTTTATTATTTAACAATTCAAATGGTGCTGTTTCAACAACTGCTTCAGAAGCAATTGTAAATACTGACCAAAAACCAATCCCAAATCGAGCCAATGAATTATATCCATAACTTTTATATACTTCCATATTTGCTCTACTGTTCCCTATTGTTAAAAAGTTATTTAGTATAATATTTTTACTCATTCCACATCCATTGTCTTCTATAATTATACTTGAATTATTTCGATCAAAATCAACCTTAATTTTAGGAGTATATTGTCTACTTTCTGGAGTATTATATTGTCTATATCTGCATGCCTCAACTGAATTTTGTAATAATTCTCTTAATGGAACACTATTATCATTAGACCAAGTAGAATTAGAAGATATTAAATTTATAATATTTTCTTTCTTTATTCTAATACCTAATCTTTCAAAATCTACTCCTATAATATTAAAATCCCTAATAAATGAATCAGACCTTAATTTTAATCTTTTTTTTGAAGATTTATAATCTATATCACAATATTGCTTCACCCAATTTTCTATTAAATCTACAGTCTTATGAGCAATATTTAAAACTTCTGGTTTTTCAAAAGAACCAGAAAAAATTACTTTCCCATCAGATCCTATTGCAACATTATCTCCTATACAAATATGTTTCATATTTTCCCGATAAGATATTTGTGCTCTTGGTTCTGTTCTCTTTTCTAGGTTATCTAAAACTCCATCTATAACTCTTGTATCACTAAATTCTAATGCATCAGCAATACATAATATACAAGCTAGTTGCTTTAAATCAATTTCTTTTTCTCCCGTTGCAACCCTTCTATCAAGCTGTACTTCTAATTCATGTATTGATAAATTATGAGATCTCATTAATTCATTTAAAAATCCTATTAATTTTTTCGGAATGACTAATTCTTTATAATGATCTAAAATATACTTCCCTCCACGCCTAGAATGATGTTCACGTAAAAAGTCCTGTAAATCATTATCTGTTTCCCAATCATCTTTATCATTTAACTCAAATTTATCACATAATTTTTCTGCTTCACCAGGAAATACAGTCATACCAAGGTCATGAGAATAAGCAGAACAAATTAGTAGAAAAGTTTCTTCAGAATTGAAAGCTATTTCACTCCCCTTTTTAAGACAATTAGAATCTATAATTTGTTCCATTCTAATTAACACTTCATAACCATGATGTACATCATGGCGAGTATAATAGGGAAAGTGATTATGTATAGATGATAATAAAGGTGATATTTTTTGAACAAAAACTTTAGACTTTTGGGCATATTCCTTATTTATTTCATATAAATATTTCCATAGTTTTGTTTTTTCTAATTCTATTATTGGGTTTTTTACACTCATTTTTTACCTCCTTGTTCATTAAAAGATTTATGTCATAATTTCACATAACGTTACTGGGATTTCCGACGTGCCTGTGCCTTTAGACCTGGCGGAAAGCTTGCCGTTATATTTCTTGCTGCCTATGATTGCAAGCTTTGTG
>NZ_FOTI01000091.1 GCF_900114545.1 Halanaerobium salsuginis
GCTAAGTATTTAAGAGTAATTCAAAAAAACAAAGAGATAACATGATTCAAACGGTGCTATTTAGATTTCACAACATTTGTCAAAGAACCAAAATATTAAACTAAATTTTTATAAAAAAAAGGTCTTACCTTTTAAGGTAAGACCTTAGTATTTCTAAATTATTCTTTTAATTAACTTCTTTTAAATCAATTGAAGCTTGACCAGCTAAATTAAATCTTTTAAAAACTTGATCAAATCTAGTTAAAATTATTCCAGTATCTTTAAATCCAATCTCTCTAAGAATTATATGAATTTTTTTATTACAGCTACAAATTACATCTCCTGTTCTTAAAACTGCTCCTGTTTGCTTAATAACATTTTTAAAGTCACTATTAATTTGAGAGTTACTTAAATCAATAGTCAGCAAAATAAATTTTATATTTTTTCTTTTAGCTGATCTTAATTCAAGTTCATAAATTTTTTTAAAGCTTTCCTGATCACAGATCATGGCTCCTGTTCCAATCTCTGTTTGTTTAAAATCAAGCTTATTTTTGATTATTATATCTTGTTTAGCTTTTAAATTTAAATACTCTTGCTGTAGTTCTGGGCCAGGCTCTAAGTCAAGTTCTGCAGCCAGAATATCTTTGCACTTTTGATAGATATTGATTGCCTCTTTTGTCTTACCAAGTTTCACAAATACTTTAAAATAGATTAAATAAAATATTTCTGCATAGGGATCGAGATTAAGCCCCTGATTTAAATAGTTAAATAAAAGCTGATAATCATCGTTTTCATACAATTTAATTATCAATTTTTCTAATAAAGCTAAATGTAAACCAGATAAAATATCTCTTTGATTCTTCGGCCAGCTCTCATATCTTAATAATGCAAAAAAATCACCTCGATAAATTTTTAATAATTCAGTCAATTCAGCAGTAGACACATTTTTTTGCTGCAAATATAAGTGCCCTTTCTCAATAAAATAACCCCAATCAGTCCAGAGGAGATAGTTATTATTAATTAAATAACCACCCTGAAGTGATTTAATTAGTTCTTTTTCAAGTCCTGCTCGCTGTAGTGACTTGCGAAGTAAGTAAATTGTGTTATATAACTTATTTTTCCCTGTTTCAAGATCAGAGTCTGGCCAGAAAAGATCAATAATTTCTTCAGCATCTGTTCTTCTTCCCAGCTTAAAAGATAAATACATTAATAATTCTAAGGCTCGTTTTGAAACCCAATTACTGCCATCAATTTTTATGGACTGATATTCAAGATAAAATGATCCCAATCCATAAAACTTTAATAAATTAGCCAAGCAAACACCTCCTAAAAACAGTAAAAACAATATCAAGCTAAGATATACCAGTAAAAAACAAACCAGTCTTATAACCATTAAATACTTTTTAAGCTACTTTTAAAAATAGCTTCTCTTTTAAAATATATTAAAAAAATGTCAGTCATTAAAGAAATAGCTTCTATTAGCTTAAATTAATAAGATTAAACTGACAGATATTGTTTTATAATTACTAATTCACACTAAATATCTAGTTAACTGCCTGGACTAATTTATTTAAAAAAAATTCAATTATAAATCATGGTTCTTTGACAAATGTTGTGAAATCTAAATAGCACCGTTTGAATCATGTTATCTCTTTGTTTTTTTGAATTACTCTTAAATACTTAGCAATG